>JAGWWM010000018.1 GCA_018970395.1 Bacteroidota bacterium
TTTGTTAGCGTCATAATCATCTCGGTTACGGGTGTTGAAAAAAAACGTAGTGCCTGCCTTGCCATTTTCCTTCACCAATGTTGCATTGCCGCCGCTTATCCAATCGGATGATTGATTCCCCGTATGCTGATAGAAAGATTGTAATTCAAATCCATTTTTTTGCGGGAGGCGCGTTATGACATTGACAGTGCCGCCGATGGCACTGGAACCGTAAAGGGAAGAACCGCCCCCCCGCACGACTTCAATACGTTCAATCATGTTTGCCGGAATCTGTTCCATACTGTAGAGGCTCATCAGTGGACTAAAAAGCGGTCGGCCGTTGATGAGTATCTGACTGTAACCGCCCTGCAAACCATTCATCCTTAATTGCGTGTAGTTACAGGTTTGACAATTGGTTTCGATGCGTAAGCCCGGTTGAAATTTCAATCCCTCCGCCAAATTACAGGCCTGCAGGTTGTATAAAGTTTTTTGATTGATGACGCTTACAATGACCGGACTTTCTGTTTGTCTTTTATAGGTGCGGGTTCCGGTGATGACAATTTCAGAGAGTATTTTGTTTTTCGGTAAGGTATCCGAAACAACAGTTGTTTGCGCCAATGAATTTAAAGAGGAAAATAAAATTCCCACAACTGCTGCCCCATGAGCGTATTTTTTTATCTTTTCCTTCATTTTCTTTAAACTTCCAAGTGCTGATTCCTAAAACAAAAAAACATTCTTTTGCAAATATTAATTGGTCATCACTAATAAAAAATCCCTCTTACGCTTTCACCGGATTCGCCATTCGAATGCCTTCCGCTTCGAAGCGTTCTTTGAGTTGAAGGATGAAGCGATGCACAATGAGTGATTGCTGTGCGAATTCATGCACGGTAAAATTTACTTTCATTTCCACACTGTTCTCTCCAAACTTATGAAAGCGAACGGCTACTTCTCCGGCAGCAGCTTTGCCTGTTACCTGTTCCAGCGTTTGGGAAGCTACTTCCAGTGTGACCGTCTCTACTTTTCTGAGATCGTTGCTGCGCTCAATAAAGACATCCGTATGAGCGGTAAAATTTTTTTTCTCGAGGAGATAGTTGGTGGTAATCATGTTCGACAACTTCGCGTTGGGAACAATGATCACCTGATCTGCGGCATTGCGGATGGTGGTAATTCTCCAGCTGATGTCTTCCACAAATCCTTCTTGTCCATTATCGAGTCGGATGAAATCTTTACGATTGATTTTGCCGGAAGCGATGATTTGCAAACCTGCGAATAGATTGGAGAGGGTATCTTGTAAGGCAAGTGCTACCGCCAGACCTCCAACACCCATTGCAGTTAGGATGGGTGCTACTGAAATGCCAACCGTTTGCAACATCAATACAAGACCAAGTCCATAGATGATCACCCTTGCCATTTTGTTGATGATGGAAGAGGAGGGTACTGTGGATTCAGCTTCATGTGTTTTTACACGAATCATGCCCGATACAATTTCCGCTGTCATGAGGGTAGCACAGAAAATATAGAAGAGCAGGATGGACTGATTAATCCACACATGATATTTATCTGACATGGGGATATTTTTTTCCCCAACATAAAAACCTAGTGCGAGCATGAGCACCAAAATCCATTTTTTGAATGATTTTAAAATTAGGTTGTCTCCTTGTTGTTTTGTCTTGTTAGCAATTTTAAAGAGGAAGGGAATAATCCATGTTCTGATTACTAATCCTAAAAGCAGTGCTCCGCCCAGAATGAGCGCTAATTGTAAAAAGACTTTATTTTCCATACTGCAAGATAGTTTTATTGACAGAATTGTATATTCTCCGATTATTATTAATTATTAATCACTAATTATTAATTAAAATCCCAATTTTGTTGTTCAAAATATTTTTATGTCTCTATTCATGAATCCGGCTGATATTCGTAAAAGCTATACGCTTGATGCGTTGGATGAAAAACTGGTTGCTGCTGATCCTCTTACACAATTTTCTAAATGGTGGGACGAGGTGCTGAAGGCTGGCATCGAGGAGCCGAATGCGATGACGCTGGCAACAGCGGATAAGCAGGGCAGACCGGAGGCGAGGACAGTATTACTCAAAGGATTTGATACGGCAGGATTTGTATTTTATACCAATTATGAAAGCGCGAAATCGAAACAGTTATCCGAGCATCCTTATTGTTCGTTATTGTTTTTTTGGAAGGAGTTGGAACGACAGGTTCGCATAGCGGGATCGGTAGAAAAAGTTAGTGCGGAAGAAACAGCCGAGTATTTCAATAGTCGTCCGGAGGGCAGTCGAATCGGCGCCTGGGCTTCACCACAGAGCAGGGTGGTGGAAGATAAAGTATGGCTGGAAAATAATTATCAGATCTATGAAGCAAAGTTTAAGGAAGGAACAATACCGGTGCCTGCTCATTGGGGAGGGTATCGGGTGATAGCGGAGCGGATAGAATTCTGGCAGGGGCGACCCAATCGCATGCATGATCGGATTCAATACAGGAATGAATCGGGACAATGGATCATTGAACGACTAGCTCCTTAAATATACTGTCGTTATGTTGCCACTTAAAGCAGAAGGATTATGTTTACGCAGAAATGATCAGATGTTGTTTGATCATTTTTCTTTTGATACCGGGAATTATCGCAGGATTGCCATGATGGGGAGTACCGGATCCGGTAAGACTACCTTGCTTAAAATGTTAGCCGGTTTCATACAGCCTGATGCGGGGAAGATTTGGGTAGGGGATAGCAGGGTATTGGGGCCAAATGAAAAATTAATTGCAGGTCATTCATTGATTGGTTATTTATCGCAGCATTATGAGTTGCGCAACAATTATTTTGTGTGGGAGTTGCTGGAGATGTCGAATAAAGTAGGGGCAGAAAGGAGTCGTGAAGTGATTGCATGTTGTGTGGTTGGACATTTATTGGAACGCAGAACAGATGCGTTATCGGGAGGGGAGCGCCAGCGCGTAGCGCTGGCGCGGATCTTGCTAGCCGACCCCAAGTGGTTGTTGCTGGATGAGCCTTTTTCCAATCTGGATCTGCATCAGAAGCGCAGTATTATGCAGATGCTGAATGAGATTGAAACAAAATTGTCAGTTTCATTTATTCTGGTTTCACATGATGCCGCTGATTTGTTAGGCTGGGCTGATCATTTGGTGGTAATGGAGAAGGGAACGGTTTTGCAGGCAGGCAAGCCTTCGCATTTGTATTATCATCCAATCAATGAAAATGTGGCCGGATTGCTGGGGGATTATAATCTGTTAAATGCTCCGATTGCCATGCAGTTAACCCAATCTGATTTTGATATAGCAGCGGGTCAAAAAATAATGTTCAGGCCGGAGCATCTATCTATTTCAGCTAATGAATCCGGATTGCCTGTTACCATAACAAATTTACTTTTTAAGGGATCCTTTTGGTTGGTAACTTGTTGTACAGTTGCCAATGTCTTAGTGAATTTTATAATTCCTTCTGACCATTCTTTACAAACTGGTCAGCGAATTCTATTGCAGGCATCCGCAAAGCATGGCTTGCCCGTTGTTGAATCGAAATAGCCTTCATTACATATTATAAAAAATAGTATACGTAATTTCTTTTCTTCTGTCTATTCCTGCTTTCCTCTCGTACTAAAGTCAATTATTACTCAAAAACAACTGATATTCAATTAGTTTTTCAATAGAGTTTAATAAATAATACTATAAACTTTCACAATAACATTCGTTAATAAATACATTAAAAATAAAAATATGTATAAAAATAACGGCTATTAGTGTATTTTGTAAATAATTTTACATCATTAAGTAAACAATTTTTTATTACGACTAAAATTTGAAGATTATGAGTAAGATTACAACAAAATCAGTTATTCCCTTTCTTCTGCTCATGGGGGTAGCTATTGCTGCGATTTTTGTTACTCCATCGGCTTCCTTCGATCCTGCTTCAGTTTTAGGTGATGATGGAGCTACTCCTAAATACACCTATAACAGCGGCGATATTGCCTGGATGTTGGTTTCTTGTGCCTTTGTTTTTTTAATGACGCCTGCGCTTGCCTTTTTTTACGGCGGTATGGTGGGCAGAAAGAATGTGCTCTCCACCATGATTAAGAGTACCGTTTCTGCCGGAATCATTTCGGTGCTTTGGATTGTGGTACAATTTAGTTTGTGTTTTGGAAAATCAATTAATGGTGTGATAGGCGATCCGACCACTTTTCTTTTTTTTAAGGATGTAATGAACGGCGAACCCTGGAGTTTAGCGGCAACCATCCCGCTTCCATTATTTGCTTTTTTTCAACTGATGTTTGCAATCATTACCCCTGGTCTTGTAGTGGGAGCCGTTGCGGAGAGAATCCGCTTTACTGCCTACTCCTTGTTTATTGTTCTGTTCGGAGTACTGGTATATGCTCCGTTGGCGCATATGGCATGGCATCCTGATGGGATCATGTTTAAGTGGGGTGTTCTTGATTTTGCAGGTGGTACTGTTGTTCACATTTCTGCCGGGATGGCAGCATTAGCAGGAGCGCTGGTACTTAAACCTCGTAAAACGATCGGACTTCATCAGCCTGCAAATATTCCTTACGTACTGATCGGCACCGGGTTGCTTTGGTTCGGTTGGTTTGGATTTAATGCGGGAAGTGCCGTCGGAGCTGGTGCATTAGGGGTATATGCATTTGCCACAACCAATACTGCTGCAGCTGCTGCCGGATTAGCTTGGATGTTTCTGGATGTGATTCGTGGAAAAAAACCATCTGTTTTGGGATTCTGTATCGGTGCTGTAGTCGGCTTGGTGGCCATTACGCCCGCTGCAGGTTTTGTGGGGGTACCTCAGTCATTATTCATAGGTTTTCTTGCTGCAATTATTTCAAATATTGTAGCTGAATTCTTGAAAAGTAAAACTAAACTTGATGATCCGTTAGACGTATTTGCCTGTCATGGATTAGGAGGTATTACAGGTATGTTGTTAACAGGAATCTTTGGTAGTAAAACGGTTAATGCTCTGGTGCTCGATGGCCAGTTTTTAATTCAGTTGAAAGGTATGGCTTTAGCAGTTACCTACAGCTTTGTTGTTTCTTTCCTGATTTTTAAGTTTATCAACTTTATCCTTCCACTCCGTGTTACGGAAGAAGAAGAAGAACTTGGGTTGGATGCCACTCAACATGACGAAAAATACATTCAAGGCCATTTGTTGGTGAAAAACGGATCTCTCAAAGAAGAATCTGTACCTGCTGAAATTTAAAAATTCTCTATTAAAAAGGTACAGCCTTTATGATGAGCTTCTGGACAAAGTTCACCGGCTGTACCCTCTATTCACATTTAAAATGCTTAACAATGTTACAAAAAAAATGCACATCACTCTTGATTATGATTATGTTTTATTTATCAGCTACAGCTCAAATGGCTGCTGCTGATAAAGATTCTGAAACTTATTTCTCCACTTCTGTATATAACGAAGAAGAGCAACCAAAGCCATCTTTGTCAGTTACGGGTTCAGCTGATCTTTATTACAGATATGACCTTAATAAACAAGCAAGTAACAACCGAACCAGCTTTACAAATTCGCACAGTGCTTTTTCGCTTGGTATGGCTTCGGTTAAATTTGAGTACAATACTCCCAAAGTTTCGGTCGTTGCTGATCTCGGTTTTGGAACACGTGCTGCAGAATTTGCATACAATGACGCAGGTACACTTTCAGCTATTAAACAGGCATATATTAGTTATGCCCCTGCTGAAGGGCTTAAATTTACAGCCGGTAGCTGGGCAACTCATGTTGGATATGAATTGGTTGATCCTCAATTAAACCGCAATTACAGCATGAGCTACATGTTCACTAACGGCCCATTTACCCATACCGGGCTCAAAGCTGAATATGCAAAAGGGAAAAGCGGATTCATGATTGGGTTGAGTAATGCTACCGACTTTCGCATCCCTGCAGCTGGACAAATCAATAAAAAATTTGTAATCGCCCAGTATAGTTTAGCGGCTTCAGACAATGTAAAAATTTATGCTAACTATGTAGGAGGAAAAGCTCCGGATACTTCCATTATCAATCAATTTGACCTTGTAGCAACTGCTACAATCAATAAAAAGTCGAGCTTGGGTCTCAATGCAACTATCAACCATTCTAACGCTTGGGATGGTGTGACTAAGATTAATGTTGACGGACAAAATTGGTGGGGAATTGCGGGATATTATAATTATGATCCACTATCCAACTTCGGTATTACTCTAAGAAGTGAATATTTTAATGATGAGAAAGGAGTAAAAGGATTGGGTACAAACATCCTAGCCAACACCCTTTCGGCAAATTATAAGGTAGATGGATTCACGCTAATCCCTGAGATTAGATACGAATCGGCTGCCCAGCCAATCTATTCAAATACAACCGGAGGAGTTGTAACAAGTGCAGTAAGTTTTATCCTGGCTGCTGTATATAAATTCTAAGAACGATTTAAGGCAAGCAATCGTAAGAATCGCCTCCTATTTCTATAGGGGGCTTTTTATTTAAGGCGGAATAAATCGTTTATCGTTGTTCGTTACCCGTCAATCGGAAAGGATACGATCAACGAAAAACGATTCTTTTTCATACCGCCGGTTCCTGCTGACTCAGGCAATGAAAACTACCCAATCCCCAGATGATATCGGTAGAATCAATACCGATGACGGCACGATCTTTAAAGCAATCACTGATAATTTGTAAAGCAAGATCATCTTTTTTGCATTGGAAGGTAGGCACAATAACAGCATGATTGCTGATATAGAAATTGGCATAAGAAGCGGGCAGTCGCTGATCTTCATATATCACCGGATCAGGCATAGGCAACTCCACAATATTCAACTGCTTGCCATTGAGTAAACGCATTGCTTTCAATTGCTTCAGATTCGTTTGAAGCAATTCATAATTCTCGTCTGACTTATTTTCTTCTATCACTGTCAATACGGTATCCTCATTCACAAAACGAACGGTATCGTCAATATGTCCATCGGTATCATCGCCAATAATTCCTTCATCCACCCACAATATCTGATCTACACCATAATAATCGTGTAGATATTTTTCAATCTGCTCTTGATTCAAATGCGGATTGCGATTGGGGTTTAGCAGGCATGCAGTTGAAGTAAGTAAAGTTCCTTTCCCATTAAATTCAACACTGCCTCCTTCCATCACGATGCCGGGATGAAACACGGGAATATTTTTTTCTTTTCCAATCAATGTTGGAATCACATCATCCAAATCATAGGGGGGGTATTTATTGCCCCAGGCATTATAGCCCCAGTCAACAATCACTTTTTTTTGTTCCGCATTTGGATTAATCAGAAAAGCAGGTCCGTGATCTCGACACCAGGCATCATTGGTAGGATGTAAATAAAATTGAATCTGTCCCATATCCGCTCCAACCTTTTCCAAATGTTGCATTGCAAATGCTTTCATTTTTTCATCTGCTACATTGATGCAGACTTTTTCTCCTTGAGCTATCACTTTGATGAAAGAAGCATAGTAAGGATAAATGGCATCAATCTTTCCGGGCCAGCTGGCTTCCTTATGCGGCCAGCTTAACCAGGTAGCTTCATGCGGGGCAAATTCTGCGGGGAAATAATAACCGAGTTCTTTCGGTGTATGCATCAAAATATTATCCTTCATCCAAATATCTTTTGGTAATGGGCTGATAAGAATCAATTCTTCTGTCGCGCAGAAAAGGCCAGTGTGTTCTGTATTGATCTGTCTTGCTTAAATCCAGTGTTTCTACCTGTACTTCTTCTTGATCGTGGCTGCCTTGATATAAAACAGTTCCGAATGGATTGCTGATGAAAGATCCGCCCCAGAATTGCATGCGACCTTCCTGTTCAAAACCCACACGATTCACACTAACTACATGTACTCCATTGGCAACGGCATGACTACGCTGTATGGTTTGCCAGGCATTGTATTGCTCTTTGTTGGTTACTTCATCCTGTGAAGTCGCCCAGCCGATGGCGGTGGGATAGAAAAGAATTTCGGCTCCCATCAATGCTGTTATGCGCGCAGCTTCCGGATACCACTGATCCCAACAGATCAATACGCCGATGCTCGCATATTTTGTTTTGAAAACTTTATATCCTAAATCACCGGGGGTAAAATAAAACTTTTCATAATAGGCCGGATCATCCGGTATATGCATCTTTCTATACTTGCCCAGATAAGTGCCATCCGCATCCAATACCGCTGTTGTGTTGTGATACAAACCCTGCGCTCTTTTTTCAAACAAAGAGGCAATGATTACTACTTTTAATTCATTGGCAAGTTTTGAGAGTATATCCGTTGAAGGCCCGGGAATGGATTCCGCTAAAGAAAAGTTATCATGATTTTCTTCATCGCAGAAATAGAGAGAAGTGAACAGCTCCTGCAGGCAAACAATCTGCGCTCCCTTGGCAGCAGCGGCTTTGATTCTTTCTATCGCTTTAGCGAGATTGTTGTCTTTTTCGGCAGTACAACTCATTTGCACCAGCCCTACTCTTACCAATGACATAAGCGAGAATTTCTGCAAAATTAAGGTAAGCAAACAGGAATGAATCTTTTTTTGAGTTGCAAATCTGAGCGGGGAACACTATTTGTCTTTTTCCCATTCGAGTTTGCCTTCTTCTGAATAGAAACGAACGTGTTTCAATTGTCCGGAATCATCATATGTTTTCCAGGCATGGATTTTTTTTCCTTTCCGGTACGCTCCTTTTTCAGTTTCTGCTTTTCTGTAGTTGTAATGGATCCAAATATGTTCTTTGAGTCCGTTTTGGTAGTACCCTGAATCTGTAATTGCGCCGCTTGAGGTATAATCTGTGAATTCACCATCGTGAAGACAGGAAATAAAAGGAGGATGATAAAGATGTGGTTTATCGTTATTGTGTAAGACTAATGCTTCCAGAGTATTAACCGAAGGTAATTTAGTATTGTTAAATGAGTAAGCGGCTTTCATGAAATGCAAAATACTTTTTCCTTCTTTTAAATATTGTTTGGTCAAAACATATTTCTGATACCTGGGATGCTTTGTTTTTATTTCCTCCAGCACCCTGAAAAAAAGATCTGCATCATATTTTCTTTTATGAATCAGTATCCCATTGCGATCCCATACCTTCCAGATGCCATCGGGGATTCCTTTTACGAAATATCCTGAATCAAGCATATTCCCATTACGATGATAGCTAACCCATTGACCTGAAAGTTTTTTCTTTTTTACACTACCTCTAAAAAGGATGCTTCCATTCCGATCTCCTTCAATAGGGCCTTTTGCTTCTATCTGAAGTGCAGTTTCATTTGAAATAGCTGATGACGATTCTAAAGGCAATGTGAAAATGAAATTACCCGCTTGTTTTTTGGATACAATAGAAATATGTTGTCCTAATGCAGGAGCAGTGTAAAAAACGAATAAACAAATAATAATCGAATGTAAAGGCATCCTCAATCGTTGTAAGAGTGAAGCAAATCTAATTCGAAAAGTGTTATCAAACAGATAATATTCGTTATTCGTTACGCTGAATTCCTCGCTGCATTGATGATGCCGAAAGAAGAACGGATAATCAGTTTTTCATATACCGGCAACAATTCATTTTTCTTTCTGCTTTCCTGCATGGCTCGATATTGTGCAAGGGCAAACTGCTGAATCGTAATCAGTGGCAGCACAATTCTTTCCCTCATCTGAACAGAGAGGGCATCCACCGGATAATCTTCCATCAATTCTTTCTTCCCGCTTAATTTCAGTATATATTTTTTGGTGAGCTCATATTCTTCAAAAATCATGTTCCATATTACTCCATAAACAGGATGATCTGCCATGTATGCTGTTAAGGGGAAATAGCATTTCTTCATCGCCATCTCGCAATTGTCAATCAATGTTTTGATGAACAAAGATTGCCGGTATAAATCCTGCACCATTGAAAATTTTCCGGCGGCATCCATTTGCTGTAAGGCAGTGCCTAAACCATAATATCCCGTTACATTTTGTTTGAGCTGACTCCATGCGCCCACATAAGGAATAGCACGAAGATCTTTTAATTCCAGTCGGGTGGACGTACCGCGTTTGGTGGGACGACTCGCAATATTGGTATCACTGTAGAAGCGCAGCGGACTGGTTTCCACCAGATATTGCATGAAGTACGGATGCTCTTTTAAGGCGATATACGACTCATAACTTTTTTCCGACAATTCTTGTATGAGCATTTCTTCAGCTTCGCTGAATTCTTTTCTTCCTCCGGTGAATAAATCATTGCTGATGCCGGCGCTCAGTAGTTGTTCCATATTGTACTGCGCTGCATCGGTGGTGCCGAAATTAGAACTCACTGTTTGTCCTTGTACGGTAAGCTGAATTTCTTTATTCGAAATATTCTTACCCATCGAAGCATAAAACTTATGCGTTTTACCACCACCTCTGGCGGGTGGACCGCCTCTTCCGTCGAAGAAGATAACATCCACTTCATATTGTCTGGATAGTTGCGTTAGGGCTTCTTTCGCTTTATAGATACTCCAGTTCGCCATCAGATAACCGCCGTCTTTAGTGCCATCACTAAAGCCCAGCATGATGGTTTGTTTTTTCTTTCTCCTTTTCAAATGCGTTGCATACAATGGATGTTCATAGAGCTGTCTCATGATATCACCTGCATGGGTTAAATCATCAATGGTTTCGAAGAGTGGAACAATATCTATATTCAACTCGCTCGGTTCCCAACCTGAGATATGGAAGAGTTGCATAACCTCCAATACTTGATCGGCGCTCTGGCACTGACTAATGATATACCGATGGCAGCCCGCCTCTCCATTCATCTGCTGAATGGAACGAATGGCTTTCATGGTTTCAAGCGTATCTTTTACAATAGACTCCTCTGCAATTAAGGCATCATTAACTTTGAAATCGGGTAGCAGTTCAAAGTTCAGTTTCTCCTCTTTGTTTTTGAGTGTCTGCAATACTTTATGATGCATGGAACTGTCCTGGCGGACATCAAGAGATGCAAAATGCAAACCAAAAAGTTGCACTCTTCCAATCAGTGATTCTACCTGTTGTACAAATAAACCATTGTGCTGATAAATGAGAATGTTTCTGATTTCCTGTAAAGCGTTCAGAATTTCTTCCTGCGTAAGCGAAGTAGTATAACCGGGAATAAAAATATTATCGTAGAGTTTTTGTTCCAGGGCTGCCAGCAGATGATCCACTCCTTTGAAAGTGAGTCGGCGTTTTAGTTTGCGTACATCCAGATAGTAACATTTGATAATAGAACCTCTGAGTGCTGCCGCAACTTTTAAGGTTGTTTCTGTCGTTACAAAAGGATTCCCGTCTCTGTCGCCACCCGGCCAGAAGCCCATACGAATCATCGGTGGGGTATTGAGCGGATCGAGGTCGAGTGCATTTTTAATCGAAGCAAAAATTTTTCCTGCGGCGGCATAAAACACATTTTCCAGATACCAGATTAAACTAACGGCTTCATCAAACGGGGTTGGCTTTTGCCGTTTCAGAAATGGGGTTTTGCCCAATTGCTGCAAGTAGGTATTGATCTGTGCCGTATTATTTTCTGCAAGTGCTTTTGCCAGATCATTGATGATGCCCAAAACCGAACCCGGATAAAATTGAGTCGGATGGGCTGTGAGTACGAGCCGAATTTCGTAATCACTAAGTTTGTCAATCAATTCTTTTTGTTTTGCTGAACCAACCGCATCATTGATTAATTGTTTGATGGTGCCGATTCCTTGCATGTCATTCACTTCTCTGAAGGAAGCGTCTTCAAGTGCATCAAACAACACGATTTGGCGCTCGGCATATTGCACAAAACGGAATAACAAATCGAGTTGTTCCTGTTCGGAATGAAAGCCGGTATGTCGTTTGAAAAAATCCTCCAGAATTTCGGTCGGACTCATATTTTTCCTGAAACCATCTTCGCAATTGGTCAGCAAAAGAGATAACAAAATCCCCGTCCGCTCAATGCGATGAAAGGGAAGTGCGGTAAAAAGACTATTGTAGAGCTGGAATTTCAGTCCTACCTGATTTTTAAATTGCTGCAAACCGGCTGCATGAGCGTGCGACATAAATTTCAATTTTTAATGCAGGCAACCGAGGTAATGGACTTCATACGTTTATGAATTTCCCTTTGCGAAGGTAGGAAGAAAGAAATTTACGAGTGTTTGTCTATTATAGTATCACTTTGAAGAATAATGTACATTTACAGATAAATAATTTTTATGCCTTCATTTGATATGGTTTCCAAGGTGGATGCTCAGGCATTGGATAATGCCGTGAATGTAACACTCAAAGAAATAACCAACCGATTTGATTTCAAGGGAAGTCATGTGGTGATTGACCTGAATAAAAAAGAATTTAAAATTTCCATTGAAGTGGAAGATGACATGAAATTGCGTCAGCTGATGGATGTGCTGATTAGCAGGGCTCATAAACAAGGTATTGCCCCGGAGGCTTTTGATCAGAGCAAGTCGCCCTTTCAAAGCGGGAAGCTGTTGAAACAGGAAGTGAGTGTGCGCAACGGACTCCGTCAGGAAGATGCCAAGAAGATTGTCAAACAAATCAAGGAGAGCGGGCTGAAGGTGCAGGCGTCCATTCAGGACGATCTGGTACGGGTAACTGGTAAAAAAATTGATGACCTGCAGGAGGTTATACAGGCATCGAAAGGCTGGGGCCTGGGCATTCCCCTTCAATATGAGAATATGCGATCCTAAATCTATTCTTTTGGCAACTATGGCCACATTTCCTATCTTTGCTCTCCTTAAAAAATCCGCACGGTCGGAATCGTGCACAAAATCAATGAATTATGAAAAAAGAGTTACATCCCTCCAATTACCGTTTCGTCGTTTTTAAAGACATGAGTAATGGTTATTCTTTTCTCACCCGTTCCACTGCCAATTCAAAAGAAACGGTAAAATGGGAAGACGGGAATGAGTATCCTGTCATTAAACTGGAGATTTCCAATACCAGCCACCCTTTCTTTACCGGACAAAATGTACTGGTAGATACGGCAGGACGTATTGACAAGTTCAAGAAGAAATACGCAAAAAAGTAATTGGTTTCTAAATTGTTTAAATAATTTCTTTCTTTTTTGCTTTTTTCTATACAATTTGGGATAAATACATTATTATTGCTCTGTATTAAATTTTTATAAACTAAAAAATGTTATGAGCATGAAAAATCTTGCACTACTGTTATTTGTTTTTGTAAGTCTATCACAAATCTCTTGTAAGAAAGATTCCAATTCAGGAGGAACGAATGCAGCCTCTATTATTGGGAAATGGACGATTGCCGGTGCTAAAGTTAAATATACAGCCCCCCCAGAACCGCCAGCTGAACAGAACGTACCCTTATCCGGTACTATAGAGTTTAAATCTGACGGTACTGCAACTGCTTGCATTACAGGAGATCCTTGCACCACTGATAAGTATAAAATCTCCGGTTCTACTTTGACGGTTGCTGATGGTGATGATTTTACCACTGACCCTACTGTTTTAACCATACAATCTTTAACAGCCAATAGTTTGGTTTTGTATCAGAAAGAAACAGAAACGGTAATGGGGGATACTGTTACTACCGAGACAACTATTACGCTTACTCGTTGACAGATTATTCTTAAATTGAATTATAGCCGCAGTTTCCACACTGCGGCTTTTTTTATACATTAAATCTGAAATGCATCACATCTCCATCTTTCACCAAGTATTCTTTTCCTTCAATTCGTAGTTTGCCGGCTTCCCGACAAGCGGCTTCCGTTTTATACTGCATATAATCGCTGAAGGCAATTACTTCCGCTTTGATGAAACCTCTTTCGAAATCGGTATGAATGACGCCCGCGCATTGTGGCGCTTTCCAGCCCTTGTGGAAAGTCCAGGCGCGTACTTCCTGCACCCCGGCGGTGAAGTAGGTCTGCAGATTGAGTAGCTGATAGGTGCTGCGAATCAAACGATTCAGGGCGGGCTCTGTCATTTTATATTCATCCATGAACAATTGCTTGTCATCTGCATCTTCCATTTCACTGATTTGAGCTTCAATGGTATTGTTCATTACAATCATCTCTGCGCCTTCTTCTTTCACAGCAGCTGCCAGTGCCTCAGAGAATTTATTGCCGGTATGCATGCTTGCTTCATCTACATTCGCCACATATAATACCGGTTTGGCGGTAAGGAGAAAAGAGTCTGCGATAGCAGGGAGCTCAGCGCTGTTCAGGTCTAAAGTGCGTACACTTTTTCCCTGTTCCAGACAAGACTTGCATTTCAGCAGTACTTCCAGTTCTGCTTTGGCTTTCACATCTCCGGCTTTGGCTTGTTTTTCGATGCGTTGTATTTTCTTTTCTACGGTTTCCAGATCCTTCAACTGCAATTCCGTATCAATGATTTCTTTATCGCCTACCGGATTAATGGCACCTTCTTCCCGCAATACGTTCTCATCTTCAAAGCAACGGATTACATGAATGATAGCATCTACTTCACGGATATTGGCGAGAAATTTATTCCCTAATCCTTCTCCTTTGCTAGCGCCTTTTACCAGACCGGCAATGTCCACGATTTCAATTTGGGCAGGAACGATTTTTTCCGGCTGCACCAATGCGGCAAGCTGTTGCAGTCTTTCATCGGGGACATCTACCAGTCCTACATTGGGCTCAATGGTACAGAAACGGTAATTGCTGGCCTGTGCTTTTGCACTGTTGCTGACCGCATTGAACAAAGTGGATTTTCCGACATTGGGGAGACCTACGATACCCGCTTTTAATCCCATAAATATTTTTTTGAGTTTGCAAAGATAGGGAGGTTAACAGTTAAACTGTTGTTGGTTGGAGGTTGTTGCGGTATTCGTTGCTCGTTGTTCGATATTCGCTTTTCGAAAAACGAGAAACAATGGACGAATAACGAATCAAGCTATAAACTCCTATCTTCGTTATCTAAACTCCCAAGCATCCAACGAATCAACAAATAAACGTATCAACGAATCAACTTTCCATTATGGCATTAAGCAGAATCTGGAGTTCGTTCATCATCGTGGCGATTGTTGCTGCGCTCATTCGTTTTTTTACCCTGCCGGAGTATCAGGATATTTTTTACTGGATGGTAGTGGGTAAAGCCGATGATGCTGCCAATCTCACACATACAGATGGATTGATTGAAACCTGTAAGGGCGCAGTAACCATTTGTTTGAATCTGGTCGGCATCATGGCGCTATTTATGGGACTAATGTCTATTGCGGAAAAGGCAGGGGGCATTCGTTTTTTATCGCGACTCATTGCTCCCTTTTTTACCAAAATATTTCCGGAAGTACCCAAAGGTCATCCTGCGTTTGGACACATGATGATGAATTTCAGCGCGAATCTCTTAAATCTTGATAATGCCGCTACCCCGTTCGGATTAAAAGCAATGGAAAGTTTGCAGGAGCTGAATCCGCAAAAAGAAAAAGCCAGTAATGCGCAGCTTATGTTTTTATGTTTGCACGCTTCCGGACTTACGCTGATTCCGGTCAGCATTATTGCCGCACGTGCTTCACTGAAAGCAGAAAATCCAACGGATATCTTTGTCCCGTGTATGGTGGCAACTTTTGCCGCTACTTTAGCAGCAATGATTATTGTTTCCGTCAAACAAAAAATAAAATTATGGCAACCTGCTATTTTAGGATGGGTGCTGGGGATCTCATCACTAGTCGCATTGCTGGTGGTGTATCTTACTTCGTTGAATGCGGAGGGCATGCAATCTTTTTCCAAACTGCTGAGTAACGGATTGCTCTTGTTTATTTTTTTAATTGTGATAACGGGAGGTTTGTATAAAAAAATTGATCTCTTTGACGCATTCATACAAGGTGCCAAAGGAGGTTTTGAAACAGCGGTAAGAATCATTCCGTATCTCGTGGGCATGCTGGTAGCTATCAGTATGCTGCGCACCAGTGGCACTTTTGAAATGGTGATGAGTGGATGCAGGCAATTGTTTGTCTGGCTGGGAACAGACACCCGCTTTGTGGATGGATTGCCGACTGCTTTGATCAAGCCACTCAGCGGAAGCGGAGCGCGCGGGATGATGTTTGATACCATGCAAACTTTTGGAGTGGATTCTTTCGCCGGACGACTTGCCTGTATTTTGCAGGGATCCAGCGATACAACTTTTTATGTGATTGCAGTGTATTTCGGATCCGTTGCTGTTCGGCAAACGCGCTATGCGGTAGGAGCCATGTTGCTGGCTGATTTAGTTGGAATGCTGACTGCTATTGTGATGGCGTATTTATTTTTTGGGTATGTTGCTTAATTAGAAGACCAAAACGATTGCTTTGAATACCAAAGAACTTTTTTATATCCGCCTGTCTTTTTTTGTCAGTCTGCTCCTTTGCGGTGTTAAATTTTTTGCCTGGTATGTGACTGATTTACTGGTCATTCTTTCCGATGCCTTGGAGTCCATCATCAATGTAGTAGGTTCCGCTTTCGCATGGTATAGTATTTATTTATCTGCCAAGCCGAGAGATAAGGAGCATCCTTATGGGCATGGGAAAATTGAATTCTTCTCCATCGGCTTTGAAGGCGCCATGATTTTACTGGCAGGCATTCTGATTTTGTTTGAAGCGGTTCATTTGCTGATACAGCCGCAACAGCTGCAAGAGTCCGGATTTAGTTTTTGGCTGATGACCGGAACCGGCATTGCGAATTTATTACTCGGCTACTTGCTGGTGAACAAAGGAAAAAGATTCAACAGTGTTACGCTGAAGGGGAATGGCAGGCATATCATGAGCGACAGCTACACCAGCATCGGAGTGGTGATTGCCATCGGTTTAATTTATTTCACGCATATTCAATGGATTGATCCTGTTGCTTCTATTGTTGCGGGAAGTATCATTGTTGTAACCGGTTTTCGTTTGTTGCGTAAATCAATCAGCGGTTTAATGGATGAAGCAGATCCGGAAATGGTACAGAAGATTATTCAAGTATTGAACAAGAACCGGAAAGATACCTGGATTGATATTCATAATTTACGGGTTCAGCGTTATGGAAATTTTTATCATGTAGATTGTCATATTACCCTTCCTTTTTATTATTCACTCACGCAAGTACATGATATTATATCGGAAATGGATAAAGAACTGAATAGCCAATTTGAAGGAGGAAGCATTGAGTTCTTCATGCATACGGATCCTTGTATGGAATATAGTTGTCCGCACTGTAAATTGTCGGATTGTAAGGAGCGAAAAAGACCTTTTGCCGAACTGATACCCTGGGATGAAGCCAATTTATTACCGAACAAACGACATGCGTTTCCGGAGTAATTTAAAAAACACCTCCTTCAAATCCCGCATCATAATCTCTGATCAGGTATTCATCCGAATCGTTTTTGCTGAATTCATTTACTTCTTTCAGGCTATAGGAATCTAGTCCGATGGTTTGCACCCATTCCGATTTTTCCTTTTTCAATACCTGTGCTGATAAACCAAATTTTTTCAGCAACTCATCTTCAACCTGTGCTACTCTTTGATCGGGCATGATATCCAATATACCATCTATATGAGTATGACGGCATTCTGCTATGGTTAAATCTTCCGATAATCTTTGTCGTTCACTCGATAACTCAAATGCCTTGTGTGGGTGTTGATAAAAACGCAATCTTAAATGCGGATAGAAAGTGGAAAAAACCTCTTGAATTTCCCGGAGTGTAGTTTGGTCGTGAATGTGAATATGCATGCGTGATTTTTCAGGCAAAATATCTGCGTGGCGAAGTGAAATAAAGAAGGATCGTCAGGAGGCAGCATGATGCAGTTCAGTCTGACATTTTATTCGGCATAACGAGCTATGAAACCATTCTTCCCAACTAAGATAATTTGATTTCCATTTTTTGCTTTTTGTACGACATTAAAACTTTGATTCGAAATTGTTTCCCAGGTCATTCCATGATTGATGCTGATATCTACTCCTGACGTGCCACAACTGATCCATTTTTTTTCACTCAGCCAGGCAACAGAACTTTTATATCCATTTGGAGCCGCAGCGGGGTAGATCCAGGTTTTCCCCCAGTCGTCCGTCAGAAAGCAATTGTCCTTGCTCAAATGATCTTTCAGATAATCACCGCCCACCATGATGATTCTTCCATCCGAAGAAAGGGCTAGGGCATTCATGCCCGCAGAGGGTTGGGGCTTGTTGACGGGTAATGGATTTTTTTTTGTTCCGATAATCAGATGCGAATGGGTGCCGCCGGTAACATAAACCGGCTTGCTTTTGTGTAGGATGATATTGGATCCGCTTGCAGCAAACAATACTTCACCAACTTGTGCTTTGGCAAGCCGATTAGGTTTTATTTCTTTCCAGTGATTGCCTTCATCAGCTGTAGTAGCAAGGAAAAACTGTCCGTCTACCGGGTCGCCTACAACGATACCCTCTTTTGTGTTTGCAAAATAGAGTGCGTCTAAAAACATGCCCGGTCTTTTATCTTCCCAAACTTTGCTCCAGCTTTTGCCGCCATCTGCAGTTTTTAATATCACTGCCGGTGTATCAATCGCCATGATGATGGCGGTGTTGTTATCAAACGCTTCAATGTCTCTGAAATCTCTGTCTTCGTAACCAACTACACTAATCCATTCTATGGTCTTGCCATTGTTGATGCTTCGCACTACAGTTCCTTTGGTGCCACTACTCCAAAAAACAGCGTCATTCACCACGCTGAGTCCGCGCAATGAAATATCTTTTCCGCTTTCTAAGATTTGAAGGGATTGTGCAGATAGGTAAACAGGAATAAGGATACAGGAGTAGATGAGCAATAAGTTTCGTTGTATGGATAAACGAAATATCATATACCTTTCCTTACAATTGAATGGCGCTTTCCAGTGCCAGTTCCATCATGGGCAGCAGTGCGCGTTCTCTTTGATCTGCAGAAATCATTTCCATGGTGGGAATGATGTCGGAGACTGTGAGCAGTGTGGCTGCATTTTTTCCCAAGTATTGCGCATTGGCAAATAAGGCGAAGGCTTCCATTTCTACCGCGATACATCCGGTAGCAGCAGCTAACGGAGGAGTACCTTTTATTTTTCTATAAAACACATCACTTGAATGGACAGTCGCAACACGAGTTGTGAATTTTGTATCCTGCGCCTCCATTTTTTTCGCTGCTTGATTGATGACATTAAAAGCATTTCCCTGGTAGCTGATGGTGTTGCCTTCAATGCCCCAGGCATTCAGCGCATAGGTAGATTCGCTGGCGGCGATTTCTACATTGACTAAATCAAAAACGGACAAGTCGGTTGTATAGCCACCACAAGTGCCGATGCGTATGATGGTATCAACTTCGTATTCGGTATAAAGTTCAAAAGAATAAATTCCGATGGAAGGGATTCCCATACCACTCGTACCCACGGTTATTTTTTTACCCTTATAGTTGCCTGTAAAGTAAAAAGCATTGCGGGTTTGACTTACCAATTCAACAGATTCCAGATAATGATCTGCAACATATTTTGCTCTTAAAGGATCTCCTGCCAGTAATACAGTTTTGGCTATAGCGCCTTTTGGCGCGCTGATGTGTACACTCATGCTTTGGTATTAGGATGAAGTATTGAGAATAATCAGTTGGTTTTTGGTTAAGATAAAATTAAAGGTAAGAAAAAAATCAGTTGATGGTTATTGGCTACTTCTTTGTTACCCACTTCAACATTTCCTTCCAGCCGGCTTTTTTACCATACATCAGAATACCGGTGCGGTAGATTTTCGCGCTTAACCAGGTAGTAAGGATAAAACCTGCTATCAGTAATCCCATGGATAAAGCAAGTTGACCGTAACCAACCGGATTGGGAACTCCTGCGGGAATGCGCGCCATCATCACGATGGGAGAAGTGAAAGGAATGATGCTGCCCCAATAGGCAAGTGTGCCGCCTGGTTGCTCAATGGCGGCAGTCATGATGATAAACGCAAAAATAATGGGCATGGTAATCGGCATCATCAATGACTGCGCTTCCTGCGGATCTTCATTAACTACACTGCCGATAGCTGCGAACAGTGAAGCGTAAAATAAATAACCCCCAATGAAATAAAACAGGAAGCAGCCAAGAATGATTCCCCAATCGGCCGATAAAACGGTGGACTGCATTTCCATCATTTGTGTTGCCATCGCCGCTCCGCCCCCGGGTGCAGCTACGGGCGACATGCCTTGTGTACCTTGGGTAATGGTTTCCGGACTAAGCCAATAACTTCCTGCTGCAGATAGTCCGAAGATGAGTATTGCCCATAATAAAAGTTGTGTCAGTCCCACACCTGCAATACCGATGATTTTGCCCATCATCAGCTGGAATGGCTTTACGCTACTGACCATGACTTCTGCAATGCGATTGGTTTTTTCTTCCATCACGCCGCGCATCACGGATGCGCCATAAATGAATAGCGTGATATAAATCAAAAAACCACTTCCAAAACCAATGGCGTAGGCAAGTCCTTTATTCTCTTCTTTGAGCGAGCTTCCTTTGAGTATGTAAGAACGAAACTGACCTTCTCCCCATTTGTCTGTTGTAGAACGAAGGCTGTCTAACATGCCGGAGCTTAAGCCTTTTTCACGCAGGGCATATTGTTCTTCAATTTTTTTAATCTGTCCGAGAATGGAAGCTTCCAGACCGATTCCTCCTTCTTCCGCTGTATAAAGCCTGATAGAATCAGTATGCTTTTGATCAGTAGAAAAAAATTCAAGCAAACCATCAAAGGATTGTTCTTTGAATTGTGTGCGTTCGCAGGTTAGACAGGGTGAAAACAAAACCGTTTTCTCATTGGTCAGCAAAGGCTGATATCTTCCGGTAGGATCTTTGACGGCGATCTTGTATTCCTTGATACTCTCTTTCGTTAAATAGGCCGATCCTGCAAATACGAGCACTAAAAAAAGGGGAAACAAAAAAGTAGAGAGCAGAAATGTTTTATTTCGAACTCTTGACAAATATTCTCTTTGCAAAATAATCCATATTTTTTGCATGGGTTATGAATTTAAAGTTGAATGAAAGGGTCGCGCTGTCGGCGTTTGCTCTATCAATTGAATAAAGATTTCATTGAGGGTAGGAAGTATTTCCCGGAATCCACTGACTTCTATTTGCTGATCAATCAGATATTGCAACACTTCATTGTTGCGGCATCCTTCTTTTATTTTTATCTTCCATTCTTTTCCCTCTTGCGATAAAATTTCAAACGATGATGGAGCATTAGTTGGTTGCATATCATTAGAAGTCTGCACGGAAAAAATATGTTTTTTAAATGTCTCTTTTACTCCATGCACGGTACCGTCCAGTATTTTTTTTCCCTGGTTGACCAGCACAATGTGATCGCAGATTTCTTCTACCTGTTCCATGCGATGAGTGCTGAAAATAATCGTAGCACCTTTTTGCGCCAGGGCTTTAATTTCATCTCTAATCAGATTCGCATTTACCGGATCTAATCCGCTGAAAGGCTCATCGAGGATAATGAGAGAAGGTTCATGCAATACGGTGGTGACAAACTGTAATTTTTGACTCATCCCTTTGGAGAGGTCTTCAATTTTTTTGTGCCACCAGCTTTGCATTTCAAATTTTTCAAACCAGTATCGGGTTTTATCAAAGGCATCTTTTTTGGAAAGTCCTTTGAGCTGTGCAAGGTATAAAGCATGCTCGCCGACTTTCATCTTCTTATACAATCCTCTTTCTTCCGGCATATAGCCGATATGTATGATATCTTTTTGCGGTCGGAAAATTTTTCCGTTCAGATAAATATTTCCTGCATCCGGATAGAAGATGCCCGTAATCATTCGAATGAGGGTAGTTTTACCGGCACCATTGGGGCCAAGTAATCCGAATACACTGCCCTGTTGCAATTCGAAGCTGATATCATCAACAGCTTTATGAGTGTCAAAATATTTAAGCAGGTGTTCCACTTTCAGACTCGCGTGCATACTTTTTTGTTTTAAAGTTACAATAAACGAAGGGCAATGGCCTCTGCTACTTTTTCACCATCCATGGCAGCACTGATGATACCGCCGGCGTAGCCGGCTCCTTCTCCGCAGGGATAGAGTCCACTGATTTGTTCGTGCTGGAGCGTCTCCGGATTTCTGGGAATTCTTACCGGGGAAGAAGTGCGCGATTCGGTGGCTACCAGTACCGCTTCATTGGTAAGATATCCTTTCATTTTTTTTCCGAAACGAAGAAAAGCTTCCCGAAGTCCATTCGTAATGAAGGAAGGCAATACATCAGTGAGTGAAATACTTTGCAGTCCGGGTTGATAAGAACATTCAGGTAAATCGTTAGATGTTTTTCCTTGCGTGAAGTCCATCATGCGTTGTGCCGGTGCGCGTAATGCCCCGCCGCCTGCTTTCCACGCAAGCTGTTCAATTTGTTGTTGAAATTCCATCATCAGCAATGGATGAGGAGGGCGCTTGAGATATTTGGAGATCTCCGGAATCTCCACACTCATTACCATGCCGCTGTTGGCGAAGGGATTGTTTCTTTTCGAGGGACTCCATCCGTTCACTACTACTTCTCCGGGAGCAGTAGCGGCGGGAGCAATGATGCCACCCGGACACATACAGAAAGAAAACACCCCTCGCGCGTTCACCTGTTCTACTACGCTGTAAGCCGCAGGCGGCAGGAAGGGATTTCTTATCGGACAATGATATTGTATCTGATCAATGATGGACTGTGGGTGTTCGATGCGTACGCCGAGGGCGAAGGGTTTGGCTTCGAGATAAATATTTTTTTGCTGGAGCAGTTTGAAAATATCGCGCGCACTATGGCCGGTAGCGAGGATAAGAGCATCAGCCGTTAAAGTATCGCCATGATGTGTTTGTATGCCGGTTACCTTCCCATCTTTTATAAGCAAATCAGTGAGTCGTGTTTCAAAAAAAACTTTTCCCCCACAATCCTCAATATGCGTTCGCATAGCAGTGATGATCTGCGGCAGTTTGTTGGTGCCGATATGCGGATGTGACTGATACAGAATTTTTTCATCTGCACCGAAATGATGAAAACAGTCGAGTATTCTTTGCAGATTGCCTCGTTTATTGCTGCGTGTATAAAGTTTACCGTCACTGTAGGTGCCTGCGCCTCCTTCTCCGAAACAGTAATTGCTGTCTTCGTTTACAATGCCATCTTTATTGAGACGAGCGAGATCTCTTCTTCTTGCGCGCACTTCTTTTCCTCTTTCAATCAGGATTGGACGTATGCCTTTTTCAATCAGGCGGAGGGCAGCAAACAAGCCTGCTGGCCCGCACCCAATGATGAGCACGCTGTGCTGCGCATGGGTAACCTCTTTCCATTCAAAAGCAGTCAGATGCCGAGCTGAAATCGGTTCATCTATATAAGCGGAAACCGTTAGCAGGATCAATGGTTCTTTACGGCGCGCGTCAATAGACTGACGGATCCGGTGGAAGCCTTTGATATGATTGGCACTCACGCCGGATTGAAGCGCGATTTGTTGCAGAATTTTTACATTCTCAACGGCTTCTTCAGGAGATAAACTTAGCTTTATTTCGCGGGGCATTGCGGGCGTAAAGATACAAAGCCACTTCGCCTTCCGGCATCCTTTTCTTATTTACCTTTGGAAGAAGCCATTTGTTGATATGCGTTTTCATTCATTTATACTTATTGCAATACTAACCGTGTTAATCGGTTGTAAGGGAAATTATGTACCCGCCTCTGTAACTTATAGCAGCAGTGAAGTGCAGATGACTAAAGCGGATTCGGGAATGATTGCTTTTTTGAAATCTTATAAAGACAGTCTGGATAAAACGATGTCGCGGGTGGTGGTAATGCTGGAAAATGATTTGGAGAAAAAACAACCGCAGGGAAGTTTGGGAGATATGATGGCAGATGCAATGCTCGCGCAGGCTGAAAAAATTTATGGGATTCCGCTGCAGGCAGCGGTTATGAATTACGGCGGCATTCGGTTGCCGGTGGTAAAGGCAGGTGCTTTTACATTGGGAAAATTATATGAAGTCCATCCTTTTGACAATCTATTAGTGGTGATGAAACTTAAGGGAGATGTTTTGTTGAAACTTCTTCAGCATACGGCGTTGAAGGGCGGATGGCCGGTAGCGGGTATTTCGATGGTCATCAGAAACAGAAAGGCGGAGGATGTCAGAATTGGAGGCGCATTGATTCGTGAAGATGAATATTATCTGGTTGCATTGAGTGATTATCTCGCTACCGGCGGCGATGAAATGGGGATGCTGAAAGGGCTTCCTTATCAAAATAAAAATTATCTCATCCGAGATGCTATTCACGATTACTTGAGAGATTTCAGTGTAAAAGGAATTGCTTATCCCTCAAATAAGGAAACCAGGGTTGTCTATGCAGAGTAGAAGAAAATTTTTATACAATAGTGCGCTGGCAGTCGCAGCGCTGGCATTGCCCGATTGGGTAGCCGCTGAAGTTGCGCGCAAGCGATTAACTATTTTACACACCAATGATACGCATAGCAGGATGGAGCCTTTTCCGATGGATGGGGGAAAATATCAGGGATTAGGAGGGGTAGCAGCCAGAGCGGCTTTTATTGAGGAGGTACGCAGCAGCGAGCAAAATGTATTATTGCTGGATGCCGGTGATATTTTTCAGGGCACGCCATATTTCAATATCTACAAAGGAGAACCCGAAATGAAAGCGATGCAGCGCATGGGTTATGATGCCTGTACGATGGGGAATCATGATTTTGACGGTGGATTGGAAAATTTTGCACAACAATTGACGCATGTTCATTTCCCGGTTGTAATCTGTAATTACGATTTTATCGGTACGGTGATGGAACACAAATATCAGCCTTACCATATTGTGCACCGGGGAGGTCTCAAGATAGGTATTACCGGCGTAGGTATTCAATTGGAAGGATTAGTCGGCGAATCTTTATCGCAAGGTGTTAAATATGCAGATCCCATTACACCGGTAAATCAGCAGGCAGCTTATTTAAAATCAAAAGGTTGTGATCTGGTGATTTGTCTTTCTCATTTGGGATACGAATATCCCAAACAGCCCGAAAAAATTTCTGATGTACGGCTCGCAGCAGCCTCTGATAATATTGATCTAATCATTGGCGGACATACCCACACTTTTATGGATGCGCCTGTAGTGGTGAACAATATAAAAGGAAAAGAAGTGGTGATTCATCAGGCAGGATGGGGAGGGATAAAGATGGGAAGAATTGAATATGAATTTAATTTCGGATTTCCAAAAAAAGTTGAAAAAAAGCATTCAAATATTACACTGAAAAAAAGAGTGGAATAAAAAATTTTTTTTTCCACAAAAAGTTAGATATTCGCCTTCCCCCCTAACTTTTTCAGTGTAATTGCTGCTGATGAAACAGGGTTAGTAAACAATATTTTAATACTATATAGAGCGTAGGTTTTTTTATGACTAAAACGGCTGAACAAGTATGGAAAAACTGTTTGGATATCATAAAAGATATTGTAGAGTGGCAACAATATAAAACCTGGTTTGAGCCCATCCGTCCGGTGGGTTTGAAGGAGAAGATATTGACCATTCAGGTGCCCAGTCAGTTTTTCTTTGAATACCTGGAAGAACACTATGTTACCTTACTTGCAAAAACGCTGAAGCGTGAGTTGGGAAAGGATGCCAATCTGGAGTACAGAATCATGATGGACAGTGGCGGGCAAGGTCAGCATCCCATTACGATGGATGTGCCGGGGCAGGGGTATAAGACATTTACCAACAATGAAATGGATTTCCCTTTGGTTATTAACAATCCGGTAAAAAATCCTTTTGTTATTCCCGGTTTAAAGAAAGTGCAGATTGATCCGCAGTTAAATCCCAATTATACCTTCGATGCTTTTGTAGAGGGAGATTGCAATCGCGTTGCGAGAAGAGCCGGTAAAACGGTGGCTGAGAAACCCGGTGCAACCGCTTTCAATCCATTGGTTGTGTATGGCGGAGTAGGTTTCGGGAAAACGCACTTGGTACAGGCGATCGGAAATGAGGTTAAGCGCTTGCATCCCAATAAGGTTGTTTTGTATGTGAGCAGCGAGAAGTTTATTAATCAGTTTGTAGATCATAGCAGAAACAATGCGATCAACGATTTCATTCATTTTTATCAGCTGATAGATGTATTGATTTTGGATGACGTGCAGTTTTTCATTCGTGCAGAGAAAAGTCAGGATGCATTTTTTGCCATCTTCAACCATTTGCATCAGAGCGGCAAGCAGTTGGTGTTGACATCTGACAAGCCACCCAAGGATTTGGAAGGCGTGCAGGAGCGTTTGCTGAGTCGTTTCAGATGGGGGTTGAGTGCCGATTTACAGTTACCTGATTATGATACTCGCATTGAGATACTGGAGAAGAAGATGAAGCATTCCGGTCTGGAAATGTCTGCCGAAGTAGTAAAGTTTCTGGCTTATAATATTACCACGAATGTACGCGAGCTGGAAGGTGCTTTGATTTCGTTGCTCGCACAGTCTTCTTTAAACAAGAAAGATATTGATCTGGAATTGGCGCGCAGGGTGTTGAAAAATTTTGTGAAGACATCCACGAAAGAGATTACGATAGATACGATCCAGCGGATGGTTTGTGATTATTTTGATGTATCGTATGATAAGCTGTTGCAGAAGACGCGTAAGCGCGAGATTGTGCAGGCGCGTCAGATTACGATGTTTTTAGCGAAGACTTTTACCAAGAATTCGTTGAAGTCTATCGGCGAGCATTTTGGAGGAAGGGATCATACTACAGTCATTCATTCCTGTCAGACTGTAAAGGATTTGATGGATACGGATAATTTATTTAAGGAGAATGTGATGGAGTTGCAGCAGAAGGTGCAGCTGGCTGCCATGTAAGAGCTTGTTGAGATTTACTTTGGCAGATATTTCGAATGATGTTATTTTTGCGTTCCTTTTGAAGAAAAGGAATTTAAGGTGAGGTGGATGAGTGGCTGAAATCAACGGTTTGCTAAACCGTCGTAGGGTCTAAAGCCCTACCGAGGGTTCGAATCCCTCCCTCACCGCGGGTATCTTAAAGCGCAAACTAAGTTTGCGTTTATATTTTTTCGGGAAGTAGCGCAGGCCGGTAGCGCATGGCGCTAGAAGCGCCAGGGTCGCAGAAGGAATATGAGTTATAGTGTATATATACTTTGGAGTGCAAGTTTATCAAAGTATTATGTAGGTTGCACTCAGGATCTGGAGAACCGCCTAAAAGAGCATCAATCAGGGGAAGGTAATTTCACAAAGAAAGGCATTCCCTGGGATTTGGTTTGGACTAATGTTTTGGATAGTCGTTCTGAAGCTTTGAGTTTGGAGCAACGGATAAAAAAGAGAGGAATTAAAAGATTTTTGGAAAATAATTCGGGAGGTAGTTCAGCCCGGTAGAATACCTGGTTTGGGACCAGGGGGTCGCAGGTTCGAATCCTGTCCTCCCGACGTAAGAGCATTCAGTAATGGGTGCTCTTTTTTTATTCTGGCTCACCGAGCGAAGCGAGGTAATCCTGTCATCTGTTCAATTTTCTGCCTTACAAAATCCTCCTCTCCTTTGTATATTTGAAAAATAGTGAAAAAAGAAGCAATTACTTTAGATAGGAATGAAAATATCCATACGCTTTTTTGATGACCGGGAAGTACGTGCCGTTTGGGACGATGAACACGCAAAATGGTGGTTTAGTGTGCTGGATATTGTAGGAGTATTAAACGAAGAATCTGATTACACCAAAGTTCGTAACTATTGGAAATACCTGAAGGCAAAACTGAAAAAAGAAAAAAATCAGTTGGTTAGCGCCACTACCCAACTGAAACTTCTGGCGGCTGATGGTAAAAAATATAAAACGGATATGCTTGATAGCGAGGGTATCATTGAGCTATCCAAAAACTTCCCCAATAACAAGGCAACTAAGTTTTTGGATTGGTTTTTATATAGCGACACTAGTATTGATGGACAAAGCAAGAGGAAAGCGTACACGTTGTTTGAAAGCAATTTAATAAACGAAATCGAAGTGGGTACTACCAAGGGCTTGCAACAAATACACGCTTACCTGTTTGGTGGCCTTTATGATTTTGCCGGCCAAATAAGGGCAAGAAGTATTTCAAAAGGAGGCTATCAATTTGTGTATGCCCAGCACCTAAAAAGCGCTTTGCAACAAATAGACGCGATGCCTCAATCCACGCTGGAAGATATCATCTTGAAGTATGCCGAAATGAATAAGGCACATCCCTTTATGGAGGGTAACGGCAGAAGTACAAGAATATGGCTGGATATGATGCTTAAAAAACAGCTAAAAAAATGTATTGACTGGAGCAAAATAAAAAAAGAGAATTATATGAATGCGATGATAATAAGTACAGTTGATGCCAGTATATTATTGCAACAAATAAAAACCGCGCTAACCATTAAAATTAATGACAGAGAAATGTTTATGAAAGGGATTGATTATTCATATTATTACGAAGAATGATAATTTTGTAATAGAATTATATTTTTTATGAAATTAAAAATTATTTATTCATTACTATCCATAGTATTGATCTCTTGTTCAACAGGTAGTAATACAAATGAGAACAATTCAACTTCTTATAAAGAAGACCCCAATAATTATTTTACAGCTACTTTTAATGGAAAAACATTAAAAACAGTAGGATATATTTTAAATACAATGGGAGTAACTGATGACGTTACTTTAAGTTGGGCTAATATTAATTCTACAATATCTACCAGCAATTCTAATCGTGGAGTACAAACCGATGTAATCATTCAAGCTGCCGGTGGAAATATGAATGTTCAATCAAGCATATATAAAACCCCAATTCAATCACTTGATGCTTCGATTTTCATTAAACGAAAAGGTAATGAAGTGGGTTCTTATACATTGAATAATTTCGGTTCATCCGTTAATCAATCTTCAATAACAGACATTAATGCAGACAATAAAAAGTATGATTTAGATCCAGCATCGACTGTTGTAATCTTAAATACAGTTGATGCCTTGTATTTACAAGGTAGTTTTACAGGTAAATTGATTGATGGCAGTACGAAAATTCCGGTCTCCGGAACTTTTAAGTTGAGGAAATTGTAAGGGCTGTGGAAAATGAATCAGCGCTATCCCTACAACATTCCTTCATCTGCAAAACTGTAATATCCTGAATGGCTCACGATAATGTGGTCGAGTACCTGGATATCCATCAATGCTGCAGCGTTTTTAATTTTGTGGGTGAGTGCTTCATCAGCCTGACTGGGCATTAGATTGCCGGAAGGGTGGTTGTGGCACAACACCATATTCACCGCTCTGAGATCCAGTGCTTTTTTTAAAATAATCCGCGGATCGGCGACCGTGCCGGTCATCCCTCCCTCACTAATCCACTCTGTTTTGATAAGCCGGTTCGCCCGGTTCAGGTAGGCCACGATGAAGACTTCCGCATGGCGGTCTTTGAGTAGTGCCTGAAAATGTTTGGCAATATCGGAACTGCTTTTAATGGTAGGCTTCTCTTCTTCCGGCGACTCTCTTCTTCTGCCGATTTCAAAAGCGGCGGCGAGTATCACTGCCTTCGCCTTGCCAATGCCTCCAATCAGCATCAGTTCTTCCGTGTTCATACGACTTAATGCGTGCAGACTATTACCCGAATGGGTAAGTAATTCCTTGGAAAGCTCGAGGGCGGATTTTTGTCGCGTGCCCGTGCCTAAAAGAATGGCGATTAATTCAGAATGACTGAGCGTTTCAGCGCCTTTGGACAGAAATTTTTCGCGGGGCATATCGTCTTTTGCCCAGTTTTTGATGTTTTTCATTTGAGGTGTTTTTAATAAAAATTTCAATGGTCAGCGTTTGCAAAAATAAGGAATGAACGGCTTATCTTCGCCCCCGATATCCCCAACAAATACAGTATGATGAATCCAGTTGCTAAAATTTTCTCCGGTACGGGCTCGCGTTATCTTGCCGAAAAGATTGCCAAAGTATATGGTGTTCCCCTTGGAAAGAGTCATACCCAGCAATTCAGCGATGGCGAGTTTCAGCCGGCATTTCTGGAAAGCATCAGGGGCGATATGGTTTTTTTGATTCAGAGTACGTTTGCGCCAACCGATAATCTGATGGAGTTGATTCTGATGATTGATGCGGCGAAGCGTGCTTCGGCGTACAAGGTGGTGCCCGTGATTCCTTATTATGGGTTTGCCCGTCAGGATCGGAAGGATAAACCCAGGGTTGCCATTGGCGCCAAAGTGGTTGCGAACATGCTGGCGGCAGCCGGAGCAGATCGCATCATTACCATGGAACTGCATGCTCCCCAGATTCAGGGGTATTTCGATATTCCGGTTGACCATTTGGAGTCATCCTCCGTTTTTATCCCCTACATTAAGCGATTGAATCTGGAAAACCTTACCTTTGCAGCCCCCGACGTGGGAAGTGCAAACCGGATTCGTGAAATTGCCAGTTATTTTGAAGCGGAAATGGTGATTTGCGATAAACACCGGAAACGTGCCAACGAAATAGCGAGCATGGTTGTAATCGGGGATGTGGAGAACAGGGATGTGGTGTTGATTGATGATATATGTGATACGGGCGGGACCCTCGCTAAATCGGCAGCACTGCTGAAAGAGAAAGGAGCCCGAACCGTAAGAGCGTTAATCACCCATCCGGTATTGAGCGGTAAGGCGTATGAGAATATTGAAAACAGCGTGCTGGAGGAACTCGTGGTGTGTGATACGATTCCTTTAAAAAAGGAGTCCTCTAAAATTAAAGTGCTGAGTGTAGCGGAACTGTTCGCCATCGCCATTCGAAATGCCCACGAAAACAAGAGCATCACGAGTTTGTTCATGCATGCTCAAAGAAGATGAGTTTATTTTTAAAACCATAAATCAAACAACAATGAAAACAATTACAATTGAGGGTCATCTGAGGACCGAAAACGGGAAGAAAGCCGCCCGTCAACTTCGCTCTCAGGGATTGGTGCCTGGTGTAATTTACGGCGGCTCTGCGGAAATCAATTTCCACGCTCCGGCCAGCAGCTTCAAACCGCTGGTGTACACACAGGATTTCCAGTTAGCAGAAGTAACAGTAAACGGTAAAACGCACAAATGCATCTTGAAAGATTTGCAGTTCGATAAAGTAACTGATCTGCTTGCGCACGTGGATTTGCTGGAGCTGGTAGAAGATAAAAAAGTAATCGCTACCATCCCATTGAAATTTACCGGTACTTCTGCCGGGGTTAAAGCGGGAGGAAAGCTGGTGACTAAAATGAAAGCTTTAAAAGTAAAAACCCTTCCCAAATACCTGAAAGAATCTATCGAAGTAGATCTTACGCCTCTGGAACTCAACGGCAATATCCGGGTGGAAGATGTTAAGGCGGAGCATTATGAAGTGATGAATTCTCCCCGTATTCCCATCGCTTCCGTAGTAATGACCAGACAGTTGAAACAAGAAGAAGCGAAGGAAGAAAAGAAATAAATCTTCTTTACTGATAAAAAAACAAATGCCCTTCCTTACGGAGGGGCATTTTGCTTTCCCTTGCTTACTTCCTACAAGTATCGTTTACATCCATTTACTCAGAAATGAATTGAAATCTTTCCGCAATCCGTTCAGGATATTGACGAGACTCGTGAATTCATCTTTTTTTTTGCCATGCTCTTCCACCAGCGTGTAAGCAACTTTCCCGGAATGCACTCTGGAATTTTCAACCACATGATGAATGTGTTCATAAATGCCGTGACTTAATTCCTCCAGATTGTTTTTCTGAACAATCAGCTGATTCTGAAAATGTTCCACATCTGCCATCACTTCTTTACCGGTGTTTTTAAACGCAACTTCTGCTAATCTTTTTTGTAAAACGGAAAGATCGTTTTTGTAAAATTCAATGGTTTTCAACCAGTCGAAATGCTCGTAGTTTAATAATGAGGCATTCATGTAGCGCATAATTTTTTTAATTAATCAGTTTGATTTTATTTGTCAAAAATGACGCAGCGCAGTTTTTTAAGGAATGATGCAAAAAGCTTTTTGAGATGAATATGGTTGGGGGGGTGAATGATGAGAATCATGACCTCCCCCTTAATCCCCCTCCTAAAGGAGAGGGAAAATTTATCTAAATTTTAACCCCGTAAAAAATGTAAATGGTTGCGCAGGGCCATAGATATAATTGCTGTCTCTGTTTTTCCCCCGGTCGAAGTCTGACTGAAAATCATTCAGAAGATTTCTGATGCCTGCAAAACATTCGAGCCAATAACCCGAGTTCCACAACTCGAAAGTGTAATTTATTTTGAGATTTATTTCTGAGAAGGGACGTGTATTAATCAACGCATCATTTGGGAAATTTTCAGCACCCCCAACGTGTAGCACTTCCATAGATCCTGTATAAACATAGTTGATATTTGCCTGCCATTTTTTATTGAAGAAGCATTGCAGATTTGCAAATCCGTATGTTGAAGGGGTTCGGAGAAAATTGCGTGTAGGGGCTATTCCTTCTATGTAGGCCACCGGCTCCGTAAAAAGATTGCGTTGCAATGTAAATCCGCTTTCCAGCTGAATTCTTTTTTTATAATTCGCCCTTACTTCAAGCGTAAGTCCACGCACTTTAGCAGCACTTCCATTTCTTTTTTCAAAGATCAATCCGAAGGGGTCGTTCCCTTTTTCTTCCAAAACAAAAGCATGTTGTAATCGGGTTGAAAAAGCTTCCAGGGTAAATCCGGCAATAAAGTCTGCACTTGCTTGATCATAATTGAAAGAAGCACTCCAGCTCTGCGCATATTCTTCTCTGAGTTGGTCTGACAATTGCACTCTTGAAACGCCTCCTGCAGCAAAGGCAATATGAAGATCGGTGTCAAATGCCTGCGGTGCCCGAAAGCCGGTCCCATAACTCAATCTAAACTGTGTGGTTGGCGCAAATTTGTACAGAAGCGCTACGCGCGGACTTCCTACCCAATGAGATAGAAAATTATGTCGGTCAATCCGAATACCAGAAAGCAGATTGAGCTGCTGACTGATATCCCAGTCGCTTTGAATAAAGGTGCCCCAGTTGCGAGTATGCTGACGAATGGCGTAACGGTAAGCGGGAATAACATCGTTTACTTTTTCAGACAGGTATTCGCTGCCGATAGTGAGTACGTTGCGGGTTTTAAAAATGTTCAACTGATGATTCAGTTGAATGCCTCCCTGCAAAGACGTGGTAAAGGAATTTCCGTAAGGCGGATTGCTGAAATGAGCGGAAATATCGGCTGGTATATCGGGTAAAATGCCCGTATAATGACTACGGTCGGTATGTTGCGCGCCGGCAAAAAAGATAAATGAAGATTGGCGGTTGTTGAAGTTGATTTGATAGTCCATATTGGCGAGAGCAATATGATGGGTTCGCTCTTCTGCCTGTTGTCTTTTTTCTACCGGAATACCGGTCATTTCTCCTCCTGAACGATATTCATTGATATAACCTGCATTGAATTCAATTTTTTGATGGGGAGAGATTTTGTAAAAACTGTTCAATCCTGCCGCTTTGCTTTTCAGTTGTGAGAGTTCAGAGAAGCCGTCGTTGTTTGCGTCATAATACGCGCGGTTGCGGGTGTTGAAAAATAAAGTAGTGCCTGCCTTGCCATTTTTATTCATCACCGTTGCGTTGCCTCCGGTTATCCAGTCGGGCGACTGATTCCCGGTATGCTGATAGAACGATTGTATTTCAAAACCATTTTTTTGAGTGCGGCGGGTAATGACGTTGACTGTACCACCGATGGCACTTGAACCATACAAGGAAGAACCTCCGCCTCGGACGACCTCAATACGTTCAATCATGTTGGCAGGAATCTGCTCCATGCTGTACAAACTCATCAGTGGACTGAATAGCGGCCGGCCATTGATGAGTATCTGACTGTACCCGCCCTGCAGACCGTTCATTCTCAATTGGGTATAGTTACAGGTTTGACAATTGGTTTCAATGCGTAAACCCGGTTGGAATTTTAATCCTTCCGCTAAATTACAGGCCTGCAGATTATATAAAGTTTTTTGATTGATGACACTAACGATTACAGGACTTTCGGTTTGTCTTTTATAGGTACGTGTTCCGGTGATGACAACTTCCGAGAGTACTTTATTTTTCGGTAAACTATCCGAATCGGTTGTGGTTTGTGCCGGAGATACTTTTGCCGAAAATAATAAACCCACCACCGCTGTACATAGGAGATAATCTTTTATCATTTTCTTTATTTCGGTTATGCTTCAAGCTGTAGTATTTAAAAAATAGAATTCTGTAAAAATATACAATCCCTTCCTTGTAATGTTTAATTGTCTCATAAAAAGGGAGGAATGATGTCTAAATAACATTTACCTCCCGCTCCAGCATTACACTAAACTTATGGATCACTGAGGCTTTAATTTCCTCACTTAGGGAAAGCAGTTCTTTGCCGGACGCATTGCCATAATTGACCAGCACGAGCGCTTGTAAAGGATAGCAGCCCGCATCACCGTTTCGATATCCTTTCCACCCGCAGGCTTCAATTAACCAACCAGCTGCGAGTTTATAAGAGCCATCGGTATTTTCATACCCCACCAGATCGGGATATTGTTTTTTTAAATCATGAAATTGTCCGGCATTTACTGAAGGATTTTTGAAAAAACTTCCCGCGTTGCCAATTTTTGCAGGGTCAGGTAGTTTGGAAGACCGGATTCTAATAACCGCATCAGAAATGTTTTTTACAGAAAGGGATTCCACTTTCATTTTTTCAAGTTCCTGCTGAATTGCACCGTATGCGATATTGAATTCAGGATTTTTTTTCAAGCAAAGGGTAACCGAAAGCAGGACGCACTGATTTTTCAATTCATGTTTGAAAACACTTTCACGATAACCAAATTTGCAGTCTTTTTTATCGAAGGTAACGATGCGCTTTTCGCCAATATGATATGCTTCAAGGGAATGAAAAACATCTTTGAGCTCTGTTCCGTAAGCGCCGATATTTTGCATGGGTGCGGCACCGGTGCTGCCGGGAATAAGACTTAAATTTTCAATGCCACCCCAATCCCGGTCAACTGCATACAGCACTAGCTGATGCCATGGAACCCCGGCTCCTACCTTGAGCATCACACTGTTTGCATCTTCGTGAATGGCTTCTATTCCGCCTATTTCATTTTTAAGCACATAACCATTGAAGTCGCCGCAAAGTAAAATATTGCTTCCTCCTCCTAAAACGAGTCTTTCTGCTACGCGCAATTCCTTAATGTCATCAAAAATTTCCTGCACTTCCTCCCGGCTTTTGAAGCAAATAAAATAACGTGCAAATGCTTCTATGCCAAAAGTATTATATGGCTTTAGAGAAATATGCTGTCCGGGATACATATTGCAAACATCCTGAATTTTATCATACAAAAAAATGATTCGTTGATGAGGTGCAAATTAAAATTTGATTTTCAGTAGTCCCGCTCTATTTTTGTATAAGAGGATGATATATGGATTCTGATGAATCCTTATTTGTCAAATACTAAAACCATTAATGTCAATTAAATTTATTGTATGAAAGCCATTGCATGTATTCGACTTGTTCTGCTCATTGCAGTTTCATTTCTTTTCAATTTCGCAGTCATGGCACAGAGTTATGACTGGAAAGATGAGTCACTTATTCCGAATGCCGGCAAAGCCCAGCATAGTGAGTTTCTCAAACAACAATATCCTTTTCCTGCCAAACCCAGAAATCAGTGGGAGGTTGGGGTAAGTCTAGGAAATGCCGGCATATGGGGGGATGTTACTTCCCGGATCCCCAATTTCGGTTGGGGCGTAACCGTTCGTAAATCACTTGGTTACGTACTGTCTATGCGTCTGGCATATTCTGGTGGAGTGACGCGCGGCTTGAATTGGCAGCCTTCATTTAATTATGGGAAAAATGCAGCATGGAGCACTCGCTACGGAGCCCCGGTGAATTTTAATGTGGGTGGAACCATTACGCAAGTCATGAGTACCAATCCGAATATTCCTTTTACTGCAGCAGACAATGATCCCGTTTATTATAATTACAGAACTAATATTCATCAGCTCGCAGTACAGGGTATAATCAGTTTAAATAATATTCGTTTCCATAAAGACAAAACAAAATTTTTGGCCTATGCTATTGGTGGCGTTGGTGCTATGATCTATGATACGCGTGTTAATGCGCTTGATGCAAACGGAGCCAGCTATGAAACATTATTCAGAGACGTAGCCAATCGTTATGATCGCACGAACAGCAATCGTAGAAATATTCTGAGAGATCTTCGCGAGGGGATGGATGACACGTATGAAACAGCTGCTCAATCTAATACCAACTCTGGTCGTCAGTTGTTTGGGCAAAGATTGTTGCCAACCATTCAGGGAGGTTTGGGTATTGCTTACAAAATCAATAAAAATCTGAGCGTTGGACTGGAGTCTGTTTATACCCTAACCAAAGATGATTTACTTGATGGTCAAGGATGGCAGGAAGCTCCATTGGGAGATGCAGTAAATACCCGTAGCCATGATATCTGGCATTACACCAGTGTAAGCGTTAACTACAACGTAGGCAAACGAGCTGTAGCGCCGCTTTGGTGGTTGAATCCGCTTGATTTTATTTTCAATGAAGTGCAGTCACCCAAACACATGAAGATGCCTAAAACGATTCTGGAAGATACCGATAATGATGGGGTAACCAATCAATTTGATCTTCAGCCGAATACTCCTGCCGGTTGTCCGGTTGATGCACGCGGGGTAAGCAGAGATACAGATGGAGACGGAGTGCCTGATTGCAAAGACAAGGAATTGATTACACCTACACAATGTCAGCCGGTGAATGCAGACGGTGTGGGTAATTGTCCGGATCCCGCTTGTTGTAAAAGTCCGGGTGGCGGCGCTCATTTACTGAACACTTGTACTTTAACCAATCTTCCTTCCATCAGCTTTGCAGGTCAGTCTGAAACCTTGTCATCTGATGCGAAAGTATTACTGGGATATATTGTCTCTTCTTTGAAAAACAATCCTAATTGTAAAGCGATTGTTTGCGGATCTGTTTCAAAAAGCAAGAGCGGACAGACGATCGGTCAAAGAAGAGTAGATGCTATTGTGAAATATTTGATTGAGAAAGGAGGAATTAGTTCGGATCGTGTAGCGGCTCAGTATGATTGTGCGGAAGGAGATACTTCAACAGTTGAAGTAAGAGCGGAACAAAAGTAATTACAACTTTATTTTCAATTCATAAGGCAGCTTTTACGGCTGCCTTATTTGTTTTAAGCCCATTATTACTGAGAAGCTTTCTTAACGGCTAATCCGATAGTTTTGATGAGCTCCGGGTCTTTTTCGATGGCAGTTCCTACTACAATTAAATCAGCACCCGCAATACAAATCTCATATGCTTTTTCAGGGTGATTGATGCCGCCTCCAACGATCAGAGGAATGTCGATATTTCCTGCGACAGCGTTGATCATAGAAACGGAAACCGGTTTATCGGCACCGCTGCCGGCGTCCATGTAAATTAGTTTCAATCCCAGCATTTCTCCGGCCATAGCCGTACAAACCGCCAGCGCGTTTTTATTGGAAGGGATAGGGGAGGAATGGCTGATGTAGGAGACGGTAGTCGGGGCGCCGCCATCAATAAGTACATAGCCGGTGGGAATGATTTCAAGTCCGCTTCTTTTTACAACCGGTGCAGAGACGACATGTTGACCAATCAGCAATTCAGGATTCCTTCCCGAAATAAGAGATAAGTATAATAAGGCATTGGCCGCCGGCGTAATTTGCGCGGGACTTCCGGGAAAAAGCACCACCGGAATATCACAACTTTGTCTGATCGTTTGAACCAATAATTCCAGATGCGGTGCAATCATTAGACTTCCCCCAACAAAAAAATAATCTACTCCGGATGTGTTTGCCAAAGTTATCAGCGATGGTAAAGTTGCTACATCTGTTTTGTCAGGATCAATCAATACGGCAAACGCTTTTTGTTTATTTCTTTTCTGTTCCAGTAATCTGTTATAGATAGTATTCATTTCCTGCATATAAATTAAAAGACTATTGATGTACAAAGGTCAACAAAAGTAATCGGACGTTACTAAATAAAACAAATCAGATAACCAAATAATTCGACTTTATTTTTTTTAAAAAACCTTTTTTTCGAACAATTATTGATTTTCCACAGGTTGTTGATATTTATCATTTTGAACTTACCCGTTTTAAAAATAGTTTCGTTGTCCACTACAAAATTTATTAACCCCTAACCAAAACCAGGATATAATATTATGGCCGCAAGAAAAAAACAAGCGCAACAACTGACCTTCGAACGTCGGTTCACCAAGGAAGGAGTGTCTCCTTTCGACATGTTCGAATATGATTACAGAACTTCAGTAATCAGAAACCCTTCAGGAGAAGTGGTATTTGAAATGAATAACGTGGAAGTGCCCAAACACTGGAGTCAGATCGCCACCGATATTCTTGCTCAAAAATATTTTAGAAAAGCAGGTGTGCCGCAGCCCGATGGCACTACAGGTCGTGAAACATCTTCCAAACAAGTTGCCCATCGCATGGCACATTGCTGGCGTGTATGGGGAGAACGCAACAGCTATTTCCGGACCGCTGCTGATGCACAGGTCTTTTATGAAGAACTGGTGTTTAGCATTCTCAACCAAATGTGTGTGCCCAATTCTCCGCAATGGTTCAATACCGGATTGTATGAGTGCTATGGTATTAAAGGCAAGCCTCAGGGGCATTATTATGTGGATGGGAAAGATGGTCAGCTGAAAAAATCTACTTCAGCTTACGAGCGTCCTCAGCCTCATGCTTGCTTTATCCTAAGTGTAAGCGATGATTTAGTGAATGAAGGCGGCATTATGGATCTTTGGGTGCGTGAAGCAAGAATCTTTAAATATGGTTCCGGTGTGGGCACCAACTTCTCTCAAATAAGAGGAGAAGGAGAAAAACTCAGTGGAGGTGGTTCTTCCTCCGGACTCATGAGCTTCCTAAAAATCGGAGATCGTGCTGCAGGCGCTATCAAAAGCGGAGGCACTACCAGAAGAGCAGCTAAAATGGTTTGTCTGGATTTAGATCATCCGGAAATCATGGACTTCATCAACTGGAAAGTAGAAGAAGAGAAAAAAGTAGGAGCCCTTATTGCTGCCGGTTATTCTCACGATTATGAAGGAGAAGCGTATCGTACGGTTAGTGGACAAAACTCAAATAATTCTGTTCGTATCCCCAATGAGTTCTTCGAAAAATTAGAGAAAGGAGAAGACTGGGAGCTGAAAGCCAGAACAGACGGAAGGGTGATGAAAAAAATTCCTTCCCTCGAAGTATGGAATCAAATTGCCTACGCTGCTTGGCGTTGCGCAGATCCCGGCACGCAATATGATACTACGATCAACGAATGGCACACTTCGCCCAAAGGTGGACGCATCAATGCATCCAACCCTTGCAGTGAATATATGTTCCTCGATAATACAGCCTGTAATTTGGCTTCCATCAACCTGCGTACTTTATTTGATGAAAAAACGCAGCATTTTGATGTGGAAGGTTACGAGTACCTGATTCGTTTGTGGACTGTTGTGCTGGAAGTGTCTGTTCTGATGGCGCAATTCCCTTCTAAAGAAGTGGCGCAATTATCCTACGACTATCGCACACTCGGATTAGGCTATGCGAATCTGGGTTCTATGCTGATGGTAATGGGTATCCCTTACGACAGTGAAGAAGCGCGCGGTATTGCCGGCGCATTATCTGCGATCATGACGGGGATCTCTTATAAAACTTCTGCTGAAATGGCTTCCTTCCTTGGAGCATTTCCAAGATACGAGGAGAATGCCTCTGATATGTTGCGTGTGATGCGTAATCACCGTGCAGCAGCTTATGATGCGGAAGATGCTTATGTGGGATTAAGCATTAAACCGCTTGGTATCAAAGCCACTTATTGTCCGGATTACCTCTTGAAGAGCGCCTGCAAATCCTGGGATGATGCAGTTGCATTAGGAGAGCAATACGGATACCGCAACGCACAAACAACGGTCATCGCTCCCACCGGTACCATCGGTCTGGTGATGGATTGCGATACTACCGGTGTAGAGCCTGATTTTGCATTGGTGAAATTCAAAAAACTGAGCGGGGGTGGTTACTTCAAAATCATTAACCAGTCTGTTCCTGCGGCGCTTACCAAACTAGGATACAACGCAAACGAAATTCACGCCATCGTAAAATATGCAGTAGGTGCAGCTTCTTTAAATGGCGCACCCTTCATCAACCCGCAAACGTTAAGTGAAAAAGGGTTCATTGCCGAAGAAATCAAAAAACTCGATGCCGCCATGGCAAGCGCTTTTGAAATCGGTTTTGTGTTCAATAAATACACGTTGGGTGAAGAATGCCTGCAAAGACTTGGCTTTAAAGAAGAAGAGTACAACAACTTTGAATGGAGTTTGCTGGAAGCGCTTGGCTTTACGGATGAGCAGGTTGATGCTGCCAATGATTATATCTGCGGCACTATGACCGTTGAAGGGGCTCCCTACCTGAAAGAAGAACATTATCCGGTATTTGATTGTGCCAATAAATGCGGTAAGAAAGGAGAAAGATACATTCATCACAGCGGACATATCCGCATGATGGCTGCGGTACAGCCTTTCATCAGCGGTGCGATTTCCAAAACCATCAATCTTCCCAACGAGGCCAGCATTGAAGAGATTGCGGATGCATATCTGATGAGCTGGAAGCTCGGACTGAAAGCCTGTGCCTTATATCGTGATGGATCCAAACTCAGTCAGCCTTTGAGTACGAAAGGAGACAAGAAAAAGAAAGTGGTAGATGAAAGTACTGCTGCTGAAGCCATCTCTGAAAGTCCGATGGTGGACATGGCGAAGCTGACGGTAGATGAGCTGATGGAAGAACTGAACAAACGGGTACAATCTTCTCCCGATACTAAACTCAAACGCCAGTTGGCGCGTATTGTGGAAAGAAGAAAACTGCCCACTAAACGCAGAGGTTTTACGCAAAAAGCGAAGATTAACGGACAAGCGCTCTTCCTGCGCACCGGTGAATACGGAGACGGAACATTAGGGGAAATTTTTGTGGATCTGGCGAAGGAAGGAAGTACCCTTAGGAGCCTGATGAACAGTTTCGCTATCGCCGTATCGGTTGGGCTTCAATATGGGGTTCCACTGGAAGAATATGTAGAGAAATTCATCTTTACCAAATTCGAACCCAGCGGAATGGTGGATCACCCGAATATTAAGAGTACCACTTCGATTGTTGATTTTGTATTCCGTTGCCTGGCTTACGAATACTTAGGAAGAACGGATCTTGTACATGTATTGGATAAGCCCGAGCTTGGCAATACCGGAACCGACGACTGGGATGACATTCCCACCGGCCTGGAGTATGAAAAAAAAACGGTTGAACTGAGCGATGTACGGGTAGTGAGCATGAATAATGTAACGCCTACCACTCCTAAGTTGCAAAAACAGCCTGTCGGATTGAAAATGGAAGCCTCCTCCGGTCTGGATGCACTCAATCAGGCAGCCAAAAGCATGCAAAGCGATGCACCTGCTTGTAATGTGTGCGGACATATCACCATTCGCAGCGGCACTTGCTACAAATGTCTGAACTGCGGCAACAGCATGGGTTGCAGTTAATGCTACAACCTTCCTGCCTTTGGTTTGTTGTAAGGAAGTATGCAATCAGTGATTCGTGTTTCCGGACTCTCCAAATCCTTTGGCAGTTTCAAAGCGGTGGATGAACTTTCCTTTTCCGTAGAAAAAGGAGATGTTTATGGGTTTTTAGGACAAAACGGAGCCGGTAAATCCACCACCATCCGAATGCTGCTGACGCTCATTCATCCCACTGCCGGGGTCATTGAATTATTTGGAAAATCACTTTCTACCCATCGAAAGGAAATTTTAAAAAATATCGGGGCGATCATCGAGCGCCCCGATTTATATCCCTTCTTAAGCGGCGTTGAAAATCTTGCTCTTTTTGCCACCATGAGTGGCCAAAAATGTACGAAGGGGGAGTTGATTCGGCAGCTGGAGCAGGTGGGCTTGGGAAAAAGATTTGACTCAAAAGTCGCCACCTATTCACAGGGCATGAAACAACGACTAGGCTTGGCCATTGCACTCATCCACAATCCGGATTTAATTATTCTTGATGAGCCCACCAATGGACTCGATCCGCAAGGCATTGCCGATATGCGCAATCTGATTTTATGGATGCAGCATGAACTCAAGAAAACTATTTTCGTTTCTTCTCACTTATTGCATGAAGTAGAGCAGACTGCCAACCGCATGCTCATTATTGACCGTGGGAAAAAAGTGACTGAAGGCAGTGTGAAGGAATTGTTTGCACCGGAAGAAAATGTAGTGATGATTGAGACGGATCTGCCGCAGGATGCCGCCCTGGCGGTACACCATTCTTCTTTTCCCTTTAAGGAATTGCAATCTTTGAGTCATGGCATTCGTTTGAAACTGCATGCGAAGGAAGTAGCCGCACTGAATCAGTACCTGGTAGAAAAAAACATTCCAATCTCCGGCATTCGATCGATGCATAGCCTGGAAGATTATTTCATTCAAATGACAAGCAGCAACCAACATGTGGAAACTTATTCTTCTTGAATTACTGAAAATATCCCGTCGTCCGCGCACTTACATTGCATTTGCTGCCATCTGGGCTATTGTGGCATTAATTCAGTTAGCCTTGTATGTAGATGGACCAAAATACATGGAGTTTTTTTTAAAAGATGTGGCAGACAGTTTTGACATTGTCGGCAATCCACTCAATGGTTATTTTGTTTGCTTTGTTATTTTACAAACATTATTGGTGCATGTTCCATTATTGGTGGCGATCGTGAGTGCGGATATGATTTCAGGCGAAGCAAATCTCGGTACGCTGCGACTCATTATGTCGAAACCCTATAGCCGAACCAACATTTTATTAAGCAAGTTTGCCGCTTCCACTATTTATA
>JAGWWM010000058.1 GCA_018970395.1 Bacteroidota bacterium
AACCAATGCCTGTAAAGAAAGAGGAACTTTATGGACTTATAAAAGGAATATTGTATTTCTTGTTCATCTATGCCCTTATTCTGATCGTTCATATTCAAATTACTTTCCGTTTGTTAAAGCAGTATGCAATTGTTTTTGAGGAAGAAAGCGCAGACAGATAAGTAAAACATTTCTTCATAATAAGGGAAGACCATTAAATTTTGGCTTTTTCAGCGTAATTGTTTGTATTTAGCCTTAAAAATCACATCTTTGCATACATAAACCTGACCTTCTTAACCAATAACGAATGGGGTTCATGCCTAAAATAAAATACTTATTCCTTCTCTTGCTCCCATTATGCGGATTTTCTCAGATTGGAATTATCACTGATAGGGCTGATTGGGAAATTGGTTTAAATGTTGGGCCCATGAATTTTCTCGGTGATTTGGGAGGAAATAAAGGAAAAGGTACGCTAGGTCCCAAGGATAATAATATTCCTATGACCAATTTTAACTTCGGCTTATCGGCTTCCTATTTTCCAAAAAAATGGCTGGCAGCCCGTTTGGCGTTCAGTATAGGCAGAATGCAAGGAGATGATCGGATTATCAAAGCGGATCTTAATGATGCCAACAGTTTTGAAGTTGCCAGAAAACACAGAAACCTTACTTTCAGATCTCCGCTCTATGAAGGTTTTTTAGCTGCTGAATTTTATCCTACCGTCCTAATCAACAATTTAATTAATGGAGAAGAAGGAACCCCGCGTTTCAGACCATATCTGCTAGCAGGTATAGGTTTATTTGCTTTTAAGCCTCAGGGTCTTTATACGAAAGATGGCGTTGAAACGTGGGTTGACTTAAAACCTTTGCGCACGGAAGGACAAGGAATGCTTGAGACCGGAGTACCTGAATATAATACCTGGTCTTATTGTATACCGCTGGGTATTGGTATTAAATACGATATCTCAGAGAAAGTAAGTTTCGGAATTGAGTTTGTTCATCGGATCACCGGAACTGATTACATAGATGATGTAAGCACCAACTATGTTGATCCTGGATTGTTTGATTTTTATCTCAGTCCTGAACAAGCTGAAATAGCAAAATACATGTCAAATCCAAGCGCTTATTTTCCCGGCGCTCCCGGTTATACTCCTTATGCTCCCGGCAAAAAAAGAGGCAACCCGTTGTGGAATGATTCTTACCTGTCCAGTACATTCAGATTTACCTACAGACTGGGAGATTCTTACGCAGAATGGTTTCGAAATAAAAAATCCATCCGATGTATTAATTATTTTTAGAAGTCTAATTTCTTAATCCAAAACCCCAATATCATGAAAATCCAAATCCAAAAAACCAATCCTGAATTAACATTATGGGCATTACGTATCGGCATTGTTGTGCTTTATGTTGTGTTTTACGTTTTCAAGAAAAAACTTTATCTGTAAACAGTCGGAGCATATTCCGATAAGTCACTGCATCGCGTGAACCCTCATCTTATTATAATCGGCGGTGGCGCAGCAGGCATTTTTTGCGCAGTAAATGCCGCCCGATTATGTCCGGGATTGAAGGTAACCGTTATTGAAAAATCCGCTAAGCTGCTGGCTAAAGTAAAAGTGAGTGGCGGAGGGCGCTGTAATGTTACCCATGATCTTTTTGAGGCCGATGCTTTCAGCCGGCAATATCCCAGAGGAGAACGTTTCGTACGAAAAGCTTTTTATCAATTCTTTGCCACCGATACCATCCAGTGGTTTGAAGAGAGAGGAGTATCACTACACAATGAATCGGATGGTAGAATATTTCCCACTACCAACGATTCTCAAACCATCATTGATTGCCTCCTTAAAGAGGCGAATAAATTTGATGTGAGCTTCCTCATGCAGACTGAAGTGAAAAATATAGTGCGGCATGAGCAATGGCAGCTAACCCTAAAAGATAATGATACGCTCAACGCAGATTTTATTTGCATTGCTACCGGCGGTTCTCCAAAAAAAGATGGATACAATTGGCTTGCTTCATTAGGTCATAGTATCATTGATCCCGTCCCTTCTCTATTTACCTTTCAGTTGCCCGATCATCCTATCCGTTCTCTTATGGGCGTAAGCGTTAAAAATGTATCGGTGAAAATAATGGGAGAGAAGTTGAAAGAAAACGGTCCGCTGCTCATTACGCACTGGGGATTTAGCGGTCCTGTTATTCTTAGACTCTCTGCGTGGGGGGCAAGAATGCTGCAAGAAAAACAGTATCATTTTACCATAGTGGTTAACTGGCTCCAGGATATGAAAGAAGAACAACTTAAATCTCTTTTTCTGCAACAAAGGCAGGAGAATGGAGCAAAAAAAATCCACTCCGGATGTCCTTTTGAACTACCCTCACGATTGTGGATATATTTTTTAAATACCATCGGTATTGAGGAAGATCTACGTTGGGCAGATTTAACCATTAAACAACAGCAAGCATTAACGCAACTATTAATAGCGGGAGAATATATTGTTGCAGGTAAAACCACCTTTAAAGAGGAATTTGTCACTGCAGGCGGTATCGATCTCCGCCAAATCAATCCGGCTACAATGGAGAGTAAACTGCATGAAGGGTTATTTTTTGCGGGTGAAGTGATGGATGTGGATGGCATTACCGGAGGATTTAATTTTCAGCACGCATGGACAAGCGGAATGATTGTTGCTGCATCGGTTGCCGCCCGACTCAATACTACTGCTTAGTATCTTTCTTGAAATGCCTTTACTTATTTTTGCAATATGACTAGGAGTGAACTTGTTCATCAGATTTTTTCAAAGCAAACTTATCTGTGTATTGGCTTGGACACGGATATCACTAAAATCCCTGCACACTTACTGGAAGAACCGGATCCTGTTTTTACGTTCAATAAAGCCATCATTGATGCCACACATGAATACTGTGTAGCTTATAAAATAAATACGGCTTTTTATGAAGCAATGGGAGTGAAGGGGTGGAGCTCATTAGAAAAAACGATTCAATATATTCCTGATACGCATTTCACGATTGCAGATGCCAAAAGAGGAGACATCGGCAATACTTCCGATCAGTATGCGAAAGCTTTTTTTGAAACCCTTCCTTTTGATTCGGTAACGGTTGCTCCATATATGGGGGAGGACAGTGTAAAACCTTTCCTGCAATATCCCGGCAAATGGGCAATTGTGCTTGGACTTACATCCAATCAAGGTGCTGCTGATTTTGAAATGCTTCCATTGTCATTTCAACAAAAAGCTTCAGATAAAAATATTTACCTGTACGAACAAGTATTGCATACAACTCAGCGATGGGGCACTATAGAGAATCTAATGTTTGTTGTTGGGGCTACCAAAGCATCAGAATTCACCAATATTCGTAGCATTGTTCCGGATCATTTCTTGTTGGTGCCCGGTGTAGGTGCACAGGGGGGTAGTCTAAAAGAAATCTCCGAAAAAGCAATGAATAAAGACGGGGGCTTATTGATTAATGCCAGTCGCTCTATCATCTATGCGTCAGCGGGATTTGATTTCGCTGAAAAAGCGGCTGCTGAAGCGAAGGCACTGCAAGAGGAGATGAAGGAATATATTGGAAGAGTTGTAAGTTGTAGGTTGTAGGTTGTAGGTTGGAAGTTCTCCAATTAATAATTATTAATTACTAATTACTAATTATTAATTACCTCCCCAATCTTCCCCACCACCAACTCCGCCCATCTTTTGTAATCTTTGCCGGACGGATGCAATCCGTCTCCCGTAAGTAACGTTACATCATTTACCGCTTCTCGAGTGAATGGAGTAATGTCTATATAATGGACTTTATACCTTGATGCAATTTTTTTATTGAGGGCATTAAACGTATTAATTTCCTGTGCAATCTTTTTCCGATCTCTGTCTGCCGCAAAAGGGGTGACTCCCCAATCGGGAATGCTTAATACGATAACCCGATTGTTTTTCCCTCCTGTATATTCAATGGCTTGTTTCAGCAATTGCTCAAACTGAACTGCATATTCTTCAGACGAACGTCCTCTGTACTGGTTGTTTACTCCTATCAGTAAACTAGCTATATCATAGGGTGGAGTAGGAGGCGTTTTTTGAAGCTGATCCTGTAATTCGTCAGTAGTCCAGCCGGTCTTTGCAATAATGAGAGGCTTTTCAAATAAAATCCCTTTTTCTTGCAGCAGCTGAACGACCTGATGGGGAAAATTATCCTGTTCTGCTACCTGCTCTCCAATAGTGTAGGAGTCGCCTAATGCCAGGTATTTATAAGCGGGAATTTGCATATACGCTCTGTTTGCAAGGGTTAAAAATATTACTAATAAAAGAGAAATTGGTTTCATTCAGGTAGAAAAGTACGACAAATTCTTTCTCATATAGTCCTGTATCGTACATTTGTCCACGATTAAATTTGCCGTATGTCTGTTAAACAAGATCTCTTTCAAAGTCCCGATTATTTTTTAGTAGATGAATTGCTTTCCGAAGAGCACAAGCTGATTCGGGATACTGTTCGCAATTACGTAAAAAAAGAAATTTCTCCTATCATTGAAGACTATGCCCAACGCGCAGAGTTCCCTTCTCATATTGTAAAACAGTTAGGCGACCTGGGTTGCTTCGGTCCTACGGTGCCGGCAGAATACGGCGGCGGGGGATTGGATTATATTAGCTATGGTCTCATGATGCAGGAATTGGAAAGAGGGGATAGTGGAGTGCGCTCTACAGCATCGGTTCAGGGTTCGCTGGTGATGTATCCTATGTATGCATACGGCAGCGAAGCACAGCGCAAGAAATTTTTGCCTAAACTGGCAAGTGGCGAATGGTTAGGATGCTTTGGTTTGACTGAACCCAACCATGGCAGTGATCCGGGAAGCATGCTTACTAATATTAAAGATGCAGGTGATTATGTGATATTAAACGGCGCTAAACTCTGGATAAGCAACGCTCCTTATGCACAGGTTGCGGTTGTATGGGCGAAGGATGAAGCAGGTATTATCAGAGGTGTCATTGTGGAAAGAGGCATGGAAGGATTTTCAACTCCAACTACGCATAGCAAATGGAGTTTGCGCGCAAGCTGTACAGGTGAATTGGTTTTTGATAATGTGAAAGTTCCCAAAGAAAATATTTTCCCCAATGTGCAGGGCTTAAAAGGTCCGCTGGGTTGCTTAACGAAAGCCCGTTATGGTATTGCATGGGGCGTGATTGGTGCAGCTATGGATTGTTATGATACGGCGCTGCGTTATTCAAAAGAACGTATTCAGTTTGGTAAACCCATTGGCGGATTTCAGTTGCAGCAAAAGAAGCTGGCAGAAATGATTACTGAAATTACGAAAGCGCAGTTGCTTAACTGGCGTTTAGGAGTGCTTATGAGTGAAGGTAGGGTTACCCCTCAGCAAGTAAGTATGGCGAAGCGCAATAGTTGTGAGATTGCCACGAATATTTGTCGCGATGCTCGTCAGATCTTAGGCGGTATGGGCATTACCGGAGAATATCCCATTATGCGTCACATGATGAATCTGGAAAGTGTGATTACTTACGAAGGAACCCATGATATTCATCTGCTGATCACCGGAATGGATATCACCGGTCTTAATGCTTTCAAATAAAATATTATCGGATTTGACCGCTTCCTCTCAGCATCCATTTTTCGGTTACTAATTTTTCCAGCGCGAAGGGCCCTCTTGCATGTAACTTTTGTGTGGAAATGCCTACTTCTGCTCCCAATCCAAATTCCTCTCCATCTGTAAAGCGCGTGCTGGCATTATGGTAAACTGCTGCGGCATCTACGGTGTTCAAAAATTTTTCAGCTGCTTTTTTATTTCGGGTAACAATCGCTTCACTGTGTCGGGTACCGTATTTTTCAATATGTACTAATGCCTCCTCTATATTTTTTACCACTTTCACAGCACAGGCAAGCGAAAGAAATTCTGTTGCATAAGTGTCGGCATTCGCTTTTTTAATCAATGGATATTCTTTCAGCAAGGCCATACTTTTCGTATCTCCATGCATCACTACTTGTTTTTCTTCGAATGGTTGACGAAGGCTTGTGAGGAATTTTTTCGCAATCGCTTCATCTACCAGTAAGGTATCCATGGCATTGCAGACTGAAGGTCTTTGTGTTTTGGCATTCACTGCAATGTCAATACCCATTTGAATATCCGCATCTTTATGAATATAAACATGGCAAACCCCTGCTCCGGTTTCAATGACCGGCACGCGACTATGACTTCTCACATACTCAATGAGTCCGTTGCTGCCCCGCGGAATAATGACATCGATCGTACGGGTTGCCTGAAATAAAATATCCACGACCGATCTTTCAGGGGGGAGTAAATACACTAAAGATTTAGGTAATCCATTCTTCTCAAGTGATTGATGGATTATATTGACAATGGCTTTATTGGTATGCGCTGCATCTTTACTTCCTTTTAAAACACAGGCATTGCGACTTTTCAAACAAAGCGTTGCAATGTCGGCTACGACGTTGGGGCGCGATTCAAAAATGGCGGCAACGACTCCCAGCGGAGTCGTAATTTTTTTAAGTTGTAATCCGTTTTCCAGTTGTCGTTGCGTAAGGGTTTGATTGGTTGGATCTTTTAGTCGGATAACTTTTTGAATACTTCCCGCAATGCCGGAGAGTCTTGCTTCATTCAACAACAATCTGTCGTATAATGAATTTTGCGGATTCATTTTCGCCAGGTCTTTTCGATTGGCTGTTAAAATTTTCCCCGATTGAGCTACCAAGGCATCCGCAATATCTTTGAGTACAGCTTTGATAACAGCAGGTTTAGCAGTCTGCAATGCCTGCATATTGCTGCGTGTTTCCAGTAATTTTTTTTCGATCGTTGACATGAACAATGAATTAAAATATGACGATATCATCCGCATGAGCGGCAATGGTATTTTTCATGCTTCTTTGCTGCATGATGCTGCTGCTGTCAATTTTGGTTTTGGCAACCCCAATGATTTCTTCTCCTTCATTCATCAGCTGTACCACTTGTGCTGCTGAAAAATTGCCAAGTGTTTTGACAACACCTACTGTCAGCAGACTTTTTCTGGCAACCAGTGCTTTCTCAGCCCCTTTATCTATGTAAATAGATCCCATCGTAACGGATCCGCTCAACAGCCATTTCTGGCGTGCTTTCAGATTGGAGCGGCCTGCTATGAAATGCGTTCCTTTTTTTCCCGCAAGCGTATCCTGAAAAGGCGTTTTCCCTTCCAGTCCGGTCATATACACTTCTATCCCCAGCGAAGTAGCTAATTGGGTAAATGTAATTTTAGACAACATGCCTCCCAGCCCAACCGCCGATTTTTCATGACTAATAAATGAACGAATGTGATCGTCAATTACATTTACAACCGGGATAATTTTCTTTTTATGATCCAGCAGACCGTTACTGGAAGTACATAAAATCATTTTTTGCGCATTGAAGCCAATGGCTAAGAGTGTAGCCAGTTCATCGTTGTCTGAAAATTTAAGTTCGTTATTGCTGACCAGGTCATTCTCATTGACAATTGGAACAATCTTATTCTCCCAAAAAGTTTCAAACGTGCTTTGTAATTGCAGGAATTGTTTACGATTGCTGAAATGATGCCTTTCACACAACGCCTGTGCAACCGCAACTTTGTGTTTTTGAAAATATTTTTGATAGAGCTGAATCAAAATAGGATTGCCGATAGCGGCAGCGGCTTTTCTATCTGTCAGCGTTCCTTTGTAATCTTGCAGCAAGTGCTTTCCACTGCTTACGGCGCCACTGCTTACAATGATTAAACGGTATTTTTTCATCAACGCCACCGCTTCCTCCGTAATTTTTTTTACCATTAATGCATTGGTAGCACCATTTTTGCCACTCAATACGGCTGAACCCAGCTTGATTACTAAGATTTGCTTTTCCATTCCATGCAAATTTAACCTACAACCTACAACCTGCAACCTGTCTGTTATAACCTTTTTAGGGAAGTTACTTTTTCGCTGCCTGAACCGCTTTATCTTTGCATTTTTACTATGGCACTATTAACAGCAGTCAAATCGAAGGGAGCATTTGGACTTACAATAACCGATGCATCAGGCAACAGTATGCAGACCGATATCCCGGTGGAGCAGGGAGGAGAGGGGAGCGGACTTCGTCCGATGCAAACCATGTTGGCGGCATTGGTGGGTTGCAGTACCGTAGATGTAGTAAGTATTCTAAACAAACAAAAACAGGAGATTGCTGATTTGAAGGTAGAAGTGGACGGTAGTCGGGAATCTGGCAAAGAGCCTGCTTTGTGGCAGAAGATTCATTTGCGTTTTTTACTCACCGGTAATATTGAGCCTTCCAAAGCATACAGAGCCGTTTCCCTTTCCATGGAAAAATATTGTTCGGTAGCGGAAACGCTGAGAAGAGCCGGCGCAGACATCACATTTACGCTCCTTGTCAACAACGAGGAATTTCAACCTTAAATCATTCTCTATGCCTTTAGATCCACAGACTTTAGCCATTCGTGCACAAATGGAGCGCACCGCTCAGAAAGAGCACAGTACGCCTCTTTT
>JAGWWM010000059.1 GCA_018970395.1 Bacteroidota bacterium
CCTTCGCTTACGCTCAGGATGACGCTACCGAAATGTGTGGCGCCGTCAAGGCTGAACGCGCGGGTAGTTTCGTTTCTCGTCCATCGTTTTTCGTTTTTTCGATAGACGATCAACGACCAACGATAAACGAATATGGTTTGCCCGTCATGTTGAGCGTTAGCGAAACATCTCATTAATCGAAGCGTTCTCAAACGTGAGATCCTTCGCTTACGCTCAGGATGACGCTACCGAAATGTGTGGCGCCGTCAAGGCTGAACGCGCGGGTAGTTTCGTTTTTCGTCCATCGTATTTCGTTTTTCGTCCATCGTTTTTCGTTTTTCGTCCATCGTTTTTCGTTTTTTCGATAGACGATCAACGACCAACGATAAACGAATATGGTTTGCCCGTCATGTTGAGCGTTAGCGAAACATCTCATAAATCGAAGCGTTCTCAAACGTGAGATCCTTCGCTTACGCTCAGGATGACGCTACCGAAATGTGTGGCGCCGTCAAGGCAGGACGCGCGGGTAGTTTCGTTTCTCGTCCATCGTTTTTCGTTTTTCGTCCATCGTTTTTCGTTTTTCGTCCATCGTATTTCGTTTTTCGATAGACGATCAACGACCAACGATAAACGAATATGGTTTGCCCGCCATGTTGAGCGTTAGCGAAACATCTCATAAATCGAAGCGTTCTTTGTAAAACCGATAACCTATAAGCAGCAACTTTTCCCTATTTTTTAGCTCTTAAAACTAAACAAAAATGAAAAATAATTTATTGTTGCTTACCGCAACACTTTTGCTCTTGATTGCTCAAACAACACTCGCCCAAAACATCCCCTCCTATGTTCCAAAAGACGGGCTCATCGGCTGGTGGCCTTTTAACGGCAATGCCAATGACGGTAGCGCAAATAATAATAATGGTACTATTAGCGGTGCAACTCTTATTGCAGACAGATTTGGTAATTCTAATAGCGCTTATTATTATGATGGAATAAATGATTATATTGAAATACCTAACATAAGTGCATACAATAATCAACTCTACACTATAAGCTATTGGACAAAATTTTCAACTCCTTCAACACCCGGTAGCGGTGGTTTTGATGTTAATCCAGCTTTAATCTCAAAATTATCAGCATCTACAAGTGTTACTTATGACAATTGGGTATTTTATGAAGCAAATGGAACTCCAGGTTTTGCTTATGGTTCAGCAGGCTATGGTAGTTCTAATTCATTATTTAATGACAATAATTGGCATAATATTATTTGTACTGTTGATAGTGATAGTGTGAGATTTTATTATGACGGAGTTCAGACAAGTGCAGTTTTGAAAGGACCTAATTTAACTTTTAATAGTCAACCAATAAAAATAGGAAGAAGTATTGCAACATATTGGAAAGCATTTAATGGAATCATTGATGATATTGCTATTTACAACCGCGCCTTATCCGAACAAGAAATTAAAAATCTTTATACCGGCAATATCTGCTATCAGAGCGTGTCAGTAACAGATACTTTGTTCATTAATTCCACGATCACGAGTTTCAATCCCATCACCTATGAAAATACAATCAAAATTTATCCTAACCCTTCACAAGGACAACTCACGATTGATTTCGGAAATATTAATACTTTATCAGGCTATCAGATGAAAGTGATTAATCCTGTTGGTCAGCAGATATTCCAAAGCAATATCACACAGCGAATCTCCAATATTTCTCTTTCTTCCTTTAGCGCGAAGGGTGTTTATTTTGTACAGCTGATTGACAGCAAGGGTGAGGTTAGGGAGAACAGGAAGATTGTGATTCAATAATCGTTGATCGTTTTTCGTTAGTCGTTGATCGTAAATTTTAAATCCGTCTGCATGGAATGTGCGGGCGGATTTTTTGTCTGAACTTTGATTAAGCTGATTAAATGATTGGCGGGATTGATTATCTGAATCCGGATTTTTCAAAAGTTGACGCGTTGAGTAGAGACGCACAATTGTGCGTCTCTACAACCCCTACGGAGCCGTTTGACATATCTCGTTTTATATCAAGTATTCATGTCATACCTCCCAGAAATAGCAACTGAATTTGCAATTCAGTTGCAAAGAAGTAATTTTGTCGACTAAATGAAATTTAAAATCAACTGGCATACTTTGGGCATAAGTGCTTCTTTAATTTGTGCCATTCATTGTGCCATTGGACCACTGCTCTTAAGCGGCTTGTCTCTTTTCGGCGTTAATTTGATTGAAAATGTTTGGGTTGAAATCGTCTTGCTGGGATCGGCTTTCATCATCGGAGGAACTACTTTATGGCATGGCTATAACAAGCATCATCACCGTATCGAGCCGCTACTCTTTTTTTCAACCGGAATGATTTTATTCTTGTTGAATCAATTCATCAAATTTCCATTTTCAGAATTAGTGTTTATCGTACCCGGAGTGAGCGCTATCATTTACGCGCATCTGAGAAACTATAAATATTATAAAGCTTCCGCTCATTGCACTGCGGAACATTGTGTGCATTGAGAAGAAGCCTTCATCAACAGAACAATATCAACCATGAATGCAGTTCAATTTGTAAGGAAGATCGGCATGGCAGAGGGCATTTCCTTTCTGATTTTGGTGCTGGTTGCCATGCCTTTGAAATATTTTTATGGCTTGCCGCTGGCTGTCAAGTATGTCGGATGGGCGCATGGACTTTTATTCGTGCTGTATGTGGGAGGAGCGTACTATTTGAAATTACTAAGCAAAATCAGTTTCCTTCAGTTTGTGTATGCCGGATTTGCGGCGCTGATTCCCTGCGGCACTTTTATCTTCGACCGGCAATTGAAAAAAGTGGAAACGAAATAATAAGAGAAAAAAAGGAAGCAATTATTTTTTTAGTCCATTAATCAGGATCGTCACCATGTTTTCCTCCAGCTCCTGCGCAGAAATTTTCGTGGTCGCGCGATGCCAGCTCTCAATACCTGCAACAGCATGTAACATAATCAATACTGCGGTAGCAGCATCAATGGCTTTGATTTCGTTTTTCTTAATGCCTTCCTGTAAAATAGCAGCAAAACGTTTTCTGTAGTTACGACGCTGTGAATGAAAATTAGAGCGGTAAGGCTCGCCCAAGTGCTTCCATTCCCTGTCGGCAACCAGTACTTCCTCCACGTTTTCAATCATTTGATGGATATGAAAACGAAGCAGCAGATCAATTTTTGCGATGGGTGTTGCATCGGCAGCGTCAACATCTTCGAGGTGGGTATTGAAAAGATTAGCCACATCAAAGCAAATTGATTCCAATATTTCATTCTTCGATTTGATGTGATTATACAGACTGGCGGCTTCAACGCCAATATTTTCTGCAAGGTCGCGCATGCTGGCGGCTCCAAACCCTTTCTCCCGAAAAAGAGAAGCACCTGCTTTGACTATCAAGTCTTTGCGACTTTCGTTTTTAGCTACTTTTAATTTTCCCATGATTAAAGTTAAACAAAAAAAGGAATATAAAGTTAAGTCCAAATGCTTAATATGCAAGATTTTTTAAAAAACCGTATTGTTTGTAATAAAAAAAGGGAAACCTTTCGGTTTCCCTAAAATGTTTATGATTTAACTCCCTTTGCCTCCGCTCTAAAGAGCGGAGCTAATAGCCCTATTGCTTCAGGATGCGGGCGGTCTGACGGTTATTGCCCTGCCTTACCTCCAGCAGGTACACACCCGACTTCAGTTCCGAACCCAGCGTGATGATGCCTTGAGGCGCACTGCGCAACTGTTTGATTGAACGACCTTGTATATCCGTAATGCGCAACTCTACTTCCTCAGATCCGCTGCCCGTTAACTGAACATTAAACGCACCACGGCTCGGATTCGGGTACACCTTCGCGCCAAATGTTATCAACTCAGGATTCGCTCTGCGAGCAGGTATCTGAGGGGGTATGCAACCCTGCAACGCCGTATTCGTCAACCTGAACGCACGCGTCTCAGCACTCGAGCAAAGATTATACGCCCTCACCCGAATACTATCCCCATTAATGGCTGCATTATCGGATGTATAGCGAACACGAATCACCTTCGATGAAGCAAGATCGCCCGAATCAATCGTTGCGCCGGAAGGAATCCCTCCTAAGGTAGCAGGCAAAGTCCACGCAAATCCCGTACCATGAACCGCACCAAATGCAGTGTAGCGGTAAATTCTTGCACTACAAGTATTCGACACCAGCTGCTGACTGATCGAAGTAACCGCAGTAGAAGGAGGGTTGAAGGATACCAAATTTATTTTAGTGCGCACTCTCGCACTGAAAGTGCAGCCACTGTTGTAATTGTATCGTACCCGTACACTGTCATTGGCTGCAGCAGCCAGATTGCTCGAAAATAACACCACAATCGTTCGGGAATTTGCATTGCCTGAATCAATGACTGCATTCGTCCCCAGTACACTCCCTACAAAACTCCATTCCGGAACTACCAATCCGGAACCGGTAGCAGGAGCAGGAATAGAATAGCGCACCTTGCGTCCACCACATACATTGGTAACTACATTCGTCGTCGTAATCACCGGTAAAGCAAGCTGCACCCATGCCGTATTCGTCAACCTGAAGGCGCGCGTCTCCGCACTCGAGCAAAGATTATACGCCCTCACCCGAATACTGTCCCCATTAATGGCCGCACTATTAGATGCGTATCGAACCCGAATCACCTTCGATGAAGCAAGATCGCCCGAATCAATCGTTGCGCCGGAGGGAATTCCTCCTAAGGTAGCAGGCAAAGTCCATGCAAATCCTGTACCATGCACCGAGCCAAATGCAGTATAGCGGTAAATTCTCGCGCCACAATTATTCGACACCAGCTGCTGACTAATCGAAGTAACCGCAGTAGAAGGAGGATTGAAGGATCCTAAACTGATTCTGGTACGTGCTACAGGGCCAAAAGTACAGCCATTGTTATAATTGAATCTTACACGTACACTATCATTGGCCGCAGCTGCCAGATTACTTGTAAACAACACCACAATCGTTGAAGAATTGACACCTCCTGAATCTATCGTTGCAATAGCTCCCAGTACACTTCCTACAAAACTCCATTCCGCCTGTACGTTACCGGAAGTGATGGCAGGCAGCGTAACAGAATAACGCACTTTGCGACCACCGCATACATTGGTAATTAAATTAGTGGTTCGAATGGAAGGAACAGCAGGATTGGCTATTGGAGCAATGACAGTCAAATTCAATATCGCAATGGAATCGCATCCTACTGAATTCACCAATGTATCTCTGTAGGTGCCGGATACAGAATAAGTATCCCCATTCCAACTGTAAGGCAAATTGCTGAAACATACAGCTACATCAGTAGTACTGCTGCTTGTATTTTTTATATTAAGACTTAAAGGATTGTTCTGATTGGTATTGGTTGTTCCGCAGCCGTTCGTAGCCGTGTATCTTATTTGTTTTCCATTATCTTCAAAAGAAACGGTATAGGGCAAGGTTAAACCGGTAAACAAACCACTTCCAGCAACGGTCTCTATCTCCCATCCTTCTTGTGTAACGACAGACCCATTATCTGTGACTGTTGGGATAGGGATATTAAGAATGCTGCCGGCGCAAAGCGCATCAGGCGAGGTTATATTTCCAATGGTTGGGGCACTGTTAACTGTAACTGTCCAAGTTCCTTCAGACTGAACGGGAGTGTTTCCATCAGAAACATACCGACGGAAGGAAGTGGTGGTAGTTAATCCTGCCGGCGGGGTATAGGTGGCAGTAGTTGCCCCTTGAATAGCATTCGTGTAATTATCGGCAGACGACCTCCAGGAATAGGCAAATAAACCATCTCCGGTCGCACTGATATCATTGCCGATTTCTGATGCAAACGCTCCACTGCAGATCGTTTGACCCGCTGTACTGATAGCCCCGGGGGAAAGACTGGAAAGTTCTACAGTTACATCATCAACTCGCCAGTTGATGGTTCCTGCCGTAGGCGTGCCCGTTCCGCCATAACCATAGATTCTGAAAGTAACAGGGCTGCCGGAGGCGGATAACACATTCAATCCTTTTTTTGATTTCAAACTCCACAAGCTGTTTGACAATAAAGTGTCGCCTGCAATTTCTGAAGCATAATTATCCAGACTTGATCGCAAAGAATAATTACGAGGCCCGGAAGAGGTAGCGTAGGAACCAAAGCTAATTCCCATTAAGGTGAAAGTATGTTTAATTTCAGGAGTAATGGAAAATTCAAAATAAGCACTTCCGTTCGCCCCCGTATTCAAGGCGCCCGTTCTCGCTACATTCCCTGCATTATATCTTGCAGAAATACCTGAATAGCCGGAAGAAGGCACCGAATTGGTCAGAAAAACAAACGAACTTCCTGTTGAAGCAATCAATGTATTCCCTGCTGAAATATTACCAAGGGCAATCTTCGTGTAAGGATTATAGACTGCAACAGCTGTCCCTGGTGCCGTAATTCCAAAGTCCCAGTTGGCGGCGGCGGTAGTGGTGAAAGTTTGCGTTGCCCCATATGTATAATTCGCGCCATCAAATAGATAGGCCTTGTAACTGTATCCGGTATTGGGCTGTAGCACTGAAACAATAGTATTGTAGGCTCCGGAGGCAATTCCCGAGACCGCTACTTTCGTCACGTTTGCCCCTCCTATGATGGGATTATTATTGAGGGAACTGACCGCATAAACAAACCCTCTTTCTATAGTTGCCGGACAAACGCCCAAGGTTGCAATATTTCCATTCAGGGTAGTCGCTCTGCCATAAACCAGGCTAGCCGGAGCAGTCGTTACGGCCTGTGCAACGAAGGGGTTTACAACCCGAAACGTGAATGCACCACGGGTAGGACCGAAAGAGGCTATACGTATCAGATAATTGTTGCCCGCAATTGCTGGAAAAGTAGCCGCTGCTGTGGTTTTGCTGGTGGAGCTTCCTCCGCCACTGCTTACGGGAGCATTTAGAACTGCGCAATTGTTACTATTATAAACAAAAATATCCAGATCCTGATCCACGGCTGTTGTATTGATTGAATAAGTAGTGGAACAGGTAGGAACAAATCTATACCAAACATCTGTACTGCTGCCGGTAAAATTACCTGATAGGGTTGAAGCAATGGTAGTTCCCTCTGTTGATCCGATCTGAACGCTGATCGCATCCGGACAAAGATCGTTTGGAGGAGCAACGGAACCGGTGGCAGTAATGGTTGCCAGCGCACCGCCCCCGCTCAAGGTAATGCTTTCTCCTGCATAAACTCCCGCTAACAAACCTGCTTTCAATCGAACCCATACTCTGTTTGTTGCTAATGTGCCGGTACCGGTGTACGATAAAGTTGCGGTAGCGCCATACCCGCTAATTGAATCTGTTGTGGAGACTTCAAAATTGGATGAACCAGCGACATTTATTATCCCCCCTCCGCTCGTTAGATTGGAGGCAGTCAATAAAATTGATCTTGAAGCCGAAGGCCCTCTTCCCTGAATGTAATTCAATCCGGAAAGAGCAGTTGAGCTAGGGTTCAGAGCCGCTCCGGAAGCCAATGTGATCGCAATATTATCAATGGCAAAACTAGGCCTTTCTCCACTCCCTGAAACATCCCGCTGCACCCACCTGAGCTGAACAACCGGCTGATTGTCGCAAGCCGAGGGAAGCACGATAGATCTGGAGACTGTATTTTGAGGAGTGGTTACTGTAGCTGTTTGCTGAGTAGTGTTGTTTTGGTAAGCAATCCCCGTCAAAGTTGTAAATGAACCGGAAGCCCCCACACGATATTGTAAGGACAGCTCATTAATTCTGTTATTAGACGAACCATTAAAAGGATTCCGAATGGTCATTACATCATAATCCACTCTAATCCCTGATCTTCCGGTGGTTTGAATTGCCAGACAAAGGGAGGGATCTACGCCGGTAGTAGGCGAGGTAGCTAGTATGCCGATTTTACCATTATAATTAAGCACTCCACCTGTAGTGGTAGAAGCCAGTTCTCCACCCTTCAATGCAAGATTGGCAACAGCATCGGTCGTTCTAAACCCGGTAGACGAGCCGCTACCGAGCGACCAACCCTGCCAACCGGCAGGATAGGCGGTAACGGTATGACTGATCGAAAATACCTGATTGTATGGAATGATTTGCGGGACAGGATTGGTTTGTCCAACCAATGTATTTCCTCCTGTTTGCAGCAGCCAGAAAAATAAAAAAAGTTTGCTGTGTGATTTCTTTAAAAAAGAGCAGATCAGGGTTGTCTTTCTCATAAAAATTTATTGCGATTAAATGAACATAAGAATTCCTTAGTTTTCATAAGATTCAAATGACACCCAAAATTAGGCGTTAGAAGAGTATTATGCAAGCCCCCCTAAAAATACTTACTCCGATGCCCGAACCAACGAACACCGGAGTAAAGCTATTTTTTTATTTGACTTTATTTTTTCCCTACTGCTTGAGTATGCGAGTCGTCTGACGGTTGTTGCCCTGTCTTACCTCCAGCAGATACACACCCGACTTCAACTCTGAACCCAGCGTGATGATGCCTTGAGGCGCACTGCGCAACTGT
>JAGWWM010000019.1 GCA_018970395.1 Bacteroidota bacterium
TTTGACATGTTTGTCTAAACAAAAAACTGGGTTTATGAAATCTGTAAACGACATTGGGGGCTATTTGCAAAAACTTCGAAAGGAAAACAAAATGTCATTGAGGGAAGTTGCAGAATATATCGGGATTGATATTTCCTTGCTTAGCAAAATTGAACATGGTGAAAGACAGCTGCAAACCCACATGATTAAACCAATTGCTGAATTGTTCAATTTGAAATACAGGGAACTCCAAATTCAGTTTTTGAATCAAAAAATAGAACAAGAGTTTGGTGGACAACCATACTTAAAAGAATCCCTGGAAAAATATCTTCAAAAAATAGATGCGAAATGAGCATAAATACACAATCTCTTCAACCAGTCATAAATTTTCTTTTTTCTGTTGCTGATGACGTATTAGTAAATACGTATCAGAAAGGAAAATATAAGGATGTCATACTGCCAATGGTAGTAATTCGTAGGCTTGATTTGCTTCTTGAGCCAACTAAGGATCAAGTTTTAAAAACCTTTAGTGAATACAAATCAAAACTTCAAAACCTGGATAGTTTGCTTACCAATAGTAAACATGGATCAGGACTTGCATTTTACAATACTTCGAAGTTCACCCTAAAAAAATTGCTTGATGACCCAAAGAATCTTAGGAGCAATTTTGAAAATTACCTCAACGGATTTTCAGATAATGTACAGGACATCATCAAACAATTCAAATTCAGAAATGAAATTGAAACTTTAGATGAGGCAGACATCCTCTATTCACTAATCGAAAAATTCTGTTCACCAAAAGTGGAGCTTCACCCTGATAAATTACCTCCATTGGCTATGGGTTATGTGTATGAAGATTTGGTTAGACGGTTTAATGAAGAAAATAATGAAGAAGCCGGGGAGCACTTTACCCCAAGAGAAATTATTGATTTAATGACTCATCTAATCTTCTTGCCTGTAAAAGACAAAATCAAACAGGGAACCTATCTTCTCTATGATCCATGTGTCGGAAGTGGCGGAATGCTCACCATTGCAAAAAACTTTTTACTCAATCCAGACGGTTTAGTAAAAAGCAATGCTACTGTTCATCTATACGGCCAGGAAAGCACTCCTTTTATATACGCTACATGCAAAAGTGATATGCTCATTAAGGGCGAAGATCCCGATAAAATTGCCTATGGCAGTACCTTGAGCGCTTATGGCTTTGAGAAGGATTTGAAGTTTGACTTCATGCTCACAAATCCTCCCTACGGAAAAACATGGGCTCCAGACAAAAAAGCGTTGGGTGTTGGGCCTAAAGGAGCCATTATCGATAAGCGTTTTATGCTTAAAGGCAGCTATAAAGAAGAGGCTGTTACCAGTCGGGTGAATGATGGACAGCTAATGTTTGTGTTACACATGTTGAGCAAAATGAAAGATACTGAACTCGGAAGCAGAATTGCTTCAGTCCATAACGGGTCTGCTTTGTTCACCGGTGATGCTGGACAGGGTGAAAGTGAAATCAGAAAATACATAATTGAGAATGATTTTCTCGAGGGCATTATTGCTCTTCCGAATGATATGTTCTATAATACCGGAATACCGACATACATCTTTTTAATTACTAACAGAAAATCTAAACAACGGAAAGGAAAGATTCAACTTATCAACGCTACTTCAGATAAGTTTTATAGCAAGATGCGTAAGCCGTTAGGCAAGAAACGAGTAGAGTTTTTACCTGAACATGTTGCAGAAATAGAGAAAATGTATTTGAATTTTGAAGATAATGAGTTTAGTAAAATATTTGATAATGCGGACTTCGGCTATACTCAAATCACTGTTAACCGAGCACTAAAAGATGATAAAGGAGAAATGATAAAAGACAATAAAGGGAAACCTAAAGCCGACCCGAAATTAAAAGACACTGAAAATATTCCTTTGAAGGAGGATATTCAGGAGTTTTTTGAACGCGAGGTTTTACCGTTTGCACCGGATGCATGGTGGGATAAAAAGGATACTAAAATTGGATATGAAATCAATTTTGCCAAATATTTCTATAAACACCAGCCGCCAAGAAGCCTGGCCGAAATTGCTAAAGATATATTTGCTGTTGAGCAGGAAACCGATGGTTTATTAAAGGAAATAATTGAATAATGGAAAACGCAAAAGAACTACTTGAAAAATTGAATTTAAGCGATGAGTGTACAACTATTGAAGCAAAAAAAGGCACTGCTATTCATCGTTCTGTTTTAGAAACAGTCTGTGCTTTTGCCAATGAGCCGGGTCTTGGAGGCGGGAATATTCTTTTAGGTGTACAAAGAGAAGAAAATTTATTATTCCCATCATATATAGTTTGCGGAGTTGAAAATCCGGATAAACTTCAGCTGGATTTAAGTACACAATGCGCCGATATATTCAACCAACCTGTAAGACCGGAAATTATCGTAGAAAATATCGGTGGTAAAAATGTCATAAATGTATTTGTGCCGGAATTACAGCAATCTCAAAAACCGGTATATTTCAAATCAGAAGGTTTACCTAAAGGAGCTTTTCGTCGCATTGGCTCAAGCGATCAGCGTTGTACTGATGATGACTTGTTTGTCTTTTTTAATAAGGAAGATAGCCTTGATAGCACTATTATAAAAGATACATCTCTGGATGATGTGAGTGAAGAGGCTGTTCAATTGTATCGTAATCTTCGTAGTAAAGTAAACCCATACGCTGAAGAACTACAATATGACGATATTGAATTATTACAATCCTTAGGTTGTATAAAGAAGGAAAATGCCACATGGTATTTAACCTATGCCGGTTTATTAGTTTTTGGGAAAAGGCAATCGCACAGACGTTTATTACCAATGGTACGCGTGGATTATATAAGAGTACCCGGCAATGAATGGGTAGAAAATCCTGAAAAAAGATTTACAACTATTGATATGCGGGGTCCATTGATAGAATTGGTTTCACGAGCTTTTAATGCAATTGCAGATGATCTGCCCAAAGGGTTTCTATTGCCGGAAGGTGAAATTCAAGCGGACTCAATCGGATTACCTTCAAAAGTGCTTCGAGAGGCGATTGTGAATGCGTTTATACATCGAACTTACAGAGAGAATCAGCCCATACAAATTATTAGATATGGTAATCGCTTAGAAATAAAAAATCCGGGTTTTTCTCTAAAACCGGAAGATCAATTAGGGGAACCCGGCTCTAGAAATCGTAACCCTTTTATTGCAGCCATCTTTCACGAAACCAACCTTGCAGAAACCAAAGGCAGCGGTATCCGTACCATGCGTTCATTAATGGAAAAGGCAGAGTTAATGCCTCCTACTTTTGAGAGTGACCATACAAATAATCAATTTACAACCCGTTTACTATTACACCATTTCTTAAATGAATCAGATTTAAAGTGGCTGATTCAGTTTAATTCTTTTGAATTGACAGATACACAAAAAAGAGCATTGATATTCTTGCGCGAGGTTGGCGCTTTGGATAATGCCACTCATCGCCAGTTAAACGGCTTGGACGTGTTAAGAGCCAGTTCAGATTTAAGAGGACTCAGAGACAAGGATATTGTATTACAAAAAGGAAAAGGACGATCTACCTATTACATTGCCAACCCCGATCTCACCTTATGGGCGGCAGGTATTGATAGTGCACCAGTTAAATCTGAACTATCTGTGGATTTTACAGCACCAGTTGAAGAGCTTAGTGCACCAGTAGAGGATCTTAGTGCACCAGTTGATCAAGCTTTAGTGCACCAGTTGCCTAAGGAACTGCTAAATATGGTGGAAGCGCTGCCGGTTAGGGTTTCGGATCCTACAATAATGCAGGAGGTGATTTTACAACTTTGCGCTTGGAAGCCGTTAAAATCTTCCGAAATGGTCGGTATTTTGGGGCGTAGTGAAAAGTATCTTTTAAGGAATTTTATTTCACCTCTTCGGGAAGAGGGTAAATTGGAATACACACATCCGGAAATGCCGAACCACCCGCAGCAGGCCTATAAAACTGTGAAAAACTATGGTTAAAACATTAGAAAATACAAAGGCCGCATGGCTTGGTAATTTTCCTGATCACTGGGAAGTATTACGCATAAAAAATCTGTTTCAGGAAATGGACAGCCGAAGCGAAACAGGCAGCGAAGAACTGCTTTCGGTTTCGCATTATACTGGCGTAACATTGAAGCGGGAAAGTTTGGAAAACGAAGACGACCACCTGACCAATGCCGAAAGTTTGGTGGGTTATAAATTGGTGCAACAAGGCGATTTGGTTATCAATATCATGTTGGCTTGGAATGGAAGTTTGGGCATTTCACCATTTAATGGAATAACAAGTCCAGCCTATTGTGTTTACCGAGTTAAAGGCGGCAATAACCCTGAATATTTTGGCTACTTGTTTAGTACTAATTTGTTTAAAGCAGAGTTTCGCAGACATAGCACAGGCATTATTGATAGCCGTTTACGATTATACTCCGATAAGTTTTTCAGCATTTTTACCGTATTGCCGCCTAAAGACGAGCAAGACGAAATTGTTCAATATATCAAAGCACAAGAAGAAAAGATAAACTTATTTATTCAAAAGAAACTACGGTTTATTGAGTTGTTGAAGGAACAAAAGCAAATTGTAATACATCAGTTAGTTACAAAAGGAATAAATGAGAATGTAGAATTAATTAGCAGCAAAGTTGAATGGCTAGGTGATATTCCCGCACATTGGGAAATAAGACGATTAAAAGAGTGTATAATTGGAAAACTAAAGTATGGAGCAAATGAAAGTGGAGAGGAATACAATCCTAATTGGTACCGTTACATTAGAATTACAGATTTTAGTTTGGATGGAAAGTTGTCAGATGAAAATAAGCTTTCTTTGTCTCCAGAAATTGGAGCAGAATATGAATTGCAAGAAGGAGATATTCTCTTTGCAAGAAGCGGTGCAACTGTCGGAAAAACATTTCAATTTCATTTTGTAAGTGAAGAAGAAAAATATTGCTATGCAGGGTATTTAATAAAAGCTATCCCTGATGAAAATATCATACTTTCTGATTTCCTTTTTAATTATACAAGCTCAAGGGCTTTTGAAAATTGGAAAAACTCAATTTTTAATAAGGCGACAATTGAAAATATCGGAGCTGATAAATACTCTGTGTTGAAAATCCCAATTCCACCTATCGAAGAACAAAAACTAATCGTATCACAGATAAAAACCGAAACCGCCACCATAGACACAGCCATATCCAAAGCCGAACGGGAAATTGAACTTATTCGGGAATACAAAGAAGCCATGATAGCTGAGGCGGTGATGGGGAAAAGAAATCTTAAATTTGCACATTAATAAATTGAATAATGCAAGACGAAAATAATAATATAGTGATCGAGCCTCAGGTGGAATATGAGGATGTTAATGGCAATTCAGTAATGGAAAAGCCATTTGACCCAACTTTGATTAAAATAGAAACCAAAACTCCTTCACTTGATACGCTCATTAAAAGAATAAAAAGTAAGAGTGTTCAATTAAATACGGAAACGTATTTTCAAAGAAAAGATGACTTATGGGATAAAACAAAGCAGAGTAGATTAATTGAATCAATATTAATCCGTTTCCCGCTTCCTGCGTTTTTCTTTGATGCTACGGATGATAATAGCTGGCTTGTTGTAGATGGCTTGCAAAGATTGAGTAGTATCAGGAATTTTGTTGTTGATAAAAGTCAGCCTCTAACTAATCTTGAGTTTTTAACTCATCTTAATGGAAGCTATTGGGATGAGTTACCTGAAAATCTTCAAAGATTAATCGAAGAAGCTCAAGTTGTTATTTATAAAATCTTGCCAGGTACTCCTATTGATGTAAAATTCAATATTTTCAAAAGGATTAATACAGGTGGTCTTGTGCTTGAACCTCAGGAAATTCGACATGCCTTATTTCAAGGCAAGCCAGCAGCTTTTATGTATGAGTTAGCAAATAGTGAAGAATTTAAAAAAGTAACAGAAAATAAAATTGCGTCAAACAGAATGTTAGACCGCGATTTTGTTAACAGATTTTTGGCATTTTATTTATTAGGAGTAGAAAAATATGGAACAAAAGAATTCGGTTTAGATTTAGATTCATTTATGAGTAATGCTATGGCAGCATTATATACGAAAACTGATATTGAATTAAGCAAAATCAAGTTAGATTTTAACAATGCAATGAAGTTAGCGAAAAGTATATTTAACAAAGAGGCATTTAGAAAAGTAAGAGGAAATTATGAAAAGTTACCACCTATCAATAAAGCAATATTTGATTGCATAGCTACTCAGTTTGCCTTGTTGGACGATGAAGAATCAGCAAAACTTTTAACTAATGGGAAATTGTTCAAAGAATTATTGAGTAAAGAATTGGCAACAAATAATGATTTTTTTATGTCTGTCTCAAATGCAACAGGCGATAAAGGAAGAGCAACTCTCAGGCATAGCAAAGTGAAAGAACTTATATTAAAAGCAATTAAAGATTAGATTATGATAAAGAGTATAGAAATAAAGAATTTTAAGTCCATAAAATCGAAATACTTCAAACTAAGGAATTTAAATGTTTTGTTGGGTTTAAATGGACAGGGTAAATCCTCTTTCATACAGTCATTGCTAATACTGCGACAATCAGGCGATAGTTTGAAAAGAGGTGTATTGCAGCTGAACGGCAACGAGTTTAACATAGGCACTACCAAAGATGCATTGTACCAGTACACAGGCAAGAACGAGAACCTTTCAATTGCATTGGCATTTGATGATAAAGAGCCATATCTGATGAATTTTGATTACACCATCGGTTCAGATGTGTTTAATCAAACCAATAAGCAAACAGATATTTATGGAGAAGCAAAAAGCAACTTTGATAGCAACCAACCTTTGTTTGCAAACAATTTTCAATATCTTAATGCAAATCGTATTGAGCCACAGTCTATACACAAGAAAAGCTATACAAGTGTTGTAACGATGAACAACATAGGTTCTCTGGGTGAATATACAGTTGACTATCTTGAAACAAGAGGCGATGATGATATTGAATTTGAAAATTGTATTCATGAAAAAACAATAAGTTCAAGAAACAATCAGGGGGTAGAGATTAAAGATAAACGACTTAAAAATCAGGTGAACTTATGGATGAGTGAAATTTCACCAGATGTAAGTATCAGGACAACTAACGTATCATCAGATATTGTTAAACTAGAGTATGAATTTGAACAGCCTACTTATGGCAAGACAATGGTTTTTAAGCCTGAAAACGTTGGCTTCGGTATTTCTTATTCTTTGCACGTAATAGTTGCTTTATTGAAAGCTAAGTCAGGCGACTTAGTTATAATAGAAAACCCCGAAAGCCATATACACCCGAGAGGGCAAGCTGAATTAGGAAAGTTAATTGCCTTGGTGGCACAAAACGATGTACAGGTAATAATTGAAACTCATAGCGACCATATTTTAAATGGAATTAGGGTTGGAGTAAAAGAAAATCCAGTCTTAAAGGATAGAACTCAATTATTTTATTTCAAGAAAGTTGTAATACCAACAGAGCAATATTCAATGATTACAAACATAGAAATTGATAAGAATGGAACACTGAGCGACTATCCTGATAATTTATTGACTGAATGGAGTAACCAACTTTCAAAATTAATTTAAGCATGGAGTTAATGTATAACGAGTTGAGTATTGATGCACATTCGGCAGATAGGTTTGCTGCAAATAGTAAAATGCAATTGTTTTCTGAAACAGTTGCGGAAGCAAGGCAAAAAGGATTTCGTAATGTAAGGTCGCATCATGCCTCGCATCAAATTCAGCTATCCGCTGATTATACTTTATATGATTGGTTGAATAATAAGGATGTTCCTGAAATACTCAGGAATAATATGTATGGTATGCTTGTGCTTCCCTTCATAAAAGATGAGGACGAAGAGGTGGCAGCACACTATGTTGCTTCGGACTATTATTTTGAGGACGCACCCAATGGAATTACAAAAATAAGTTGTGCAGGTTTGGCAGCAGCATATTTGTACGAAACACTTAGTGTAAGCCTTCAAAGCAGTCCTGCTTGGACAAAAAATTTACTTGATATTACGGTTGAGACAAACGGAACAAGCTCAACAGAAAAGGTTAACAATGTTTTTTCAAAAGCATGTTTTGACTTACCTGCAATAAGCAATGCAGTTGAAAATCTTGGAGAATTAGACTTGCAGGAAACAGCAATTGCAGTAAAAGATAAGCAAATTCACTTGACTTCACATCACGGGCAACAGGAATTAAAAGCACTATGGAAGAAATTAAAGAACAGCCCTTATGTAACAGAAGGGTTATCCATTGAGTGGGGAGGCAAAAGATTTATTCGTAAAACTTATGCAAATGGACAAATTGAAATTGTTGATACTAGTACTGATGAAGGTTATGCTTTGTTGATAACTACAACGGGAAGGAATTTGAGAGAGACTGATGCCATTGCAGAAATATTAAAAGAAAGATATTCTTAGCAATGAAAACCGACACCACAGAAAAAGGATTAGAAGCCCATATCACGCAACACTTGTGTTTGGTGAATGCTTTTGAAGAAAGGCATTACAGTAATTACAACCGTGCAGATTGCGTGGATGAAGATTTGCTTTTCAATTTTCTGCAAACCACACAGGAAAAGGAAGTATTGAAACTGCAAACCATTCATGGCAGCAATTTCAGAAGCAAGGTTTTGTATCGCATCAACAATCAAATCAAAACCTTCGGTATTATTGAGGTTTTACGCAAAGGCATTACAGACAATAACATCAAACTAAAACTGTTTTTTGACAAACCCGTTTCCAACCTAAATGAAAAAGATTTAGCCCTCTACAGCCAAAACATATTTTCAGTAACAAGGCAAGTACATTACAGCACCCAAAATGAAAACTCGTTGGATTTGGTTGTTTTCATAAATGGCTTGCCAATCATCACGTTTGAATTAAAAAACGAACTAACTAAACAAACAGTAAAAGATGCCATTAAGCAATACAAAACCAACCGAGACCCAAGAGAAGAATTGTTTCGTTTAGGTCGTTGCATGGTTCACTTTGCGGTAGACAGCGAGCAAATTTGGATGGCAACCCATTTGAAAGGCGAAAACACATACTTTTTACCTTTCAACAAAGGATACAACAACGGAGCAGGAAATCCACCCAATCCAAATGGCATAAAAACCGATTATCTCTGGAAAGATATTTTAACCAAAGAGCGGTTAACCAACATCATTCAGAACTATGTTCAGTTGTTTGAAGAAGAAACGGAAAAGATGTTGCCTGATGGTAAAGTAAAAAAGGAGAAAGTAAAGAAACTCATTTTTCCACGCTACCATCAAATTGATGCGGTTGATAAACTACTAAGTAACGCCAAAGAAAACGGAGCAGGCAAACGCTATTTAATACAGCACTCGGCAGGTTCCGGTAAATCAAATTCAATTTCCTGGTTGGCTCATCAGTTGGTGGGTTTGTTTGACAAGAATAACGAGAATACTGTATTTGATACTGTAATCGTTGTAACTGATCGCAAGGTTTTAGATGCTCAAATACGAAACAATATCAAGCAGTTTGAGCAAGTGAAAGGTGTTGTTGAGGCTATTACTGAAGGCAGCAAGCAACTCAAAACAGCCTTAGAAGAAGGCAAGAAAATTATCATAACTACCATTCAGAAATTCCCATACATTGTAAATGAAATAGGAGAACTGCCCGGAAACAAGTTTGCCATTATTATTGACGAAGCACACAGTAGCCAAAGCGGAAACACTGCCGGTAAGTTGAATGAAACTTTGACAAAGGATTTTGAAAAAGTGCAAGTTGATGAGGACGAATTTGTATTCATAGATAAAGAGCAATATGATGATTTGACCTCTGAGGATTTGGTAGTAGATATTGTGAAAGGTAGAAAGATGCTTACTAACGCCAGTTACTTTGCATTTACTGCCACTCCAAAGAACAAAACACTCGAATTGTTCGGTGAGAAATACAACGACAACGGAAAAGAGAAATTTAGGGCATTTCATCTTTACTCCATGAAACAAGCCATTGAGGAAGGTTTCATTTTGGATGTATTGCAGAATTATACTACCTACCAGAGCTATTATGCACTCCTCAAGAGAATAGAAGATGATCCAGCTTACGACAAAAATAAAGCTCACAAGAAATTAAAAATATTTGTCGAAAGTCATTCCCATGCCATTGCAAAGAAAACCGCATTAATTATAGATCACTTTATGGATAGTGTGATCCGTAAGGCAAAAATCAATGGTTTGGCAAAGGCAATGGTAGTAACTAGCAGCCGAAGAAATGCCGTTAAATACAAAAAGGCTTTTGATAAGTACTTGCTAGATTCAGGAATACCATACAAGGCCATTGTTGCATTTTCTGGTGAAATTGAAAAACAAACCGAATCAACCCTCAATCATTTTTCAAGTGCATCTATTCCGGATGAGTTCAAGAAATCGGAATATCGATTTTTAATTGTAGCAAATAAGTATCAAACTGGGTTTGACCAGCCATTGTTGCACACAATGTATGTAGATAAAAAGTTAGGAGGCGTAAACGCTGTCCAAACTTTATCAAGATTGAATAGAACAACAAGTGGCAAGACAGATACATTTGTTTTAGATTTTGCCAATGAAGCTGAAGATATCAAGAAGTCATTTGATCCATTCTTTGAAACTACCATACTTGGAGAAGCAACCGATCCGAATAAACTATTTGATTTACAAAGCTCATTAGATGCTTTTCAGGTTTACACACCGGATCAGGTTCAGGATTTCTCTCAAAAGTTGGTCACGAATATTCCGGTAGATCAATTACATGTAATTCTCGATGCCGCTGCCGAAGTGTTCAGAACATCACTTACTGAGGAACAACAAAATGATTTTAGAGCAAAGTGCAAGACCTATGTGCGTTTGTATGTGTTCCTTGCGCAAATAGTCCCATTCGTCAATCCTTACCTTGAAAGGCTCTATTTGTTTTTAAATCACCTTCAAAACAAGCTCGGTAAACAGCGTGATGAAGATTTGGCTCAAGGTATTCTTGATAATATTGACATGGACAGTTACCGTCTGCAAAAAGAAGGCGAGTTTAATATTAAACTTCAACAGGGTGAAGAATTGAAACCAATCCCGACAGAAATGCGTGGTGGTGCGTCTGAGCCTGAAATGGAATATTTATCAAACATTGTTCAGGCATTCAATGAGCGTTTTGGGACTCAATTTACTAATGATGACAAGGTTAAAAAGATGACCGAGGATTTAATGGCTGATGTGGCAAAGGATGCAGAGTTTGCAAATGCCTTTAAACATTCGGACGAGCAGAATGCAAAGATTACTTTTGAAGAAGTGCTGAAAAGAAAATTAATAAACCATATTGAATCCAACTTCGAGGTTTTTAAAGAATATAATGACAACAAGGAGTTCAGGGATTTCTTTGCAGGGACTATGTTTAAAATAATGCAAAAAGATTTTATGCGTTTTAATTCAGGAAGTATATGAAATCAGACTTAGATTTATTTATTAAGCAAATTGTACAAGAACTCAAATCCGGTGTTGAAGGCTCGGAATGGATCCTTCACGATGAAATAGAATTTGAAATACTTGTCCAGGTTTCCGCTAAATCAAAAGGCGGTTTTGATTTTAAGGTTGTTGGTGCATCTGGTGAAAAACAAGATAATACTACTCAGAGGGTGAAGTTTAAAATCATTAATGAAAAGCAGAAAAATAAAAATAATTTAGAGCAAATTAAAGGAGCAGGAATAATGATGCAGTCATTGTTTCAGCCTTTAATAACCGCTGATAAGATGTTGAACTCTAATAGCACTTCAGTTAAGAGCACACGTAATAAAAAATGAAATTCGGTTTCCGCATACCATCACTTACCAAGCGAATCGCTGCCCGAACATCGGTAAAGCGGATCATTCGCCATAACCTGGGCTTCAAAGCTCCGAGAGGTTGGGGGTGGTTGACTAACCCCAAAAAGGCTGCTTACAATAGGGTTTATAATAGAACAACAAGAGGCTGCATGGTCAGCTTAGTTTTTTTGATAAGTATGCCCCTGGCTTTGGTATATTTAATATGGAAATTTTATCTTGCATGAAGCTGCAATACTCTATAACAGTCTTTATAATAATTCTACTTACGGCATGTAGCAATGATAATAATTCAGATACAGGTAAAAAACCAGTGTATGTGAGTCCTTCCATTGATTACAAGGGTAATTTCCGTAAAGGGCATGTCCGTATGCCGGTAAGTACAAATAAAAACGCAATAAAAAATCAGAACCGTTCCAGGTATTATTACCAAACAAGAGGTAAATACAGGCGTAAAAAATAGCTATGGATTTTTTTTAACCATTCGCTGGATATAACGCAAAAATTCTTTTGAGCCTACAACTTGAACTTCCTCTAGAAATCCCAATACAAATCGTCCCGGTGCTTTGTAGCTTTGAACATTAGCTTTGAAATAATATTTGCCAGTATCCGGTATTGCTCTAATAAATGCTGTACTCATTGGGTATTCTTCTTTAAGCACCAAGTAAGCCCTCATTGTCATTTGTAATTCTATTTCCTTATTAAGGCTTTTACCCTGGAAGCCAAAAATATCCGGTTTGTAAAACTCATGCTGCTTTTCGTATTTCATGTTTGAATCAAGCACCTCTACCTCTGCCATACGCTCAATATTGAAATACTTGTTCTGCTTGGTCTTTACTTCAAAAGCTGATACGGACTCATAATCGTCCGTGAAGCAGATAGGCTCAACAATCCGGTCACTAATTGTTTGGCTATGCGCAGATAAGTAATTTTTAATGAGCAACTGTCGACCTTCAATTATGGCAATGGAGATTTGCTCAACGATATGACCTAAGTGCGCCTTGAATAACAGATTAGCGCCTATTTGCAGCTCACTGGACAAACGAACTTTCTGCAATACACTCTCCGCTAATTTGTTGCTCTTACCGGTTGTTTTAATGAGTTTTTCCAGGTAGTCTGCCTCCTGATCGGTGAATGGAACAATATCGGTGTTTCCGTTGGTGGTGATCCATATCCGGTTGCCACTGTCTCGCTCAATCTTGAAGCCCAGGTCTTTCAGCATATCCAGGTAACGGTACACTGTGCGCTCGGAGGTGTCCAAAAACTGCATAACGCTTCGAACTGATTTAGCAGGCTTTGCCTTCAAATAGTTAATCAGTTGAAATACCCGATATATTCTGTTCTGATTGAACATGCGTAAAAAAAAGTTTGTCAAATAAAGTCAAAGTCAACCACTTTCCCAAACGATTGACCCTATTTGGCAAAACTATTTAGTTCATTTGCTAAACTTTTAAAACAATTAGTATGAGAATAAATTTAATTCTAGCTTTTTTGCTTTCCATGACTGCGACAGTCGTTTTAGGACAAGAAATCAAGTACACTGATTTAGCAACAGCTAAAAAAGGCGAATTCACTTCTTATGTTGGTAGCGATGGAGCTGTGTATAAAGTTGGGGATCGTATTAAGATTGGAGTTCCTTCCTCCAATAAAACATTTGCCTTTATTACAGAGGGCGATGGCATATTATTACCAATAACAAATCTTACAGCAGTAGCCAGTGGAACTCAGACTGAAATCAAAAGAATTTATGTTGTAGGAAATAAGAGAGCTGGATATTCAGTGGTATTCCGTACAAAAGGAATCACAGGTTTGTCAAATTATTCCATTCAGTTTGAAAATGCTTTATCTACTGGAGAAGTTAAAGGATTTGGCATGACTAGCGATGATGCTTTGGCTGAATTGAAAAAAGCAAAAGATAAGCTTGATCTTGGTTTAATCACCCAAGAGGAATACGATAAACTTAAAGCTGAGTTATCCAAATACATTAAGTAGTATTCATTTTTCCTCCGGCATTAAACCTCCCCGTAGCCTTTGCTTCTCCCTTACCAACTTCAATGATTACATCCACTTCGTGAGCATGTGTATTTACCCCCTTGAAACGACCTTCCTTGGTCGTATGGTAAATGAAGATGAAAGACACGCCAGGATATTGTTTGCGTAGTTCTTCCAGGTCAGAGACATCCATTCCAGCTTTGGAAACAGAATCAATAAATACAAACTGATATGACGAAAGGTCTGACGGAATCCGGTCTGTGATATATAGGTTTGGATGCGAGGCGTTAAGCCTTTCTATTTTTTCTTTTAGGGTGTATCCGAAGCCTTCCTCTACGGCACAGAACAATACCTTTCCATGATGCTCTGCCAGGTATTTCGCAAAGTCAAGACACAGCGTTGATTTGCCGGATTTGGGTAAGCCATATACCATGGCTGAAAAGCCAACAGACGGATCGCCAATAAGGTCTTTGTATTTCCCTTTTAGTCCGATGGTTTCAAATTCCATTTGCAGCAGCTCTCGAGAGGGTACGACAATCGAATTTTCATCATCATGATCTTCATCAAATCCGTCTAGACTTTTTTTTTGAGCGAATAAATCATCGCCGACAATTCCCATGAGACCATTTAGTTCGGCACGACTGATTTTCATAGTATCAGAGTTGCCGCCGACAAATGTTTTCAGGGTTTCGTAGGCATCGTTGAGCTTCTTGGCATATTTATCATTCTTTTGGATTTTACCTTTCTTTACCGCACTTGTCATACGCTCAATTATTTTCTCTGCTTTGTCTTTTATTCCTTTCTTGCCATTTAGACTTACATAGGCTTTGAGCAAACTAATGGATAACATATTCTCCTGGCTGCCTGCAATCTCCAGGTAGCGTTTCAGATTCTTGGCATCAATTTTAATCTCTGCCATATCATCCATTTTCTCGTATGCTTTAATGAGCTGCTCCTGCATCAGATTAATCTCTTTGGCATAAGGGGATTCTTTTCGGATTCTGCGTTCTAGGATAGCCTTTTGTAGTCCGGTTAATAGATTCAATACCTGTGCTTGTGTTTTCACCTTACCGTGCATGGCAGCATAGCGTTTGATAAACTGAACATCTGTGTCAATTCTCTCAATAGGTGTGGCATTATCCTCATCTTCGTCCTCGTCAATTTCATGTTTGGCAGATGGTTTAGGCTTCGGTTGTACGGCAGGCTTTTCCTTGGGCTTTGTTGCTCTTACTGTTTTTTCCGGTAACGACTTTTCTGTTTTTAGTTTTCCGGACTTTTTCAGATACTCGTCAAGCTTTGAAATAAAGGCATCTACCACACGCTTGATATTCTCATTGTAGTTGTAGGCTGACCAATTATTCTGCGATGCACCAACGACGAGGTTATGTCCCTTGGAAAGTGCTTCAGGCATAGAAGCCCAGTCGATATCTTTTATTTCGGTAAAGTAATTTTTAGTTTTAAGCATGATGATTTCTGTATTTTAAATGTCAAATAATTCCAGTTCAAGTTCCAGGGCAAGAGCTTCGAGTTCTAATTCATTACTCATCACTTCTGTTACCGGTGTTGGTGCAGGTAGACTCTGTTTGTATTCTAATAAATAGTTTAATCGTCCAAATTCCTCAGCCCGGTTTTCGGCGGTTCGTCCTTCCACCTGAAGGGCTGATTTCTTTTGCTCGATTTCGCTACGAAGGGCTGTCCAGCGTGGCGAATTTTGCTCGCCTTTATATGTTTCTGATTTTGCTTCTAGTGCTGTTTTATCCGCTTCGTATTGACTTAATACCGGACTTAAATCACTTGTCAGACTAAAGCCCTTTGGTTTTAGAATGGTTCTTTCTGTTTTTCTAACCTTACTCACATACTCTTTGAAATAGCTGATGTAGTAACGGTTTGAAAAGTATAAGCCCAGCACAGGATAACTATTTTCAATTTTTCTCCCTAGTGAAAGAATCTCTTTATCACCTTGCTCCGTGCCATTTAAAAGTGCTTCAATTTCCTCTTTGAGCTCTTTCGCTTTTTTGACCTGCTTATTCTGTATCTCACCGTCCTCAGCAACTTTGGGTGTTTCTTTTAGGAGATTGGAATTTAAGAGCGATGTATGAAATCCGCGAATTGCTTCCAAGCTTTTTGTCCGGTATTCGTTGTAATCCTTGATGTCGTTCTGTACTTCCTTAATAGCTTCAATAGCGGTTCCGATTTTTTTATACTCTCGGCTTAGTTCTTCTTTCTCCTGGTCGAAAAACATTTTGACTAGTCTATCTACATCGGTAATGAGTGCGAGTTTAATTTCTTCGGGATCCAGGCTCTCCAGGTCGAGCACATTGCCACGGTCTCCACGAAACCAAATGTCATTGATGCGTGAGGTCTTTTCTTCGAGCTTTTGGAATACGAATACATCCATGGAATCCTGAATAAGCGGCATCACAATACGAACATAGCTAAACTGATTGCCTTGTCTCCAAATACGGCCTTCCAACTGACGGATATCTGTGGGATTCCACTCCGGATAACAGTTGTAAATCACCGTGCCACGCTTTTGCAAATCAATACCCTCACGGATAGTCGCAGTACCGATGATGATTTTCACCACACCGTCCAAAAACGCTTCTTTGATTAATTCCTTTCGGGTATCGTTGATTTCTGATGAAATGATTTCTACTTCATCCACTTTGGTTTTATCATACATCACTCCACGCTGATAACCAACTTCATTCTCCAGGTATTCTTTGATAAGCGGAAAAAATTGTTTACCACGATTCATGTATATCACCTGACCGGACACATTTTCTGAATGCTGCTCGTGCCATTTCTTAACAGAGCGTATGCACTCCATGACATATTGAATCTTTGGGCTTTCTTCCACGAACTCTTTGTAGTTCTCCGGTGTGCCGTTTAGAATGAATGGTGACAATGCGTTGTCAAGACTGTATGCCAGTGCTCTGAAAAGATTGCCCATATCGAGCTTTCCTTTGGTAGAATTTTTAGCCATGGCAACAATACCGTTCTGATTCTCCCTTTGTTTGGGGGTCATGTTAATGTAAGTCAACACTTGCTTGTCATGAGCCAAACGAATCTTTGTATTGTTAAAATCATACAGAAGTGGCAAATTGATTTTCTTTGGTCTGATTACTCCAGCTTCTTCACCGGTCTTGTAAAGGATATGATTGTAGATAAGCTTTTGTAAAATCCTGCGATTGGTAAAGCTCTTAATCACTTCCTTTTCTACAATTTCCTCTTTGTAATTGGCTGTCCATTCCACGGTGGGAAGTACAAACAAATCAAAGAAGGTATCGAGGTTGGCAATGCCGTTATCTCGCAGCGAATCATACGCCACTAGGGAAAGCATGGAATATATCTCCAGTGGTGAATTGGTAAACGGTGTTGCTGTTAATAGCATCGTATTTCGTCCAAACTTTCGCTGAATGAAATTCAGAATCAAAAACGCTTTCTGTCCGGTTTCAGAAGTGGCAGACTGAATATTGTAACGCTTATTTCCTTCATCATCAGCTTTTACTTGGCTGAACACATTTTTACATCTGTGCGCTTCATCAATTACCGCATAATCGAATCCCAAAACATCAACATCGGCAATGGTGTTCTTTAAGCCAATGCCAATCATCTCTCTGAATTTCTGATACTCGATTTCTTTGTCACGATGCGTTTTCTCTTTGGATTGTCCGAGTACATTCACAAGTTCTGTAAAGAGTTCATCAGAAACAGAATCACCAAAACCCAAACGCTTAAACCCTTCATAAGTTACCATGGTGATTGACTTCTCCGGTACAGCCTGATTAAGATTAATTTTACTCACTACATCTGTACCTAGGTTAAACCAATCATTCACGGTTATACCTGTGTGTGACAATACGCCCGATACAAACTCACCGGTCTTTTTATCTGTGAACCCAATAATCTCGTTCAGCCACTTTTTATAGGTGGGCTTTGGAACAACAACGAGTGGTCGTTTGCATTTTCCTGAATAGAGATTATGAGCTAAATTGACAATAGCTGTCATGGTTTTACCAACGCCCACATCAAAGGCATTTATACCGGAACCCATGGCTTCCATGAACGCCACACCTTCACGCTGTATGTCGGTAATTTGTAGAAGTCCGGATTTGAAGCGAGCTGAACACTCAAAGCCAATAGGCACTTTGGAATAGTTGATGTCTGATTGTCCGTTGTATAATCTATTCCAAGCATAATCTAATCGCTGTTGATCCTCAAATGCGAGTACCTCATGTAGGAACTTTGAGAATAATTGCTCGCCCTCAATTCTTGCGTTTGCTTTGAGTTCGGCTTTTTCCTCCTTACTCATATTATCATCACGCAGGGCACGATTAGCAATGTAGTAATCCGCAATATCTACCGGTGAACTTTTTTCAAAGTCTGAATCCTGATTGAGTGTAAAGAGCCATTTGATAAATACATGTTGAAGTGTGTACTTGGTCTCACCATCAAAACGGATACTTATTTTCTCCCGGTCACGCTTGCGCTCAACCTTACCGTTTACCTTCTTTAGTTCTTCGGCATTCTCCAGCTCCATAAACTCCTCTCGAACCTGCGTGATGTAAAACAAATTACCGTCCTGTGCAAAATCTGATATAGCCGTGATGATTGGACGTTCTTTCGTGTCGGGATTGCCAACAGATAAAAGTTCAGGCTTCGCATCAGATATTGCTTTACGATGTTTCTCATACACATCTTCGTCCCAGTGCTTTAAAATTTCCTCTTTATCCTTTTCAAGTTGCAGCTCCCGGTCATACATATTTCCGTAGGTGTAGATTGGGAAGGGAAGGAGCTCTCCGGCGGTGTAGAACAATGCCCCAGCTCTTACCAGGTCAAATAGTTTTTCTTCCAGTGCCTTTCCGGTCTGCTTGATATAGTACTTTTCCCAGCCTTTCATCGGTACGCCAAGTTTTCGTTTGTACCAAATCCAGGCGGTAATTTCTTCTTCTGTAATTCCTTTGTTGTAGCGACCAACCACATCATCAAAGGACAATACTTTTCCTTCGGTATCTCCAAGCCCTGAAAGCTCACTTGCTTCATTCAGCACTCTTTCAATAGTATGCCTGTTAACCTTTATCCTGTTTGACAGATATGGATTGATTGCGCCTACTGCGCTACTGTGGTGTATGCCTGATAAATAACTCATAGTTCACTCATTTGTAGTTCTAATTCAAGAGCTAGTGCTTCCAGCTCCAGTGTATTTGAAGATGCTTTACCTCGGTTTGCTTTCATGAAATTTAGTAGATGAACATTTGCATCTCTGATGTCTCTGAAATTCACATTGTCCTCGGTATAGTCACCCTTTGTTATTTTCAAATTGTAATCCGCTCCGCCCTGGTAAATTCTCGCTGTATATTCTCCATTTGTGTACTCCACATCAAAATCAGGATCGGTTGAATCAAAGTATTTTATTGTCCACTCAAAAGGCACAGGTAGAATCAATCTATCCTCACCAATACCATGTCCAATAGTGTTTTCAATCCAGGTGCGATCTCCTTTAATGGATATTGGAAACTCCCTGGATGTTGTAATTATTTCCTCTCCGCAAACCTTTTCCGGGTGCATCGCAAACCAATTATTAAAGCTGCATGTCTCCATGAGCGTTAGCGGTGAATTAGGAAACTCTTTTTCCTTCATTCTCGCCTCACAAATACTTCGCTCTATATTTTTATCTCTCATCACACCGTTTCTTAGAAGCGGCAAATCCTCATCATCATTTTGAGCCTCGGCAATAGCTTCCCTAAACACTTCAAGTCGTGCTCTCCAGTACATCGGAAGTTCCTCGGCATAGCTCATGTTTATATCATTTCAAGTTCTTGTTCAATAAGTGGTATTACTGCCGCCGGTATCATCTGATCGTGTAAGACTTTTCTAATTACCATTTCTTCTGCCTTTTTATATCCCTCTTTGTTATGAAGCAGCTCATATAAATTCGGTGCATTAGCCTGCGTAACTCGTCTTAACTGTTTTAAAATTTCCTCACGGAGTTTTGTCTCCACCATTGAAGGCTTTTCCATTCCGCTTAAACTGCTTTCATTCTCATCAGTAAATGAATAATAGCCCTCTTTAGTAATTATGATATGGTCAAGCAGCTTGATGTCAAAAAGTTTGAGTGCCTCTTTAATTCTTTTTGTAATTACTCTGTCAGCCTCACTTGGCTTTAGGTTTCCGCTTGGATGATTGTGCGCTATGATAACAGCCTTGGCAAGTGTTTTTAATGCTACTGCTGCAACAATTTCAATATCCACTGTGGTAGAATTTATCGTACCGGTAGAATGATGATAATAACCAATGATTTTATTTGCTTGACTTAAATACAGAGCCACAAAGTGTTCCTGTACCTCAATCCCTTTTAGAATGGTGTTTTTAATAAACCGGTAAGGATCATCAGAGCTTTTGACATCACCAAAGAACAAACGCTCACCGGTAAAAGTGACTTCAATCTCTCTCACATTTAACTCGGCATTCAGTTCCTCAATCTGTTTTTCTAAATCCAAAAACGAATCCTTGTCATATACAAACTGCGGTTGGTATGGTGTGGTTTTGTAACTCATGCTGTTGCTTTTTTTCTAAATACTAAAATATCTGTGGGTACTTGCGAGGCCTTGAATACCGGAGGCAAGCGGTAAGCATCCACAAAGTCCGCTATCTCTTGCATCTCCATTTTCTCTCCCTGATAACTAATGCCGTTACGCATAAAGTTGCTGGATGTCAGATACACCAATATTCCACCTGGACGAAGCAACTTTAATCCATAGTACATAAAGAACAGTTCTATTTGGTGCATCTTCGGTCTAGGAAAATAAGAGCTGTATTTGTTCTTATACTTGCCGTACGGTGGATTACCAATCACCAGCGAAAAGGGATAACCCTCCAGCCAAGTGAGTTTGTTTTTCAGTCTTTGTGTAAATCTTGGAGGCTCTAAGAATGCCGTCTCAAAATACCCTTGGTAGATATGTGCATCCGGGTAGGTGATTTCAGCGATGCGCTTGGTTATCGGATTAATCTCAAAGCCATAGCAACGCTCCTTAAATGGAGCAGGTGCAAAGAATCTTCCTGTTGCCAGTGATGGCTCAAGGATATTTCCCTTTGCATCAAATCCGTGTCGCATAGCGAGCTTCCACATTAAATCAACAATGTACTCAGGTGTATAAAACTCATAAAGCAACCCTTCACCGGTTGCTCCATTTGATCCTTGTCCGCCGTCTCCCTCATACTGCTGGATAAAGGCAATATCTTTTACAGAATAGTTTTCTTTTTTACTATCCTTATCTCTGATAAAAGATTCTATTTTTTTATTGAGTTCATACTGATTCATAGCCGTTAATTTTTTCTTAGAATTTGTATGAACTCCGAATAAGTAATGTGTGCATTGGGATTTTTAAGTGTAACCCTTTGCATCAATTTTCTTGGTGAGAATATCCATAGCCAAGGCTTTTCTCTTTTTCCTTTGTAAACAACCTGAACCAGCGTGTCTTTTGAATTAACACTTACTTCCTGCGTAGAATCATGAGCTATGCCATGAATGTCATACCAGGCATCCTTGTAGTTAAAAACCTTCACTCTGATTGTATCGTGAATAACACTGTCCCGAAGTCTTGTAGTAAATCTTTTCTCTGTGATGTATGAAGTAGAAGCCACACTCTGTGTAGTCCTGGGACTAATATTCAGATTCTTAATTTCATCCAAAAGCCTCGGATATAAAATTCCCAGCTCTTTTAACCGAAGCTGCATGACCTCATTTTCTGAAGCCTGGCCGCCTGATTTTGTTTTTATCTGCTTTAGCTCCTGAACCGTCAGCTCCAGTGTCTTTTCCAATCGATTCTTCTCCTTCGTTAAATGGATCATCCAGTGCCCAAGACGGACGATTATAAGTAATGCGAGGACTATCAACGCTATTGTTATTATACTCCTTGTCAGTTTGTTCACCGGTATCATTGTCAGCAGTTTCATTAGTCGAAGGTCTTTTGGTTTGTGCCCAGATGTAGGCAGAAAGGATTGTCATAATTCCCGCTATGCAGGTGGTGGCAACTACTTCCATTTTCAGTAGTGTTGCAATAATGGTTAAACAGCCCAGGAATATTCCTGCTATCACCGTTAACTTGAAGCGTGTCTTTGTTTTCATTGAGTTTGTATTTTTGATGTATAAATCCCATTACTTTTTAATTATTCCTTTTCTGTCGTTATTCTTTTTCCATATCCATCTTCCCACCCAAATCAAAAACGCTACACCGGCAATACTGATTCCTCCTTCAGCGGCGACTTTAGGCGTTATAGCAAGACTTTTTTTTTAGCGATGTCAAGTATCTTTTCATACAGGCTGATAATTCCGGTTCGGTAACCCTCACGGCTATCACCATTACTCTCACTGATATAAGGTGAATATGAAATCTTCTGTGCGTAGGCTTTGTAATCATTTGCTACCGAGTGAGCAGCTTTGTATTTGCTGGAAATTAACCTGGCAAAATCATAGAAACTATCCTGCGGTGAAGGATAAACACGGAATTTTAATTTGTACTGATTTTGTGCCTGGTAAATTTTACCGTCCCAAAATTCATTGGGCGAACCTCCGGCGGTTATCCCAAAAAAGTTGTTGCTGTTCTTTGCAAGTCCTGATGTGCCCCAAGCGCTCTCATGTGCTCCTTGAGACAAAATAATCAAAGGATCCATTTTGAATCTTTCTCCCGCTGCCTTTGCATAAGGATAATTTTCAGTTACATATAGTTCCGACTTTATGCTCATGATTCAATAATTTTTATGTTTCTCGCATTAGCCCAGCGTTTTCTGTTCTGTACAGTTATGAACTTGTAGTATTTTTCAGCACCGACTTTCATGGTCATTTCAAGTACACCCAAAAGCATGTTTCTATCCGCTGTATCTATTGGCTGCATGCGCTCATTGAGTATTTGCACCTCTGCAACACTCAACAGCCTTGCTGGCTTTATACTTAACCCTTTTACTGATTTGTCTTTTCTGGGAGCAGCTTCAAAAAAATCAAGCGGCTTCATCCATGGGGTAGCGCTTAGTGTCGTAGGATATGAATCAAACATCTGTTTGTAGTAATCAAAGATTTCTACATAGTTAGAGGAAGAGCTTACCCAATAGGTGATTTTCTTTTTATCCATTGCCTTGTAGCTTCCCGGAGCCTTTGCGCCATTTACTACAAAACCAACTTCAATAAATTTTACATTGTTCACTTCATCAAAGTGTTGATTTCCGGTAGCATAACCTAAAAACTCACCGGGCTTTGCCACGCGAATAATATTTTTATTTGAAAACACTTCGTAAAACGCTCCGTGATTGCTGGCATCCGGTGATTTGCGAATAGTGACTTCTTTTTTAGCCACCACTAAATTTGATTTCTGCGCAAATGTGACCGGAGCCGTAGCTCCTTTCTTTTTTACTTTCTTCGGATTGACACTCACCAGCGTTAGAAACTTTGAATAATCCTCCGATGAAAGCTCACGCTGTAAATCATCGAGTAAATTAGATTGATACAAATCTTTGTAGCTGCTCGAAACCTCATCAAGATTGGTGACTTGCTTTGCTGTATCAAAAATCAAATCCTCATTTGTGCCGTCCGTGCTCATTAGCCAACTAATCCCACTTGGATTCATAGCCGTTCTAAAAGTCATCGCCTGTCTTACAGAAGGACTGTCGTCAGCCTTACTCTGTGCAGCGGATTTATTCATGTTGGCAATTATCTTTTTGCCAACACGGTACACCAGGTATGCGCCGCCAGCTATCAACAGACCGTTAACCAACTTGTTACGATTTTCTGTTACTACTTGTATGACTCTTTCTTTTACAGGCATCTTATAACATTGAACGAATTTTCAATAACACCAAAGGGTTGCCAATCTTCTTTGAAATAGAAACTAGTTCCTGCGGCTTAAATGTTTTTACAATCGTTTCCAATGCCTGCTGCACCTGTTTTGCTTCAATAGAATTTTGAACCTGTGTGTTTAATTTAATTTCACTGTTCTGCATGTTGTGTTGGTGATTGTTTTTCGTTTGAAGTAGTGATGTATTTTAATATCTGCTGGATATTGTTTCTATCCTTTTCTAGTTCAATGAAAAGAAGATAGATGCTTCCGAGCTCCTGATTACTCAGCGTTTCACAGAATTCACTTATCAGACTGATGATACCTTGTCGTTGATCCGGTTGTTGCTCTTTCTTTTCTTCTTCCGGCTTTGCTGCTTCCAATTCTTTTTTCTCATCCTGTCCCGACAAAAAACTCATGGCAGCTGCCATGGGTGTTCCGGTAAAAAACTTTGCCAGTCCGGGCATAGCCATTCCAATAATGTTGGAATAATACTCCACCTGCTTTTTCGCATCCAGGGTAGTTTGTAAATCAGTGACCTGGAATTGCAGCTCCTCGTTGAGCTCCTTTTGCTGTTGCAGTTCTTGCTGGAGCTGCTCCAAGGTCTTTTGCCTCTCCATTTCATTAAACTTGCGCTGAACCATATCATTGATTTCAGCCTCACCAAGCCCCTGAAAACCGCCGTTAGTGCGGCTATGTATATCTTCATCAATCTCATTTACATCAAAGGTCTTTGCCCAAATCAAAATGCCTTTTTGCGTGTCCTTAAACTCTACCTTTACTTTATCAGGGTTCTCGCTCTTTTCATAATTTCTAACCAGTTGAGAAAAACTTGCGACATCCGCCTGGTCAATTGCATTGAGCTTTTTTCCGTTTCTGTAAAAGGTTGCGTTAAATACAACACTGCTGTATCCTTGCTTTGGGAATGTCTTTATCATTTTGCGACAAACTTCAACAAGGTGATATATTTTTCTTTTGCTCAATTCTCTATGATTTGTATAAACTCAATTGTTCTGCTCTCTTCGAGTGGTTCGGGAAACTGAATACTTATTGTACCGGTATAATCTTCAATTCCTTGCAATCTTTCTATGTCCTTTGGAATTATCCTCGCTCTGCAATCTGAATGAATAAGTGTACCCACCGGAAGCTGCTCCGCATTTGTCAGAAACAGTAATTGATTATAGGCATAGAAATGATGATACAGCGTACCTGCATCAAGTGTCAGCCGATAGAACTGTTGCAGCGCCGTTTCAATATTTCGCTGCCCCAGCTGCTGTTGTATGAATTGCAGATGATCGTACATCTTTATCAGGTTTTACATAATCACACCTTAGATAAATAGAGACTTTGTAAGGAGCAAACACTTTATGCGAGCACTCTTTTGGTTCTATTTTTCTTGTGTCTAAATAATATCCGGTAACTAACTGTCCATTCATCAGTGGAATATCAACATCCAGGTATTCCGGTATATCGCCAATGTCTTTCTGAAACCCAATCACATCATTGATATACAGTTGCTTTCTCGAATTAAACTCTAAAGCCAGTAAACCAATTTCAGGGAGATCGCTGCCCGAGATTATCCCTTGCGTGTGGCGAGAAAGATAACCTGTGCATCTGTTTACATGCATAGGAAGCCGTTGGCTTATTTCTACCACTTGACCGGGATGGGTAACCTCCAGGCGGATAATGCAGTATCGAATATTTCTCATTTTAGGTTATCGTTTATGTTGAGGATCATTTACCAACCACAGATAAACCTTTACATCATAGGGGTATTTTGCTTTGTAAAGATTTCCGGGATCAGTAAACCTGCCTTCCACAGTAGAACCACCGGCTTCAATACGCTCTTCAAAATGAAAGAACTTCTTGTTCGGCGCTACCTGATTACCACAAGTGAGCAGTCGTACTTCATGCGCATCATCAAAAACCTCCTGACCATTAATTTTCAATCCTAGAGAAGTCCCAACCAACATCCGGCTATCCGGCAAGGACACGTGAATGGCTTTGACGATAGCATATAGCTTATCTGTCTCTACCGTAAACCTTACTGATTCACCGGATGTATTGATCCGTATACGGATTTGTTGGAACTTATGATTTTTCATTGCACAGAGCTTTTACCTATTTATGATTTGATTACAGTGGTTCCGCGAAGAATGGCTTTCAGGTAAGCGTTGTCAGGCGCATTGCTTCCCCATTCCAGGTTGAACTCAATAGACTGCTGGTCTTTTATCAATTTGGGATTGTCCAAAACGTACAAGCCCTTGAAAATATCTTTCCCTTCCGTGTAGAACACTTCATTGGAAGTATTGGGAACAAGCACCGTACCGTTGGCTTTGAACTCAAACTCACCATTACGGATGTAGTTGGGTATATCATCGAAGTTTACGGATACAGGAGCCTGAAACTCTTTTCCTTCAGCAACGCCTGCTAATAGTTGCATACCATACAAAAGGAAAAAATTTCCTTTTTCCAATTTACCGGATGAGATATTGGAGACACCGACAACCTTGTTGTCATCATCTTTGAACATCTTAATCACCTTGCTGCCTGCAATACTTTTCACAACATAGATAGCAGTATCAACAGCTTGCAAACTTTGATTTGCCAATCCTTTCTGAATTTCCTGGGGAAGCAAATGGATTCTCTTTTCAAACTCCGCACGGCTGCGAGAGCTCGTGTTGGTTGAATGTATCCGCGATTGCATTTGCATCTTGCGGTAAAACTTTTTCTTTGCAGACACCGGGGCTGCATCCAATGCTTCCAAAAAGTCATCCTCATTGATGGCTCCTAAAAGATTGTGTTCACTTTGTTCGATTTCTCCGAGCGTAAACATGATTTTTAAATTTTAATGGTTGAAATAATGGTTGATTTGATTAAATGATTTCCATGAACTCTAGCTCAGGGCTATCCGTTGTCCCTTCGATACTGCTGCTGCGCTCTTCAATTTTGTCGAGCTCTTCCTGCGTATCCATGGGATTGGGATAGGGCATATACACGGCACTAAGTGCAGGTAAATCGGGATTGTAGCGGTCTACCTGAAGCTGAACAGGTTCAGATTCTCTGTACACTCTTGGTGCAACTTCTTCATCGCTACCAAGACCGTCAAAATTGGCAAGCCCTGCGAGCAAGTCTTTTTTCAATATGACTTTTACACCACTAAGCACACCGGCAGCACCGACACCGGTAGCAAAGAGTTTCATGTTTTTTTCTTTGAGCATCACCGCACCGGCAGCACCGGCAGCGATTAACACCACAGGACGGGCAATAGCCTTTACATTGAAACCGGTTTGTGTTCCATCCACTTTCAATACCTTGTCAATGAGCCTGCCGCCCACAGAGCCAAGAACGACACCACCTCCGAGCATCGCCAGGTTTTTTACTTCTTCCATAACAGCCTGACTGCTGAGTTTGGAATTGGTTTTTCGTTGAGTTGCCATGATTATTCGATTTGTTTAATAATTGATTTATAAAAGTTTCATTGCCTTCACGGGTAAATGCTTTTTACCGGCGTGTTGATTTTGAATATTTCCGTGTTGTTTTTTAGAATGATTTTTCTTTTTGCTGCGATAGCCCGACAGCGAACTTTGCTTTTTTGGCTTTGAAACCATTTTGTAGATACCAAAAGCGAGAAGTCCTCCACCAATAACTGCGGGAACCGGATTCTTTTTAATAAATTCCATTATGCCGCCGCCGCTTGTTCCAGTGTCCGTTGTTGTCGCATCCGTAGTAGCATCCGTTGAAGTGGCAGCTGTCTTTGCAGCACTAGGATCAGTTGCAGTAGAGTTATCCGCAGGGTTATCCTGATTAACTACCTTGAGAAGGGAAGATGCCGTTGGATCACTTGCCATTTCATTTGTAATAGACGAGGCATCTAAATTTTCACCCTTACCAACAAGACCGGAATCCTTTAGTATTTTAATGACCGCTACAATGATTGGTGTTGCAGCAGTGAGCGTTGCAGCCGTCACCGGTTCACCGAGCCCCTGAATTTCTTCCTGTACATAACCATCAAGGTTTCCGGCTTTACCTTTCAAAATTGCATTGCGCAGAGCATCACGCTTTCCCTGGAGTTTATCAGCAAAAAGTCTTTCCACTTTTGCAAGTGCTTCCTTACTCTTATTCCAGTAGTCTGCACTGATGCCTTTTGCAGCAGCTTGCTCTTTTGTGGCATAAGCCCATTTTAGTTTAGCTGCCATTTTTCCAAGGTTCATTTTCAAGGAAAGTAAAAAGCCACCTCTTGCAGCAATAGAAAGAGGATTAAAACGGACAACCGCTTTGCCAACTTCCTTCAAGCCTTTTCCGACTTTGGAGACTGCTGTGCTGATACCTTTGAAAAAACCTTTTTTGCCCGGGCCGTTGAGAGCAAACTCATCATGGTCAAGCATATCGGCACTAAGCCCTGAAAAGCCATTTCGAATATTTAACTGCTCTTCATTTTTTTCCAAAATAGAAAGAGCCTCATCTCTTTTATCAGTGTACCAATACTGAATAGCGTAATCCAGCATTTTGATAAATGCCTGCGGATCGTCAATAGTGCTAATCATTTTCGGATTGTCGGCGATACTTTTTCGTGTGGCAACAAGATGCTGATACAACTTATCTAAATCACTTTTTTCAGAAACAGCACCAAAGCCGTCGCCTGCTAAACCCGGAGCCATTACTGCTAAGTCCAGGTCACTGTTTAAGCCGCTCAGTACAGCGACATTGATTCCGTTTAAACTCATGGCATAATCAAATTTGTCTGTGAAAGGTTTTTCGTAATTAAATGCTGACACCACACCATCAATACAGATATGTTCGCCGTTGTTTGTAGTGACAATGACATACACATGCTGCCAGTGGTCTGCGGTATATCTTGTAATTCTGAACTTGTGAGGTATTTTAAGATTCGTAAGAATGCTTGAAGTAAATATGCTCATGCAATCACAATCCACGCCGCTCTTTCTGTCTGCCCATGTCCTTGCAGGTCTGCGAAGCTGCTCTAATCCTTTTTTATCCAGCTTGTATTGAATATATTGATAGATAAACTCCCAAATAGAACGGCAAGTTTCTTTAAGCGTATTCTTTTTTAATAGCGGAGCAATCTTAGCGGTATCAACCAGATATTTATGCACGACTTTCTCCATTAACTCCACCGTATCATCCACCTCACCGTCTTTAATGATGATGCGGTCGCGCTCATCAGGCAGAGGGAAGTATTTAGAAAAGCGACTGCCGTCATGGATTTGCCTCGGCCCCGAAGTGACATCTACAATTGGTGATATGGTAGCTGATAAATTCACTAGATAATTTTTTCAGGAACAGATTGATAAAAAATACCGTTGGCATAAGTGGAAAAAGTCATTTCCATAGGAATACCGAGTACCTGACCGAAGCTGCTCATATTACCGGATTTGAAAGCCGTTAATAGTTGAGGTAACTTCTTTAAAACACCCACAACAAAAGTTGCAATGGTTGTCCAGCCCAGGCTGAGTTCAATGGTATCAATTTGAGAAACACTCAGTGGTTCAATGGAAATGACTTTATTCTCAGATGCTGATTGTGTTAAAAATTTTCCGTTTGTCGTTAGCGTTACTACCGGCTTGGTAATATTTACAGAATCCCTGCTGGGATTATTAACAGCCACTTGCGTGCGAAAGGAGATACCCGATAAAGTAACCTTATGAATGCGAGGGTTTACAAGCTTTGTTGAAATAGAATCACCCACATTTTTCATGCGAATAAGTTTGATGAGCCCATAAGCTCCCAAACCAATCAATCCTATTTTTACAATACTATTCATTACCCTTAGTTTTTTGTGATTGATTGCATTTTGAGTTGATGTGCTCGGTAATATGATCCAGCACTTTCTTTACCACATAACCCACGGCCGCCGAAGCAGCAGCATAAAACATTACATTCGAAAGTGTACCCAAGGAAATAGTCATCAAAACAGGCTTTTCAGTGATAGCTTTCATTACACCGCCAATCATTCCTGAAATAGTGGTAAATACGCCTGTAACTTGTGGTTGGTTCATATATCTTGCCAATTGAGATGACAAGATTATGATGATGTGGGGAGAGGGAGTTGGCGGTTGTAGGTCGTTGTCGGTATTTGTCGCTTGATGTAGATATTCTCTTCTTTTTGATTATTTTTGAAGGGTTAGTAATTCGATGATATAGATTTGTTTTGACCTAATAATCGAAATAGAATAACGCATATTCTGAGTTTTATCAGTCACCATATAAGAACGAAATAAACCATAATTGACAGACTTGAAAATTCCTTTTAAATACACTCTTTCAAAAAAATATTGGACTCTTAGAAACAGAGTTCAGCTAAACCTATTCCGTATAAAACGACAGCAATACAGAATCAAGAAACTTTTCTTTGAAGAAAAACGAAAAGCAAACTCATCTATAATCCACATAAGACTTACTTTATGGAGCATTTTCAAATCTGTTGGGTTTGTTGCCCTAATTTTATTTGTTGAAAAAGTTTCCACGAATTATTGGCAGACAAATTTAAGCTCATTTCCAAATTGGCTTGTAAAATTACAAGAGTTACTACCAAAACCGACTTATCCAGCTGACAGAGACGCAATCATTGAATTAATTTCTGTTATTGCAAGCGTTACTGGTGTTATTTTAGCATTGTTCTATCCGATACTTGCGACCATAGCAAGCACTGCTTATGCAAAAGTTCACGCAAGCATTAGAAATCTTTTACTTTACGAAAAAGAAACTCAATCGTATTTGAGACGACTTACATACTTGACATCTTCTTCAATAACTGTTTTATTGTGTCTTAGCTTTGATTTTCTACCGGGGAATCTTCTTTTATCGTTTTTGGCATTTTATTCACTTTCAACTTTGTTTGGCATTCTAAAAATTGGATTAGGGGTATACAATTTCTTTGAGCCAAGCACATTGGCGGGAATTGTATTCAGCAAGCTAAGTGATTCTGTGAAAAACGTAACAACAGAAGGTGAATACTGGAACGACAACAATTTTCAAAACCATTACTATAAACTTGCATTTGAACAAACTGAAAACCTATCCTTACTAACGAGTTTATGCTTAAAAGATGATGATTTGAAAGAATCATCTTTTAAATCAATTTTTAAAACATCTTTATATACACTCCAATTTTACTTAATACAAAAGCCAAAAATCCCAATTGATAGTCTTTGGTTTCCAAGTTCGTATGAACACCGTTCGTATTTTGAAAGTGATATGACAATGCGACAAATTTCAATGAACACCAACACCCTTACTCAACCGAAGGTTAAACCAAATCGTTACTGGCTTGAAGAACGAATTGTAAATAATCTTTCAAATGGTTTGGAATCGGTTGTTAAAAGCGGACACATAAACGTTTTGGGAGAATCAATCCTAATTTCACATGGTGCTTTTGATTCTATAAGTGCAATAATGGATTTAAGAACAGGAGAAATTCTACTTGATAAACTTCTGATGAATGTTCGTTTAATAAGCAATAAAAAGGAAAAGAAAACAGAAGTCTCTAATTACGAGAATTGGAAGGATGAACTTGGTTGCATTGAAACATATTGCTATGCAATACTAAGACTTCAAGCAGGTGTTTTTGAAACTATTAAATCATTTAATTCAGATAAAATTACTAAGGAATACGAAAAGATAAATTGGGTAAACAAAAGCACAATATATACTACAGCCTTTTTCCCTGAATTATACGACCAACTAAATAAATTCAGAGAATTTGTTGAAAATGAAAAAGCAACTGAAGGAAAAATAGTTACTCCAGATTGGTATTTACAACAAAATCTCACATCTGAATATTTAAGAATTGCAAATGATAAAATCAATCGGACAATAAATTATTTTGAATCCCATTTGCTTTCTCTTGGGAAGCACTTTGACATAGAAAATAATTGTTTGTTGTCAACTTTTACAGCACAAATTGGACTTGAAATACTTCATAAACTGAATTATAGAATTGTCTTTATAAAGCAAACACTTGAAGACATTGATAAAATTGAAGTATGTAAAGGAGAGTTTGTTTGGACTAAACCAAATTTTGGTGAAATTGAAGTTACACTGATAAAATACGAGAACGAATGCCTATCTATTATTTCAAAAAATATTGAAAAGATGGCATTAGTGAAGTGGAATAATCAATTTCCGGATGTTTTTGCTCATTCTTACTCTATTCTTTCAAACAAGTTGAACGAAAGTTATAGGAGAAATCAATTTGATTTATTTCAAAAATGTTTTGCACCATTTCTCAAATCTTCAATTATCGCTTTTGGGAACATAAATAAGGATTTTAAACATTATGATAGACCACAAAACATTTCATATCAGGCATTGCTTGACCCAATGGAAATAAGTGGTTACGCTTACATTTATTCCGTCCTTTATAATTTGCCAAACTATTGGGAAGAAGTGAAAAGGGCTTGGGACGAATCATTTTTACCTTCAAAAGAAAATATTGAATTGTTAGTTTCATATTACAGCTACTATAAAACCAACTTATACGCAACGGGAATTAACTACACAGAAAAACACCAAAGAGAAAGAACCTTATCAGATGTAACTGAATCATTGAACATTAGAGTTAGTAATATTCCTGATATGCTTGTTAGACTTTTTGTTAGTGAAGAGCCATATCACCATAATTTTTACGATGTAGCAGAATTGTTTATTGAGCTATATCTATTCACATTCCTTGATGCAAAAAATTCTACTAGCAAATTAAAAAGAGTAATTTTCAATCATTGGATTAGAAACATTGATAATCCCTAGCCAGATGAGTATGATTTCTGAAACTGATAAAATTTCTATAAGGTATTATACAAATACGTATGATACGCCTGAACACTATTCTCATATGTTCATTGAAGATTTTGGGCGTAATGTAGTTCCAATTTATGGCTCAAAATCAGAATTAATAACTTGTAAATTAGACCCCGACAACAAGGAGATTATTAAATCACTATATGAGATACTTCCTTCATATAGACAGCATTTTCGTACAAGTTTTAATGAAATTATTTTAGAAACAATAGAATACATTGCTCAACACATAGTTAATCGAGGCTTTTTAGTTCTTGAACTTGTAAAATATAAAGATGTAAGTGAAAGAGAGTTTTACAAACTTGAAACTGTTTATGGCAAGGATATTAAAATCAAAAGGGAAATAATAACTCAAATTATACCTGATGACGTAGCACAAGAATTAGGAAAAAATAAAATAGAAATCCCTCTTGAAAAGTGCTTTGTAATTGAGTTTCCTAAATCATTAGGTGGAAAAGTAAAATATCTTCAGTTTCTCAAGGAATTTAGAGAGTTAGCAATGCAAAGCCCAATGATGAATTTTTTAATTAATCCATTGCAAGGACAAGCAGGCTACAACTTAACTGAACATCAAAGATTACACGACTTAGAACTATGGAAAATCACAAAAACATACAACTGGCATCACAGAGAAGGTGGTGGGGAAAAATATTCCGGCTTTTATCGCATATATAGACATCTATTATTCCGTAAAAACAAAATCAAACTTCGTGATCATGTCGTAGAAGAACTTTGTAAAATCGTTTCAACCTTATCAGCAAAGGTTCTTGGACAAAAAGCAGAATTGAAAATTGATGGTTTATTAACAATGGACAAAGTAGAGGAAAAAATTGAACAATGGAAAACAGGACAATTAGACCCTAAAACAATCAGCGATGTATTGTAAAGACTTTGGAAATGAGAAAAAAGGGCGAACCACTAACATCGGCTATACGCAAGCAGGGGTTTAGTGCTTCGTAAGACAGGAAAGTAGTAAATATGGAGTTCAGTGCTTCCTGGGATGTTCAGTAGTAAAAATCCCTGCATGCGTCTAGCTGAGAACAGTTAAGGCTCCCCCAAATAATCTACAATCAACTTAACCTGGCTTGGCGTTAAAATTTTTTTTCTTGGCTTAAATCCCAATTCTCCCAATTGCTTTTTCAAATTTTCATTTTGCCGTACCCAACGACTTAATTGAGTGCTAGCACTACTTTTATTACTATTAGGGAAGTAGAGCATTGCAAGCTCGCAATACCCATAGGATCGTAAATTAAATTCTTTTTCCATTCCGTATTCGTTCGTAAGTGTTCACAAAAAAGCCCCGGTTTTCCAGGGCTTCGTTTTAGTTTGCCAGTGTTAATCGTGTTCCTAATTTTTGGGAGAGTAGTAGCATATCTTCTCCAACCTTTTGGTCAACAATTCGGGCGTAGTGCTGGGTGCTGTTGATGTTCTTGTGACCAAGCATTTTACTTACCGTTTCAATGGGCACGCCATTCATCATGGTTACCGTAGTGGCGAAGGTATGTCGTGCCACATGGAATGATAATGACTTTCCGATTCCACATAAATCGGCTAGTTCTTTTAAGTAAGCATTGATTTTCTGATTACTCAGCATAGGTATTACCGTGTCTTCCGGTTCAAGAGCTTCCAAGATGCAATACTTCCGTATAATCTCCATGGGAATATTTAACAAAGGGATATTCGCTCGACCACCGGTCTTTTGTCTGCGTGTACGAATCCAGTAGCCGCCTTCATTATGCTCAATCTCGCTTCGCTTGAGCTTTTTTACATCAATGTAGGCAAGTCCTGTAAAGCAGGAAAAAACGAAGAAATCGCGCACTCGATTTAGCCGATCAAAAGGGGAGTTGAATTCCATGAGCTTCTTCAATTCATCTTCGGTTAGATAAGGGCGATCGACTTCCTTCATGCCTAGACTAATACCTGCAAAGGGATCTTTTAGCAGCCAGCCATGTCGGATAGCCAAGCAAGTAATCCGTTTGAGATTCTGTAAAAACTTGGTGGCGGTGTTGTGATTGCATCCCATTTCCGTTTTCAGGTACATGGAATACTGGGTAATCATGTAGTGATCAATCGCTTTAAGCGAAACATCATCCGTTTTGTAATACTTCATCAGAAAATTCCGCATGTGGTTCTTTGCGGTGTTGTACTTCTGGAAGGTGGCATAGCTAGTTTCCTTACCGATAAGCTTTTTCAAGCCTTCCACATGCTCTTCCCAGCTCTCTATGAGCATTCGGGTTTTGGCGGAGTTTGTTCCTACGATAGCATCACGAAGGTCAGTTGCCAGTACTTCGTCCTTGACGGAAAGGAGCTCATTGTACTTTTTGTGAGCTCTGACTTTGACGGCTTCAATGTAATCATTGAAAAGCCTGGCTTCATCTGTTCTGCCCTTCATTTGATACCGAGCAGCATCCCAGCGTTCTGGTTCGATGAAGCGTTTCAATCTAAGGGATACTTTATCCCCGTTAATGTTGATGCGAAGCATCACGGGACATTCCCCGTTTTTCTTTTCCTTAGACCGGTTGATGAAAAAAACCAGACTAAAAGTTGTTTTTGACGACATAAGGCGCAATTAGAATAATTGAGCCCCCCATTTTTTACAAAATTACTTTACCACTTTGGTTAAAGCAAGGATACTTCTATGATTCTCCGTCCGCAAATGTTCGCCGGTGTTCGTACACTGGTAACCCCTTTTTGATTTTTGAAAAGGGGTTACCAGAAGGAAACCCAGTTGGCGGTCAAAAACGAACATTGGCGGAAATTCAAAGAATAAAAAAAGTGTGTAAATCAAGGACTTACACACTTTCGAACAGTTGCGAACTGTTTTCAGCGGAGAGAGAGGGATTCGAACCCCCGGACCTGTTACAGTCAACGGTTTTCAAGACCGCCGCATTCGACCGCTCTGCCATCTCTCCGCGGCAAAAATACAGTCAATTCAACTATGAGCAAAATGAAAATTCAAGAAGCCGCCGAAGCGGCTGTTATCCGCTTCGCTGTTGTCTTGTTGTGCGCCACGAGTAATCGTGGCTGTTGTCGGGTTCAAGAACCTACAACCTCCAACCTCCAACTTCTTGCGCAGGATCCCAAAACTTTTGATCAAAATCAACAACCTGGTTGTCTCTGACCTCAATGCCTTCCGACCGCAATAATTCCTCCATTTCAGTAGGCGTAGAAAAATGATGCTTGCCGCTTAAAATGCCATCTCGATTGACGACACGATGTGCAGGCACATAGGGTAAAACTGTATGAGATGCATTCATCGCCCAACCCACCATGCGCGCTGAAGAACGAGCGCCCAGGCAGGCTGCAATGGCACCATAACTGGTTACCCTGCCATAAGGGATCAGTCGCACTATGGCATATACGTCTTCAAAAAAAGTATAAGGGGTGGGTGGTAGGTCAGACCGATTTTTATTGATCGCTGTTTTCTTTGCCGGCATGTTTCCGTTCTTTCAGGAGTAAGTTACGACGAGAAGGAGGTACGTTCTCATAGTCGAAGGGGCAGTGCAGACAGCCGTGCCCGCAACAAAACCCTTTTTCTAAATGGTAATGCGCGGTAAAGACCATATACCCATCTTTATCGTAGTAAAAATCTTTCCCTTCTACCAAGTGCTTCATACCTACGAAGTAAACGTAAGGAAGGGAGTAACGCTTTTTTTGTTTAATTCAAATATCTATTTAGTACACTTAAAACTAACAGATTCGTATAGAAAAATACATTAATATTGCTACGCGAATAATCGAACATTATCAATTAGCTTACCACTTTTTGTGTTGGTGTACAACGCTGAAAGTGTTTTTCACAACTTGTCAGCATGAAAAGGTTGATTTACAGGCATCCTCTTTTTTATACGCTTTTATTTTTGTTTCAGTTTTTTCTCGCTACAGCTCAAAATTTAGTCAACAATGGGGACTTTGAGCAAGGGGATGGAAGCATTGCGATTGGATTTTCTTCAGATTATACCTTAATACTTCCTACGGGTAACACTTCTGTTCGACAGTTTGGTATCGGAACCAATCCTCAGCTTTTTAACACATCCAGCTTTATAAGTATGGGTGATCACACTACAGGTACGGGGAAAATGATGATAGTTGACGGAATAAATAATAATGGTAATCCGGAACCTTTTTTCTGGAGAGTCAACAATAGCGGTGAAATTTGTGGCTTGCAAACCGGTGTGACCTATACTTTCAGCTACTGGATTAAATCCATCTATAATTCCTCAATTCCCAATGCCTCTGTAGCAAACATTGGTATTAAATGGAACAATGTTCAAGGACAATCAGGTCAAGGATTTCTTAATCCTGTTTCCGGAAGCCCATTTGCTCCCGCCCCCGGAGCTGCTTGGCAAAAAGTAACCTATCAGTTCATTCCCACCAACGCTTGCGTAAGGATTGAAATGTTTAATTGGAACGGGAGTCTTGCCGGCAACGATTTTGCTATTGATGATATTGAATTGTTGCCCCCTGTTCAGCCGCTCACTTTATCTTTCTCTCCCAATAATATTTCCTGTCCGGGTGCCAATGACGGTTTTATTGCAGCTTATGGAAAAGGGGGCGTAAAGCCATATACCTATTTACTAACTGGCGGAGTAACGCTTAATAATACAACCGGTATTTTCCAGAATCTCTCTCCCGGCAATTACAATATTAGTGTCCGAGATGCCAATGGTACGGTAACGACTCCCGTAGCTGTTACACTGACTCAAGCTGCCGGCGGGCTTACCATTACCGGTGCGCCTACAGGCACTTTTTGTTCAGGACAGTCTATAGCCCTTACCGCTTCGGGAGCTCCCGCTGGAGCCTCTTACACCTGGACTGTTCCTCCGTCAACTACCCCTGTTTCCAGTAACGCCTCGCTGAATGCCATCGTTACAAATACCACCACTTATCAAGTTACTTCCTCTTCTTCTATTCCTATACCCTCCCGTGATTTGATTAATAATGGTAATTTCTCCAGCGGAAATGCCGATTTTTATACGGATTATAGATTTTTCTCCGCCGGTTCAGGCGGGGTGCAGCGTGCTTATGGTATTACTCAAAGCGCGTTTGCATTTTATACCGGATTTTCCTTCTGTGCACTTGCCCGAGGAGGAACCGGAAATATGATGGTGTTCGACGGATCAACCATTGCCAATGATAAAGTGTGGTGCCAGAAAGTGCCGGTTAAAGCAGGAGAGACCTACACGTTCACTTACCATGTTCAGTCACTGGTAGATCGTGCAGGCAATAAACCCTCAGCAAATCTGGAAGTGCAGATCAACGGGGTGCCTTTAAGCTCAGCAACCAACCCCCAATTAGCGCCTCAATTTGCCTGTTCGTGGGAACCACGAACCTATACTTGGAATTCAGGAACCAATACAGTGGCGGATATCTGCATTTTTAATCGTGTGCTAAACGACAATGGAAATGATTTTGCACTGGATGATATTAGTTTTACCTCACCTCCTTCAACCACGACCTGTACCCCTTCTGCAAGTGTTACCATTACTCCTTCTGCCAGCTGTTGCAGCGTTTCTGCCGGCACTACTACGAATGCCTGTACCAATGCAGCGCTATCTGCTCCTATTACGCATACCACTTCTGGTGCAACCGGCATTGGTGCAGCTACGGGTTTACCGACCGGGGTGACAGCAGCCTGGGTTCCGGCATCCAATAGTATTTCAATCAGCGGGACTCCAACAGTGACAGGGACTTTTAATTATACGATTCCTGTAACCGGAGCTACTTGTACAGGTATCAATGCGACAGGAATAATCATCGTTAAACCCAAACCAATCGCAACTGCATCCAGCAATGGTTCTGTTTGTGTTGGTTCAACTCTTTCATTGACTGCTACTTCTTCCATTGCCGGCGCTTCGTTTGCCTGGTCCGGACCCGGTTATACTTCAACTACTCAAAATCCTACAGTTAGTACAGCCGCTACTACAGCCATGTCGGGTACTTACTCTGTAACGGCTACTGCTAACGGATGCTCCAGCAATTCTGCTACCACATCTGTTACCGTGAATACCTCTGTAAGTCCTACGGTTACCTGCCTCTCTTCCAATAACTCATCCGTTACTTTTGGATGGAATCCGTTATCGGGAGCTACGGGTTATGATGCGACCTACACCATTAATGGAGGCACTCCGATTCCCGCACCGGCTATTACTGCTCCATATACAATTAACGGATTGAGTCCCAATGATGAAGTGTTTTTAACAGTAACACCTTTAGGTGGAACTTGTTTTAGTGCCGGCACCAATGGTCCTACAGCCTGCAAAGCAGTTGCCTGCACTACACCCAACCCCGGCACAATCACGGGCAATGCCTCTATTTGTATTGGGGGTACTACTACTTTGAGTTCAATCGGTGGAGATCCTGGCGGCAGCTGGACTTCATTAAATCCCAATATTGCTTCTGTTGATGCGTCCGGTGTGGTAACAGGTGTTGCTGCCGGTACGGCTAAGATCAAATACGAGGTAAGCTCGGGTACTCCTGGCGCGATTTGTACAGCAAGCGCAACATTTAATGTAATTGTGACTGCGGGCACCACGCTCACTGCTCCTTCTAATTCAAGTGTATTTGTATGTATAGATTCGTTGATGGAGGAGGTGACGTTTGTGACGACGGGGGCTTCTGGTATTGCGGGTGATGGGGATGCGAGCGGTGTGAATGGATTACCACCGGGTGTGAGCGCAAACTTTTTAAATGATGTGATCACGCTCAGGGGTACTCCAACCCTGACGGGGGTGTTTACTTACAGTATTCCGGTCAATAGCGGCTGCGGTAGTTTGAATGCAGGGGGTACGATTACGGTGGAAGCGCTTCGCACGGTAACGGTGGGATCAGGCGCTACGGAGCTTTGTATCAATGATCCTGTAGGGGTGAATATTACACACAGCACAACAGTAGCTACCGGTATTGCGAGTGATGGGATAGCGGGCAAGAATGGATTACCTCCGGGCGTAAGCGCTAGCTGGGCTAGTGATGTGATTACCATTAGCGGGATAGCCACAGAGCCCGGAGAATACAAGTATAGTATTCCACTACTGGGGGGATGCGGTAATGCTGCGGCAGAAGGTACAATCAAGATTAATAAACTGATGGGTGCAGAAGCACCATCGGGACTGTTCACGGTTTGTTATAACGGAGGTGTTTCATTGAACATCCGCCATAAGGTGTTTGGCGGTGTATCGGGACTTGGAGTGGTCAGCGGACTACCTCCTGGTGTGAATGCGAATTTGAACAGACCAGACTCAACGATTATTGTGAGCGGTATTCCATTGAAAGTGGGCAGTTATGATTATACGATAGAGCTGCTGGGCGGCTGCGCAGACGCTAATAGTTTTGCAAAGGGTAAGATTGTTGTAACGGATTTGATGACGGTAGGCGCGGCACAGGATATACCGGTGCTGATCTGCGAGCAGCAATCGCTGACGAATGCTATCCGCCACGCTACGACGAATGCGACGGGCATTGGAGTTCCGACGGGCTTGCCTGCAGGACTGGAAGCGTCTTATTCTTTGGGCGAGGTACTGATCAGCGGTACGCCGAGCGTATTTGGCACGTTTAGTTATGAGATTCCACTGATAGGAGGCTGCGGTGATGTAAAGGCAAAAGGTACAATTACGATAGAAGAAGGTTTATCGGTAGAATTAAAAGCCCCGATTGTCAATCCTTGCGTGAATACCTTAATGCAGGAGATCCGCTATACGACAAAGGGCGCCAGGGGTTTGAATAACAAAGGCGGCTTACCGTTGGGGGTCAATCCTGAGTTAGATGCGGTAAGCGGAGAACTGGTGATCAGCGGCACGCCACTGCAGCCGGGTAAGTTTATCTATGAGATAGAGGTAGTGGGGAGGTGCGGCACACAAACGATCAAGGATACGATAGAGGTGAAGGATATATTGACGGTAGGAGCAGCTTCAGTAACATTGCCCGAAGCCTGCATTGGCAATGCGCTTCCGGATTGGTATCATGTAACGGATCTGGCTGCAAGCATCGGTACACCGACGGGCTTGCCGTTGGGTGTAACGGTACAGCTGCGCGGAGATACGGTATGGCTGAGCGGAACACCCCTGGCAGCGCCGGACGTTTATAGTTATTCAATACCGGTGAATGGTCGTTGCGGTGGCACTGCCTTTGCAACGGGAACGATAGAGTTGAGAGATGTGTCCTTACTGCCGGTAGTAACGGGCGATCCTTATGTGTATTGCGTGGATGAAGTGCCTTCTGGGCCACTGGAGGCGACGGGCTTGAATGTATTGTGGTATGATCAGGCAGTAGGCGGTGTGGGCAGTCCAACGGCGCCGTTGCCTGTGACGATTATTCCATTTGATTACACGTATTATGTAACGCAGCGAGAGGCGGGCAAGTGCGAGAGTAATCGCTTGCCGGTAGCAGTAACGATAGTGCCGCCACCGACGGTGAATGCAGGTCCTGACAAGCGCATAGAGGAGGGTCAGTCGGTGGTATTGAATGGTACGGCCTTGCCTTCTACATCGGGGGGTAGTGTAACGATATCATGGACGCCTACAGCAACGCTGACGAATGCGACGACGGCACGTCCTACGGCACGTCCTTCTGAGACGA
>JAGWWM010000060.1 GCA_018970395.1 Bacteroidota bacterium
TCTACTTATTTTGACATGAATAAGCCGGAAGAAATTGCTGCACTGATACGCCCCAATACGAAAATGCTTTATGTGGAAACGCCTTCTAATCCGGGATTGGATATTCTGGATATGGAACATGTTGCTGCTTTATGCAAAAAGCATAATATCTTGTTTGTGGTGGACAATTGTTTTGCTACCCCTGCCGTTCAGCTTCCTTTCAGGTTTGGGGCGGATCTGGTGATTCATTCCGCTACAAAATTCATGGATGGACAGGGAAGGGTTCTGGGTGGAGTAGTGGTTGGTAAAAAAGAACTCATACATCCGCTGTATCTTTTCGTGCGAAATGCCGGACCTTCCATGAGTCCTTTTAATGCCTGGTTGTTGACAAAAAGTCTGGAGACCTTGTTTGTAAGAATGGATAAACATGCTGCCAACGCTTTACAACTGGCAAAGCATTTTGAAGGACATGCTAAGTTGTCCTGGGTAAAATATCCTTACTTGCCTTCTCATCCACAATATGAAATTGCTAAAAAACAAATGAGTAATGGAGGCGGTATTGTGACTTTTGAATTGAAAGGAGGGTTGCCATCCGGCAGAAATTTCCTGAATGCGCTGCGTTTGTTGAGTGTGACAAATAATTTGGGTGATTCCCGAACCATCGCTTCTCATCCTGCTTCCACTACGCATTCCAAGCTGAGTTCGGAAGAAAAGAAAGCGGTAGGCATTACGGAAGGACTGGTACGCATCTCGGTGGGTTTAGAACATGTGAATGATATTATTGCGGATATTGAACAGGCGTTGGCTAAAGCGTAAATGGGCTCAGGTTAATAAAAATAAACCCCGGTAGAAACCGGGGTCGGATATAACCTGATAAAACCAAAACGTAATTTTTTACAGAGAAGCCAGGGGCTCAGATCCTTTCACTTTTTTCAGCAACATGATATAGCCGGTGCACTCTTTTTTCTCTTGATTTACCTGTAATGGCTTAATCATATGCCATTCTGTATTATTCGGTTGGAAGTCATAACTTATAATGTTACCTGGAGTATTATTCACTGATTGTTTATGATATACTTCTTTTTCCATATAGTCGAACATGGAAACTTCTAATTTTTCACTGCTTGGTTCGCCTACATAAACGATTTGATACCATTCGCCCTCTTTAAGGGGCATTACCACCGGCACCTCGTTTTCACTTTGCATGTTGATGCGGGTTTCTTTGAGTAACAGGAATCCTTCTTGCATGAAAGATTTCTTCAAGCTGTCAACCTGATGATTAATCTGAGGATTGGATTTGTTCTTTTTGGTAAGGCTCAATTGAGCTGAGCAATCAAGAACAATCAGGGAAAGGGCGATGAGTAAAAAATTTTTCATAACGGACGGATTTTAGGGTTTTGCATCTCGCCGGGTACTTTGGGTTTGATGCTATAGTAAAATTAATACCACAATTTAGGTTTGCCATAAGATAAAACCCAATCCTTTTGAATATAAGGGTTCACCCTTATTCATCATGCAGAAAGCTATTCATTTGCATTGTAATTCAATGCAATAAGAGGTACAATGAAAGGGGGAAATAGATCTCTTTAGCGTCCTACGCCGAGGAAGATGATTCTGAAAGTGTAAATCATGATTTTAAAATCCAGCGCAAGGGAGATATTTTCAATATAGACTAAATCGTATTTACTTCTTTCGATCATTTGCTCTACGTTTTCCGCATAGCCAAATTTGACCATTCCCCAAGAAGTTAATCCGGGTTTTACTTTTAAGAGATAGCGGTAATAGGGAGCTTCAGGAATGATCTGGTCAATAAAAAATCTTCTTTCTGGGCGAGGGCCTACCAAACTCATATCTCCTTTAAGGATATTATAAAATTGAGGCAATTCATCCAGTCGCCACTTTCTCATAATCTTTCCCCATTTTGTGATTCTTTGATCATTTTCAGAGGACAGTGCAGGTCCATTTGACTCTGCGTCGGTAAACATGGATCTGAATTTAATAATGTAAAAAGGTTTCCCTTTCAATCCGATTCGCTCTTGTCTGTAAAAAATGGGACCTTTTGAAGATAATCTTACTTTCAGGGCAATAAAAAGCATGACAGGAGACAATAGCAGTAGTGCGAAAAGAGAGATGGCTACATCAATGAGTCTTTTGATGTTTTGTTGCCATTCACTCATCATGCCGTTGTGCAATTCGACCAATACGATTCCCATCACATTGCCGGCTTTCACAGAGCCGGATAAAATAGAAAGTGTATTTGGAAGAAGTTTAATTTGAACATCTGCCTCACTAAGGATGTTTAAGTACGACTCAAGCAGGTGCTCTTCCTCACTTTCCAAGGCAAAAATGACTTGTTCAATCGAATTTTTTTTTACTACATCAAAAAGTTCACCGGCATTTCCAAGAGAAGGGATAAATTTTTCTAAAGTGCTATTTTGTCTATTGGAAACACTCAGGTAGCCGGAAAGATAATGGCCATGTATCTCTTTTGCATTTGCGAGATCCTTATGCAGATTTACTGCTTTATTGCCGGAGCCGACAATGAGGGTATTGATTTTGACGGTGCCGGAGAGAAATTGATTTTTTATGTTGTTGAGGATAAGCCATCTGAAAAACCAGGTAAAAGCAAACTGGAGTGAAAACAAAACGAAAAATTCGGTGTAATAGAGCGTGTGATTGTCAATTTGGTCGTCCAGCAGAATAGAGAAAAACATAATAAGGGTACCCAAAAGTGTACCAAGAAAAGTATTGGTAAGTTCCTGGAATCTGGATTTAGCATAGAGGTTACGATAGGTGCCCCCCAAATGATAAAGAACAAGCCAGCAAAGGGGGATGATTAACATCCCGGCCCAAAGTCTTAGCTCAGTAAGAGTCTTCAGTAAGTCAGTGTCTTCGTGAAGAATGAATTTTCTAAGGGTATAGAATAATACCCATGTAATGGCAGCAGAAAACCAATCGGAAATAACATAGCGAATGATATGGAATCGGTTATTGTACCCCATATTACACTAATGTACTTTTTTGAATTTGATACAGTATCTGATGGGCGATTTCCATTGCGCGATAACCATCTATTTCATTCACGGGTACTTTAGAGTTATTTAAAATGGCTTGCGTAAAATGTTCCAGTTCCAATCGAATCGCATTGGAGTCATTTACCGGTGGATGAAATACTGAAATATTTTTCGTGCCTTCTTTGGTGGTAATATCAAATTGTAAGGAAGCTGGTGTTTCTTCAGCATTAAGCCGAATGATTTCAGATCTTTTTTCCAGGAAATCCAGTCCGATATAGGCGTCTCGCTGAAAAAGCCTCATCTTTCTCATTTTCTTCATGCTGATTCTGCTGCTGGTGAGGTTGGCAACGCAGCCATTATTGAATTCAATCCGCACGTTGGCAATGTCGGGCGTGCTTGTCATTACTGCTACTCCGTTGGCGTGAATTTGTTTGACCTCGCTATTGACCAGCATCAGGACAATATCAATGTCGTGAATCATCAGATCCAGAATAACGCTTACTTCCGTACCTCTTGGGTTAAATTGTGCCAGTCGGTGTACTTCAATGAACATAGGATCTATCGGTAAATGCTGAATGGAAAGCAGCGCAGGATTAAATCTTTCTACATGCCCTACCTGAAATTTCACTTTTGCTTCGTGGGCAAGTTTGACTAATGCTTTTGCCTGCTCCATGGTATCGCACATGGGTTTTTCAACAAAAACATGTTTTCCGTTTTTGAGCGCTTTTTCAGAAAGGGAAAAATGATGATCAGTAGGCGCTACAATATCGGCGGCATCAATCACTTCAATCAAATCGGATACCTCTTTAAAGCGGGGTATTCCGTATTGAAGTTCAATCTCCGCAGCCTGTTGATCGTTGGGGTCATAAAATCCAACTACCTGTGCCTCTTTAATATCCAGCCAGTTTTTAAGGTGAATTTTACCCAGATGACCTACTCCAAAAAGTCCGATTTTAAGCATAATTTTTAAGGAGCGCAAATATACTTAATGAATAGCGGGAAAATTAAAATTGCAAATTTCATCAAGAATTATTTTGAAAAAAAAGATCAGATTATCCTATATTTGCACTCCCAAATTGGATCGGTAGTTCAGTTGGTTAGAATGCTGCCCTGTCACGGCAGAGGTCGCGGGTTCGAGTCCCGTCCGGTCCGCTTAAACCCCTTGATTCCAAGGGGTTTTTTAATTTGATACAGGGGTTTAATAATTCCTTTTTGAAAAACTACTTCATGAAATTGTTGACAACCATTATTTTTCTTTTTTTGTTTTTTACAACTACTGCTCAACCTTACCGACAGCAAAAGACAAGCTATAAAATAGAAGTTCAGCTCAACGATGCCGATCATACCCTGGATGGTTTTCTTACTTTAGATTATTTTAATCAATCTCCTGATACCCTTACTTATATCTGGCTTCATCTTTGGCCGAATGCCTTTAAAAACGATCAGACGGCCTACAGCGATCAGTTGCTGGAGAATGGCAAACTTGATTTTTATTTCTCTGATAACAGCGAAAAGGGATATATCAATCGGCTTGATTTCAGGGTCAACGAAGTGGCTGTACAGACAGAAGATCATCCGGAGCATATTGATATTGTAAAACTAAGATTACCTAATTCGCTATTGCCCGGAAGTTCCATCCGGATAACTACTCCCTTCCATGTTCAGCTTCCCTATAATTTTTCAGGCAGTGGTCACAGGGGAAAAACCTACCAGATTACCCAATGGTATCCTAAACCGGCTGTGTATGATGAGCGGGGCTGGCATTCGATGCCCTTTTTGGAACAGGGAGGAGCTTATGGGGAATTTGGAGATTATGAAGTAGCAATTACCCTTCCCGAAAAATATAAAGTAGTCACGAGCGGTATTTTGGAAGAAAAAGTCGGGAATAATAAGCCGTCGCAGCGACTGGTATTTCGTCAGAATAATATTCATGATTTCGTTTGGTTTGCTTCTTCATCCTGGATGGAGGAAAGGGATTCTTTGATGCTTCCGGATGGAAGGTGGCTGCAACTGCAGTTGTCATATACACCCGAGCCAAAAAAATCCATCAAGAAGACCATGGAGGATATCAAGGAAGCCGTTCGCGTCAGAAGTAATCTGATTGGCACTTACGGATACAATCATTTGTCGGTTGTAGCCATTCCGTTCTTCAACGAAAGCGTAAAATCTTATCCTTGTGTGTTGACAATCCCTTCTGTCGGATCTGCTAAAGAATGGAAGCAGTATATTAACAGGGGAGTAGGCTATCAATGGTTTTCCGGTATGGTGGCGAATAATCAGCGGGAATATGCCTGGATGAGTGAAGGATTGAATGCTTATTATGAAAAAAAACTAATGCAGCCTGTTAAGCCCCCAAAAACTATTTTCCCTCTATTGAATTGGGATGAAATTGTGTTGCAGACTTATGAAAGAACAGGCCTGGATCAACCCGTAAATCTACCGGCACCGGAGTTTAGTTCTGCCAATTATCATCTGAGCGCTTCTTATAAAGCGGCACAGCTTTTTGATCGAATAGCGGATAGGGTGGGGAGGAAGTCGTTTGACAGTACGATAAAAGCATATTGTAATCGTCATCAGTATCGCCATACATATCCTGAAGATTTGTGGAATACATTGAGTAAAACAGCATCGATTTCTTTGGATACATTGATCGGTTATTTTGATCAAAAGGGAGCTTTGCCGAGGAAGTATAATAGACAGTTTGCATTCAGATTTTTCCCGGGCAATCCCGATAAAGTGAGGAATCCTGTTTATATACTGCCCCTTGCAGGATACAATCAATATGATGGGGTTATGTTGGGCGGGTTATTGACCAATTATAATCTTCCACCTGCGCACTTTCAATGGATGGTGGCCCCTTTGTATGGACGGGAAAGTGGTGAACTTAATTTTGCCGGTCGGCTATCTTACACTTTTTACCCCGCTACAATTTTTTCCAGAGTACAGGTTTCTTTATCTACGATGCGGTTTAGTCAGAATGATTTTACCGACACCGCCGGCAACAGGTTCATCAATGGCTACCACAACTGGGTGCCGGCGGTGAAGTGGGTGTTCAGAGAAACAAACCCCAGCAGCACCCGCGAAAAATTCATCCTCTGGAAAACCTACTTCCTCCAACAGGATCGCTTCCGCTTCCGCTCCGATACTTTTCCCAATGGCAACCGTTTCCTCAAAGTAGAACAACCCCGTCTTTCGCAGGTGCTGCATCAATTGCAATTCGTGGTGGCCAATCACCGCGCGCTCTATCCTTACAGGGCTGTCGCTATGGCGGAAAGTATGCGTGAGTTTACCCGTCTTACCTTCACCGGAAATTATTTTTTCAATTACAACGCCAAAGAAGGATTACAAATTCGTCTCTTCGCAGGCAAGTTTATTTACAATCAGGGAAGAAATAGGATGCGTGCTTTTCAAACATTACCATATCATCTCAACATGACCGGACCTCGAGGCAATGAAGATTATACTTACAGCAATTACTTTATCGGTAGAAATGAATTTGAAGGGTGGACCAGTCGCCAAATCATGATGCGCGACGGTGGCTTCAAACTTAGAACCGATCTGCTCGCCAATAAAATCGGTAAGACGGATGATTGGCTGATGGCATTGAATTTCGTGACGGATATCCCCGAAAATTACAATATCCTGAAGGTGTTGCCGGTTCGCATTCCGCTGAAGGTTTTTCTGGATATCGGTACCTCTGCTCCGGCCTGGCAGACCGGATACACCGGAAGTAAAATGTTGTATAATGCAGGATTCCAGCTTTCATTGGCAAATAACCTTATCCAGATTTATGTTCCTCTTCTGTACAGCAAAGTATATCGCGAATACGTGAATAGTATCTATACAGACAACAAATGGTTGAATACGATTTCTTTCAGTATTGACATCCAAAACTTATCTTTAAAGCAAATTGATAAACGTCTGCCGCATTAATGTCCGGAATTCGTCATTTACTACACCATCAGATTGATACTGAACAATGGGATGCCTGCATTCGTCGTTCGAGGAATGGACTTATCTATGCCTATGCCTGGTATCTCAATGAAGCCGCTCCCGATTGGGAGGCACTGGTGCTGAATGATTATGAAGCGGTGATGCCATTGACTGCAAGACGAAAATGGGGAGTTGATTATTTATATCAGCCCTATTTCTGTGCCGAGCTGGGTGTCTTCTCCGATGCCATCATCAATGAGCAATTGTGCAAGGATTTTTTAAATCATATCCCTGCTCGTTTCAAATACATCGATATTTGTCTGAACAGAGAAAATCAGATGACGGGTTTGCATTATCCTATTAAAGAAAGACGGAATTTTTTACTATCGCTTAACTCCTCTTACAGTGAACTGCAACAATCTTATTCTGTTCATCACAAAAGGAAGATCAAGAAGGCGATTCAGGCGAAGCTGGAGATTGATAAGGATGCAGATATTGGAGCGGTGATTGCGATGGCTGCCGACACGGTGAAAGACAAATCTGCCATTCGAAAGGCAGACTGGCAACGTTTTGAAAGGTTGTATCTGGCAGCGGCAGAACGATCCGCTGCCGAAATACGCGGGGTTAAAAATCAAGAGGGAAAACTACTTTCGGCAGCGGTTTTTTTTCATGACAAGCAATACTGGTATTATATTCTGGCAGGTTCTACAGAGGAGGGTAGAACCTGCGGCGCAGCTCATTTTTTACTCGATGCCTTTATTCAGGAACATCAACAATCTTCAACTTATCTTGATTTTGAGGGAAGTGATGTTGAATCTTTAGCTTTCTTCTACGGGGGGTTCGGAGCGCAATCTATCCATTACCCGGCACTGCGCATAAACCGACTGCCCCAATGGATTTCCTGGATTAAAAAATAATATGGAAAGGCGTAAACCATTGCTGTCCGGGGAAAATTTGATTTTTCATCTTTTAAAAAGTTTTTCCTTGTGAGCGATGTTCAAATTTAGCAATTTTGGTTGCTACAAGCCCTCATTTCTGTATCAATCTAAAGATTATACTACTCATCCATTCAAATTTTTAATTCTCTTTTTT
>JAGWWM010000020.1 GCA_018970395.1 Bacteroidota bacterium
TCAAAAGTTAAACTTAAAAGAAAATTCTGTTAGCGGTTAGCGGTTAACCCTCAACAGATAACCGCATTCGTCTGAACTGTGATTAAGCTGATTTATTGATGAGCTATGAAGTTAAATATTCTCAAACTCTTGAGCATTTTGCTCAAATGACTTTTTGGAAATTTTTTTACGACCTTGGCTGTTTTCCAAATATGAAATAATCATTGCGTAAACGTATTCCGGTTTGATATGTGCAGATTCAATAGTGGACGCTGTTTCTTGAAAAAAGTCTCTAATTTTTTTCTTATTTGGATATGTAAAAGTTGAAACTTTAGTGATGATTTTATCAATTAAAAGTGAAAAATCATCTTTTGCCATATCATGATTATAAAATTGAATTTTGGCGTTTAGCGCAGAAAGTTTTTTTAAAAGACTACTGGAAATAGAAAAATTTTCTAACTCTTCCGAGTTTGCATCAACATCGAAAATTATTTCATCAACATGGTACTTTTTTAATTTTGATTTATTCTTTAAAAGAATATCAGAATATTTGTTTACTGTTTCTATGTCAGGTTTAATTTTTAACAGACCTATTCCATAGGGCATTGGTTTACCCTTATACCTACCGACTTTTCCTAACTCACCACTTGAAACCAGCGTTTCAATAGGCAAATTTACTTTTTCAGCCAAAGCATTGGGAGACAGTAGTTTACCTTTGAATTGAATATCTATAAATGCTTTTTCAATCATTATGTCAAATATAATCAAAAATACTGAGACCTGTAGGCTTTACAATAGTATGACTACTGTTACCCAGGTATAATTTATCCTCAGAATCCAAGCCAATATCCGGATTTTCGCTTCCAATTTCTTTAAGGATTTCTGGAAAGTCTGAGATAATTATCGGTTTCACTTCTCGATGAAAAGTTCTTCTATCAATACCTAATTTTCTGGACAGAAATTCTTCGTCATAAAATTTAATATCTGGCTTCGATTCCTGATCAGTTTTTTTTCGCCTGCCTGCCATGGTATTGAAAATTGATGGCTGAACTGTGATTAAGCTGATTTATTGATGGGCTATTTTGAATACGAAACAAAACAATATTTTTCAAAATCCGACTCAAAAAGTTTCAAAGTATTTTCTGCTTGATTTTTGGTAATATTTTTCATTCTTCCAAAGTATAGAAATAAATTCAAGTTTGGTTAATTCAGATCATATAATTATACCTTTTACAATTTCATACTCAGATTTATCTTTTACATAGTATTTATTTTTTACTAATTCATGTGGCCCCATCCATTCAAATTCGTGAACATTTAATGCAATTTCTTCTATATTAGATATGTCTTTTACATCTTTGTATCCACCTTCATAGCCATTTATAAATATTTGTAAATTAGGATCTAATTGAGATAGCTTGTCTATTAGTTCTTTTACTGTCATAAATTAAAGCATTTCCTAGGGTTGATTTTAGCCAAATGGGTTCGTTTAGATTTTCCGGCTGGCAAATATTGTATTAATGTTGAAGATCAACATTTAATATGGAATGTGGCACCTGATCGAATCTCCTGATGCCGGCGCCACACATTTTGGTAGCGTCATCCTGAGCGTAAGCGAAGGATCTCCCGATTTAGAACGCTTCGATTTATGAGATGTTTCGATATCGCTCAACATGACGTTCTTTGAGAGCTTTGCCTCTTTGCGACCTTTGCGTGAAATAATCAAACATCAAAAGATATCGTTTATTTTTTAAAAGACTTCACATTTTAATGTTCCCAAGACAGTAATGAATCAAAAGTTAAACTTAAAAGAAAATTCTGTTAGCGGTTAGCTGTTAACGGTAAAACAAACCTACAACCTACAACATACAACCTACAACCTACAACATACAACCTACAACTTCTCCCCTACAACTGATAAAACTTCCGATACCACCTCACAAACTCCTTCACCCCCTCTTCAACTTTTACCTGCGGGCGGTAGCCGGTAAGGGTTTCGAGCGCAGTGCAGTTGGCGTGGGTGGCGGGCACATCGCCGGGCTGCATGGGCATCAGATTCTTTTTTGATGCAATGCCGAGCTCTTTTTCAATGGCTCCGACATAACTGCTCAGGGGAACGGGATTACTGTTGCCGATATTCAACAACCTGAAGGGTGCAGAGGAACTGGGGGTGGGTGCACTATCAGCATCCCATCCTTCGTTACGGGTGGGTGTCAAGGGCACCAGGCGACAAATGGATTCTACAATATCCTCCACATAGGTAAAATCACGAATCATCTTGCCTTCATTGAATAAATTGATGGCCTCTCCTTTCAGCATGGCTTTGGTAAATAAAAATAACGCCATATCGGGTCGTCCCCAGGGACCGTACACGGTGAAAAAACGGAGTCCGGTAGTAGGCAATCCATATAAATGGCTATAAGTATGCGCCATCAGCTCATTGGCTTTCTTGGTGGCGGCATACAAACTCATGGGGTGATCGGTGGTTTGCTCTTCATCCAACGGCATCCTGGTATTTAAGCCATATACGCTGGAGGAGCTGGCATAGAGCAAATGCTTGGTACCATTATACCGGCAGGCTTCGAGTATGTTCAGAAAGCCGGTGATATTGCTTTCGGTATAAGCATAGGGATTGGTAAGTGAATACCGCACTCCTGCCTGCGCTGCGAGGTTGATGACCACATCATATTTGTTCTCTGCGAAGAGTCGATCAATCAATGCCTTGTCCTGTAAATCACCCTTTACAAAGCGATAATTCGGCTTGGAGGAAATAATCTCCTTCCCTTCTTCGATCTGATTGGTATCTATCCCTGCCTCTCTCAATCTCGCCAGCTTCAGATTGACATCATAATAGTCGTTGATATTATCGTAGCCGGTTACCTGGTAGCCTTTGCTCAGGAGCTTATTGGCAAGGTGGAAGCCGATGAAGCCGGCGGTGCCGGTGAGGAAAATCGTTGTTCGTTGTTCGTTATTCGTTGGGGGGTGCATTGTTTTATTGATGATATTTTTTTGGTATGTGACGTATCCCCCTCGAAGAGGGGGATACGTCCTCCATTACGTTCCTTCAATCTTCTCCTCTCCCGAGTAATATTTATACCCGTACTTGCGCTTAGTGTAGTAGTAGCTGTATTTGTAACCATAGTACCCTTTTACTGTAACCCCATTGAAGATAATAGCCATCGGCTTGAATTGACCTGCGTTATGCCATTCTTCAATATCCCTTACCTGCTCGCGGAGGGTTTGGCGGAAACGGGTAATCACCAGGGTGATATTCGTCCAGTCTTGTAACAGTTGTGCGTCGGACACGATACCATTGGGAGGAGTATCCATGATGATGATGTCGTAGTTGGCATCCAAATAGGTTTTGAATTCATTCATCTTTTCAGAGGAAAGTAATTCGGAAGGGTTGGGGGGAATAGGTCCGGCCGGGAAAAGATCCAGGTGTCCATCATCGGATATCCTGATGGGAATTTCAGATGGATCATTTTTCCCTATCAGCACCGTTGAAATTCCCTGTTTTTCATTATATCCGAATCGTTTACTCAGTTTTGGACGACGAAGATCGAACTCCAGCAGCGCCACCCTTTTACCCTGTAAGGCAAAACTGCTGGCCAGATTGGCGGAGATAAAAGTCTTCCCCTCCCCGCTCATGCTGGAAGTTAACAATACGTGAAAGGGCTTATCCTCTTTGGCATAGTAGCGCAGGGCAGTACGCAGGCTGCGCACCTGCTCTCCGAAGATGCTGCGATCGCGACGTTTGATATGCATGATATCCGCAGAATTGGACACCAGATCCAACTCTGCCAGCACGGGGGGAGTGAGCATTTGCTGCAATTGATTCCTGCTCACAATTTTGTTGTTGAGGAATTCTACGATCAAGGCAATCAGAAAGGGCAACCAAATGCCGATAAGAAAAGCAGTGAGTTTGATTTGAGTGCGATTGGGTGCAATTGGGATATTAGGCAATAAAGCGGGACGAATAATAAAGGTTTCCACCGACACACTCGCCACTGCAATACCGGCTTCTTCATTTTTCTTCAAAAGGTCGAGGAACTGTTCAAGCCGAATCTGTTGCAAGCGTAGCATTTCATTCAGTTTTTTCTCTTCAAAGGGAGACAAGCGGTATTTCTGCTCTGCATCCGACTGGCGTTTGTTTAAAAAGTCTTCAGAAATAGAATTGATATTTTTATAATTTTTCAATTGCACATCCAGATTTTCCCTTACCTCATCAATTTGTTTATCCAGCAGTTTGAGTTTGGGATTTTTTTCAGTTACCGTAAGGGCTAGTTTTTGTCGTTCTTCCCATAAGGAAAGCAAACGGGTAATTAATTCCTGGGTCGTTCCGTCCGGCACTCCGGGCAAAGCAATTTGATTTTTTTTGGTATTGGGATTGCGCAAAAAAGTTTCAGAAGAATTGAGGATTGCCTGTTGTTGCAAAAAATTCCACTTCTCATCATCAAATCCTATGTATTTACTTAAATATCCCCCACTTAAAATTACCCCCTTATCTGCCTTGAACTGTGCCAGTGCCATTTCAATGGAATCGAGCGAATTGGCCAGGGGTTCTAAACGCTCCCCAATAAAACGGAGTGCCTGCTCCTGCGATTTTCTTCTTTCCTGCAGCAAAGAATAGTTATACGTCTGAATCAGGGTATTCAATACGTCCACCCCTTTTTGAGGTTCCCACATTTCCATTTTCATATCCACCACATTGCTGATTCTGGAACCGGTAAGAGAAATGCCGGTTACCAGGCTAAAGGCTTCAGTCCAGGGATCCACTTCATAGCAGTGAAATTTGGGGGGAAGACGATTGATTTTTTTAGTCAATACCACCTGATCTTTCCCAATGAGAAATGGAATACCCCAGGAAGCCGTTCCCGTTTGGTTGCCCGATTTCCATTTAAAACCTCTTTCTCCTATTCTCTCCACATCAAAAGAAAGACCTGCATAGGTTCCCGGAGCACGATTCAGCACTTGCCATTTTACATCCGAATAAATTTCACGCGTTTTAATCGTGCCTCGCACAACCCCCTGATATTGCAACCCTAAGGTATCCACCACTCTTTTCATCAGCGTGGGAGATTTTAACCGTGCAATATTATCGTTGATGGGGTCTTTGCTGGCAAAATAATTAGCAGCCTGCAGGGCAGACTGATCCTGGATAACGATACTGGAGCTGACGCTGTAAATATCATTCTGATAACGAAGGTAAAACCAGGCCACTGCCAAAAACAGCAATCCGGAGGGAAGCATCCATGGCCATACCTGGAGGATACGGCGATACTGAATATCCCAGGCAGATGCGCTCTTGCGGGGGTTGGGTGCGGGTGCCGCACCGCTTAGGTATTGTTGTTGGGGTTCCTGATCGGCTTCCCAAGGGTTGTGATCCATGAACTTGTCTGAACTTTGATTAAGCTGATTAAATGATTTTCTATGATGTTGTCTTGAACTGAGATTTAACTGATTAAATGATTCAGTATGATTTACCTTGATTTTTTGTTTTGGGGCTTCATAAGCCTTTTAAATTGTAAACTCTTTGCGCCGAAATTAATCAGAAGGCCAAGATTGACATTATATGCTTCTAAATAATTGATGGCTTGTGCCAGATGAACATCTTCCAATTGAGTGATAGCTTTCAACTCAACCATTACTTTATTTTCAACAAAAAAATCAACTCTGCGTGTTCCTATTGACTGATTCTTATAAAAAATCTCCATTTCATATTCTCTATTGAAATTAATTCGCTGATTTTTCATTTCAATTTCAAGTGCCCGCTGATAAATTACCTCTTGAAAACCATTCCCCAATCATTCTAATCATTTAATCTGTTTAATCACAGTTCAGACATCCTCACCTAAACAGCGCAATGAGGGCGAGGGTGACGCTGATGCCCGACAATCCGAGGTTTAAAAGATTTCGAAGCGGGGCATTGACAGCAAAGAAAGCATTGATACGATTGGGTTCCATGTAGAGTACATCGTTGTTGCGGAGATAGTAGTAGGGTGATTTAAAGATCTCCTTACTGTTGATATTGATGACCCCAAACTCCCGGTCTTCACCCTGCTCCCTGATAATCCATACCCGCTCGCGGGCAGCAGTAGGATCCATGAAAGCCCCACTGAGGGCAATGGCTTCTACCAGGGTGAGGCGATCGTTCATAATAGGGATAGCTGCTCCTCCGCCACCCATTCCACCACCCATTCCGCCACCCATTCCACCACCCATTCCACCACCCATTCCACCACCCATTCCCATTCCACCTGAGCCGATGAACAATACCCTGCCGCTGAGGGTACAGTACACCTGTACATCTTTGTATAGTTCCAGCAATTTTATTCGTACCTCCCGGGCAATTTCTATAGGCATTTTACCCGCCACATATATTTTACCAAGTTTTACCATTTCAATATAGCCATCCTTGTCAACCAAGTATCCAAAACCGCCTGCAGCCTGATTCCCAATTCCTACCCCACCGGCTGTTGCACTGACTCCCTGATTCAAAATTTCCGCATCAGGGTGCTCCATCACTACTGTAATAGAAATCCGGTCGCCGGGAAAAACACGTTTTGCCATTTCCTGGGCAATAAGATCCACGGTATCCTTACCGGCTTTTAAGCCATTAAAATAAATCCCTTTGCGGGCAGGCAGACAGGATGATACCAAGAGGGTAAGGGCTACGGTAAAAATCAATAAGGAATCCTTAGAACTGAAAAAACGAAAATGCATAAGCGGGTTTATTGGAATCGGACGGCAAGTTAAGCTTTTCTACCAGCAATCTTGCCAGTTCCAGCGGATGGGTATCGGCGGGGAGATAATAACAAATATCTTTCTGTGTTTGCTCTTTCCAGCGCAGGTCGGAGGAAAGAATAAAAATAGGCTCTTCTTTTTCCTTGAGCAATTTAGTGACAGATTTTTGGAAGACCTCATTGTATTCCGGCTCGAGTAAGAGCACCGGCATATCTTCTTGCATTTTGCTGAGGATTTCTTTTTCCTGCTTGCAGCGTGCAAAAGCAATGTTTACGGAGCGCAGGGCTTCAAGATAAGCGGCAGTAGCTGGTATGCCTGCGTGCAGGACATATAATCGCGGGGCGGATTTTAGCTTAAAGACAGCCATCGTATAGGGTTGATAAGTTTATAAACGGCTTCGCCAATGTCTATTACAGACAAGGTTGGATAAGTGAATGAGTTTCAGGGAGCAACGAAGGGGTTAATAATAATTTATAAAGCAATGTTAAGACAAAAAAAGGAGAAATGCAAGAAAAATGAAAAGTTGTCGATGCCCCCGAGAGCCGGGGGCACGTTGTCAGGTTGTCGCCACCTTCGGTGGGTTGTCAACTGGAAAGAAAGTAACCAACCGTCATCCTGCCTGTCCCGTAGCGAAGCGTCTACGGGAAGCGGAAGCGAAGGATCTCCTCATGGAGCAGTCTTCGATTGATGAGATGTTTCGCTATCGCTCAACATGACGGGCAGACCCGATTGCTCCGCGCGTTCTGCCTTGCCAGCGCCACACATTTCGGTAGCGTCATCCTGCCTGTCCCGTAGCGAAGCGTCTACGGGAAGCGTAAGCGAAGGATCTCATCTTTAAGGCAAAAGTTAAAACTTAAAAGAAAATACTAGCATCCATCTTTTAACTTTTATGATATTCACGAAAAAATCAATCACCATTGGCGATTTCTATGCATTGTTTTTCTTGATCCTAGCCCAAAGGGCATCGAGTTCTGCAAGGGTCATGTCTTTTAATTGGCGGCCTTCTTGCTGCACCAGGGATTCCATTTGCCGGAACCGGTGCATAAACTTTTGGTTGGTACGCTCGAGGGCGCTATCGGCATCTACGCCTAAAAAACGCGCATAATTTACGACTGAAAAAAGCACATCGCCCAACTCTGATTCGATTGCAGATTGCTCGCCATCTTTAATAGCTTCCTGCAATTCACCCAACTCTTCTTGTATCTTTTCATACACCTGCTCTTTTACTTCCCACTCAAAACCGACCTGCTTCACTTTTTCCTGTATGCGGGTGGCTTTGACCAAAGCCGGTAATCCGGCGGGAACACCTGATAATACGGATGTATTTCCTTTCAGTAACTTAATCTGCTCCCAGTTTCTTTTCACTTCCTCTTCATCCTTCACGGTTACTTCTCCATAAATATGAGGATGTCGGACAATCAATTTTTCTATCAATGATTCTATCACCGATTGCATGGTAAAAGCATTCTCCTCCTTCCCTATGCTAGCATAAAAAACAATATGCAGCAACAGATCGCCCAACTCTTCTTTAATGTGCTGCCAGTCTTTTTTCAGAATCGCCTCACCCAACTCATAGGTCTCCTCTATTGTCATGGGACGCAGACTCTCAATGGTTTGCTTTTGATCCCATGGACATTTCTCTCTGAGTTCATCCATGATCGTCACCAGACGAATGAATGCATCACTAAGTTCTTTTTGCATAAAGTTGAGTCGTTTAGTCGTTGATTTGTTTAGAGGATGAGGAGTTGATGCTACAAAAAATCCCGCTCTTTGTGCGGGATTTTGGGGAGTGCCCCGGAACGGAGTTGAACCGTTACTCGCGTTGCGGCGAACAGGATTTTAAGTCCTGCGTGTCTACCAATTCCACCACCGGGGCATTAGAACGGCTAAGAAAAAAAATTCCCGCTATTGCGGGAAAATGGAGCGGAAGACCGGGCTCGAACCGGCCACCCCGACCTTGGCAAGGTCGTGCTCTACCAAATGAGCTACTTCCGCTTGTAAAAGAACGATGGGTTGCAAAAATAAAGAAGCAAAACTAAACAACAAAAAAATCGTTGGGAATAATTACCTGTGGATTGCACCGGACTCGAACCAGTGACCCCTACTCTGTCAAAGTAGTGCTCTAAACCAACTGAGCTAGCAATCCATTTATCATTTACACTTTCTTCTATTTAATTCTTTTTTAATCAACTCCAGCTCCCTGCTGCTCTGCCCGCCTACTGATGTATTTTCCTTTGCCCTCCGCATCAGATAAGGAATCACTTCGCGAACGGGGCCGTAAGGTACATATTTACTAGCAGAAAACCCTTCCTTTGAAAGGTTAAAGGTAATATGATCACTCATACCAAACAACTGGCTGAAGTGAAACATTATACGAGAACGATTTTCGCCTATGGATTGCAGACGCCGCACTGCGCGCAAACAACTTTCTTCATTATGTGTTGCCAATACCACTTCCATATCCTGAATATGATCCAGACAATAATCCAGTGCAGCATTGAAATCATCATCGGTGGCTTGTTTATTTTCATGCACGACAGCTGCAACACCCAGCGCCGCAGCCCTCGCCCGCTCCTTTTCCATATAGGCGCCACGTACCAGTTTAACACCCAATACCCGTTCATTAGCAAGTGCATCCTGATGCAGGAACTTTAAAAAAGCAAGGCGATCCTTCCTGTATAATTGTAAGGTATGATAAACGACTGCCTCTGTCCGGTTGTAATAAGGCATGACCAACATTACCAATGCATCAATCACTTCCTGAATGCTGCTCTCTTCTGCATCTACCAGTACCTTCATTTTACGCAGAGAGGCAACCGCTATTATCTTGTGCAATCTTTTCTCCACCAGCCGCCACGACTCTAACGCCGCTTGGTCCAACTGGGCTATTGCGTACTGATAACGTTCCATCAATGAACCCTGCTCCCGCAACATCTGCGCATTGATTTTTTCCATTAAATCCGGCGAAGCAAAAGCCGATATTTTCACGCTTACATAGGGAATGGATTCTTTTTCTGAAGCAAATTCAATGGCACGGATAAACTTTTCAGCATGATCTTCTTTTTGTTGTTTCGTCGCACCACCACCTTCCACCCCATAATCCAGGATGGTTTGCACCCCATAACGCGACAATGCAACGGCTAGATTACCGGCATCATACAGCGTCGCGCCTCCGGTAAAATGCGCAAAGATGGTCTTGCGAATCACTCCTTCGACAGGAAAATTCCATTTCAATAAACGGGGAACCAGAGAGGTAATCCATCGGGTAAGCCAACGATAACGGATCAGTGAAAAAAGAAAAAAAGCTTTTTTTAATTCTATATCATTTTTTTCTGCAAAAGCAATCTGAGTGTTTTCAAAATTCATCGGACAGGTTGAAATAAAATAAGTAATGAAGTGAATAGGTAAAAGTACAGATTCTTACTTATTTTTCCCAACTATATGGCCTGATGATTGAAGGGCTGCAACACCATCTCGCTTACCACCCCGCCCGCAGGTTGCTGACAAAGGAACCAGATGGCTCTGGCGGCTTCTTCCATCCGAATCATTTTATCTTTCTGCACCCGCAAATCTATATTGTCCCAAAACGGCGAATCTACGCCTCCTAAAATCAGATTGGTAATGCGGATATCGGTACGCTTGATTTCCTCCCTCACACTTTGCAACATCCCCACCAATCCGTATTTGGATGCGCTGTATGCAGCCGCACCCGCCATGGGCGCTTTCCCCAATACACCCGGAATATTCACAATCAACCCTTTTTTCACTTCCTTCATCCCCGGTAAAAAAGCTTTGAGCAAACAAAAAGTACTAATCAGGTTGGTCTGCAATGAAAGTAAGAAATCTGCTTCAGTAAGCTGCTCGATCGGACGAATAATGCCAATACCAGCGGTATGAATCAAAATATCGGGCACACCGTACTGAGCGGTGTAATGCGCTCCCATCGCAGCAATGGCATCTGTATGAGTAAGGTCAATGGCATAATATGCAGCACCGGGAAAGCGCTGACTCAACGCTTCCAGTTTCTCCGCATTTCTTCCCACAAAAAAAAGTTGCGCCTGACTAGCGGCAAGCAGTTGTGCCGTGGCCTGACCAATACCTCCGGTGGCACCGGTCAATATGATTTTCTTTCCCTTTAAAGACTCCATTTGTTTTTATTACCACAACAAATTGCACCACAAATTGTTGCAATAAGTATGTCCACCGCACTGCTTATTTTTCCGCATCAGCTTTATAAGACACCTCCTGCTGTTGATGCATCAACCGATATTTTTTTAGTAGAAGAATGGCTGTATTTCAGACAATATCTTTTTCATCAGCAAAAAATAATACTGCATCGCGCCTCTATGAAATATTACGAGCAGTATATGCAGTCTATGAAATTACGAGTACGCTACATCGAAAGCCATCAACCGGAAGCGGATGTACGAAAATTGATTCAACAAATTGCCAATGAAGGATATTCCCAATGTCTGTTTGCCGATCCGTCCGACGACTGGTTGCTGCGTAGATTATTAAGAAGCGCAGAAGCATCCGGCATTGAATGCAAGGTCCTGCCCAATCCGAATTTCATCACGCCTCTGGAAGAAGCTTACGCCTATTTTGATTCGAAGAAAAGATATTTTCAAACTGATTTTTATATTCATCAGCGAAAACAACTGAACATTTTATTGGAAGAAGGCAATAAGCCGGTAGGCGGACAATGGACATTTGATGCAGACAACAGAGAAAAGTTACCCAAAAACATTACTATCCCTTCTTTGCGTTTACCCCCTGATAACGAATACACAACAGAAGCGCGGCAATATGTAAAAAGATACTTTTCCGTGAATTATGGCAACCATGATACCTGCTATTTTCCCGTAACACATGCAGAAGCTGAATCATGGCTGGAAGATTTTCTGGAAAAACGTTTTGCCCTGTTTGGCAAGTATGAAGATGCAATGCATCCGAAAGAACATTTTCTTTTTCATTCGGCCATTACGCCTATGCTCAACATCGGATTACTGGATCCGAAAGAGATCCTGAACCGAGTGTTGACAATCGGCGACCAACAAAATATTCCGCTCAACTCGCTGGAAGGTTTTATCCGACAACTCATCGGCTGGCGCGAGTTCATGCACATTGTATATCGAAGAGAGGGCAGCAAACAAAGAACGACGAATTACTGGAAATTTAGCCGCAAAATACCTTCCTCCTTCTGGAAAGGCACTACCGGCATTGAGCCGGTGGATATAGTGATTAAAAAAATACTGGAAACCGGATATTGTCATCATATCGAAAGACTGATGATTCTAGGCAACTTCATGTTGCTCTGCGAATTTGATCCGGATGAAGTGTATCAATGGTTTATGGAAATGTTTGCCGATGCGTACGACTGGGTGATGGTGCCCAATGTATATGGCATGACGCAGTTTGCCGATGGTGGATTGATCACCACCAAACCTTATATCAGCAGCAGCAATTATTTACTGAAAATGGGAGATTGGAAAAAAGGAAAATGGTGTGAAGTTTGGGATGGATTGTTTTGGCATTTCATGGATAAACAGCGTACTTTCTTTGGACAAAATCCACGATTAGGCATGCTGCTGAAAACTTTTGATAAAATGTCGGCAGAAAAACAACAACAGCATCTTACCAATGCAATTAGATTTTTGAATCAACTTGATGCCGTATGAGTATGCGTAAAAAACCCTGGAACCGAACCGATCAACCCGTTTATTCCATCAGCTCCAAAATCGGAGACCAGCACAACATGCATATTGCTACTTATGTGACGCCCATCAGCATGCAGCCTAAACAATATGTGGTAGGTATTTATGAGGGTACGCGCACGCTTGAACTGGTGGAACAGCAACAGGTATTTGTGTTGCAACTGCTTGCTGCACATCAATACAATCTGGTTCCCTTATTGGGCAAGCAAAGCGGACATCAGATTGATAAAATACAACGTCTTCAAAAAAGAAAACTGCTTGATCAATGGAATGATTTTTATATCCTGAAGGATGCGCTGTCTGTCGTATTATTACAAGGACAAACACCGATTCAAACGAATGGTGATCACCGGGTATATATTTGCGATGTTCTTTCGTGGAAGAATTTGAATCAAGGGGAGGTGCTTACGCTGGATTATTTGAGGGAGAAGAAGGTGATTAGGGGTTAAGAATTAGTAATTAGTAATTAGTAATTAGTAATTAATAATTGGAGAACTTACAACCTACAACTTACAACTCTTCCAATATATTCCTTCACTAACCCCACGCCTACTTGTCCGGTAAAACCCGGAATAGGAGGATGCATTTTACGAATATTTATATTGATAGTATGTACTGAGGGAAATGAAGTATGAATTTTTTCACAGATATCTTCTGCGAGCGTTTCGAGTAAAAGGCGAGGAATCGCCATCTCCGTTTTCAGCAATTCATATACCGCCACATAATCCACCGTTTCCTCAATGGTTTGAATCGGCTGATGATAGTCGCAACACAATGTAAGATCCACTTCAAAAGTATTACCGTTCACTGCTTCCTCCGGATAAAGTCCGTGGTAGGCAAAGAAGGATACATTTTGAAGCGTAACTGAATACATGAGAGAGAATAAACAGGATTACAAAAATCCATTGGCACTCAGATAGCGTTCCGCATCGAGGGCAGCCATACAACCGCTACCTGCCGCGGTAACGGCCTGACGGTAGTGTTTATCCTGCACATCACCCGCGGCAAACACACCGGCCACATTGGTTTTGGAAGTACCGGGTATCGTTTGAATGTAACCCGCTTCATCCATCGTAATATAATCTTTGAAGATCGCTGAGTTAGGCTGATGGCCGATAGCAACAAAAAATCCCTGCACCGGAATCACCGATTCTTCGCCGGATTGATTGTTGCGGATACGCATGCCATCTACTTTATTTTCCCCCAATATTTCAAGTGTATCCGTATTCCAGTAGATCTGAATATTAGCGGTCGCTTTCACTCTTTCCTGCATTACTTTACTCGCCCGCATTTCATCTCTTCTGATGAGCATGTGTACTTTGGTGCAGAGCTTACTGAGATAAAGTGCTTCTTCCGCCGCCGTATCTCCCGCCCCAACGATGGCTACTTCTTTCCCTCTGAAAAAAAATCCGTCACACACTGCGCAGGCACTTACGCCATAACCATTCAGCCGCTGTTCGCTTTCCAGTCCAAGCCATTTAGCACTGGCGCCGGTTGATATAATTACTGCATCTGCTTCAATCAGCTTCTCCTCATCAATCCACACTTTATGTTTTGTTCCCGAAAAATCAACCTTGGTCGCCAATCCGTAACGGATATCTGCTCCCATACGGGCGGCTTGCTTTTCAAAATGAACCATCATTTCAGGGCCTTGTATGCCATCGGGATAACCCGGATAATTCTCTACCTCTGTGGTAATGGTTAACTGTCCACCCGGCTGAATACCCTGATACAATACCGGCTTCATATTGGCGCGGGCAGCGTAAATAGCGGCCGTATATCCGGCAGGACCGGAACCGATGATTAAGCAATGAACTTTTTCTGCCTCCATATATAAAGGAATGATGATTAACTGATAAACAAGTCTGCGAAAATACAGTTTCTCGTAGTAAAATGGAGTAAAAATCTCATTTTAATCAAAGCGGCGGAATGATGATTGATTTGAATTGATTGGCATAGCCGCCAAAATATCCGAGGGCGCCATTGCTGATATTGCCCAATATTTTAACGGGAGAAGAGAACGGATTTCCAGCGGCACGATAGCTGAATTCAACTGTTCGCCAGAATTCAAAAGTGGCTTTATCAATGTTTGAAAACTTGACCGTAATGGTATCACCTCTTCTGAAAGTAGGACGGTCTTCAAAATTCTCTCTGGTATTTCTGTCTAAGGAACGGGGGATCTCCACTTCATAGGTGGTGCCATTCACCAGCAAATCATCAAAAGCTGAATTAGACCCAGGATAAAAGGGCTCTTGGTTGACTTTGGTAAAATAGCGTACATAATCTCCGAATGCGGGGGGATCTACGAAGAGACCTCTCAGTACAATTTTATTGCTTGTATCTTCCGACAAAGGAGCTTTTTCCCACCACAGAGAATCAATTGTTTTTTTCAGCATAGGAATGGTGGTATTTGCAGTATAAGTTCGTCCTTCCCATTGAATATTCAATTCATAGCGTTTCCCTTCCGCTCCTCTGATAACGGGGTCAGCACCCGTAGTATCATAGGTATAATACACATAGGAGAGATTCCCCGGGAAAGGAATTTCCATTTTTTTTAGGGGAATGGCTGTATTTCCTTCCTTAATGGTTACGGTTGCATTTCGAACCATAGCATCGCTGAGAATGCGGGGGGTAACATTAGAGAAGAAATTGATGCTCCGGGTCAAGACTACCATCGGCACCTGACCGCTTTCAATAGAGGCATCTACACTCAACAAGCCATCAGCTTCCTTGAGTGGGAAATCGATTTTCTTTTCGCAGGAGGCAAAAAGTAAAGCAATGAATGCAACCCATAAAATGTGGCGAGGAAACATGACACAAAGATAACGCATGCAAAAAAGTAAAAGGGGATTCCAAAAAAAATCTCTCCCTTTTGGGGGGAGAGATCAGGTACCTATCATACTCAAATATTAATTGCCGAGATAGCTCTTCAGAGAATTGCTGAAACGGGCTTTTTGTAAACGTTTGATAGCTCTTTCCTTGATCTGACGGATGCGCTCTTTAGTGAGATCATACTTCTGTCCGATCTGCTCAATGGTAACCCCATTTTCTCCATCAAGTCCGAAGTAAGCATTCACGATTTCTGCTTCACGGGGGCTTAATGATTTGAGCACACGACGGATTTCATTGCGGAGGGAATCTTTCATCACATCTTCATCGGTATCATCACTACCTTCCAGCAAGTCGCCCATGGCCACGTCTTCAGCCTCATGCACCGGAGCGTCGAGAGAAGTGTGACGGGTGTTGCTTTGGAAAATATTGTTGATTTCGGTCTCACTCATTTCAAGAATATCTGCCAGTTCTTCCGTAGAAGGTTCTCTTTCATGCTCCTGTTCGAAAGCCATATAAGCTTTGTTGGCTTTATTGTAGGTGCCGATTTTATTTTGGGGGAGACGTACCAGACGACCTTGTTCCGCCAATGCCTGCAGGATAGACTGACGAATCCACCAAACGGCATAAGAAATGAATTTGAACCCTTTTGTTTCGTCAAAACGCTGAGCTGCTTTGATGAGACCAAGGTTTCCCTCGTTGATCAGGTCACTTAATGAAAGACCCTGATGCTGGTATTGTTTGGCTACAGATACTACGAAGCGGAGGTTAGACTGTACGAGTTTGTCCAAAGCCCTTTGCTCCCCCATCTTAATCCGCTGTGCCAAAGTAGTCTCCTCTTCCGGGGTGATCATTGAGATTTTAGAAATTTCCTGAAGGTACTTCTCAACCGCTTGTGAGTCGCGGTTGGTAATTTGTGTTGCAATTTTTAGCTGCCTCATATCAAAGATGCTTGTTTAAAAAATAAAGAACAGAATCTGAATAACTCTGAAGTATTACAAATGTAATATCCAAAAACGGGATTTCATAGTGTTGTGGATATTATCTCAAAAACTTATACAGAAGTCGCTTATTTTGAGCTACTTAGAGGAATAACGATAAATATGCAAAAATGTTGGGAAGTGTCCCCAATTTATTTTTCTTCCTTTCTTGCCAGCAAAGACAGCCGGATCATATCATTCATAATATTGACGGTTTCACCCAGGTGAATATCTGTTTTACGCACTTTAAGAAACTGGGTATTGCGTTCAATTTTCACCGAATCATTCCCAATCCGGTTCATATCTTGCTGTAAATTAACCAGTTCAAGCGGCGTTGGTAGCTTTAAAAGGGTATCCATCGCCTTTACGGAAGCTGACATTGATTTTTTTTCAGACTTATAAATATCCATTTTTAAAGAGTATACTTTCTCATTATTGAATTTCTCGAGCTTTTTAACGTAGAATTTCAATTGAGAGAAAACCGGATTTTCGGACACCCTTTTTTGACTATTTCCAATGATTTCAGCAAACGCATATTTGTTTTTCCATGGGGTAAATACAGCGGGATTGATTTCATCCCAGGGAAGTGCGGTTTTTTCATCCTTCTCCCGCATCTTCAGGTACTCATACTGATCGGGCAAAATAATATCGGGCACTACCCCATTGAGCTGAGTGCTCCCCCCATTGATGCGATAAAATTTCTGAATCGTCAGTTTGATGCTGCCCAACTCGTCTGTTCCGGAGGGATTTGTCATCCATGCCATCCTGTCCAGTTCCATAGTGCGCTGAACGGTACCTTTACCAAAAGTGGAGGTGCTTCCGACCACAATACCGCGATTATAATCTTGTATGGCAGCGGCAAAAATTTCAGAAGCCGAGGCGCTGAACTCATTGACCATTACCGTGAGGGGGCCGTCCCACAAAGTACCGGGTTCGTTATCTTTTAAAATAGTAGGCGGATCGTCCTTGCTTTTAACCTGTACCACCGGTCCCTGATCAATAAAATAACCCACCATCTGTACCACATCCATCAATGAACCTCCCCCGTTGGTTCTGAGATCCATGATGATACCGCTGATATTTTCTTCCTTTAATTTGAGAATTTCTTTTTTAACATCATTGGCGCAACGGGCACCGTTGGGGTCCTGAAAATTGGCGTAAAACTCAGGCAGATAGATGTAGCCAATTTTTTGATTGTCTGCCCCTTTAATAATCATGCTCTTGGCATAGGTTTCTTCCAGATTAATCTTTTCGCGAATCAGTGAAATCACTTTAATGCTGCCATCCGTTTTTTTAAGGGTAAGCCGAACCTCCGTACCTTTTTTACCGCGAATTAATTTTACTGCATCTTCCACTACAAAACCTGTAAGGTCTTGCGGCTCCTCCTCGCCTTGGGCTACTTTTAAAATATAATCGCCGATATTAATCTCTCCCGATTTTTGAGCCGGACTGCCGGATACGATGGTAGCAATTTTAATATTGCCATCTTCCTCTTGCAGGGAAGCGCCAATGCCAAAAAACTCACCGCTCATTTGTTCATCAAAAGATCTTTTTTCCACAGGAGGATAATAGCTGGTATGGGGATCCATTGTTTCAGCAATATCGTTGACCATCCAGTGAAAACGGTCATCATCTTTGAAGCGATTTTTAAATCGCTCGAAGATTCGGGTATAGACTTTTTCCACCTTTTCTCTTGCTTCCACTTCCAGTGATTTGGGCGTTTTTTTTGCAGTTTTGAGGCTGTCGGCTTTTTTCTCCTGTTGCTCTTCAAGTTCTACATAGCGATCGAGCACCGCATATTTCAGGCGCTTGCGCCATGCCTCTACCCTTGCGGCTTCGTTGCGTGGATAAGTGGATGTTTCCGACACTTCCACATAAATTTCATCAGCGGTGAAATCAAAAGGTTTTTTTAAAATTTCCTTGTAAATCAGCGAAGCTTCTTCCACTCTTTTTTTATAAATTTCATTGATGGCAAAGAAAGATTCTAGTTTATCTCCCTTGATTTCATCATCAATGCGCATTTCAACTTTTTTAAGTTTTTCGATATCAGATGCTAAAAAGTAAATTTTGTCCGGATCCAGGGTTTTAAGGTATTTACGAAATGCCTGGCTTGAAAACTGATCATCCATTTTTTTAGGAGAAAAATGTCCGTCTTCAAGCATCTCTCCCAGCAATTGAAAAATTCTTTCATAGCGCGATTGCGGATTTCTATAGGTAGAGGAAGATTTAACTGCCCAAAAAATACCTGCGCCGAATAACAACACCGTCAGCAAAAACAAACTCTTCTTGGTAAACATGAAATGTAATATTTTAAACATCTGTAAAACGATAAAATTAAAGATAAAATTGCTTACTTTTAGCCATCCAATCAAAATACAGTCAATGAAATTTTTTCTGTTTCTGCTGATTGCCATCCTGTTTATCAAACCCATTGAAACAATAGCAGGAATTTTTCCAACTCCTCATTTTTATACCCTTACTGTTCCGCACAAGCATCAATTGGAAACGCCACCTCCCAACCCCATAGAATCAATCTCAGTGCTATTAATTAAATACGGTATTTTGCTGGACACTACTGTTGAATCCATTCAAAACCAACCACTTTATGCATTTATTGATGAATGGATGGGCGTTACGTATCGTTACGGGGGAAAGGATAAGAAGGGAATTGATTGTTCTCATTTCGCAGCCAAACTCATGGAAAGCATTTACGGATGGCAACTACCTCCCGGATCTAAAAGTCAATATGAACTTTGTGATCCGCTCGACATTACTGAATTAAAAGAGGGTGATTTGCTTTTTTTCAATACTTCCGGCGGTGGCATTTCACACGTTGCAGTTTATCTCGGGAACAAGCGATTTGTACACGCAAGTACGCAAAAAGGAGTTCGTATCGATCACCTTGAATTTCCTTATTACAAAAGGACATTTCTTTTTGCCGGGAGGGTATCAACAGATAAAACCGGCAGCAGAAAAATTACCGATAACGGGCAAGGGGCAAATTAATTCCCAGTTGATTATATCCGGTTGTGTTTTGCATATAGGTTCTTGCATAACGAATCTGTAATTTAGGAAATAAAGCGCCGACCCCCAGTGAAAACCCTACTAGTCCTTTTGGCACATTAAAAATCCCCAACTCTTTTCTTCTCATAAAATTATAACCGGCATTTACTTCAATATATTTACTAAGATTGATTTGCGTAGCAATGATGAAATGTCGGAATATATTTTCAAAGCTGAATTTGCCTGTTGCTGAGCGGGGTGCTCCTATGGCATTGCTAAACAAAGAATCCTCGTACAATAAATTAAAACGATGTAAATGATGCGCTGTAAATGAAAACTGAACCGGCGCCTTCTCCAGTTTTTTTGAAATACCGAATACCACATCAAAAGGTAATTCTTCCGGCTGTCCTGATACATAAGATTTCAGCACCACGCCCATATTCATGGCGACCAGACTCATCTGCAACAAGCGAGAAGTATCTGTATATCGAATACCCACGTCTGCGGCTAAGGCGGAAGACCTTACCACTCCATAATTCGAATGTATCATTTTGACAGTAGCACCATAGTTCCACTTATTGAGGTATTGTCGGGCCGCAGACAACTGTATCACAAAATCCCTTGGTCTTAAAGCGCCAATTTCATTACCGGCAACATCTGTTTCAACCAAATTGCCATAATTCAGATAGACGAGTCCTAACCCGAAATTTGTGTTTAATTTTTTGTGTGAATATGCCTGAAACAGACTGAAATGAGACAATCCTGCATATAAACTATTGAAATTAGCCGCCAGTTGTCCGTGCATTTTGTTAGATAACATAGCAGGATTTTGAAAACCCATACTCGCCTCATCTGTCATCAGTGAAACATTAATGCCGCCGGAAGCAGCCGCTACAGGAGATGGTTGCAATTTGAAAAAAGAATAAGCAGATTTTCCTCCCAGGGTTTGTCCGTAAGTGAAAATAATATGGAGCCATAAAAAACAGGCTGTCAAAACAAACTTCATGCCGACTTATTCAGGGATGTAATTTACAACCTATGTACGACTTAAGAATGGAAAAGCTCCGCATAGATATACGGAGCTTTATTTAACCCTTAAAACAACACTTAATTCAAGGGATATAACACGTTTAAAACCAAAAGGTTTGCTATTAAAAATTATTGCAGTGCCAGATCCAGTACCTGTTGCATATTTCTTACATAATGAAACTGCATCCCCTTAATGAACCCTGAATTTATTTCCCTGACATCTTTTTCATTTTGCCAGCACAAAATCACTTCTCTGATTCCCGCTCTTTTGGCCGCTAATATTTTTTCCTTAATCCCGCCTACCGGCAACACAACTCCTCTGAGGGTAATTTCACCGGTCATCGCCAGATAGGTCTTGACCTTTCGTGAAGTAAAGGCACTTGTAATGGCCGTAAGCATAGTTATCCCAGCACTCGGTCCGTCTTTTGGCACAGCGCCCTCCGGAACATGTATATGGATATTTTTTGTCTGAAAATCTTTCGGATCAATGCCCCATTTTTTAGCATTGGCCTGTAAATAACTCAAAGCGGTTGACGCACTTTCCTTCATTACATTTCCCAAATTACCGGTGAGCTTTAATTCTCCTTTACCATCTGTGAGCATGGATTCAATAAAAAGAATATCTCCTCCTACTGCCGTCCACGCCAATCCGACTGCCACACCGGGAATAGTCGCCGTTTTATAAATATCATTCGAGTAGCGAGGCTTCCCTAATATTTTTTCAAGATCTTTTGCGGTAATCTGTGGCTTCAGCTGTCCTTTTAACGCCACCTCTTTTGCCTGTGAGCGCATGAGGGAAGCCAACATCCTGTCGAGTTCTCTCACTCCGCTTTCACGGGTATAAGATTCAACAAGTTTTGACAAGACTGCATCCCGAATAGCGAACGACATTTTTTCCAAACCGTGCGCTTGTTTTTGCTTGGGAATCAAATGTCTTTTCGCAATCTCCACTTTCTCTTCCAGCGCATAACCGGATAGGTCAATGATTTCCAAACGATCTCTCAAAGCGGGCTGGATGGACGCAATATTATTGGCTGTCGCAATAAAAAGGACTTTTGATAAATCATATTCCAGTTCCAGATAATTATCATAGAAACTGTTGTTCTGCTCCGGATCGAGCAATTCGAGTAAGGCACTGGAGGGGTCTCCTCTGAAATCAGTACCCACTTTATCAATCTCGTCGAGAATCATGACCGGATTTCCTGATTTAACTTTTCTAAGCGACTGAATAATTCTTCCCGGCATGGCACCGATATAGGTTTTGCGATGCCCGCGAATTTCACTTTCATCGTGCAGGCCACCCAGACTAATGCGCACGTATTTTCTTCCCAATGCAGAAGCAATGCTTTTTCCCAATGAGGTTTTACCGATACCGGGAGGGCCTAGGAAACAAAGAATCGGACTTTTCATATCTCCCTTCAGTTTCAAAACAGCCAGGTATTCGAGTATGCGTTCTTTCACTTTATCAATGCCATAATGATCATGATCCAAGACTTTTTTAGCGCGTTTGAGATCGTACTGATCTTCTGTATATTCTTCCCAGGGCAAATCAAGTAATAAATCCAAATGATTATACACCACCGAGTAATCAGGCGTAGAGGCGTGCATACGCTCAAGCTTTTCAATTCCTTTCTTAAAAAGATCTGCAGCAGCTTTCGACCATTTTTTGGTCTCGGCTTTTTTCTTCATCTCCTGCAGCTCCAGGTCATTGGAGTCTCCGCCTAGTTCTTCCTTGATGCTTTTCATTTGCTGTTGCAGGAAATACTCGCGTTGTTGCTTATCTAACTCTGTTCTGGTTTTGCTGGTTACTTTATTTTTAAGTTCAGCGTACTGCAATTCGCGTTGCAACAAGGTAAGCAACAGCTCTGCACGTTGTGATAAGTTTTGCGTTTCAAGTAAACGTTGCTTTTCTAAAAGATCCGCATTTAAATTATTGCTTACAAAATGAATCAGGAAAGAAGGGTTCTCAATATTTTTTAAGATGATAGCCGCTTCGCTCGGCAAGTTGGGAGAAAGCTGAATGATTTGGGTGGCGAGATCTTTAATTGAACCGGTTAGAGCCTGAAAATTCGCAGGATCTTTAACCTCTTCTTCCTGTAATATTTCCACTTTGGCCTTAAAGAAAGGATCTTGTGCTGTTATGGACTGAATTTTAAAACGTTTCTTACCCTGCATGATAACTGTAGTGCCGCCATCCGGCATTTTAATTAGCTTTACCACTTTAGCAATGGTACCGATCTCCTGCAAATCATGCATAGTAGGATCCTCTACATTACTGTCCTTCTGTGATACTACCCCTACCAGTTTATCGGTCTTGTATGCCTCATTCACTGCTTCGATGCTCTTATCACGACCTACAGTAATGGGCAAAACAACGCCGGGAAATAAAACGGTATTTCGAAGCGGCAATATGGGCAAATCGTTGTCAATCTTGATTAAATCGTCCTGATTTTCCGCCTCATTAAGCGGAATGATTGGTAAAAAATCCATCTCCTCCTCAGGTCTGAAAAATATATTGTTTGTATTCATGGTAAAATTTAAGTGAGACAAATTGTCAGCAACCGAAGTAATCAAGGCTTTTATTTATCCCAAATTAATCTTGCAAGTTTAATGCCATCACTAGTTAATATGCAAAATCTGCAGCATTTATCTTTTCATAAGTGGAAGCAATGATTTGCCAATGGCGCCACTTGGCATCTGAATCTGCAGTAAGGCTGACAAGGTTACGGCAATATCTGTCATTTCCACGGGTTCAGAAGAACGACCTTTCGGAATTTGCCAGCCATACCAAAGATTTGGAATATGGCTATCGTAAGGATTCCAAACACCGTGCGTAGTACCTGTATTGCTGCCATCTATCCAGCCGGAACGTAACAATATCTGAAGATCTCCACTACGGGAGGGATGCCAGCCATTGACCATTCTTGTTTTAATCAATTGCTGTAAAGGCAACTCATCCATATCTTCCAGTTCTATCACTCTGTGAACACCGGGCAAGTCAGATAAAAACTGAATCGCTTCTTTGGATACCGATTCTTTAGAGATCTTGTTACTGTCGAGTAAATCGTGATTCAGTACCACCTGATAATTAAGGATTTTTGTGATGAGTGGAAAAGCATCGTATTTATTTTTGAGGAAATGATTTAAGCTATCCATCCAAACCCTGTCGTCAAAAACACCCGCAGGTATTTTATGTTGATTTAAAAATCCGGGCACGTGAGCTACCCCATGATCGGCCGTCAGGAAAACAAGGTATTGACCTTTGCCTATTTTTTTGTCCAAATCATTTAAAAACAAACCCAAATCCTGATCCATTCTAATGTATGTATCTTCAATTTCTATGCTGTTGGGGCCGAATGCATGTCCAATATAATCCGGACTTGAAAAACTCAGTGTTAACAGATCAGTAATATCGTCTCTTCCCAGCTCCTCTGCTGCTATTGCTGCTTTGGCAAATTCGAAAGTGAGTGTATTTCCGAATGGCGTGCGAAGGATAGCTTCATAATTCTGACCGATAAATCTTTTCAGATCATAAGGAAATCCTTTTTGATCTTTTCCGAAAGGCGCTGCTTCGTAGGAATGAATATCGGATGTACTTTGATTATATTTTTCAATCGGATCAAGAGTTGACCAGCCCTTTTGATAATACTGATCCACCAATTTCTGATCATTGATTTTTTGTACCCAGTCAGGCAATTCTTCATTGTAATAGGAAGAAGTGATCCAGTTGCCGGATTTATTATCAAACCAGTATGCTGCATCAGCGGAGTGTCCTGCCGGTAAAATACTACCTCTGTCTTTCAAAGCAATACCCACCACTTTGCTGCTGAAATTCGTGGCCAGTTTCAACTCATCGCCAATCGTGGTAACCCATAGATTTTTTGGACTCATTTGTCCGGAAGCATTTGCACTTCCCACCGACTGAACCGATTTGTCTTCACTGCAATAGACTTCACGCTTTTCTTTCCTATCCCACCAGTTATTTCCAGTAATGCCATGAATCGCCGGTACAGTTCCCGTAAAAATGGAAGCATGGCCGCAACCGGTAATGGTCGGCATATAAGGTATCATAGTTTGATCAAAAGAAAACCCCTGCTTGAGCAAGCGATTAAATCCGCCTGTTGGGCTATAGCGTGATTGATATCGATATAAAAAATCCCAGCGCATCTGATCCACCACAATTCCAATCACGAGTTTAGGACTGGAAACTTTTTTATGTTTGGGGGCTTGAGCGCAAACAGATTGAATGCTTACAAAAAATAATATGAATAAATACCGATTCATTCGAAATGATTTTACCCTTCAAAGTTAATGATTGATCTTGTTGCTATTAAAAAACCAGGCATGTGGAGCTGCAGGAGAGCAATGTTTATTAACTTTGCCGCAATTAAAGGATAAAAATTATGGCAGATATATTTGAAAGACTCATCAAGAATTACGGCCCGATCGGACAGCATCGTGAAAGAGCGCATGGTTATTTCGCCTTTCCAAAACTGGAAGGAGAAATCAACAGCCAGATGTTGTTCAGAGGAAAAAAGAAAATTGTGTGGAGCTTGAATAACTATCTCGGTCTCGCCAATCATCCTGAAATCAGAAAAGTAGATGCCGATGCCGCAGCGCAATATGGGCTCGCTTATCCTATGGGCGCACGCATGATGAGTGGAAATTCCAATCAGCATGAGCAATTAGAGCGAGAGTTGGCTGAATTTGAAAAGAAGGAAGATGCTATCCTGTTAAACTTCGGATATCAGGGAATTATGAGCACCATTGATGCTATCTGCGGCAGACATGATGTGATTGTATATGATGCGGAAAGTCATGCCTGCATTATAGATGGACTTCGTTTACACCCGGGACATCGTTATGTGTTTAAGCACAATGATATTGAAGATTGTGAAAAACAATTGGAACGCGCTACTGCCCTCATTGAAAAACAAGGAACAGGTGGCATATTAGTCATTTCAGAAGGGGTGTTTGGAATGGCAGGAGATCAGGGTAAATTAAAAGAGATTGCTGCTTTAAAACAAAAATATCAGTTCAGATTGCTGGTGGATGACGCACATGGTTTTGGTACGCTGGGAGCAACCGGAGCAGGTGCCGGAGAAGAACAAGGCTGTCAGGAAGAGATTGACTTATACTTCAGCACTTTTGCTAAATCTATGGCTTCGATTGGAGCATTCCTGGCAGGCCCACGAGTCATCATTGATTATATCCGTTATAATATTCGCTCGCAAATTTTTGCCAAAAGTTTACCCATGACCATTGTCGTTGGCAATTTGAAGCGACTGGAGATGCTCAGAAACATGCCCGAGTTGAGAGAAAAATTGTGGAGCAATGCGAGAAAATTGCAAAACGGCTTGAAGGAAAGAGGATTTGACATTGGCAAAACCAATAGTCCGGTCACCCCAGTGTATATGAAAGGAGGGGTGGAAGAAGCCACTGCTATGGTGATGGATTTAAGAGAGCATTACAATATTTTCTGTTCCATTGTAGTTTATCCGGTGATTCCCAAAGGACATATCATCTATCGGTTGATTCCTTCTGCAGCTCATACAGAATCGGATATTGAAGAAACTTTGAAGGCGTTTACCGAGACAAAAGCCAAATTAGATGCGGGCGCATATAAAGTAGAAGCTATACCTGATATGGCAAACAGTTAATACCTTATTGCAAAAGTTTTCTTCTGGTAAACTCCCATAAAACAATGCCGGTGGCAACCGATACATTGAGAGAATGTTTCATTCCCATTTGAGGGATTTCGACACATCCGTTACAAAGCAATAAAGTATCAGCTTCTACCCCATTCACTTCATTGCCAAAAACCAATACTATACCATCCTCCACCTCATCATTTATTTTTTCGAGTGAAATACTTTCGGATACCTGTTCAACAGCATAAATCTTATATTTTTTTGTAGCGATGCTTTCTAACGCTATTGTCGTGGTTTCAAAATATTCCCAGTGTACAGTTTCCGTAGCTCCCAGAGCTGTTTTATGAATATCACGATGTGGGGGGCGAGGCGTAAATCCCACTAAAAAAATGGATTCAATCAGAAAAGCGTCAGCCGTTCTGAAAACGCTACCCACATTTTGCATGCTGCGAATATTTTCAAGAATGACAATAATTTTTTGTTTGGGCGACTCTTTGAAATCATCCACCGATTTCCGGTTCAGTTCATCCATTGACAATTTACGCATATTCATATTTTGAGCGAAGATAGAAAAGGTTGTCATGGTGTCGGGGTGTCGTGCCCCGAAATTCTTCGGAGCGGTGTCTTAGTATCAGTGTGTCTTCTCAACTCTAAACCTCTAAACGGCTCAACAAATAATTTGTGCATACCTTTGCGGAAATTTAAAGATATATATCATGCATCAATTTGACGCGTTAGGGCTCGAAGAAAACCTTATGAAAGCCATTACGGAAATGGGTTATACCCAACCCACACCCATTCAGGAAAAATCTATCCCCATCCTCTTAAGCGGCACCAAAGATTTTATCGGACTGGCACAAACAGGAACCGGCAAGACTGCCGCCTTTGGATTACCCTTGTTACAACTCATTAATACAGCAGACAAATTTCCACAAGCGCTGATCGTTTGTCCTACCCGCGAACTCTGTCTGCAAATTGTAACTGAAATAGAAAAATTCAAAAAACATAAGAGAGGGATGGAAGTGGTTGCAGTCTATGGCGGCGCATCTATCGGTTTACAAATCAGAACTATCAAAAGAGGGATACAAATTGTAGTGGCTACTCCGGGGAGACTGATAGATCTCATCGAAAGAAAAGCCATTAATCTCCATGAGATTCGTTATGTAGTGCTCGATGAAGCAGATGAAATGCTCAACATGGGTTTTCAGGATGATATTGAATTCATTCTACAGAATACACCCAAAAAAGAAAGTACCTGGCTATTCAGTGCCACCATGCCCCCTGAAATCAGAAAGGTCAGCAAAAAATACATGAATGAACCCGCGGAGGTAACCGTTGGTCAGGTAAATACAGCAAACGTTAATATTGACCACCAATATTTCATCGTTGCTTCTCATCACCGCTATGAAGCACTGAAACGGCTTATTGATTTTAATCCCGGCATTTACGGTATTATTTTTACCCGCACCAAAGCAGATGCGCAGGAGATTGCAGAAAAATTAACCCGCGAGGGATATGATATAGATGCCCTGCACGGAGACCTATCGCAACAGCAAAGAGACGCGGTGATGGGTCAGTTTCGTGATAAGACTTTACAACTACTGATTGCTACCGATGTGGCAGCGAGAGGAATTGATGTGAAAGATATTACCCATGTCATCAATTATGAATTGCCCGATGATACGGAAGTTTATACCCACCGCAGTGGAAGAACAGGGAGGGCCGGCAAGACGGGCGTATGTATGAGTATTGTTCACTCCAGAGAAATCGGAAAGCTTCGGCAAATAGAACGCATCATTAAAGTTCCGATGCACAAACTGGAAATTCCGAGCGGAAAAGATGTTTGTCGCAAGCAATTCTTTGCTTTTATGGACAAAATCATTCATACACAGATTAATGACGAATCCTATGAAGCATATGTGCCTATTTTGATAGAAAAATTTGCCGACATGTCTAAAGAAGACATTTTGAAAAGAGTGGCAGCCATGGAGTTTGACCGTTTCCTCAAGTATTATGAAACTGCAGAGGACCTCAACGTTAGAGAAAGAAGCAGAACCTTCGATAAATTCAGCAGAGACGGCAGATCCGAAAGAGGACGCGATCAGGGCAGAGAAAGAAGCGCTTATCGTGATACGCAGGGAAGAAGTTTTAAAGGCGGAGATCAGTTCACCCGTTTGTTTGTCAATCTCGGCACCAAAGACGGCTTTTACAAAGCCAGCTTTTTACAGTTCGTGCTGGACATGAGCGACATGAAGAAAGAGTCTCTGGGAAGAATTGACATGCGCGAATTGAACAGCTGGGTGGAAGTGGAGAAAAAATCTGCCTCCAGAATGATTGCCTCTATTAATGGGAAAAAATTCAAGGGCAGAAATATTCGAATGAACGAAGCGGATAGCCGCTAATAAGGAGCATACAGTTCTTTGTGATTTCCGTTGCTTCAACTACCTTCGCAACCGGTAAAAATTGAATTCATTTTTAAATCTACTATATGGCATACGATGTAATCGTTTTAGGAAGCGGACCCGGTGGTTATCCCGCAGCTATCAGAGCTTCTCAATTAGGTTTTAAAGTAGCAATAATTGAAAAAGAAAGCTTAGGTGGCGTTTGTCTGAACTGGGGTTGTATTCCTACCAAGGCCCTGTTGAAAAGCGCGCAGGTTTATGAATACATGAAACACAGTGCCAGCTATGGTATCAATGCCACTGGTGTACAACACGATTTCGGTGCTGTAGTAAAAAGAAGTCGTGGTGTAGCCGATAAAATGAGCAAAGGGGTTCAGTATCTGATGAAGAAGAATAAGATTGATGTTATCATGGGTTACGGTAAAATTGCCGGCAAAGGCAAGGTAGAAGTAACGGGAGCGGATGGACCAGCAAAAATCGTAGAAGGGAAATATATTGTCATCGCAACCGGCGGACGCAGTCGCGTATTGCCCAGCATGCCGCAGGATGGCAAAAAAATAATTGGATACAGAGAAGCGATGGTGCTTCCCTCTCAACCCAAGAGCATGATCATTGTAGGAAGCGGCGCCATTGGAGTGGAATTTGCCGACTTCTACAACAGCATGGGCACCAAAATCACCATTGTGGAATTCATGCCGCGGGTAGTGCCGGTGGAAGATGAAGACATCTCAAAAGAGCTGGAGAAACAATTCAAGAAGAAGGGAATCGAGATCATGACCAGTGCCGAAGTGACTTCAGTGGACACTTCCGGTGCAGGAGTTAAAGCAAAAGTAAAGACAGCTTCCGGAGAAGTGGTTTTAGAAGCAGATATCTTATTGAGTGCTGCAGGAGTGGTAGCGAACATTGAGAATATCGGACTGGAATCAGCCGGTATCAAAACAGAAAAAGGAAGAGTGGTAGTAGATAAATACCAGCAGACATCCGTTGCCGGCATTTATGCGATTGGAGATGTATCTCCCGGGCAAGCGCTTGCACACGTAGCGGCCAAAGAAGGCATTAATGCCGCCGAGCATATCGGATACTTAGAGAAAAAATATCATCACACGCCCGATCCGATGGATTACAACAATATTCCGGGTTGTACTTATTGTACGCCCGAAATCGCCAGCGTAGGTTATACAGAGAAAGCCGCTAAAGAAGCAGGATATGAAGTGAAAGTGGGCAAGTTCCCATTTGTAGCGAGTGGTAAAGCGAGTGCTGCAGGCAATACAGATGGTTTTGTGAAAGTAATCTTCGATGCAAAATATGGAGAGTTTTTAGGAGCTCACATGATTGGCAGCAATGTTACAGAAATGATTGCTGAAGTAGTGGTGGCAAGAAAACTCGAAACAACTTATCACGAAATATTGAATGGTGTTCACCCGCATCCTACCATGAGTGAGGCAGTGAAGGAAGCAACCGCTGCTGCTTATGGCGAGGCGATTGATATTTAATCTTTATCGCTATACCAATTCTATCAGCGTTATTTCAGGCAAAATCCCTACCCTACCCGGATAGCCGATAAAGCCGAAGCCTCTGTTTACATAGAGCCGTTGATCGCCTTCTTCATAAAGCCCTGCCCATTGGTTGTACACATATTTAACCGGGCTCCATCTGAAGCCGGGTATTTCCACTCCAAACTGCATTCCATGAGTATGGCCGGACAGCGTAAGATCGATACCCTTGTATTGCTTCGTTACTTCCGCCTTCCAGTGGGACGGGTCGTGACTCATCAGTATCTTGAAGGGAATCTCTTCCATTCCCTTCCATGTTTTGGATAAATTGCCATAAGAAGGAAAGCCCACTTTAGCGCTGATATTTTCCACACCCAACACTGCGATGCAGTCGTTATTTTTCTCAATGCAGACCGCTTCATTGCGCAGTAATTTCCAACCCATTCGCTCATGCATTGTTGCCACCGCAGCGGCATTTTTTTGATGTAGCTCCACCAGATTATCAGATGTTTTTCTATCCGGAAAACCATAGTCGTGATTTCCCAGAATTGAATAAATACCATGTGGTGCTGTTAAGGAACCAAAGAGATCGAGATAGGGTTCCATTTCATCGGCTTTATAATTAACCAGGTCACCCGTAAATAAAATCAAATCCGGTTCTTGCTCCTGAATCATTGCCACTCCTCTTTTGACCGCTTCTTTATCTGTAAAACTGCCCGAGTGGATATCGCTGATATGGATAATCTTTAACCCTTTAAATGCGGAAGGAAGATTGGGAAAATGAAGGGAATTTTTTTTCAGCGTATAGCGGTATTTGTTGCCAAATCCGTAGAGCAAGGAGCCAAACAAACCACCACCTGTAATAAGTCCAACCCAGCTTAAAAATACCGAGCGGCTCACCCCTTCTCCGTCTTCGGCAGGTTTCACCGATGGCATCCATATTCCTGCCAGATACTGCACCCCCCTTCTCAAATCATCCATTAAAAAAAACAGTCCGGATAAGAATTTAGCAAGAAATAACCCTACAATAGTAGCGAAGAGATAAGTGCGCAATAATTTGTGCCAGCTTTCGAAGCTGATGAAAAACATAGAAAGGAAAAATCCCAGGGAAAGAACAGAGATCATCCAATAAACCAAAAATACTCTCCGGGCGAGTTTGTCGGGCCATTGTACCGCAATGGTTTTGACGGCCTGAAACACATAAAAATCAAGCAGGAGGAAAAAAAGAATAAAAATCCAGGAAGTAGCAAAACGGGGCATAAATAACCGACAATTAAAGCTGCAAAGTACAATTAACAATTCAATTCCAATTATTGTTTCCAATCGGAAATAGAATGGTTAAATTTGCGAAAAAGGGAAATTATATTATGGCAAGAACCATTGGAATAGCGAATCAAAAAGGAGGAGTAGGAAAAACGACCACTGCGATCAATCTAGCAGCCAGTCTGGCGATATTGGAATACAAAACATTACTGGTAGATGCCGATCCGCAGGCCAATAGCACCACCGGTGTGGGCTTTGATCTGCATAATGTGCAGCAGAGTCTTTATGATTGTTTTATGAACGGCGCTTCCGCTCAAGAAGTGATACTCAAAACAGAAATCCCTTTTCTGGATCTAATTCCTTCACATATAGATTTGGTGGGTGCAGAGCTTGAAATCATCAATCATCCCAACCGCGAATACGTGCTCAAGCAAATTCTGGAGCCCGTTGCAGCGCAATATGATTTTATCATCATTGATTGTTCTCCTTCATTAGGACTCATTACAGTCAATGCGTTAGTAGCTGCAGACTCGGTGATTATCCCGGTGCAATCGGAATTCTTTGCCCTGGAGGGATTGGGAAAATTGCTGAACACGATTAAAATTGTTCAAAACAGACTCAATACATCCCTTGCCATTGAGGGCATCTTAATGACGATGTATGATACTCGACTTCGTTTATGCAATCAGGTAGTGAGTGAAGTGAGAAGACATTTTGAAGGCATCGTATTTGATTCCATCATTCACCGGAATGCAAGGTTGAGTGAGGCACCAAGTTTTGGCAAGCCGGTTGTATTATACGACAGCGATTCAAAGGGGGCGATTAATTATCTGAACCTGGCGAAGGAAGTGTTGCAGCGCAACAATATGACCAAAATCAAGCAGGAGGATAAAATCATAGAATTGAAGAAATGAGTGCTTCCCGTACTTTGAAAGATTTGCGGATTGTATTTATGGGTACTCCTGAGTTTGCAGTTGCATCTCTGGAAGCAATGCTGGAGGCCGGCTTACATGTGGTTGCTGTTGTAACGGCACCTGATAAGCCGGCCGGAAGGGGTATGCAAGTAAGAGAGAGTGCAGTGAAAACATATGCGACTTCCAAGGGTCTTCCCGTTTTGCAGCCTTCTAAATTAAAAGATCCGGCATTCATTGAGCAACTGCAACAATACAAGCCGGATCTGCAAGTTGTGGTAGCATTTCGCATGCTACCCGAAATCGTCTGGAATATGCCTCCTATGGGCACCCTGAATGTACATGGCAGCCTATTACCGCAGTACCGAGGTGCGGCACCCATCAATTGGGCAATTATTAACGGAGAACATGAAACCGGCGTGACTACTTTTCTGCTTCAGCATGAAATTGATACGGGCAACATTCTCTTGCAGGAAAAAATTGCACTCACCGAGAATACCACAGCCGGCGAATTACATGATGAAATGAAAAAAACCGGTGCACAACTGCTCATTAAAACTTTAAAAGCACTGACAGAAGAGAATCTTCAGGAAATACCACAAGAGGAACTTACGGCAGGCAAAAAGCTCTGCCATGCACCTAAAATACATTCGGAAGATTGTAAAATTAATTTTCAACAATCAGTTGAAGCAGTACATAATCTTGTAAGAGGACTTTCTCCATTTCCGGGTGCTTATACGATATTGCAAGAAAAAAACTTTAAGATTTATCGGACAGAAAAGGAAACAATACAGCCAAAGGAAAGCGTTGGTCAATGGATAACTGATGGGAAAAGCTTTCTCAAATTCGCCTGTAAAGATGGCTATGTGATATGCAAAGAAGTACAAATGGAAGGAAAGAAAAAAATGGATATCGCCACTTTTCTGAGAGGTTACCGATTCAATTGATTCTTATTTTTCCCAGGCAATTTCTAAAGTAAACATTTCTCCGCTTACGCCAAGTTGATCTGCTGCCGCATTGCTGATTAGAAATTCTTCCTTAGCCCCCGGCTTTGTCTCCGCAATAGAAGCCAATACTTTAGCAAAAACGATTTGCTGAGCGACAGGATTGATCAGCTTTACAATCGTTCCCTTTTCAATGCCGTCTATGAGCATATAAAATTTGCCATCGCTCCATCCGCTGGTACTTTTAAAAGAGCCTCCTTTGGCTTGTTTGGACTGAATATTTGTACCCTGCTTGGTTTGTTGCAGATACTCATCCTTAAAAAAGCAAAATCCTTTATTAGAAGTCAAATCAGAGGGCTCTACTTTGGAGTCTATTACAGTAGTTTCTTTCGAAATAACCGGAGTGTCTTTAGCTGCAACAATTACTTCTTTTTTAACTTCCGGCTGTTTGACCACCTCTTGTGATGGCGTAGTATCTTTTACCGCATTGTTGCGACCGGATTTAAAATTGGGTTCTGCTCTTGCAGGTACACCCTGATTGGCCAATGGAGAAAGATTTTTATCCACTTTCAAATAACCTACTATTAGTTGTGTGCCTACACTCAACTGATCTGAAGACAGATTATTCCAAGATGTTAGTGAAGACCGATCTACTTTATAAAGTTGGCTGACACCAAATAGCGTTTCTTTTGCTGATACAACGTGATGTACAGGCAAAATTGTTTCTGTAGCTTTTCTGGATCCTGTTCTCCAATAATTAGACTCCGTCAAAGGAATTTTTATAATTCTTCCAATACTCAAACCACTGTCAATTGTTAATCCGTTGTAAGGCGCATAAACACGCGGACTGATATTATAAATTCTTCCTATACTGTAAAGATTTTCTTTCGGAGCGACGGTGTGAAGCAGAAAAGGCTTTTTCTGTTCATCCAACTGTATCAACAAAGGAAGTTGCTGGGCATTTAATTTAAAAGAAAAGACAATAAAAAAAACAAATAGGAAGCTCCTGTACATACACTTTGATTTATTACAAAGATGCATAAAAGATTTCTATTTAATGAACCAGCAAGCTACACCCTCTCAAATCACTATTATCCAACCTCCCCAAAACCCGAAAGCTGCCATCCGGGTACACTTCACCTACATCGTCTGTTGCAATAAAAGAACAACTCTGAATATTCGCCAGATCGATGATATTCAAAGCACCTTTCCCATGTGAAAGCACGGTAAAAGGATCATCTTCCTCTCTGACCAGTACCCTCATCCAGGGAGGACATTGATAGATGCCTGACTGATCGGCATAAGCCTGGCTGAATAATTCTGTCATGCCGTACTCGGATGCAATCTGAGCCAGCGGAAAAGCCAACTGTAATCGAGCAACCAAATCCTCTCGGATGATCTCTTCTTTTCTTCCTTTCATCCCGCCGGTTTCTATGATTATCGTATTGGATAATGGCAGCATATAACTGATGGAGAAATCAAGCAGTGCAAAAGTGGTTCCAAAAAGAATAACCGGTTGCCGTTCTGCTTCTAGTTTTTTCAACAATTCAAACAATTCAGTATGATTATAGAGAAAAAAACCATTCAAAGGATGTTGGCTCTGTTGCATCAATTGATGAACCATATACACCAAAGAAGAATGTTCCCGCTCAAGATAGGAAGGCAATAAGCCGATGATGCAGTATTGTTGTGGAGCGCCAAACCGACGCATAAATCCTTCGGTAAACGACGCCTTATATACATTCAAATCATAGTAATAATGACGGCTTAGAGATTGCTTTCCGGTGCCACTGCTTTCAAAAAAAGATTCAGGAATTTCCAAACCGGAAACTACGGGATGAGACTTAAAAATACGAATGGGTAAAAAAGGAAAATCAGTGTAATTTTTTATATCGGAAGATGCTGCTATGTTTTTCAGATAAGACTGATAAATAGTATTGTGTTGCGATTGCCAGGCAAAAATGCGTAAGGCAGAAGAGAAAAAATCTTCCTTTTTAAAATTAGAGAACGAAGGAATATCTGTGAAGTTCAAACTAAATGAATAATAAGTATGTAAATTTGATAAAAATAACCCTTTGTGAAAGCAAAACTATTACTTCTTTTGATTGCTTGCTGCGTTTCATTTAGTTGTAAAAAAGATAAATTTGAATCGAAGCCTGCATTGGTTTTAAAAGATATCAAGACTTATTTACTTTCCTCCGGCATCAATCAGGGAAGTGCGGTTGAAATAGAGATGGAGGTCAATGATAAAGAAGGAGATGTAAACGACAGTATCTATATTCAAAAAATTGACGCGGCTTCCATTCCCTGTCCGGACAATTCCATTCTTTCTAATCTGAATTACAAAATCCCCTCCTACCCTTCCGGCGATACCCGGTCAGTTATTTTCAGATTGAAATTTGCCACCTTTCAGGCGTCCGGCTATGGGTTAATAAGTGGCCCCCAATGCAGTCCGCGTAAAGATACTTCCCTCTTCAAAATTTGGGTGAGCGACCGCAAGGGGAATACCAGCGACACGCTGGTTACGCGCGCTATTGCCATTCCATAATTGTTACCTTCAATAACATGGACTTTTATTAAAAAAACCGATCTTTAACCTCTAATAAATCAGTTATGGCAAAGACTTCCAAAAAGAAATCCATTTTAACCAAGACATCGCTCGACTTTTTAAAAAATTATCACAACACCCACTCTCCTGTTGGATTTGAGAGCAGTGGGCAGAGGGTATGGCTGAATTATATCAAACCCTATATTGATACACATTATACTGATCCCTATGGCACAGCTGTGGGAGTAATCAATCCCGACCATCCTTTTAAGGTAGTGATTGAAGCTCACGCCGATGAAATCAGCTGGTTTGTGAATTATATTACATCAGAAGGCTTAATCTATCTGAAAAGAAATGGAGGGGTTGATCATCAGATTGCACCTGCGAAAAGAGTTTTGATACACGGAAAAAAAGGAATCGTGAAAGCCGTATTCGGATGGCCCGCCATTCATACTCGTTTGAGCAGCAATGAATCCAAAGAGCCCGCTCCAAAAGTTGAAAATTTATGGCTTGATTGTGGCGCGCGTTCGAGGAAAGAAGTAGAGCAGCTGGGTATTAAAATTGGTTGTGTGGTTACTTATGAAGAAGGCTTTGACGAACTGGCACACGATTATTACATCGCCCGTGCATTTGATAATCGTATCGGAGGTTTTATGATAGCGGAAGTAGCAAGACTATTAAAAGAAAACAATAAGAAACTCCCTTACGGATTACATATTGTGAATGCCGTTCAGGAAGAAATCGGATTAAGAGGCGCTGAAATGATTGCCAGAAGAATCAAACCCAATGTAGCGATTGTTACAGATGTAACCCATGATACTACCACCCCAATGATCAGCAAAATTATTGAAGGCGAAATTGCATGCGGCAAAGGGCCCTCGCTTGCTACAGCACCTGCTATTCATAATAAGTTACTTGACTTTGTAAGCGAGGTAGCGGAAAAGAAAAAGATTCCCGTTCAATGGCGTTCTCTGAGCAGAAGTACCGGCACCGATACCGATTCCTTTGCCTACGCCAATGATGGATGTCCATCCGTATTGATCAGCATCCCCTTGCGCTACATGCATACCACGGTTGAAATGCTGCATAAATCGGATATTGAAAATACGATTCAATTGATTTACGAAACATTACTGGCATTGACACCGAAGACAAATTTGAGTTACTTCTAAAAAGTCTTTTCAATTATAACTAACGAGGGTTTTCATTTGTTCATAAATAGCAATACACTCGTTGAGTAAGTCTTGATTTTGAAAGGTAAAATCATAGTAAGACTTTTTGGGTCTTTCAGGAATAGACTGAATGTTTACTGGGTTGAGCAATTGATTTAAGTATGCAGTAACAATACCTGGCGAGTAACAGACATCCTCAAAACAAATCCACTCAACTTCATTTCTAAAATAATCAAGAGCATAGCTGTAGTAATTCTTCCAGATATGGAGCCAGTAATCCGGCTCCTGATTTGAAATAGCAGATATTGGAAATAAATCCTGCTCACGAAATTTAAATGGCTTTTGGTTCAGCCCAAATTCATGATGACCTAAAAAATTAAAAAAATCCAGAGAAAAAGAATCAGTCTGATGATAACCGGAAAAAAGCTGATGCTCCTTCAGTAGTGACATCGCATGCTCGGCAGGGTGTCTGAATAATAAAAATATTTTCTTTTCAACATTTAATCTTGAAATAGAAGAAAGCCTTAAAAGGTTATTATTGTTCTTACATAAATATTTAGCTTTCCCCTGAGAGAAACAAATCAGCTTAATGTATTGGGCATATTCATTCAAAATTTCATCAGAAACATCATGTTTAGAAAGGTAGTTTTTATGAATATAATGGTCATTCAAAAAAACTTTCCAAAAAAACTCATCCAAAGCCTCCGGGCTTTGGTTATTGATTAGCAGTCCGTCGCCATGAGCTCGTTCTTCCATTGGTGATGCCTTCGTTTTATGGATCTTACTCCATATATTAGACATAAGAAGGAAAGGCATATTGGAATACTTAAGAGAAGCGAATTGCCTGCTATTAAAAAGGATATTCAAAAGAATAGTAGTGCCAGAACGTGCTAAGCCTGTTATTAACACTAACTCTGATAAATTGAAATCATGCAACTGTTTACGAAAAAAAAACTTATCTAACGAAAATGTTTTTTTAGATAACGAATAATTCTTTAGAAGATACCTGAGTATTGATCTGTCAAGAAAGCTATAGTGATTATCATTCATCTAAAAAATATGAGAAAAAAACTCAAAAAACCTAATTTCAGGGAAACTCCTTATTGTCCGGAATGATTCTGGACCAATGCAGACCTCGAATCAATTCTTTATTTTCTCTTTGGCTATAGGTTAATTTTATTTTTGCTGAGTCTCCAAAAGAAATGATTCCATTTTCAGTATCTTCTATAAAAATATTATCAGCAGGGAGCATATCGCATCTGCCTTCATTTACAGTAGCAATTGATGAAGATTTAAAAATTTTGGTAAAAGGAGTTTCAGTTAACCCAGTACTTAAATCATAA
>JAGWWM010000021.1 GCA_018970395.1 Bacteroidota bacterium
CCGTGCGCGTGAACTAGGCCTGCAGCTCAATGCAGGTCATGATCTCGACCGGCATAATTTACCCTACTTAATGCAGCATATTCCCTGGATTGATGAAGTCAGTATTGGACATGCGCTCATTTGCGATGCATTGTATTTGGGATTTGAGAACACGATTCAGTTGTATCAGCGAGCTTTGAAGAAATAATCAGTTTTAAGGCAGTGTTAGCTGCCTCACGGCTGCATCGGAATATCATCCATTTCAATCCGATTGTTCTTGCGCTTGAAAACAGATACATCCATTTTCCCGAAACGATAACTGATATTCACACGCACAAATTGAGGATCTCTTCTGCGCCAGCTGTTTTGATCAAAACCCACTCCCTGAGAGAATACGATATTCTGCCGCGTTCTTAAAAAGTCGCTCCAGTTGATGGAGAAGGTAGCTGTATTGTTTTTGATTTTTAATTCTTTTCGTAATCCTAAATCTGCATAATAATTTTCATCAATATAACCCTGCGTGGTAGAAATCTGCCCGCCGCCAAAACCACCTCCACCCATCATGCCGCCGCCTCTGCCTCCACCACCTCCACCAAATCCACCGCCGCCACTGTTGCCGGATGAAACAGGAATAATGGAGCGTGAATTATAATCCGCACTCAGTTGTACTGTCCACCCTTTCCCTAATTTGAAAGTGTTATTCATCTTAATCGTAAAACTGGTTCTTTCATTTTCCAGTGCGGGTAAGTCTTTCGTTCCATTAATTTTGGAATAGTAATAATTGAAATTATAATTGGCTTCCCACCATTTGTTGAAATTATTTTTAAACACCAGTTCAAGTCCTGCTGCATAAGCAGTGGTGGCATTCACCCAGGTGGTTACTAATCCGACCGTATCCGAATTTCCAATTTTTTGGGGAGACTGATAACGAGCAATCAAATTTTCAGTTTGTTTCCCAAACAGTGAAACGAGTACCGTATTATTTTTTTTGCCGTAGGTTTTCTGGTACCCTAATTCAACAGAGTTGGTAAACTCCGGTAACAAATCCGGATTTCCGGTTTGGTAATTCAACACATCGGTGTAGTCGGTATTGGGCAGCAATTGAAAAAAATTGGGACGCTTCACTCTTCTCGTATAATTCAGCTGTAAATCCTGTTTGCCGGAAAGAGATTTGGAAATAAAAGCGCTAGGGAAAAGTGCAAGTGGAAAACGATTGCTGAAGCGCGTCGCTTTACCAACAATCTGTCCTACATATTCTGAACTCTCTGCACGCAAACCTGTTTGAAAATTCAGATTTTGCGCAGTTAGTTTTTGTGAATAGTTCAGGTATACCGCATGCACCCTTTCTTCATAGCTAAATGCATTGCTGATGCCGGGCAGCGCGATATTGTTGATGAAGTTGTTTTGAAAACTTTCAAACCACCTGATTTGTGTACGCAAACCCATTTCTATTTTACTGTTGTCATTCAGTGGATTGATAAAATCTGTTTGGCCAACCAAAAGTTGATTGCTTCCGCCTGCATCTACCCGTTGATTAAAAATCCGGCGGATATCCGGAGACGAGCTTGAAAATTTTACATTGCTAATATCAATGGTTTGGTCGTTGTCACTGGATACTTTACTATAATTTAAATCTGCCTGCCATTCTTTTCCAGGCTTGGTGAATACGCGTTTATAACTGAGTTGCCCGCCTCTGTTTCTGAAGATGTTGGTGCCATACGTATTTCTTTTTTCTGTAGAGTCCAGAATGTCGGTGTTCAAAAAATTGATGGCAATATCACTGATATCATCTGTCTTGAAATTGCCTTCTGAAAAATTACCGGTAATTGATAGTGTATTGCGGTTATTGATAAAGTAATCTACGCCTCCTCTCAAAAAACCAAATCTGCCGGTAGAAGTATTGTCGTTTTCAAGAAACAGGGTAGATGGATTAGTGGGAGGATTTTGATTGTTCCGGTCGGTTTCTCCCCAGGCAATACTTTTACGCTGGTTCAACATGGCACTTGCAAAAACATTCAGCTTGCCTTGACGAATATTGAAATCCGCTCCGCTTTGTACCCTTGCGCGCATATCTATGCCTGCTCTCAGATTGCCGTTGTAGCCAATTTGCCGGTTCTTTTTAAGCACAATATTGATAATGGCAGATTGTCCGCCACTGGCATCATATTTAGCTGAAGGATTCGTAATCAGTTCAATACTCTGTATTGCATCTGCAGGAATCTGATCAAGCGATAAAAGCGTTGGCCTGCCATCCACAAAAATTTCTGGCGTGTTGTTGCGTAAGCTTACATTTCCTTCCACATCCACCGACACCGTCGGTACATTCCGCATCACATCCACAGCATTACCTCCGGCCGAGATGATATTCTTATCCACGTTAAAAATTTTTCGGTCAATGCCTAATTGCAACTGCGGTTTTTCTCCCGTAATCACTACTTCTTTTACTTCTTTGATTTCACTTTCCAATGCAATATCGCCGAGGTCTTTATTCACTTTATTCAGCATTTGCATCATGTCGCCGCCCTGGTTGAACTTGATATCAAATGCAATTTTTTGCTCGATCGTCTTATAGCCAATCGCACTGATTTTTATTTTATAAGTTGCCATCACGGCCAATCCTTCCAAATCAAATTCTCCGTTTGATCGGGTCAATTGTCCGGTTACTACAATGTCTTTTTTTGTTTTAGTGGCTGAGTCGTATTTGTTTTGAATCAATTGTACTGAGACCGCGTCAATTGCTTTTTTGGTTTTGCTGTCAATGATTTTTCCATACACCCTTCCGACATTCATCATGCCTTGTCCGCCTTTGCCGGGCACTGGGAATTGCGCTTTCAACTCAAAGGAATAAAAGGCGAGGAGCAAAAAAAGAAATCGGATTTTTATCATGATATGAATTGTGAAACGTACAAGCAACAACAATTAGGGTGCCCTAAAGTTTAAACAAAGTTGGGGAAATTTCCTTAGATATAAACGATCAGTACCTGTAGTAATCCGATGATAAAACCAAGCACTCCTCCAAGTATTTCTACAAAACGAAATTCTTTTGACATCACCTGATAGAGGATGGATTCGAGTTTTTCTCCGGAGAAGGCAGTTACTTTATCGGTTACGATTTTTTCCAGATCCAGATTATCCTTCATGGAATCCACATATCCGTTGATCATTTCCGGGAATAATTGCTGAATTTCTTCGGTAAGAACAGTTTTGATTTTATCAATTGTTTTATCTCCGATAAACATGCTGATCATAGGCATGACTGTCGTCAGTTTTTCGCGGAGGAACCGATCAATGGCTGCTTCCAGCTTCGGCATTAAACCTGCCAGGTTTTCGGGACGAGTAATGACTGCTTTAATCTCATCGAAGGAGAGCAGTTCCGTACTGACGAGCTTACCCATTTTCGCTGCAAACACCGCTTGTCTTTTCGGGAAAATACCCTGTATGGTCAAACCTAAAATTCGAATGGGTTTTTGCGGGTGAAAAAGCATTTTAATAGCAACCCAGTTGGTTACCCAACCAATGAAACCGGAGATAATGGGGATAAGAATGAGCATCGGATTCATATATTAAAAGCTTTTATCCGTAATAAAAAATCCCTGCTTCCGCAGGGATTGGGAGGCTGATGGGTCTCGAACCCACGGCCTTCAGTGCCACAAACTGACGCTCTAACCAACTGAGCTACAGCCTCCGTAGGGAGTGCAAAATTAAAGAAAAAGGAGTGTATTTGCCAAACCTGTTTTTTGGAAAACCGACTGAATCATATCAGGTCGTGAATAGACTTGTTTTCGAGGATCTTTAGATTCGCATCTCGTACTTTCACCATCATATCGTGCAGACCGCAATGCGTTTCATCACAATTCTTGCAGCGTTCGTAAAAATGCAGACTAACACAGGAGAGGGGAGCAATGGGGCCATCCAGCAGTCGAATCACTCTGGCGAGTGAAATTTGGTGCGGTGGAATATTGAAGTAGTACCCGCCGCCTTTTCCTTTTTTACTTTCAAGGATGCCGTCTTTTCTAAGCGTCAGCAAAATGTTTTCAAGAAATTTCAAAGGAATCTTTCTGGTTTCGGAAATCTGCGCAATCAGCACGGGCTGATTTCCTTTTTGCTGTGCCATATACGATAAGGCCTGAAAAGCGTATTGGGTCTTTTTTGAAAGCATTATCAAAATTAATAATTAAGAATTAATAATTAATCATTGAATAGCCTTGAACTTTTATTACTAATTATTAATTACCAATTACTAATTACTAATTACTAATTACTAATTATTCATTCTATTTCCCTCCCCCCGTACTCCCCGTTCTGATTTTGTATTTTTTCTTGTCGTTATTTTTCTTTTCAAAATCTTCTACCTCTTTTGGCTTTGGTTTTTCTTTGGGTTTTTCTGTACTTCCCGGAGTAGTTGAGTTGTTTTCATTATTCCCGGCATATTCTTCTTTTTTGCCGATGAAATAACTGTCTTTTTGAAGCAGTTTACCAGTCTCAGGATCATAAAATTTCCAGATGCCGTGGGGTACTGCCGATCCCTCAATTTTTACTTCAACCATACGCACTTTGGTAGGATCGTTGATATCCTGAACTTCCACCCATTCGGTGGGTTGTTCCGGATTGTGTGCCAGCCAGCTTTCTTCTCTGATCAAGTTGCCCATTGTATTGAAGTACTGCTGGATCCCGTTTTTTTGTCCGTAACGGTATTGCTCTATACCCATTAAATCGCCCATCAATGAAAAGATTCTCCAGTAACCCGTCTTTTCATTGTTTTGATAAACGCCTTCTTCTTCATAGCCGGGCTCACCTCTTAATTCAGGTATTCTATTCGTCCACTTTCCCTGCTTGTGACCCTTTTTATCTACACAGTTCAAGGTGTCACCGTTGGAGGCAATTTCAAATTCCACGCATTGCGCAATAGCGGGATGTTGAATGCAGGAAAATAAGGCGATGCCAAAATATATAGCGATATGACGAAAGGGGTGGACTAACATAAACAGGAATGATTATAGAACAAACTTACGAAAAACCAGGAATGTGGATAACTTCAAAAGAAACCTTGACAAGCTGTTGGGAGCGCTGCAATACCTGTGAATTTGTGCTTGAATATAGTGAATATTATGTGGATTTCCGCTTTTTCAATGATAAAAAAATTAAATAAAAAATCTGCATCAAGAATTGAATTTTGCTGTTACATTCGTCGTTCGACTCAATGTTGAAGCGTTTATTTGATCACTTTTTATTTCGGAGAAAATTAGCATGGAACTGACCAATGTAAATAAAGACAGAAAGACAAGAAGGAAAACGAACTTGGATCTCAATACGATGGTCTTTGGGAAAATTCCGCCACAATCTAAAGAACTTGAAGAAGCGGTATTGGGCGCTATTATGTTAGAGAAAGGCGCTTTTTCAACGGTATCTGAAATCCTGCGTCCGGAGTGTTTTTATCTCGATGCGCATCAAAGAATTTTCAGAGCGATGCAGTCGCTCACTACGAAAAACCTGCCGATTGATTTATTGACGGTGGTGGAAGAATTGAAATTCAGTGAAGAACTGGAAATGATCGGAGGCCCATACTATGTTACCAAACTCACCAATGCGGTTGTTTCGACCGCAAATATTGAAGCGCACTCACGTATTGTCTTACAAAAATTTTTACAACGCGAACTGATTCGCATCAGCGGCGAAGTGATTACGGATGCATTTGAAGAAAGTACTGATGTGTTTGATTTGCTCGATCATGCGGAGACGAAATTATTTGAGATCACGAATAATTATCTGCGTAAAAACTTTACCGATTTTCACGCCGTATTATTGAATACCCTCGATCGCATTGAAGACCTGCGTACAAAAAATGAAGATATTACCGGTGTGCCTTCGGGATTCCAATCATTGGATAGAGTTACTTATGGCTGGCAACAAACGGATTTGATTATTTTGGCAGCGAGACCTTCTGTGGGTAAAACCGCATTTGCATTGAATCTTGCTCGTAATGCAGCGATGCATCCTACCAAACCAACACCTGTCGCTTTCTTCTCTCTGGAGATGAGCGCGGCACAGCTGGCACAACGGATTTTATCGGCAGAAAGCGAAATCATGCTGGAAAAAATAGCGAGAGGTAAACTGGAAGATCATGAATTGCAACAACTTTATAAAAAGGGAATTGAAAGATTAACCAAAGCGCCTTTGTTTATAGATGATTCTGCAGCCCTCAATATTTTTGAGTTCAGAGCCAAGGCGCGCCGGCTGGTAACTAAACATAATGTAGGATTGATCATTATTGACTATCTCCAGTTAATGAGTGGATCAAGTGATAACCGCAACACGAATCGTGAGCAGGAAATCAGTCATATTTCCAGAAACTTAAAAAGCCTCGCTAAAGAATTAAATGTTCCTATTGTGGCATTATCTCAGCTGAGCCGGGAAGTGGAGAAAAGAAAAGACGGCAATAAAATGCCGCAGTTAAGTGATCTGCGTGAATCGGGGGCGATTGAACAGGATGCCGATATGGTAATGTTCTTATATCGACCGGAATATTATGATAATACGACCAACGAAATGGGAGAGAGCACTAAGGGCGAAACGCATATTCGAATTGCTAAGCATCGGAATGGTTCACTCGAAACAATCAAACTTCGTGCGGTACTCGCGATTCAGAAATTTCTGGAAGATGATTTTGATAAACCCGGCGGCAGTTATGCGGGTTATCCGGGCGGAAATTTCAGACCTGTTTCACCCGATGAAGGATCCCGAGTATTTGTTCAGAAAGGAAGTAAAATGAATGATGCTTCTTTTGATGAAGATATTACTTTTTAAAGGTGTTGTATGCAACTTCCTTTTTTCTTTCTTGAAAATTTCGATGAGCATAGCAGCCGTCAAGTGTTGAGCGAAGATAGTTCTCGCCATATTTTGCAAGTGTTGCGCATGAAGCAGGGAGAATCGCTGCATCTTACGGATGGGAAAGGACTACTAATCACAGGAGTATTATCGGGTGTTGAAAAGAAAAAAGCAGTGGTGCAGGTTGAGCATATCGAAAAAGTGCCGCCTAATATCAGACGGGTTTATATGGGTGTTTCTTTATTAAAAAATGCCGCAAGATTCGAATGGTTTTTGGAAAAAGCAGTGGAGTTGGGAGTGGATGGTGTTATTCCCCTGATTTGTGAAAGAACGGAAAAAAGACAATTCAGAATGGAAAGGGCGCGCCAAATTTTTATCAGTGCCATCCTCCAAAGCCAAAAATGTTATTTACCTGAATTGATGGAACCTGTTCAGTTTGATAAGCTCATTGATACAGGCTTTCTTAGCCACTACGATAAAAAATGGATGGCTCATTGTTTGGATGAAGATAAATTATCCATTCGCGATTTGAATGATGAATCCTACTATAATGGATTAATGTTGATTGGCCCTGAAGGTGATTTTTCAGAACGAGAAATTCAATTGGCTAAAAATGCGGGCTTTGTAGCTGTATCTATTGGCGAAGAACGGCTTAGAACAGAAACCGCCGCTGTCGCGGCGGCTGCTTTCCTGAATATTTTCTAAACGATTCTAATCTAATTCACCACCTTGTTCGCGCAACTGCTGCTGGCAAATGCTTCGGGCTTCGCCTTGAATGCAAAACCCATTCCCAAAATATATCCCATCGCTTCCTTCAAAGCCTCATTACTCTTGAAATTCGGATTGGTGTTGATGTCTGCATGCACTTCCATCTCTACATCATATTGCGTGAATAAATCACACAACTCATACGCCACTTCTATACTCTTCGCTACTTCAATTAACATCCGCTCTTTAATGGAGTACTGTTGTTTCGTTTTTTCATTATGAATAAACATGAAGCCGCCGCTGCCCGATCGCAAAAAAACTATCACCGTGGCAAATTCCGTCTCCGCACCCTTTACCTGACTGTCCGTTCCAATACACACTTTCAGCTTTTGCCCGTTTTGGGTTTCTCTTGCAATGGCTGCATGCACTTCCTCCTTGATGGGAAGCGTAATGTTTTCTCCGTTAAATCGTCTCCAGTGCATAATGATTGGTTTCTGTAATTTACAAATTTTACAGCACCTTTCATTATACTTAGGTAAAGGGATTGTTAACAATAGTGGAAAACCGCTCATCGGCCTTACCGAAAGCGATCCATACTCTTGATGAGCTTCTCATCTTTCATAATGCCAGTAATGGCGAGCACCTGCAAAAAGGGTATGATGAAATAAAATAAAGCTCCCAGACTCATGATGGCGTCAGTGAGCTGATAGCTGTCGGAGAAATAGGTATAAAGCAATAACAAATTAAACAGCAAAGAAATTAAAAGCGCAATGCCGGTTAAACGAACCTGTAGTTTTCTGTTGCGAAATAAAAAAATAGCAATGCCAGATAAAGCAGCGGTTGCTACTGCGGACAACAGCCAGTAAAAAAAATGACTGCTGCCTACTTCAAAAAGCAGATTGTTTTTTCTTCCGGCATAAAAGTTAAATTTCAGCGTGAGTAACGCCGATGCTACGGCTGCTGCAAGCCAAAGAGTTTGTTTTCTTTGTATCATAATTTTTTCAATCTTGACAATTACCCCAATTCCGGATAGAGCGGGAATTGGCTCATCAATCGCACAACTTCTTCTTTTACTCCCGCAACTGTTTTTTCATCGTCACTGTTCATCAATACTTTGTCAATCAATTCTACAATGGCAGACATATCTTTTTCTTTTAGTCCGCGTGTAGTGATGGCAGGAACGCCCACTCTGATACCACTGGTTACAAAAGGAGACTTATCATCAAAAGGTACCGCATTTTTATTGAGGGTGATATGGGCTCTGTCCAATGTTTCCTGTGCTTTTTTACCCGTAATATTTTTATTCCTCAGATCAATCAGCATCAAATGATTGTCAGTTCCGTTGCTGATGAGATGATACCCTTTATCAACAAAAGCTTTTGCCATCGCCTGTGCGTTCAAAATAATCTGCTTGCCGTAATTTTTAAAATCTTCCGTTAATATCTCTCCAAATGCGACTGCTTTTGCTGCAATCACATGCTCGAGTGGGCCGCCTTGCATCCCGGGGAAAACGGCTAAATCCAGCAGCTGACTCATTGTTCTCAGATTTCCTTTGGGATCTTTTATACCAAAAGGATTTTCAAAATCATGTCTCAATGCAATGATGCCGCCGCGCGGTCCTCTTAATGTTTTGTGCGTGGTTGAAGTAACGATATGACAATGGTCAAAAGGATCATTCAGGTGTCCGGCTGCAATCAATCCGGCAGGATGCGCAATGTCTGCCAGCACCAGTGCGCCAATTTCATCCGCAACTGCCCGAATTCTTTTATAATCCCAATCGCGACTATAAGCAGATGCGCCACATATAATCATTTTGGGTTTTTCAGCTCGGGCTACCTGTTCTAGTTGTTCGTAATTGACTAATCCTGTTTCTCTATCTACACCATAAAAAAATGCGCGATACGTTTTACCGCTGTAGTTGGCCGGACTGCCATGGGTGAGATGTCCGCCCATACTCAAATCAAGTCCCAGTATAGCATCGCCGGGTTTTAGACAAGCGAGGAATACCGCTGTGTTGGCCTGTGCGCCGCTGTGGGGTTGTACGTTTGCCCAAGTAGCGCCAAATACTTTTTTTAATCTTTCAATAGCGAGGGTTTCAATTTCATCTACTACTTCGCAGCCACCATAATATCGTTTGCCCGGATATCCCTCCGCATATTTATTGGTTGCCACACTTCCCATTGCTTTCATCACTTCAAGAGAAGTAAAGTTTTCAGAAGCAATCAACTCTATGCCATGTCTTTGACGATAGAGTTCTTTTTCCAAGAGGTTAAATACAACAGAGTCCTGGTACATAATAAAATTATTTAGTGAATAACGATTTGTTATAATTAGAGGAATAAATTTTGCGCAAAAATAGGGTGCATAATTATTGAATATCAGTCTTGTTGATACTTTTTATGATTTTATGTTGAAAACATGCCGCTTTATGTGGCTCAAAAATGCGTACTTTCGAAGCCGCAAACAAACGATCAAACGTATGCTGCTCGGATTGCAGCCTTAAAAAAATAGTATGAAAGCGATCATTCCGGTTGCCGGTGCAGGAACCAAGCTTCGACCACATACCTACACCCAACCCAAGGCATTAATTCCAATTGCAGGAAAAACGGTTTTGTCGATCATCATTGAACAATTGCGGGAGGAAGGCATTCATGAATTTGTTTTTGTGCTGGGTTATCTGGGAGATAAAATTCAGGATTACATTGAGGAGCAATATCCCCATTTACAAGTCTCCTTTATTTATCAAAATGAGCGTTTGGGTTTGGGGCATGCGATATCTCTTACTAAAGAAGTAGTCAAAGGAGATGAAATAGTGATTGTTTTGGGAGATACAGTCTGTGAGTTTGATGTGAAACAATTAATGGCGGCTCCTACTTCCGTATTGGGCATTAAAAGAGTTGACGATCCGCGTAGCTTTGGAGTGGCTGAGTTGGATGAGAATGGTATGATTACCCATGTGGTGGAAAAGCCATCGATTCCTAAAAGTAATATGGCGTTGGTAGGCATATATAAAATCAGAGAGTCGGATATTTTATTTGATTGTCTGGATCATAATCTGAAAGAAGGATTAAAGCATTGTGATGAGTTTCATCTCACAGATGCCATCGACTGTATGATCAAAAAAGGGGCACAGTTTAAAGCACTGAAAGTATCGAACTGGTTCGATTGTGGCAACAAGGATTCTTTGCTTGAATCCAATGCCACTTTGCTGAAGAAATTTGGCAATGCCGTAGCGGAAGATCATCATTTTGAAAATGTAATCATAGTACCACCGGTAAGCATTGGGAAAAACTGTGAGATAAAAAATTCCATTATCGGGCCAAATGTTTCTGTGGGTGAAAATACCAGCATAAAATATTCCATTGTAAAAGAATCCATCATTGGCGCCTATGCCGATTTATTTGATATTGTCCTGGAGCACAGTCTAATTGGCAGTGATACGGAAGTGAAAGGAGAGAGCAGGAGTCTGAATATCGGCGACAATACGGAAATTGATTTAGGTTGATATTGATATTGCTTGTTCATTATGTTTCAAAATTCCATTACGAGATTATTTCAGATTGAACTGCCTATTATTCAGGCAGGAATGATTTGGGCGAGCGGCTGGCGGCTTGCATCTGCGGTAAGTGAAGCTGGGGGGCTGGGCATTATTGGCAGCGGAAGCATGTATCCGGAAGTGTTGAAAGATCATATTCAAAAATGCAAGGCCGCAACTTCCAAACCCTTTGCCGTGAATGTGCCGATGTTGTATCCCAATCTTCAAGAACATATTCGCACCATCATTGAAGAAAAAGTACCCATTGTTTTCACCAGTGCAGGCAATCCAAAAACGCTGACCGCTCAATTAAAAAGTCACGGTATTGTGGTGGTGCATGTGGTGAGTAGTGCCCGCTTTGCCGTGAAAGCTCAGGAAGCAGGATGTGATGCAGTGGTAGCTGAAGGTTTTGAAGCAGGGGGGCATAATGGGAGAGAAGAAACCGCTACTATGGTGTTGATTCCATCCGTCATGAAAGCGGTGGATATTCCGGTCATAGCAGCCGGAGGGATTGCAACGGGCAGACAGATGCTGGCGGCGATGGTGCTGGGAGCGAAGGGAGTACAGATCGGTTCCCGCTTCGTAGCATCTGCAGAAGCTTCCTGTCACCTCTCTTTCAAGCAGGCGGTCATCAACAGTCAGGAAGGCGATACCAAACTCATGCTGAAGCAACTGACGCCGGTACGATTATTGAAAAATCAATTCTTTTCGGAAGTGGAGCAGGCGGAAGAAAGCGGCGCCTCTAAAGAAGAACTCACTACATTATTAGGAAGAGGCCGCGCGAAGCGCGGCATGTTTGAAGGAGATATGGAGGCAGGCGAATTAGAAATTGGTCAGGTTAGCGCCTTGCTTGATGATATTATTCCTGCTGCTACTATTACTCACAATATTTGGAAGGAATTTAATGAGGCGATGATTAATCCGTTGGGGGAGTAGTTGATGAACTTCAAAACTTGTCACTCACTCCGTAATAAACTTACCCTTCATCTTCTCCAGCAAGTTAGTCTCAATCATTTTTACGGCAAGGAGTATCATGTTTTTGAAAGCCCTGGCTGTGGAGATACCATGGCCAACAATAACGGGTTTATCTACCCCTAAAATGGGAGTGCCGCCGTAAGTCTCAAAATTGAAACGCTGCAGATAATCGTCTTCATGCAACTGGCGTGCACGGGCAATATCAAAAATAGACTCGCCCAATTTTAAAATAACATTACCGGTAAATCCGTCACAGACCATTACATCCGCTTTTCCGGTAAAGATTTCCCTGCCTTCGATGTTTCCGGTAAAATTCAACCACTTGTTTTCTTTCAGCAGTGGATAAGTGGCTTGTGCTAATAAATTCCCTTTCCCCTCTTCCTCACCAATATTAATAAGACCAACGGAAGGTTGTTCAATTTCTAAAATATTTTGAGCGTAGATGCTGCCAAGAATCGCATTTTGCAATAAGTTTTCCGGCTTACAATCGGCTTGTAAGCCCACATCTAATATCAATCCGTAACCACCATGTACTTTGGGTATCACCGTAGAGATGGTAGGACGAAGAACGCCCTCAATGGCTTTAATAGAATAAAATACACCTACCATCATAGCACCGGTATTGCCGGCACTGATGAAAGCATCAATTTCTCCTTTTGCCAACAGATTGAAACCTACCGACATGGAGGCATTGGGCTTTTCGCGAAGCGCTCGGGTAGGAGGCTCGTGCATGCCAATTACTTCTGTAGAAGGGACGATCGATACTGAATCGGGAAGTTGCGGAAAGTGTGCGCGTATCTGAACTTCATCGCCAATAAGCTTCAGCCGAATGCCAAAGCGAGGCTCTGATAGAAAAAGCGAAACGCCCTGTAATGCTTCCAAAGGGGCATAATCGCCACCCATCATGTCAATACCAATTGTCATGAGCAGGTTTCTTGAATACTTGTATGATTAAGCTTTGGCAGGTGCTTTTTCAGCCACCAGTTTCCCTTTGTAATACAATTTACCTTCACTTACATGAGCACGATGGCGCACATGCAGTTCTCCGGTAGTTGTGTCTTTGCTTAATGTTACCGTTTCCGCTTTGTAGTGGGTGCGTCTTTTGGCACCGCGCTGCTGAGAATGTCTGCGTTTAGGATTAGGCATAACTACTAGTTTTTATTCGTTTCTGAATTGATCCAAATCTTTCCATATTGACTGGTCTTTGGCTGGTTTCGGATTCATTTTTGCCAATCGCTCCAGTACTTCTTTGTTGCAATAAACCCCACCCATATCTGCCACCGCACACATTTTTTGCATAGGGATGCTGAGGATGACAAATTCGTAGATCCAGTTTTTTACATTCAGATGACTTTCTGTTCTCGAAATGTAAAACACATCGGGGTTTTCTTCCGTCTCATTCATGGCTTCGGGCTCATCGGTCATTTTGACCAGCATTTCAAACTCGTCCCAAAGTTCAATAGGAAGACGGTTGCCGCATCGGTCACAAATGACATCAACGGTTCCCCCTACTTCAAATTTGAGCAGCATGAAACCGGTATTTTTTTCCAGTTCCATTTTGACTTTTACCTTGGCATTATTGAATTCCTGTGACCCGAACGCTTCGAAGAAAAGATCATCAATCTCAAATTCGAAGGAGTGCGTACCCGGTTTCAGGCCTACAAATGCTATTGAAAAGTCCCGCCGCCCTGCCATACTGCAAATTTATGGGTCGGCAAAGGTAGGCGAAATTCAGATTATATCAAAACTGATTCTTCCACATCATGCTTTCTACGGGGCGATTGGGTTGCCCGCTGTACTTGGCATTGGATTTTTGGTTGTATTTGACTTCAATTTCACCCTCTACCGGAAAATAAATCAATTGTCCGATCGGCATGCCTTTATACACTTTAACCGGCTGCTTTACGGAGATTTCCAGGGTCCAGTTGCCGCAAAAACCGACATCTCCCTTACCGGCGGTGGCATGAATATCGATGCCGAGTCTGCCTGTAGAGGATTTTCCCTCCAAAAAAGGAACATGGGCATGGGTTTCGGTATATTCAAGCGTAACGCCTAAATAAAAAATATTGGGGTACAGTACAAAGCCGTCGTCAGGAATCTCAAAACATTCAATCGTATTGTGTTTGCGTGCATCGAGTAAATGCTCTTTGTAGGTGGCGAGCGTGCCGCCTAAATGCACATCATAGGAATTGCTTCCCAGACATTCTCTGCGGTAAGGCTGAATGAGGATGGTACCTTTTTCGATTTCTTCCAGTATGCGTTTGTCGGACAATATCATATTCGTAGCTTCGTGAGGACTGCAATATAAAATCAAATTATCAGAGTTGCCCCTCCTTTTTCAACATACAATCAACAGTCAGGCACAGCTGTCTGTTTGGAAAATAGAAGAACCGGCTGATTTTTTTGCAAATCAGCTTCAACTGGAAGCTCCTGCAGTACATCCGCTAAAACAGTTGCAGTTTCTTGCCGGCAGGTATTTGTTGAAACAAATGCATCCCGATTTTCCGCTCGATAAGATTTTTTCAGCAGCAGGAGAAAAACCTTTTGTTACAGACAAACGATTTGAGTTTTCCATCACGCATACAGATCGTTTTGTTGCTGCTATTGTAAGCCAACAGCATTCTGTAGGTATAGATATGGAAATGATTAGCGCAAAGGCATATAAAGTCGCCCCCCGTTTTTTGCACCCGGAAGAAATCGATTTGCTGGTTGGATATGATACCGACATATTGAATAAAACTGCTACGCTTTTATGGAGCGTGAAGGAAACCGTATATAAATGGAGAGGAGAAAAGGGGGTGGATTTCAGAGAGCAAATCCGGATTAAAACTATTCATCAAAATGAAAAGAGGGTCGAGGGTGCATTCCTTGGCTCACCAGTAATATCATTCAGTGTTTTATATAAGGAGTTAGATGGGGCTGTATTAAGTTGGTACAGTTGAAATTCCGAAATGTTTTATCGCTTGTAGTCTTCCACGGTTATTCATTCTTAGTTACTAATTCCTAATTTTACCCGAATGTAGTATCGAAAAAATTATGCAAACAGATTTTCTGGTTATTGGTTCGGGGATAGCAGGTCTTACCTATGCGATAAAAGTAGCGGAAGCTTGTCCGGATAAAAAAGTGTGGGTGCTTACCAAATCGCAGACAGAGGAGACGAATACCAAATATGCGCAGGGGGGTATAGCGGTGGTGCACGATCCGGAGCATGACAGCTTTGCCAAACACATAGAAGATACTCATATTGCGGGGGATGGTTTATGTACACCTGAAGTTGTTGAACTGGTAATCAAAGAAGGACCACAAAGAGTGAAAGAAATCATTGAATGGGGCGCTCGCTTCGATCGCGAAAAAGATGGCGATTATGCATTGGGAAGAGAAGGAGGGCACAGCGAATCAAGAATATTACATTACAAAGATGTTACCGGGGCAGAGATGGAACGTGCTTTGCTGCATAAAATTCATCAGCTGTCCAATGTGCATATGACCAGTGATTATTTTGTAGTGGATCTGGTTACGCAACATCACCTCGGTTTTTTGGTAACCAAGTCAACCCCCGATATTCAGTGTTATGGCGTGTATGCTTTGAACCTTGCTACCAACCGCATCGAAATTATTCGTGCAAAAATTACCTTGTTTGCAACGGGCGGAAACGGTCAGGTTTATCGCACTACTACCAATCCCAATATCGCTACCGGAGATGGGGTGGCGATGGTGTATCGCGCAAAGGGAAGGATAGAAAACATGGAGTTCATTCAGTTTCATCCGACTGCTTTGTATCAGGCCGGACAAAAAGGACAGGCGTTTCTGATTACGGAAGCAGTGAGAGGCGATGGCGGCATCTTGCGTAATCATAAAGGAGAAGCCTTTATGGAAAAATATGATGAGCGTAAAGACCTTGCTCCTAGGGATATAGTAGCCCGAGCGATTGATAACGAAATGAAGATTCATGGAACGGAACATGTGTGGCTCGATTGCAAAGGCATTCCAACAGAACAGTTTTTAAAACATTTCCCCAATATTCACCAAACTTGCCTCAAGGCTGGTATTGATGTGTCGAAAGATATGATTCCCGTAGCGCCTGCGGCACATTACAGTTGTGGTGGTATTAAAACGGATGAGTGGGGCAGAACTTCTATTAAACAGCTGTATGCTGTAGGAGAATGTGCCAGCACCGGCTTGCATGGTGCCAATCGTTTGGCGAGTAATTCGCTACTCGAAGCAATGGTATTCGCACACCGAAGTTTTGTGCATAGTATTACAGCGATGAATGAACTTTCATATGATCATATCGAGATTCCCGAATGGGATGCCAAAGGCACATCTGCCCCTCGTGAAATGATTCTGATTACGCAGAGTTTAAAAGAATTGCAGCAGGTCATGAGCGATTATGTGGGCATTGTAAGAAATAATGTCCGTCTGGAAAGAGCAGCGCGCCGGTTGGATTTGCTTTGGGAAGAAACGGAAAACCTTTATAAAAACACAGTCATCTCTCCTCAGTTGATGGAACTGCGGAATATGATTACGGTCGGCTATCTGATAACCAAAGGGGCTATTTTCAGAAAAGAAAGCAGGGGGCTTCATTACAATACAGACTATCCCCATAAAAGTCCTTTATTACAGCCGATTGTCTTATAAGAATACTGCCCCATACTCTCGGGTAAATAAGATATTTTTGCAAGCATTATGGGATACTATTCCGATAAATATGAAGCAGTGATTGGGTTGGAAGTGCATGCGCAGCTTTTAACCAAAACAAAATTGTTTTGCGCGGATCCTGTTTTCTTTGGTGCCGCCCCCAATACGCAGATCAGTCCGATTAGTTTAGCTTACCCCGGCACATTACCCAAGCTGAATGAAGCAGCTATTGAACTGGCGGTGCGTTTGGGTTTGGCTTGCGGCTGCGAAATTGAAGAACGGAATTATTTTGCCCGCAAACATTATTTCTATCCTGATTTGCCAAAAGGATATCAGATCAGTCAGCATACTACACCCATCTGTAAAGGCGGAACTGTTAGTATCAGTACTTCAGCAGGTGAAAGAGACGTGCAATTGAATCGTATCCATCTGGAAGAAGATGCAGGGAAAAGCATTCATGATTTATACGATGATTATTCAGCGATCGATTATAATCGTGCCGGCGTTCCTTTGGTGGAAATTGTAACGGAGCCGGATATGCATAATGGCGAGGAAGCGGCGGCTTATTTAACAGAGCTGCGTGAACTGGTGCGTCAGCTCGGCGTGTGTGATGGCAATATGGAAGAGGGCAGTCTGCGTTGCGATGCGAATATTTCCATTCGACCGATTGGTTCAAAAGAGTTAGGCACCAAGGCCGAAGTGAAAAATCTCAACTCTATCCGTTTTCTCAAAAAAGCTATTGATTATGAGGTACAGCGCATGATTGATTTGGTAGAAAGCGGAGAAACGGTAAAACAGGAGACCAGAAGTTTTGATGCCGCGACAGAAACGACTTTTTCTATTCGTACCAAGGAAGACGCCAATGATTATCGCTATTTCAATGATCCTGATTTGCCTGCCTTTGTGGTAATGGAAGATTTTAAGCAGCGAGTAAAAGCGGCATTGCCGGAACTTCCCAAAGAAAGAAAGACAAGATTGATACAGCAATATCAATTGAATGTAAAAGATGCTACAAGATTAGCGTCGGAGAAACCATGGATGGATTATTTTGAAGCCGGGGTAAAAGCCGGTGCTTCGCCACAGCAAATGGCCAACTGGATGCTGGGGCTCATTCGATCTTATTTGAACGAACAGGAAGCGGGTATAGAAAATTTATCCTTAACTCCTTTATTGTTATCCCAACTGATTGCACTGATAGAAGATGGAAGTGTGAGTCATACTGTTGCGGTTCAGCAACTGTTTCCGCTGCTGGTAAAAGATGGAGGAGAGCCTCGTGCGCTGGCGGTCTCCCTCAATCTTATCCAGGAAAGAAATACGGATACTTTATCGCAACTGGTTGAAGAAGTGCTGGATCGCATGCCTGAAAAAGTTCAGGAATACAAAAAAGGGAAAAAAGGTTTGATCGGTTTGTTTGTGGGAGAAGTAATGAAACTTTCCAAAGGGAAAGCCGATCCGAAAATGCTGAATCAATTGATTGCGGACAAATTAAAATCATAAATAAAAAATCATGCAAAGAATCATCTGCCTGCTCTTTATCGTAGTGACTCTAGGAGCTTGTGTTTCCAACAACAATAAAAGCTTTACAATAAGGGGGGAGATAAAGAATGCGCCTGCGACACCGGTTTATCTTGAACTGGTTGCCTTTAACAACACTCCTCCTCAGGTAATAGACAGTGTGACCATGAAAGACGGTACATTTTCTTTTAAAGGAAAAACGCCGGAAGAGTCTTTGTTGCAGATCAGGTTTCCCGCATTTCAGGAAGTCCCCCTGCTTCTCGTGGTCAATGATAAAAATAATATTGCTTTAAGTGGGCAATGGGGTGTTACCTCCTCCTATCGTTATGAAGGTTCTCCCGCATCGGAAAGATTGAGAAATTTTATTGATTCTTTAACGGTCATTCAATTTCAGCTGATGACCGATACTGCTACGTCAGGTCTTTCCGACAGTCTGCTTGCTTTGAAAGAAATGGAAAGAGTGCAGCGAATTAAATCTTTTAAAGACTATACCATCAAAACAACGCAGACAGATGTAAGTCCGGTAGTAAGTTTATTTGCCGCTTCGATGAGTATGGGGGACAACCCGGCGGGAAATGAAATTTTATTGAATGGGTTACAAAAAAGATTTCCCAAGCATGCGGGCGTGGCTATGGTGGTAGGAGCATATCGCGAAGCGGTCAAAGAAGAGCCTCAGCAAGCACAGGAAAAACCTGTTGTAGCAGGCAAGCCGGCTCCAGATTTTACGCTCCCCGATAAGGACGGAAAATCTATTTCGTTGAGCAGTCTGAGAGGCAAATATGTGTTGATAGATTTTTGGGCCAGCTGGTGTGGTCCGTGCAGGGCTGAAAATCCGAATGTGGTAGCAGCCTATCAGCGGTACAAAAACAAAAACTTTACCGTACTAGGAGTGTCGCTTGATAAAAACAAAGCCGATTGGCTGAAAGCTGTCAGCGAGGATAAGCTCGAATGGCAACAGGTGTCGGATTTGAAATTTTGGGAAACGCCCTTGGTAAAACTATACGGATTTGAGGGTATTCCTTATAATGTGTTGATTGATCCGAAGGGAATCGTAATTGCTGATAATTTGAGGGGAGAGGAGCTGATTAAAAAGCTAGGAGAGGTTTTGAAAAAGTAAGAAAAAAAACAGGCCCCGGTGGAAACCGGGGCCGCAACCAAAACTAACTGCTTATGAGAAAAATCCTAACAATACAAAGTTGTATCATTTTCGAATGACATGTTGTTCAAGAATTGTTAATGTTTCTTTTAAACAAAAAATACCCTTAGCATCGGGTTTTGCTCATTTTTCCTGCATCAGTTTTTCCGCATTCTCAGCTACCTGCAGTGCTTCAATGAGTTCTTCTATTTCCCCGTTGAGTACGGCATCCAGATTGTATAAGGTAAATCCGATTCGGTGATCTGTTACCCTCCCTTGTGGGAAATTATAGGTTCTTATTTTGGCGGAGCGATCGCCGGTGCTGACCAGACTTTTTCTTTGTCGTGCGATTTCATCTTCCTGTTTTCTTACCTGTTCTTCATATAGTTTGGTGCGTAGCATTTGCATCGCTTTTTCCCGGTTGGCGAGCTGTGTTCTTTCCGTCTGACAAATAACTACCGTACCAGTCGGGATATGGGTGAGCATTACTTTGGTTTCTACTTTGTTGACGTTTTGCCCGCCAGCTCCGCCACTTCGGGCGGTTTCCATTTTCACATCACTCTCTCGGAGTTCGAAATCAATTTCTTCCGCTTCCGGCATCACCGCCACCGTGGCTGCACTCGTATGCACCCTGCCACTTGCTTCGGTGGCGGGTACTCTTTGTACCCGATGCACCCCGCTTTCAAACTTTAAGGTTCCATACACGTCGTCACCGACGACCTCGAGTTGCACTTCTTTATAGCCGCCGACCGTTCCTTCATTCTCACTTAAGATCGCGGTTTTCCATCCCTTCTTTTCACAGTATTTAATGTAAAGCCGTAATAGATCGCCGGCAAACAGACTCGCTTCATCTCCTCCCGTACCTGCACGTATTTCAAGGATGGCATTTTTGTCATCCTGCGGATCTTTGGGGATCAGCAACTGTCGCACCTGTTTTTCAAGCACTCCTTTTTTCTCTTCCAGTGCCGGAAGTTCTTCTTTCGCCAGTTCTTTCCATTCAGGATCATTGCTTTGCAAGGCTTCCCGATAAGTTTGAATATCATCCATTACCTGCAACAGGTTTTTGCGTGCTGTTACAATATGTTCCAGTTGACGGTATTCTTTACTTAACTGAGAAAATTTTTTATTGTCACTTACAATCTCCGGATTGGTAAGCGCAACGCCTATTTCATCAAATCGGGCTTGCAGGGCTTCTAATTTGTCGAGCATAATAGTTGGGGTCAAACGTATCTTTACAGGGTCTCGTTTGGAGCACAAAAGTAAATCAATTCAAGTGGCTTACAGAAAATTCAGGGCAACTCAATTATTTGATGGATATTCATTCCGGGAGAACAAGGTGTTGATAACGACAACCGATGGTTTCATTATTGATCTTATCCCAGAGGAGGATGCGGGCGAAAATGTGGAAGATTATGACGGCATCTTATCGCCAGGATTTATCAATGCTCATTGTCACCTGGAATTGAGTCATTTGCGCGATGTAATTCCCCCCCATACGGGATTGATTGAATTTCTTTGTTCGGTCGTCACCAAAAGAAATTTTCCTAGAGAAGTGATTGATGAGGCAATCTGTCAGGCAGAAAATGAAATGTATGAAAAGGGCATTGTTGCGGTAGGAGATATTGGCAATACGGCAGATACGGCTGGAGTTAAAAGTGTGAGTAAGATTCGGTGGCAAAATTTTGTGGAAGTCTTGAGCATGACGGATGCGAAAGCATCAGAGGAGTTGAAGCATTACACTAATGTAGCTGAAAAATTGAGCCAGGCATTGAAGGATAGTCCGCTTCCTCATCGTACTGCACTGGTGCCGCATGCTCCCTACACTATTTCCCCTCAAACTTTTCAGCAACTCAATCTGAGCACGAAAGGGCAGGTGATTTCAATACATAATCAGGAACATCCGGCGGAGGATGAGCTCTATCAAACGGGAGGGGGAGATTATCTTAAACTGTTTAAAATTTTCGGAATAGACGGATCTCCTTTTCCGGTAACCGGAAAAAGCAGCATCCGATCTGTTTTGCCGTATTTTAACCAACAACAAACCATCCTGCTGGTGCATAATACCTATATGCCGGAGGAGGATGTGCTATGGGCAAATGAGTATGCAAATAAAATCGAATTGCACCTGGTATATTGTCTTTGTCCGTCTGCTAACCGCTATATCGAAAACACGTTGCCCAATACGCAACTGTTTCAGCAAAAGAATTGTCACTTGGTACTGGGTACCGATAGCTATAGCAGTAACTGGCAATTGTCTGTTGCGGAAGAAATCAGGGTATTGCATACGGCTCAGCAAATACCGCTTGAATCTTTATTGCAAATGGCTACGCTCAATGGTGCCAAAGCTTTTCGTTGGGAAAAAGATTTGGGAAGTTTTGAGAAAGGAAAAATGCCGGGCATTGTACTGCTGAGTCCGGATTTGAAATCAGTCAAGCGACTGCTTTGAGTGTTTTAGCTCATGATTTGTTTGAGGATGGGAACCGTTTTCATCTTGCCGAATTCAGACAGGTGCAGTTGATAATAACGTTCAATGATCTCAAGAATTTGTTGCCGGTCTTTTCGGTTGACGGGTACTTCTGCTAATTCTTGCGGGTGCATAACCTTCATCAATTCTCTTAACGAGTTGACTGCCGAACCTTCGGCATAGTGAGGATGGCTGGGTAATTGATCGGTAAATTTTCCTTCCGATAAATCGAGGATTGGAAAACTATCCGGACTGTTGTTAATCTGAAAACCGAAGAAAGTACACAAATGAAGGGAAAAATACAATGCATAAGAGGAAGTCATTTCGGGAGTAGATTTATCAAGCCAGATTAAGGAATCTTCAAGGAAAGAAAATAAGTCTGCATTGGTTTCCGGTTGGCGGATACTTTTTATCATCAATTCTATCATAAAAATCAAAACGCTGTTCTTGAAAACATCTTGCATGAGCTCCTGATACAAGTAGCCCCATTTGAATTCTTTGATGCGCTGCAAAGATTTTTGTTCGTGATGATAAACGATCAACTCAAGGATAGCGCCGGGCTGAAAATAGTTAGCCTGATAGGCTTTTTGCGGACGCTGGCTTCTTACCCCCTGTACCAGATAACTTTGAATACCGAACAGTTCAGTATAGATAAGGGTAATCAGGCCGGAGTCGCCGTATTTGGTAACCCTTAGTACGATTCCTTTTGTTTTATGCAATGGCTGAACCAAACGATCTTGCTTATTTGACGATGATGATTTTGCCGGCAGTTTTTTCAATTCCGGTTTCATCGGTTACTAAAATCAGATAGACGCCTGTGGAAATCCTATTGCCGTTATAATCTTTTCCGTTCCATACCGCCTGACCGCCAAAGGCTCTTGTTTGATAAACTAGTCTTCCGTTCAGCTCGGTTATTTTAACGAAGGAATTAGCAGCTAATCCTCTAATTCCGATTTGTCCGCCGTAGCCGGAGGGGACGGGATTAGGGAAAACCAACACCTGCTCTTGCTGTGCAGGCCCTTCAGTGGCGGTGCCTCTGTAACTGCAGATGCCTTTGAAGGTTGAAAAATATACTTCACCGCTTTGCGGGTCAATGGCAATGCGATTGATGACGTTGCTTAGGAGCGGACTGTTTTCTTCTGTAAATCTGGAAATAATTTTTTCACCATCAGCACTGATCAGCCAAACACCATTGTTGGTGCCAATCCATTTTCGGTTGGCGCCGTCCACCGCTATGGCGCGCACTTCTTCATTGGCAAAAAGCAGTCCGGCGAAATTATCTTGTTGCACTACCGGCTGATAGGCTTCGCATCCGTTGGCGGTGAATACTTCCCCCGGACACTGGATAATGCCGATGCCTTTATCGGTTCCAAGCCAGATGAAACCATCTTTATCCTTTGCCATCGCTTGCACCAAATTCCCTGGAAGATTGCCATTGCCTTTACCTGTCCTTAACCACTTCCACTGATCATCCCCTGTGTTTTCAATTGAGTTGCCATGATTGTAACAATAAATGCCGTTCCCCTGTGGAACCTGAATCCATTTCTGGTTAAAATCATCCAGTAGAATTCCCCCAACCATATTATCCTGAATGATAAACGGCACTTTAAATTTAAACCATCGGTTATCAGCTGTTTTAACTCCAAAGTTTTTTTCAGCCCCAAAATTGCTGAACCAAAGATTTCTCTCTTGATCCAACGCAAGCCCGCCGATACGATAACTGAATTCATCTCCAATCGTTTTGCCAACCGCACTTCCTTGATTATACAGCACATAATCTTTTGGGCTATTCAGCACCATCAATCCGCCCCCGGGTTTAGTATTGTTATTCAACCCGCTGCCAAATGATCCCGCATAAATCGTTTCGTCTGCAGGATCTACTGCCAGTGTTATAATGTCTTTTACGGTATCAGACCAAAGTTGCGTTTTGTAATTATAAGCAGTCCATTCTTTTTTATCATACACAAAGAAACCGGTTTCATTATACAGATAATTCCAGGCGCTGTTGACACTTCCTCCGGCAACATAGAGTTTGTTGTTTTGAAAGATCATTTCTCCATCCAGTGTGCCATAAGGACTGTTGACTTTAATGGATTCAAAACTATTGTCCCGAACAATTTGAATACCGGTTACTGCATCAGCGATATAGCAAGCCCCGTCATATAGATATGCGGATCTGGGTTGTTCCAGGTATTGATTATTCTCAATAGTATTCTCTATGGTATCATTGCGGGTGTCCCAGATCACGATTCTTCTTTCTTTTCGGTTGTTTCTGTATTGGGTTATAAGGATTTTTTCATTGGATACATTCAGTTGCTCCCATTGCCATCCGTCAAAAAGTTGGTGCTTCCATTCTAATCCTTCGCTTTTGTATAAGCGATCATTGTGTTGTGCATAAAGTTGGCCTTTTACATTCAGGATATTAGTTACCTGTCCTGCAGGAAGCTGGGAACCATTGCTGATTAATTCCCAGTTGGCAAAATTTTCCGGATTTTTATTGGAAAGAGGAAGGCGTTTAAGTCCTTCTGTGGTGGCTGCATAAAAGTAATTCTCGTCGGTATTGCAGGCGTAAACCCTGATCGCATTTCCGTTTTTTCCCATTGGCCAGGTCGCGCTGATTTCATATTTGTCGAGATTTACCACAATGATCCCAATGCCTGTAGAAAGGTAGGCTTTGTTGTTTTGCATCAGGATATCGTTAATGGTTTTATCCCCGCTTACGTTACTTCTCAGGATGTATGGGATATTGATGATTCGGTTACCGGTCATTACATCCAAATTGCTGTTGTTATAGGCAATGAGCAGTTTTTCCGAGAGTGGATCGTATTGGATGGTTTGAACACCTATATCGTTAAGTCCGTTGATTTTGGAATAACGCTCAATTATTCTGTCTTCATAGGTGACCGAAAAGATGCCCCATTTTGAAGCAACCATCATGTGATCGTTCAAAAAAACAATTTTTTTGGCAGGCCCGAATTCAAGATGTTCCTGCCACTTTCCTATAGGAGATATTTGAGAAAAAGCGGGCAGGGAGATCAGCGAAAAGAAAGCTAAAGCAAATAAACCACGTATCATATTTCAAAATTACCTGATTCAAAAGGTTTGTGTCTATTTCAGGCTGTTTTTTTTCTCTTCATTTGAAAAGTGTTTCTTTGCCAAATAATTGGCCTGATATGATATGGTATAAACTGGGTAAATTGATTTTGAAATACCGACTGATACTTTGTTCGCTGCTGTTAGCGGCAACCATTGGCATGGCGCTGGTGGCTTCCCGTATTCAGTTGAGTTATGAGTTTTCAAAGGCGATTCCTACGGATCATCCGGCATATATAGATTATCAGTTGTTTAAAGCTCAGTTTGGTGAAGAGGGGAATTTGTTGCTGCTGGGCATACAATCCGATCAATTCTTTTCACTTCCTTTTTTTCAATCTTATCAGCACCTGCAAAAAACCATTCGCGGTATTAGCGGAGTGGAAGACGTGTGGAGTGTTGCAGGAGCGCTGCAACTAAAAAAAGATACGGCATCTGAAAAAATGAAAGCTCTGCCTGTTTTTGCGGATTCCATCCATTCACAGGATGCCCTTGACAGTGCGGTTGCCATTTTACATAATAGCCCCTTTTATAAAGACCTGTTTTATAATCCGGCTACCAAAGTGTATCTGATGGGGGTTCGTATTGATAAAAGTTTACTGAACAGCAAAGAGCGCAACAGAGTGGTAGAAGACGTTGTAAAAAATGCGGAGGCTTTTGAGTTGCTGCACCAAACGGATGTGCGGATGAGTGGTTTACCATTGGTGCGGACGGTGATGAGTACCCGGATAGCCAAAGAGATGCAATTGTTTTTAGTGCTATCTGTGATTCTTTCTGCGCTTATTCTTTTGTTTTTTTTCCGTTCTTTCAGTGCCATGCTGCTGAGTATGGGTGTGGTTGCAATGGGGGTGATCTGGAGTGTAGCTACAATGGTGTTATTAGGATATAAGATAACAATCCTTAATGCGCTCATTCCTCCGTTGATAGTGGTAATCGGTATTCCTAATTGTATTTATTTTCTGAATAAGTATCACTTAGAGTATAAAAAATCCGGCAATCAGCAAGATGCACTCATTAACATGATGGGCAAGATGGGCGTGGTAACGCTTTTTTGCAATATCGCTGCTGCTATAGGTTTCGCTGTCTTTGCGTTGACCAGTAGTGTGGTATTAAAAGAGTTTGGTATTGTAGCAGGAATAAATATCATGGTACTCTTTGTGATTTCTTTTCTGTTTATCCCTGCCGTATTGAGTTTTTTAAAGCCCCCGAAAAGGAGACATATCCGATATCTTGAAAATCCGCTTCTGAACCGTTGGTTGATGCGGGTGGAAAAATGGGTATTCGTACATCCCAAAACGATTTATGTTGTTACCGCTATCGTGATACTGCTTTCTGTAGCAGGCATGCTTCGGCTGAAAACAGTAGGCTATATAGTAGATGATCTTCCTAAAAAAGACCTGCTGTACCAGGATCTCAAGTTTTTTGAACAGCATTTCGGAGGGGTTATGCCGCTGGAGATTGTGGTGGATACCAAAAAGAAAGGAGGGGTGACCCGTAAACTTTCCAATCTTCAAAAAATTGATTCGCTGATTGTGTATCTGAATGCACTTCCTGAAGTAGGGAAGTGTATTGCTTTGACCGAGGGATTGAAATTATTGCGACAGGCTTATTATGAGGGAGATTCTGCTATGTATGATTTGCCCAATGAGTTTGATCTTGCTTTTTTGGTTTCCTATTTAAGACCGGCGAAAGACAGTAGTTCCAAAGCAAATAATTTATCTAAAGTATTAGCAGGGTTTACAGATAGTACCCGACAAAAAGCGCGCATTAGTGTAACCATCGCTGATGTTGGAACCGCTCGTTTGCCGGTACTGATTGAGAAAGTTCGGCAGAAGGCGGATTCAATCTTCAATAGGGATAGTCTGGAAACTCAAAGTGCTACAGCAGAAGCGCGTGCGCCACGAACTGCAGATATTACCTTAACAGGTACCAGTGTCACCTTTGTAGAGGGAAGTCGGTATATCATTAATGGGTTGAAGGAGAGTATCTTCTGGGCATTTCTGTTGATTGCGTTGACAATGCTTTATCTGTTTCGCTCCTGGAGAATATTACTGTGTTCTCTAATTCCCAATATTGTTCCCCTTATCATTACCGCAGGGGTAATGGGATGGGTAGGCGTACCATTAAAACCCAGTACGGTATTGGTGTTCAGTGTGGCACTGGGTATTGCGATTGATGTTACCATTCGCTTTCTAATCAATTATAAACAGGAATTACCGCAACATCAGTTTCGGCCGGTTGCTACGGTGAAACAAACGATTCAGCATGCCGGTATCAGTATTATCTATACCTCCTTGGTGCTGGTGGCGGGATTTGTGGTTTTCTGTTTTTCAGGATTCGGTGGAACGCAGTCGCTCGGATGGCTTACTTCGCTTACCTTATTGGTTTCCATGATAACTAATTTGATTCTTCTTCCCATGTTGCTGGTGGCGACCTCCAAAAAAAATAATTGAGGAGAGGAGTTGTTTGAGTTGTTGATGCAAAGAGGAGATGAAATCAAATTTTGCTGTTTTAAAAGTTATCTTACATTTGTTAGCATTTTTAAAAATCTTTTAATTCAATTTTCTCTTATGAATCGGATTTTATCCTTATTGATTGGCTTGTTATGCTGTAACCAAATGCTATTTGCGCAGCAGGTGGAGGTTACGGGAAAAATTATTGACGACAAAGGGAATCCCGTCGCTTCCGCTTCGGTGGTTGAAAAGGGAACCAAAAACGGAGTGGTTTCAGGATTGGATGGCGGCTTTACTTTAAAAGTTAAGAAGGGAGCGAAGATTGTCGTTTCCGTGCTGGGTTTTCAAACCAAAGAATTGGTTGCTTCTGATAAGATGAGCATTCAGTTAAGCGCCGACACCAAGGCACTCGAAGAAGTGGTGGTTACCGGTTATAAAACAGTTTCTAAAAGAGAGTTTGGGGGTGCTTCTACCGTGGTAAAAGGGGAAAATATAAAAAGTATTCCCATCGCTTCTTTTGATCAGATGTTGCAGGGGAAGGCACCAGGTGTAGTAATACGTGCTTCATCCGGACAGCCGGGTGCAAGCGGCTCCATACAGATTCGCGGACGGGGTACTTTTGAAGGTACGCAGCCATTGTTTATTGTGGATGGAACCAGGATTGCGGCAGGTGATTTTGCCCTCATCAATCCAAATGATATTGAATCCTTCAATATATTGAAAGATGCAGCAGGTGCTGCCTTATATGGTAGCGAAGGTGCGAATGGAGTAGTGGTGGTTACAACCAAACAAGGAAAATCGGGTAAGCCCAGATTTGAAGTGGAAGCCTTTACAGGATGGAGCCGCTTCCCTGCTATTCGCGATTATCGTTTGATGAACAGCGAAGAAAAAATTGAATATGAATTAAGAAGAGGAGGAACTGCACTCTCCGCATATTCTACTGTTCAACTCGATTCTTTAAGAAAAATCAATACCAATTGGGAAGACGAAGTAACTCGTACCGGAAGAACTTATAATTTATCAGGTTCCGCAAGTGGCGGGTCGGATAAGACAAAATATTTTGCCTCCATCAACTATTTCAAACAGGAAGGTACTGTTCGCAATACCTTTTTCGACCGGGTAACTGCGCGTTTGAATCTGAATCAGGATGCGGGTAATTTTTCTTTTGGTTTGAATACATCCGGCACCTATTCTAATTTTACCAATACCAGCGAACAAAACTCTGGCATCAACTCGCCGCTCAATGCCTTGCAGTGGTCAAATCCATATGAGCAACCTTTTGTTCCGGGTACCTATTTGTTGAATGGAGAATTTACCCGAGTAGGAGTAGCACCCGGACAGCTTACCAGACCGGCTGTTACAAGAACCGTACAGCCTATTCCGACTACGGAATTATTCTGGAATAATAATTTAACCAAACAAATCCGCATCCTTGCCAATGGAAACGTAGAATATAAAATTCCTTTTGTGGATGGGCTTTCTGCGAGAATGGTTTATGGGATAGACTACAGAACTTTTGAAACCACACAGTTTGTGGATCGCAGAACTTATACCGGTGGGCTCAACCCCAGACCAGTAGCAGAGCCTTATACCAATTTCCGCACCAATGCTTTTGCCCGCGATTTCAGCTATAGCCAGCGTATTACCAATACCTGGAGTTTAAATTATCGCAAGTCACTCGGAGATCACAAGTTGGATGCAGGTTTATATTATGAAACAGTTGATGTTGGCTCTAGCGGCTCAGGAAATGTTACGTATTCCATTTTGTCTCGCTTACAGAATGAAGGAGGAGCAACCATCAGCAGGGATTTATTGCCAATTGTAAGAGGTTCCAGAATTTTGCAATCCCTGCAATCTTATTTTACCACATTCGGATATGGCTATAAGGGGCGTTACTTTATTAACGGAAACATCCGGAATGATGCTTCTTCTGCCTTCGGTCCCGCCAATAGGGATGCCTACTTTTATGGTGCCTCTTTCAGTTGGGTTGCTAGCGATGAAGCCTTTTTCAAATCCTTACAATCAGGCCCGCTTTCATTTGTCAATAATCTGAAATACAAAATCAGCTATGGCTCCATAGGTAACTCTTTTGCACTTGGTCCTTATGCTTATCAGGGTGCTGTGGCTAACAGATTGTATAATTCAGCAGCAGGATATCTGATTACCCGCCTGGAAAATCCTGACCTAAGATGGGAGACCAGACAGAAATTCAATACAGGTATTGAATTTACAATGGCCAATAATAAATTGATTGGTTCGGTGGATGTATATCGCGAACGTTCAAATGACCTTTTGTTAAACAGGGAAATTTCTTTTACTAATGGATTTTCAGCACGCCCGGATAATGCGGCAAGCGTTCAAAATAGCGGGGTGGAAATTAACCTTACTTACCAGGTATTGTCCGGTAAAAATCTTAACCTGAGTGTGAATGCCAACTACACTTACAATAAAAACAAAATTATCAGCTTGCCGGGCGGAAAAGATACGGTCGTATCATTAGTCGGCGGTATTCCAATGGCAAGAATCAAAGGCCAGCCGATGAATCAACTGTTCCTGGTGGAATATGTTGGCGTGAATCAGGATAATGGCAATGCGATTTACAGAAGCATTGACGGAAAAACAACCGAACAATTTGATGAAAAAGACAGGGTTGCTTCAGGCACAACCGATCCGATTCATTCCGGTGGATTTGGATTTAATCTAGGATTCAAGGGGTTGGAATTGAATGCTCAGTTTGTGTATATGTTGGGCATGGTGATTTATAATAACGAAAGACAAAATCTGGAGAATCCTAATTACTTTGTTGATAATATGAATGCCGAATTATTAACCAAAGAGTGGATTGCTCCGGGTGGAAATGCAAGTATTCCCAGACCGGACAATACCTATTTTGCAGAGACTACGCGCTTTTTGGAAGATAACTCATTTCTTCGTTTGAGGAATGTGATGCTTTCTTATTCTTTACCTAAAAAGTTCTTATCAAAAGCCAAGTTATCCAATCTGATGTTTTATGTTAACGGAACGAACTTGCTCACCTTTACTAAATACAGAGGAAGAGATCCGGAAAGCTCGATGCAGATTGCTACCCAGGGTGCTCAATATCCCGCTTTAAGAACCGTTCAGTTTGGTTTACGTGCTAATCTTTAATTTCTAATCAATAATTTAATCTATATGCGTACATATATCAGTTCAATTAAGCTTCTTTCAGTTGCCTTTCTCCTGCTATGCTCCATCTCTTGTAAAAAGAATCTGGATCTGGCAAATCCGTATGCACTATCCTTAATCCCTAATACTGCATTCACTAATCTCGATGATTTTGCAGCTCAGCTGAATGGGGTTTATGCTGCTTTTCAAAGTACGGGCTATTACAACGGATTCATGGGTTGTACTTCGGAAATTTTAACCGATAATACTTATGAAACCAGATCCTCACTTGCCAACTACCAAACCATTGCCAATTGGGATTACGTAAGTTTTGAAGGCTATTTCAGTTCTGCTTTTGTAGCGCCTTACAATGTTGTTTATCAGGCTAACGCAATCATCACCAGAATTGATGCCTTTAAAACGGCTGCTGAAGAAAAAAAATACAACCGCATCCTTGGGCAGGCAATTGCAGCCAGAGCCATTGCGCATTTTGATTTGCTCAAAGCTTTTGCAGACGACTTTGATAGAAATTCAACCAAGCCGGGTATTCCAATTAAAACAGATATAAAACTTGAAACCCCTCCTCGTGCTTCGGTAAAAGAAGTCTATGATTTTATATACGCTGAATTGAACAAAGCGATTACTTTACTCTCCAATACAGATCAGTTTATTAATGCTGCCAATCGCGCAGCCATTGATGTAACCGTTGCACGTGCTGCAATGGCCAGAGTGGCTTATTATGCAGGCGATTATACTACCGCAATTGATAATGCGAATGAGGTCATCATTGAAGTGCCTTTGGCCGATATCAGTGAGTATCCTTTGGTTTGGACTGATGGAAGTACGAATGAAGTAGTGTGGGCAATTCAAAATAATCTTGGCGAGACCGCTAATATTTTTCCCTCTTCTGATTTGGTGAATTTCAGATTAGGTCGTTTGGATTTTGCAGTACATCCTTCACTACTCAACTTATATGATAAGACGAGTGATGTTCGTTATGAAAATTTCTTTGGACAATGGCCTTCAAATTTAGGTGGAACAGGAGAATGGGCTTTTCTGAAATATTTAGGAGGCAGAGGCGTCGGCATTGCCAACTTCAAAGTATTCAGAGCAGCTGAGATGTATTTGATCAGAGCGGAAGCTTATGCGAAAACGGGAGATGAAGCTTCTGCTAATCAGGATTTGAATACCTTGAAAACCAATCGGATTGATGGTTATACTGATCAGACTTTAAGCGGTGCCGATTTGTTGACAGAAATAGAAAATGAGAGAAGAAGAGAGCTTGCTTTAGAAGGGCATCGTTGGTTTGATTTAAAGCGTACAACCCGTGTTGTAAACAGGCCCATTCTGCCCGGAGCAGGAGGAACAATCAATGCAAATGCAAATGTCAAACAATCATTGGGAAGCAATAGTTTCAAATGGACATGGCCGATTCCTGAAGCGGAAATGAGGATCAATTCCAATATGGCGCAAAACCCAGGGTATTAAAACAATTCAAATTGATTATAAATCAATCAAAACCCGGCTTTGCCGGGTTTTTTAGTGCTGATTATTTTCTCTACGTTGATAATGAATCCAAGATAAGCATAGCAAAGCACCAGACATATCCGCTACCCAGTCCATCCAGGAAAAATCCCTTCCGGTTAATCCTTGTAGGCATTCCATTACAATACCGTAAATGCCGATCCAGCAGAAAATCAGCGAAGCGCGTAGTTGAAAAGAAAAAGAGGGCAGCCGGCTACTGATATATCTTTCTAAGATAAAAGCATAACCCCCAAATAAAAAAAAGTGAATTGCTTTGTCCAGTTGCGGAATCCATTTCAACAAACTGTCTTCCGGTATTTGAGAGGGGGGAAGCAGCAGCAGAATAGCAATGATTGCCGTAACGATTTCAGTCGGCCATATCGTGGTGAGCCATTGATTCCACTTATCCAACCAACGCTTCATAAGCAGTCGCATCCATTAGTGAGGCCACATCAGCGGGATTGCTCACCTTTAATTTAATTAACCAACCTGCACCATAGGGATCTTTGTTAACCTGTTCAGGTTGGTCGTTGACAGCACTATTCACTTCGAGTAATGTGCCGGCAACAGGAAGGTATAAGTCGCTGACTGTTTTAACCGCTTCAACGGTTCCAAAGACGGCCTCTGCTTGTAGTGTTTCTCCGACAGTGTTCACATCTACATATACAATATCGCCCAATTCACCTTGTGCAAAATCGGTAATGCCGACAGTGGCGGTTCCGTCTTCATGTAACTGAATCCATTCGTGGTCTTTGGTGTATTTGAGATGTGAAGGAAAATTCATACAATAATTTTTATGGCTGCTAAATTCATTGTTTTCGGGCAATTCAAAAAATAAAATTTAATTCCTCTGCTAAAATCCTTTTTGTTCAAAGTATAACAATACATGATCTTTCAGAAAATCTTCCTGTTCCTTCAAGCTCATATCCGGCATCGCTTTTAATTGAGTAAAATGAGGCCATCCTTCTTCATCTTGATAATCTAGTTGAAAATAGCCGCTTTGCGAGAGCAGACTGCAGACGGCAATATGCATCAGATCCTGCTTTTCTTCCTTGGTAAATTTCGTACGCAGCTCTCCTTTTTCTTGTATGCCTATTAAAAATAAGACGGTCTCTAAATCGGGTTTTTTACCAAATCTTTCTATCAGCTTCTGCTCCAGCTGCATCCAACGTACAAATAAATCACTCGAGGCATCCATCATGCGAAGATACGTACAGGAGACAGACTTGTTAATGAGGAATTTTAATTCAGCACTACTCGCTCAAATTCTTTCTCACATATTCAATCTGTTCCTCCAGCGAAGCGGCATTACCCCCTTCTTTTTTCGCTGTTTCCTTTCTTTTGATTAATCCCTTAAACATATTATCAATAATCGGAGCTATCCCATACTGAGCAGGAATTGCTTTTCTGAAAGCAACTACTGCATCAATTCCTTTCTTTAATTTTTCTGTATCTCCTACTTCGCCCAGAAAATTGACAAAGGTGGTCGTGAGGTTGAATTTTGATTGTCCGAGCGGCATATCATCGTAATTTTTTAATACGTTTTCAAAACCGGAAAGATCGCCGCTTTTCGTTGCAATCATGGCTGCGTTTTCCAGCAAGCTTCCTTTTAATTTTTGAGTGAGCAATTTTTTTGCTTCAGCAATAGCAGTATCGGGTGCAATCAGATAGAGAGCGTTCAGTGCGGCACCGCTCAAGCTATAGGAAGAATCCTGAATCAATGAAAAATAGAGAGAACGATAGGTCTCTTTTTTAAGCGTTGCCAGTTTGTCTACGGCTGCTGCTCGAGTGGGACGGTGATTGTCTTTTTGTGCAATGTCAACCAATAGGGGTTCCACTGCTTCCAGTATTTTCTTTTTCTTCAAATCAAGTTGATTAATCGCTAAGGTTCTAAGTCCGCTAAACGCATCCTTGAGGGCAGACTGAAAGAAAGCAGGTGCCAGTTTGTTGTCCTGCTTTTTACTCATATAATCAATGGCTTCTTTTCGATCGAGGTATTTGCCTGTATGTGCATATTGATGGATATAAGCTTCCATCGTTTTGTTTTCCTTGCGGGTACATAATAAGGTTCTCTCGCCGTCGAATTGAATCAGATCCGGTGCAGAGGCGACTTCGAAAGCAAATGAATCCACCGCATTTTTAATCCATACTTCGTGACGTTTCTTTTCTTTCCCATGATAGATATCAATATAAACGGGCATAGAAAAGATGGGTTCTTTCTGAGTTTGTTTTACCACAACAACAGCTTTTTTTGACGTGCTGTCATATTGATAACGGATATCCAGTTTGGGATGGCCATTGTCGAAATACCACTGATTGAAAAACCAGTTGAGGTCTTTGCCGCTTACTTCTTCAAATGCGAGCCGTAACTGATGCGCTTCTGCAGCCTTGAATTTGTTGGAGGTTAGATAAAGTTGCAGTGATTTAAAAAATGCGCTGTCGCCAAGATAGTTGCGCAGCATGTGCAGAATGCGGCCTCCTTTGTTGTAGCTGACTGCATCAAACATCTCTTCTTTGTCTTTGTAATAAAAACGCACCAGATGTTTGGATTCACTTTCGCTGAAAAGATAGCCTTGCATATCCGTGAAGTTGGAAGCATCTGCTCTGTCTTTTCCGTATTTGTATTCATTCCATAAATATTCGCTGTAGTTGGCGAAGGATTCGTTGACCGTAAGATTACTCCAGCTTTCGGTAGTTACATAATCGCCAAACCAGTGATGAAATAATTCGTGTGCGATCGTTTCTTCCCAACTGTTCCCGTCAATCAGCGAACGGGCATCTTGCTGGGCGCTTTCCTGATGTAGTGTAGCAGTAGTATTTTCCATGGCACCGCTCACAAAATCTCGACCAACCATTTGAGCATATTTACTCCACGGATAATCAACGCCTGTGATAGTAGAAAAGAAATCCATCATTTCCGGCGTGTTGCCGAAAATTTTTCTGGCCACCGGCGCGTATTCTTTTTCTACATAATAACTTACTTCTTTCCCTCTCCATTTGTCTTTGATTACACTGAATTCACCCGCACCCATGAAGAACAGATAGGGCGCATGAGGTTGATCCATTTTCCAGGTATCGGTACGGGTGCCATCCGGGTTAGGTTGTTGTTTGATGAGCAATCCATTGCTGAGGGTAACCCATTTTGCAGGAACCGTCATACTGATTTCCTGGGTAGTTTTTTGATTGGGTTTATCGATAGTTGGGCACCATACACTGGTGGCTTCTGTTTCTCCCTGAGTCCATATTTGTGTTGGTTTTTTAGGATCTTTTCCATCCGGGTTGATGAAGTAAAGTCCTTTAGCATCGGTAATGGCTGCGCTGCCGCTTGCTTTGAGTTCATTGGGTTTGGCGATGTATTCGATACGTACAGTAAGGGGTTGAAAACGGGAATAGGTTTTGTCCAGTGTTATATTCAGCTGATTGTCGTTATACTGATAGTTTAATTTTTTATTGGTTGGTTTCTCTACCAGCATCACCGATTTTATTTCCATTCCTTTGGCATCCAGCTGCAGATTATTTTGAGGGTAGAAGTGGGGTTGAACGGTAATATTTGCCGTTCCGTACATTCGGGCATTAGGGATGTCAAACCGAACGGCGAGTTGGGTATGTACCAGCCGCATTTTCTTTTCAGGCGTTGCGCGGTACAGTGTTTTCCAGGCTGTATCTTCCACCTGAATGCTGTCTTGTGCCTTAGTGTTTAAAACCATTGCTGTCAGTAAGAGCAGCATGCTTAAGCTAATACGTTTCATATTGAAAGATGAGTTTTAACAAAGATAGTTGTGTTGTAGCTTGCAAGTTATAAATTTGATGAATGTTAGCGGCTTTAAAAGCATTTAGAATGGTTACAAATTTGCGTTTTGCTTTTTGTTGCGGTTTCATTTTGGGATTTGCAGTATTATTTCCTGCTGGTCTGTTATTGGCTCAGAAGAGATACTCTCTTACCCTACAATCTTCGGATTGGTCTCCTTTTTATGTTACAACGGGTGGGCAGCGTTTTCATTCTTCCAAAGCGGGTTTAATGATTCTGTCAAGACTGGAAGCTGGCGATCGTCGTTTGCAGGTACAGTGGAAAGATAGTTCGATATCGGAGCAGCAGTTTCTGTTATCAAACCAGGATAGCAATAGGGTTTTGATATTAAAACAACGCTCAACTAAAGACTGGGTCTTAGAGGATTTTCGGGATAGCGGAATCGCTTATGAGCGTATTACGCAGAAGTTTCGCGAGAAAATGGAAGATATAAAAGTTCAGAGGTCGGGGGATTCGTTTGGGGATTTATTGTCGAGGGTAACGAAAGACAGCAGTGTTGCAGGTATAGGCATGCCATTGAGGGAAGAGCGTAGAAGGAAGGCTAGAAAAGAGAAGGAGTTGAAGTCAGAGATACGGCTAATGGACAAGCGTATGCGCGAAGATGCTTATGAATTTATTTTTGAAGTGGGAAACGGGTTAGGTTTGGATACCATTCAGGTTATTATAGATCGGAGGAATTAACATGCAACGTTTTTTTATAGAGGTCGCTTATGATGGGGCTGGGTTTAGTGGATTTCAGATACAGGAAAATGCGCCTACCATTCAAAGTGCCATAGAGGAAGTTTTTCAGATTTTTTTCAGAAATGAGATCAGCTTAACAGGATCTTCTCGTACGGATGCCGGCGTGCATGCCGTACAGAATTTTTTTCATTTTGATTGGGAGGGGGGCTGGAGTAATTTATGGATCTACAACCTGAATGCATTATTGCCGGAGGGTATTGCAATTAGATCTGTTAGGGCAGTTTGTGCCGATGCGCATGCCCGTTTTGATGCGTTGGCCCGTCGTTACCGGTATGTGGTGTACACGCGCAAGGATCCTTTTTTAAGAGATCGTGGCTGGCATTATCCGTATCGGTTGGATCGGTCGTTATTGGAGGAGCTGGCAGGGATGGTAACAGAGGGGAGTGATTTCAGATCTTTTTCGAAGCGGAATACGCAGGTGAAGACCTTTGATTGTTTGGTAATGGAGAGTCATTGGGAATGGAAGGAAGGAGTTTTAGAGTATCATGTAAAGGCGAATCGTTTTTTGAGGGGGATGGTGCGGGCATTGGTGAGTACGATGCTACAGGTGGGAAGGGGGAATAGAAGTCGTGCTGATTTTTTGCAGCTATTGGAAGGAACGCGTGCTCATGCTGCTGATTTTTCAGCGCCGGCGCAGGGCTTGTATTTGGAGGAAGTGTCTTATCCTGCCGATATTTTTTTAGAGCAGGGCGGCTCAAATCGTTATGTAGTGGAGGATTGAAGCCGATTAAGAAAAAAGATAGAAAAATACTTGGATGATAAAGAAAAACACGCTTATCTTTGCACCCCGCAAACAAAGCGGCAGATCTTTAAAAGAGTGGTAAGAGAGACGGTTGAGCAACTGCAAATGCCGAAAAAAAATAAATTTTAATTTTTTTGTTTTTTGAATTCGATTTCCCCTTACCTTTGCACTCCCGTAACAAAACGGGGTACTCAAAAAGAGATTAAGTTCTTTGAAAGATTGGAAGCAACAGCAACGTTTTATTTTAAATAGAACGGGTAAATTCAAGCGTAATAAAAATTCGAGAAAGACTACGTTAATTTCAAAAAAGTTAACAAAGTCAGTATCAAACAACATTTACAATGGAGAGTTTGATCCTGGCTCAGGATGAACGCTAGCGGCAGGCTTAATACATGCAAGTCGAGGGGCAGCATGGTGTAGCAATACACTGATGGCGACCGGCAAACGGGTGCGGAACACGTACAGAACCTTCCTTCGAGCGGGGAATAGCCCAGAGAAATTTGGATTAATACCCCATAGTATAACAGAGAGGCATCTCTTTGTTATTAAAGATTTATCACTTGAAGATGGCTGTGCGGCTGATTAGGTAGTTGGCGGGGTAAAGGCCCACCAAGCCTGCGATCAGTAACTGGTGTGAGAGCACGACCAGTCACACGGGCACTGAGAC
>JAGWWM010000022.1 GCA_018970395.1 Bacteroidota bacterium
AATGCCGTAGTGCTTGTTTTACAAGTGGCTTTAATCTTAAATTCATAATTACACTCAATGACATCTATATATGCGTAACCAAAATGACCACGTAAAGTACAATCTGTTGTCGTAAATTCAATAAAAAGGTCTGTATTAGGTGGGTATTTGGCAAGATTTACAAACAATGAACTCCATCCTTTATACTTTACATCTGAGTATCCAGGATCAGTAGAATAACGATTGCTCTTTAAACTCGTTTGAAATTTATCGATATTAGGCGCAGCAACAAATTTAATGTTCATACATTCCGAGGTATCTCCCCCATTTGCTTTATATACTATAGCGCGAAAACTAGGGCGATCATCTACATCATGAAATGCATTAGTTGGGTCTTCGAAAACCAAAGCATATGCAAACAATATTGAAAGATTATCAGTAACAGTTGAGGGAGTTTTGTAATAATATCTAATTGATTCAGTTTTCGCATTTGGATAAGGCTTTTCAGGATCTGATCGAAATTCAGGCTCATCACTTCCTAATTTAAATGAATATCGTCCGCCATTGGGATGATTTACGGTAAATCCACCATAAAAATCAACGGGAGGACTAGTATTTCTATCTATTATTTTATGGCGAGAAGTCGGCGAAGTGATCATTATTCCATTTAGCCAATTTACATTATCATATTCAATAATATTAGGAGTACCTCCCGCACAATCTAAAACACCGTTTGTACGCTTACACGGAGGAGCAGTAAAAGCTTTTGTAAAAGGTGTAAAAACTTTACCCGTATTTGTTTCCCAGTTTGTCAAATCACCGAATTCAAAATCTATATTGGGAGGACAAGATGCTGTTCTTGAATTTTGAGATACAGCAGAATTTGCAAATAACATTAGGGAAAGGCAAAATGTTAAACTTAAATTAGCTCGCATGCTGTTTTAAAGGTTAAGGCAGATAGCTAACAAAAGTAACTGTTTAAATTAAATATCCAAATAAAACCAGAACTTTACATTATAAAATAATGGCAATTATAATTGATAACAGATTAAATGTTTCATTATGCATTCAATATTCGAACTGCCTGAAAATGATATATCTACCAATATTACAGAATCTGTCTCCTCCTCCCTCATCGTATGGAATGATGATGTGAATACCTTTGATTGGGTTATTGAAACGCTCATCGAAGTTTGTCATCATGCACCCGAGCAAGCGGAACAATCTGCCTGGCTGATTCATTCCAAAGGCAAGTATGCCGTAAAAAATGGTTCTGCTGAAATCCTTCAGCCGATGTGTGAAGCTATTCTGGATAGAGGTATTGGCGCTACCGTAGAAACGGTTTCTGTCTGATAAGGCATTCAAGACACCGGCAAAGCCTACGAAATACGACAAGCGGATACCTTATCCTTTACCCCACCCTTCAGGGTGGGGGCTTAAAACAAGCTAGAGAAAATAGACCGCCAAATAAAAAAGCGCGGAAGCGGATTGTCCTCGCTGCGCTCGGACTTCCTTTAAGAGTGGGCTTACCCAAAGCCCTTCACGCACCTGCGGTGCGTGGGGTAGCGGATTATTTTCAATGATCCAGATACTTCTGCGAGGGGCTTACCCTTATCATCAGGTATAAAAAATTGCATTTTCGTAAATTTGAAGGATATTGATAAACGTTTTAGGCAAACCAAATGAGTAACATAATCATTTATAAAACCAAGGATAAAAAAACTCAAATTGATGTGAAATTTGAGGATGAAACCGTATGGTTGACTCAGGAGCAGATGGCGAACTTATTTGGACAAACCAAACAAAATATCAGTCTGCATATTAATAATTGTTTTAAAGAAAAGGAATTGTCTAAAAAGTCAACAGTCAAGGAATCCTTGACAGTTCGTACCGAAGGCAGTCGTAGAGTAAAAAGGAGCCTGGTGTTCTACAATTTGGATGTTATTATTTCGGTAGGATACCGGGTGAAGTCAGTTCGAGGCACTCAATTTAGGCAATGGGCTACTCAGCGACTTAAAGACTACCTCGTTGAGGGTATTGTTATCAATGAAAAACGTTTGGATCAGAGAAATAAGGAAATTAAAATATTACATGATGGGATTAGAATACTGAGCAGAGCAATTGAAAAAAAAGTGGCTAATTCTGATGATTTTCCATGGTTACATCAATTCAGAACGGGTTTACAATTATTAGATGACTACGATAACGAATCGCTAGACCTCTCAGGAAGACATCACAAAGTGGCTCGTTACCCATCAACTACTGAATACTTGGAGTTAGTCAATACGATGCGATCAGAATTTTCATCTGGTATATTTGGCAAGCAAAAAGATAACAGTTTTGAAAGTGCAATAAACCAAATTAAGCAAGGGTTTGGCAAAAACGACGCCTATCCTACTATTGAAGAAAAAGCAGCCATGTTGCTTTATCTGATAGTAAAAAATCACGCTTTTGTGGATGGCAATAAACGGATAGCAGCCGCATGCTTTTTATTATTCCTGAAAGAAAATGGCATATTATATAGTGCAGAAAATCAACCTGTAATTAGTAATGAAGCACTGGCGAGTTTAACATTATTTATAGCATCCAGCAAAGCTGATGAAATGGAAACGGTCAAAAAGCTACTGATAAGTGTCTTAAACAGAAATCTTAAATAAGTTGGCTTAAGCCGTATACAAATAATAATGGTCGCTGAATATTATTTTTCGTACATCGTTTCTCGTTGATCGATTTTCGAAAAACGAAAGACTACCAACGAATATCGAAAAAGTGCCCGGAACCGGATTACTTCCAGTGATCCAGATACTTCTGCGAGGGGCTTATCCAAAGCCCTTCACGCACCTGCGGTGCGTGGGGTAGCGGATTATTTTCAATGATCCAGATACTTCTGCGAGGGGCTTACCCAAGCAAAAAACCCCTGCTCGCTTCGCTCGCAGGTCTCTTTTATTTGTCTGCTTAGGCAAGCGAGCTCGCCACGCATCCAAATAAAAAAAACCCGCACTTCGTGCGGTTTTTTTTGCTTGTGCCCATTACTGAACTCAGATCGAACTTTTTGGAAGAAATTCAAGAGGTATTAAATGTTGAACTATAAATTCAAAGGGAAATTAGAAACCGGTGGGAGTTGACTCGTTTACCCTGTTTACGAAAGAGAAGAAAGTGATTATCATTCAGCCCAAAAAATTTCCCCTATATTGCCGATCTGATCGACGTGTAGCACTAACGAAATTGATTCATTACAGATATCCAGGCGATATAAGAATCAACATAACCAAAACTTTCTCACATGAAACCAATCTTCTTTCTGATGCTCCTGGCTAGTTTTAAAACCGTATTGACCCAACCCTGCACCGCCGAACTCATGGCCGCCCGACCCGGCAGCTGGAAAGCCGGTATCCAGGGCTCCATCAACAATATTGCCGCCGCCGACCTGACAAAAGAGCGCAGTTTTCTGCAGAATTTACAGAAGCGGATCAGTTCCGTTTATTCCCCTTTGGGACTTGAAGTGAACTACAGCACAGTCTGGAGTAAGCGTGACAAACAAGAATATGTGGCCGATCCCTTTTGCCTGAGCATGTACCTGTTGCGTTATTTGTGCGATGACTCCCCAAAGGGCTTCTACGTAGAATACTCCAGCGCCACCAATGTGATGGTTTTGGCCAACCATTTGTACAACCCGGAAATACTTGATGCGGCACCCCAGCAACCGGATCATTTCCGAGGCTTCGTTCGCTTATTCAATAAACCAGAGAAAAAAGACGGTGCCATCTACATGGGTACCCATTTTACTAACAACGGCCGTATTTGCGAAGAGAACTGGGTGATAACGAGAGGAGATTCACTGCCTTTCCGTGTGCTGACCCGGAAGGAATATCTGCTGAGGATACGTCCAAGGTTGGAAAAAAAATTACAATATGACAGAGAGTATATGCAGCAATTCATGGACAATATTGATAAGTCGCTACGCGAACCCGAGCCGGAACTGGCGAAAATGGCCGTTTGCAACAGCTTTGATGAGGAGCGGTTCACCGGCTTTCTCCCGGAAGGAGACCCTTATGCCTTCTATCCTGTGGTGCCTGAAATGAACTATTACAGAAAGGGGCTGCCCAAATCGGCCGTTCAATTCATCTCTGTACAGTTCAAGTATAGTATCAACGATCCGGTATTTGACAAGAACATCGCATCCCTGCGAAAAGCCCTGGACTTTTCGTACCTCCGCAGCCTCCTGGTGAAATAAACGGCAAATCAACCTGTAAGCATCTATTTAGGCATCAACTAGCTATCAATTAAAAATTCTGCAATTACATATGACAACAGAATGCTCGTAAAAAAATAATCTACTTGCTTTTAAACCTTCTTTGTAAATCATAGTCAGAAAATAAAAATTTTATGCGTTTACCCCGTTTTACACTTATCTATATCTTTATTTTTTTTCTTATTTGGTCTTCATGCTCCAAGGATAAAGATGAAAGTCTAACTATTTCTTATCCTGCTGTACAGGAAACATTTGGTGCGAATATTAATCTGTCAGAATTGCAAAATTATGCTGCTCAGTCAAGGCCAGGCTATATTATGAAAGATAATTCGGGCGCTAACCCCATCACCGATGCCAAAGCTACCCTAGGTCGCGTTTTATTTTATGATAAAAACCTGAGTATTAATAACACTATTTCCTGTGCAAGCTGTCACCAACAACAATTTGCTTTTAGCGATCCGCTAATAGCAAGTAAAGGTGTAGAGGGTGAAACAACAGGTCGTCATTCTATGAGATTAATCAATACCCGCTTTGGAAATGAGTTGAAGTTTTTTTGGAATGAGAGAGCTGCTTCTCTTGAACACCAGACAACACAACCCATACAGGATCATGCAGAGATGGGATTTAGTGGACAAAACGGAAGACCCGGTTTGAGTATACTTCTGGGAAAATTACAAAATATCAATTACTATAAAGAGCTGTTCCAGTTTGTATATATGGATCAGCAAGTGACTGAATCAAGATTGCAGGAGTGTTTAGCTCAATTTGTACGAAGTATTCAGTCCTTTGATTCAAGATTTGATACTGCTAGGATGCAAGCTCCAAACGATGGAGCTCATTTCCAGAAATTCAGCTCTCTGGAAAACCAGGGTAAACAGTTGTTTTTACAGCCACCCAATTTTAATGGAAATGGTCAGCGTATCAGCGGAGGTGCGGGTTGTGCAGGCTGTCATCGTCCTCCCGAATTTGATATTGATCCAAATAGTCGGAATAACGGAATCGTAGGATCAATATCTGGTAATTTAAAAGATCTTGGCAATACACGATCACCTTCACTTCGTGATTTGACGAATAATTCCGGCACTGTTAATTCTCCAATGATGCATCATGGCGGGAATACTACACTAAGGTCTGTTATATTACATTATAATAATATCATCAGGGATCCTGAGAATAATAATCTTGACCCAAGATTAACACCAGGTGGGGTGGTTCAGCAATTACAATTAACAGATACGGAGATTGACGCACTTATTACCTTTCTTCAAACACTGTCGGGAAACAAAGTCTATACAGATAAAAAATGGAGCGATCCTTTTTTGAAATAAATGGTTACTGTATTTTTTAATAAAATAAAACTCATTTTCCTATTCGCTTATGTCTATATGTATTTTTCACACTTCTTCCAATAGGAAAAAAGGAATTAAAATATTCGCTAACCTGAGGAAACAGATAATCATGTGATACCGCTGTTCCTTTATATTGTACAAATGCAGGATGTTTTTTAAAGATGATATCACTTTTCCCTGAATATGTGAGTAACTCTTCAAACTCGCCTGTATATATTTGAATGTTTTGAATATTGGCAGATAGTCTGATCATAAAATCTATTACCTTTTCACTAACTGGATTTTTTTGATAGTGCGAAGGCTCTAATAATAATATTCTGTTTGCCTTAATATTCTGATACCACAGAGGATCCAGGTTGTATGCATAGTATATGAGTGTAGGAAATTGTTCGTCAATAACCGGATACGCCGTTTTTGGAAATTTTGTTTTGAGATTAAATTTTGTATTGCATATTAATTCTGGAGGTCTTTCCATTAAATTTAATGCCTAGTAATTTTTATCCAGAAATGTTTTTGTGTTATCCAATACGCTCAATAATATGTTTCTTGAAACTTTGAGGGATATTGAGTATCGATCAGATATGAAATCAAAATTGGAAAAGGAAATCAAACGCATACTGAAAGAACGGTTGAGCGCACAAACAAACGAACTAGCTACGATAAAAAAAAGCATCACTGAAAAACAACAATTTCTTGAAAAGATAGAAGCGAAATTCTTAGCTGATCAGATTGATGAAAAACTTTACCAGAAACATGCTGCCAAAGTAAAGGAAGAATTAACCCAAATGAATCAGGAATTACAGACAAAAGGAATAGATGGTTCGAACCTGGAAACAGCCGTAGAAAAATGTTTATCCATCGCTCAAAACCTAAGCCAGGCATGGATTTCAGCAGACTATCAGAACAAACAACGGTTGCAAAAGCTGGTATTCCCCGAAGGAATCCTGTATAACAAACAAAAAGGGATAGTTCGAACTCCGAGAGTCAATAGCTTGTTCGCCGCAATCCCTTATCTGACAAGGGATTCAGCCGAAAAAGCAAAAGGCGACTCATCCAAGAATCGCCTTAAGTTAAGTGAAGTGCCCAGAACTGGATTCGAACCAGCACATCCTTGCGGACGCTGCGACCTGAACACAGTGCGTCTACCAATTTCGCCATCTGGGCATTCAGGGATGCAATATTACTCAATCTTTAGATTATGTAAAAGATTTTTCATCCCCACCTTCATGATTTATCTTGCAAACTCAATTTGCTTGCATGTTTACCCTCGCCCTTATCAGAGAAGGCAAAATTCCTTCCGACAACCGCGTGGCACTCTCGCCCGCTCAATGTAAATGGCTTAAAAAACAAAGCTCCGATCTGCACATACTCGTACAACCCTCCCCCACCCGCTGCTTCTCCGATAAAGAATATGAACTCGCCGGAACTACTCTTACTGAAGATGTTAGTCAGGCTGATATATTATTGGGCATTAAAGAAGTACCTAAAGATCAACTCATCCCCAATAAAACCTACCTCTTCTTCTCCCATACCAAAAAAGCACAACCGCACAACAAACCCCTCATGCTCGAAATGGTGAAAAAAAATATCACCCTCATCGACTATGAATGTCTCACCCATGAAGACGGCCAGCGCATCATTGGATTCGGTTTCTTTGCCGGCATCGTGGGTGCCCACAACGGGATGATGGCGTATGGAGAAAGAACCGGTCAATTCAAACTGGGCAGAGTAAAAGAAGTACGCGACTACCGCCAACTGATTCACACCTACTTTGGTCTCAAAATTCCTCCCATCAAAATTGCGGTCACCGGCAGCGGTCGCGTGGCTCACGGAATCCTTGAAATCATGAACCTGATGGGCATCCATGAAGTGGAACCTTTCGACTATTTGCACAAATCCTATACCTATCCGGTATATGTTCACCTCAAAGGAAGAGATCTCTACGAACGGAAAGATGACGGCACATACAATAGAAATGATTTTCATCAAAATCCGCAAGCATACCGCTGTTCCTTTGAACCCTTTACCCGCCAGACAGATATCCTGATGAACGGCGTCTATTGGGATAAAAACATTCCACCGCTATTTAGTATGGAAAATTTTCAGTCTCCCGACTTTCGTATCCAAACTATTTCAGATATCACGAATGATGAAGGCGGATCAGTACCTGTCAACAAAGGCGATTCCACCATTGATGTCCCGGTTTACGGGGTTGACAAAAAGAGTCTTGAAAAAACAACCCCCTACCTGTCGGGTTCTGTTGATATTATGGCTGTCGGTAATCTGCCGAACGAACTTCCCAGAGACGCTTCGCGCTATTTCGGAGAACAACTGATCAAATACATCATAGAAGATCTATTCAAAGGGAACTCACCCATTATTGAAAGGGCAACCATTCTTTCCAAAGGAAAACTAACGAAACATTTTGAGTACCTGCAATCGTACGCTTCTTAATTTTTACGTTTCAGCTTGGAAGACCATACGCCTACTAAAGACGGAAGATTGAAGCCGGCGAAAGAAACAGCACTAGTCTTTAAAGAACCTTCCTCCGCAAGGGTGTTCCCATCAGTTCCCAACAAGCCATCTCCCCTTAGCGACACATCGACCACATTGGAAAACTTCGTCGTAAATGGTTCGTAGAAATAACGATTCCCGTTCACAAAAGCTTTGGCAGAACGATTGCCGGTAAGAGAATTATTGATTGCTATCAAAAGCTCAGTTAGACTACCCTGACCTCTTGTAATGGTTATGGTAGTAGGAACACTATCAGGCAGGTTGCTCAACAAAGGATTATCCGCAGGCAAATTGGGTATGTCAATATAATATTGTCCCTCCCAGGTTCCAATAAATTTATCACGTACATCTGCCACTGGCGTCGTATTCCCGACACCGGTATTCGTATCTTTCTTGCAAGCAAGGGCGAATGAAAAAACAATCACCGCCAATAAAGTCATTTTTTTCATGAGTAGTAATTTATAATGTAATTTACCAAGTTTCATCTTTAACAACCCACAACCCACAACCCACAACCCACAACCCACAACCCACAACCGTTAACCCTCAACTTCTTCTCCCCCTTCCTCCTGCTGCGGCTGAAAATCAATCAGCGAAGTAGGTGCCACCAATTCCGAAGGCATGATTTCTTTAATGCGAGGCAGCTCATCCGCACTGTTCAATCCAAAATAGTCCATGAAGTTACGGGAAGTGGCATACAACAATGGCTGTCCGGGTAATTTTTCATTTCTACCGGATATCACAATCAATTCCTTCTCTAATAATTTCTGAACACTATAATCACAATTCACTCCTCGGATAGACTCCATCTCTGCTTTGGTAATAGGTTGCTTATACGCAATAATCGCCAGCGTTTCCAAAGCAGCTGTACTCAGGCGCTTTAAAAACTTATCTCCCTGTATTTGTGCTACGGTTTTGTAATAGGTTTTTTTGGTAAGAAACTGATAGCCTCCACCGGTCTCACGCACTTCAAAAGGATAAAAATCAGCGGCATATTTTTCTATAATGGCCTCTATTGCAGCTTCTACCTGTTCCAAGGTAGCACGCTCCTCCAGAAACGCAAGAGCAGTATTCAGCAAATCGCATAGTTCAATCTTGCTTAACGGTCGATCCGCTGCGAATATCAACGATTCTATATGAGGGATAATAAAAGATACTTCCATGTTATTGGTTGGTTTTGCCGGCAGTCTCCACTACCCGTTCAGAGCAGCTGCACCACTGACAATTTCAGTCAACTCCGTCGTAATAGCGGCCTGTCTAGCCCGATTGTAACTGATTCGCAAGTTACGCAACAATTCATTGGCATTATCACTCGCCTTATCCATGGCGGTCATTCGGGCACCATGCTCACTGGCATTGGCATCCAATACAGCTTTATACAACTGGGTATTTAAAATTTTAGGCATCAATACAGTAATCAATTCCTCTTTACCGGGGTCAAAGATGAAGTCGGAACGAGTAGCGCTTGAAGCTTCCCTACTATCAGATTTGACGACAGGGAGGAACTGCTCTTGCTTGAACGTCTGCGAAGCTGCATTTCTAAATTCGCTGTAGATAATATCTATCCGATCATATTTCCCCTCTAAAAAAGCCTGCATGGCTGCGGCGGCTACGTCCTGTACTTTTTCAAAGCTTAACTGCTGAAACAGATCACGATAGGTATCTGCTGTATGAACTCCCGCCCGCTGAAAGGCTTCTGTTCCCTTTTTACCAATACCCCAAACATGTACATTGCCCTCTTTGGCCTGTTGTGCATATTGCTCACTGATTACCTGGCGCGCTAGCTTTACAATATTGGCATTATAAGCACCGCAAAGTCCGCGGTCGCTGGTAATCACCAATAACAAAACATTTTTAACCGGACGAACGGCTGCCAGTTGAAGCGCACTCAAATCTCCTTCTGTATTGCTCACAATATTACTTAACGTTTGCTGCAACTGACGGGCATAAGGACGCATCTGAGTAATCGCATCCTGTGCCTTTCTCAATTTGGCAGCACTCACCATTTTCATGGCTTTGGTAATTTGCTGTGTGCTCTGTACACTTTTAATTCGGTTTCTGACTTCTTTTAATTGTCCGGGCATGTGATGAAAGTTTTCTTAAGAACTGCCGTTCTGCACGACTGGTATTAGGCGGCAAAGGTAAAGGAATCGAAGAAAATACGGAGGGGGTTGAAAGAGATTTTGAAAAAGAGGATTTTCGTTGAATTATATTTGCACGAAACTTATAAATTCTCTACTTTTAGAGATATGTACGGAATTGTCAACAAAGCAATAAAGGATCTTGTAGTAACCAACTACGGAGATGCAGCATGGAAAGAAATCTGCAGTAAAGCAGGTTTTTTAGAGGAAGATTTTTTGGGGATGTCCCCCTATCCCGATAAACTTACCTACGATTTGGTGATGGCGGCAGCCGAGTTGCTGAAAGTAGAACCTTCCGCGGTGTTGGAGCTCTTCGGCGAACACTGGATCCTCTACACCGCGGAAGGCGGCTACGGAGATATCATCCGCATGACCGGCGAAACCTTCCCCGAATTCCTCAGCAACCTCGACTTTTTACACGACCGCATCCAAAACGTAATGCCGGAATTAAGACCCCCTCTTTTTACCACCCGCAACGAAACAGACCGCTCCATTGAAATCGAATACCGAACACATCGCAGCGGCCTCTCCCCAATGGTGATTGGTATCATCAGAGGTACGGGTAAAAGATTCGGCCTTACCGCTCAAGTAGAACAAATCGAAAAAAAATCTGATCAACAGGATTGTGACGTATTCCGAGTTACCTGGTAAAATATGCAATCTTCCCTCGAACTACTCAATGAAGTTGCACGTTTAGAAACGCTGCACAGGTTGCGACTGCTCGATACAGTTCCGGAAAATGAGTTCGATGAAATCGTTAGCCTCGCAACACAAATATGTGATGCTCCCGCCGGCGTTTTCAGCCTGATTGACCAGGATAGACAATGGTTTAAATCCTGCTTAGGCTTAGAGGTAAAGGAAAGTCATCGAGATATCTCCTTCTGCAGTCATGCCATTCAACAACCCGATATCCCTCTGATTATTAATGATGCGAGAAAAGATGAACGATTCAAAAACAATCCGCTGGTTACCGGTAAACCGAATATCGTTTTCTACGCAGGTTTCCCTGTTATTCACCGCGGATTTCCAATGGGCACTTTATGTGTAGTGGATTACCAACCCCGCACCCTCTCCGACCTGCAGGTGAAGGCGATGAAAAGCTTTGCTCAAAATATTGGCCACATCCTCCATCTCAGAGCGGAAAAAAATCATTTCGAAGACGAAAATACTTTGCTTTCAAAAGTACTCAGCTTAAATTCTTCCTTTTACCTCCTAATAGACCAACAATTAAAAATAAGGGAGATTGGAACAAATTTCATAAAATCAATTCCTGAGATACAAAAAGGAGATAACTTCCTGCAACATTTCAAATGGCACAGCACCTTTAAACTCGAAACCTTTCTGCAAAGCGGAAAGGAATCTTACGGAAAGCTTGTAATGATGGATGCCGCAGCATATCCACAACGATACAAGTGCTCCATATCCTGCTTCAACGGAAATTTAATCATCTGTGCTTCTCCTGTTATTAATGCGCAATTTGGCATTCAAAACTATCAGCTAAAAACGAAAGACTTCGCTCCGCACGATTCCATTCTTGAGTATCTTTTCCTTCAGGAAACCACGACCAGAAACATCAAGGAAGCAAAAGAAATCAATGAAAAAATTACTTCAAAGTCAATCGAGCTGGAAAAACTGATTCAGCAGCTGCAACAAAAAGAAAAAGAACTTATTTTATCCAATATACGTATTGAAGAACAAAGGCAGTTCTACAGTGAAATCCTCAATAATTTTCCTACCGATATCGCCGTTTTCTCTACCGACCACCGTTATCTCTTTGTGAATCGTCACGGCATTAAAGACGAAGCAACCAGAAAATACATGATTGGCAGGACAGATTACGACTACTGCGATCTTAAGAAATTAGATTATTCAATGGCCGATCAAAGAAAAGCCGTTTTCAATAAAGTAATTGCAGATGGAACTACTTTTGAATGGGAAGACACCTACACACTTGCAGACAATTCTACCCAACACATTCTGCGAAAATTAGCGCCTGTCAAAAATGATCAGGGTGAAGTGATTACTATAATAGGTTACGGTACAGATATCACGGAAATCAGAAAGTATCAGATTTTGATTGAAACTCAAAATGATGAAATCAAAAAAATCAATGATAATCTGGAAAAAATTGTGGTCGAGAAAACACAAAAAAATAATGAGCTGACCCAATTGCTATCGAACCAGGACAAATTCGCGATGGTAGGAGAAATCACAGCCGGCATCACACACGACCTCAATACGCCACTTGGTGCCATTAAAGTAGGCTCAGAAAGTTTAGCTTTTACACTGGAAGATTTGTTCAATACAAGACTCGCAACCTGCACGCAGAAACAACTTCAATTCGCCTGCAAAAGAGCTAATGACAACACTTACAATCTTTTTATCGGAGGCATGCAAACCAAAAAAGAAATTAACAGTCATCTCAACTTTCTTGCAACCAATCATCCCGAGCTTTCCGATATCCATCCAAAGCTGGCAGAAGCGCTGGTAAAAGCCCGTATTGGAGTGGAAGAAAAAAATATAATGGCCTATATCCTGCAACAGTCTAACCAACTAGCCTTTCTGGAACTGATTTATTCAGTAAAAGCGGTCAGATTTTTTATCGCGACTATTTTGGCTGCATCTGAAAAAGCATCTGCAGTTATCAAAAACCTCAGATTCTATTTGAAAGAAGGTTCTGCCACAGAAATGTCGCAGGTAAATCTTAGCAACAGCATTCAGACTGTATTATCCATCTTCAGCCATGAAATCAAAAAAGGAGTAGAGATTGAAATGGATGTACCCGAGGAGCTCTATCTTTTCGGTTATGAAGCCAAAATTTATCAGCTCTGGTCTAATATCATCAAGAATGCCATTGATGCAATGAATTCGAAAGGAATCATCCTTATCCGGGCGCACGAAAATGAAGACCGAATTACGATTCATATTTCCAACAATGGGCCACAGATACCTGAGGATATCCGCGACAAAATTTTTGATAAATTTTTCACCACCAAGGAATCTTCACAGGGAACAGGATTAGGCTTGAACATTGTTCGACAGGTGATGGATGAGCACCGCGGACAGGTTTCGGTGGTATCGGACAAGGATTTAACCACATTTATATTTAACTTTCCAAAAAAATCAAAGACTGTTTGAACCAGTATGCCATTATATGCGTAGACGATGATCCGATGATTACCCAGTTGCTGAGCTTTCAGCTGCGCAAATGGATTGATCCCATCAGCACTATCATCGAAACACTGGTTGAGCCCAAGCAGGTGATGTCCACCCTCGAGGAAATGCAAAGCCTTGGCTTTCGCGTCATATTTTTTATTGTAGATTATCAGATGCCCGGATTAAACGGAGCACAATTGATTCGGACCGTTAAAGAAAAGTATCCAAAAGTGCATTTCATCATGCTGTCCGGACAAGCTAACGAAGTTGTTGTTGCACAACTCAGAGAAGAACTCAGTCTGGATAATTTCATTTCAAAACCCTGGAATGAAGAACAGCTACACGCGATGATCAAACCTTATTTGAACGAGATGGGTGGGTAGTAGGTTTGTAATTGTCAATTCCTTGCAGTATCTTGACAGACTTAACCGTTTTCAATATGGTCAAAAAAGAACTGAATGTGAGTTATCAGGTATGGGCTACAGCAACTGAATTGCCAAAAGAAGATTTGGAATTATTGGAAGAAGCGAGGAAGGCGACGGTGAAAGCTTATGCGCCTTACTCCCATTTCAGAGTGGGCGCTGCAGCCTTACTTGCAAATGGTAAAATCATCAGCGGAGCCAATCAGGAAAATGCATCTTTCCCTGCCGGCACTTGTGCAGAAAGAGTAGTACTTGCGGCCGCTTCTGCCATGTACAATAGCACTTCCATACTTACCCTAGCAATCAGTTATGAAAGTGATCAGCGCAAAAGCGATAGTCCGGTTGCCCCCTGCGGCATTTGTCGTCAGGCGCTCCTTGAGTTCTCCACCCAATTCAATCAGCCCATCCGATTGTTACTGGCCGGAATGGAGGGGATGGTGTATGAAATTGGGGATGCTGCTACATTACTGCCCTTTTCGTTTAAAGCCACGGATTTGTAAGGATGTGAAACTGCCATAAAACCGAAACCTATAAGCTGATAAAATGAATATTCATTCCATTACGAACAATCGTTATGGTATCGTAAGCTTAACTTTGCGACCAACGATTCAGGAACTGAATTCTTACAAAACAGGAGCAATATCAAATGAAAAAAGTGACTAAAATCGGGGTGCTTACTTCTGGAGGCGATTCCCCCGGTATGAATGCGGCCATCCGAGCCGTGGTGCGAACCGGCATTTACCACCAAATGGAAGTCTTTGGGATCATGAGAGGCTATCAGGGGATGATTGAAAATGATATTATTCCCATGCATTCCAGAAGTGTGGCCAATATCATTCAAAGAGGAGGCACGATTTTGAAAACAGCCCGCTCCAAACAATTCATGGAACCCGAAGGCAGAAAGATTGCCTACGAAAATTTGAAGAAACACGAAATTGACGGGCTGGTCATCATTGGCGGAGACGGCAGTTTTCGAGGAGCTCAAAAATTTTCGAACGAATTTGATATCCCCTGTATAGGATTGCCGGGCACTATTGACAAAGATATTGCCGGCACCGATTTCACGATTGGTTTTGATACTGCTGTAAATACTGCAATAGAAGCCATTGACAAAATACGCGACACTGCCGATGCGCACGATCGCATGTTCATTATTGAAGTAATGGGAAGAGATGCAGGATACATTGCGCTGCACAGCGGTATTGCCACCGGGGCAGAACATATCCTGATTCCTGAAACTAAAACCGATATTGAACTGGTAGTAGAATCACTCATTGAAAAAGAAAGAAGAAAAAAACTCGTGAATATGATTGTAGTCGCAGAAGGCGACGAAATCGGAGGCGCCAATGAGTTATCTGCAGTTCTTAAAGAACGAATTCCAATGCTGGATACCAGAGTATGCATCCTCGGTCATATTCAAAGAGGAGGAGCACCCAGCTGTCTTGACCGTGTAATAGCCAGTCGTTTAGGATACGCTGCAGTGGAAGCCCTGATAGAAGGAAAACACAATCAGATGATTGGCGTAATGAATAACAAATTGCATTACACTCCTTTGGATAAAGCAGTTAAAGCCAAACAAAAAGTCAATGCAGAGTGGCTGAAAATTGTAAAAATTCTCGCTAGCTGATACAGTATGTAAATACCAACTCATTCCATCAACTCACAAACAAAAAATATGACGACCAAGAATATCGGCAAATACTTACACCAAGAAATGAATAATGATGAGGCAATAAAACACTCTACTCATCGAACTAAAATTGTAGCGACGGTAGGACCGGCTTGCGACACCTACGAAAAACTATTGGAACTGGTGAAAGCCGGCGTGAATGTATTCAGACTTAATTTTTCGCATGGGGCACATGAAGACAAAGCACGCATCATTGAACACATTCGCAATATCAATAAAACTGAACCTTTCAACATCGCCATTCTGGGCGATCTGCAAGGTCCTAAATTGAGAGTAGGTGAAATGGAAGGCGGCGGCATTGAAGTGAAAGAAGGAGATATCCTTACTTTTACCAATGAAAAAGTAGTAGGCAACCTGGAGCGCATCTATGTCTCTTATCCCAACTTGCACAAGGATGTTAAGCCCGGCAATATCATCCTGATTGATGACGGCAAACTCGAAGTAAAAGTAACAGGTATCAAACCCAACAATGATGTTCAGGTGCAGGTTACCCTCGGCGGAAAACTTTCTTCCAAGAAAGGAATCAACCTGCCGGATACTAAAATTTCTTTACCTGCATTAACTGAAAAAGATCTCGCTGATCTTGAATTCATCATTGATCAGCAATTGGAATGGGTGGCTCTTTCCTTTGTGAGAAATGTGAAGGATATCATCATACTACGTAACAAACTGGAAGAAAGGAAAAGCAAGTGTAAAATCATTGCAAAGATTGAAAAGCCGGAAGCGCTTACCAATATCCGCGAAATTATTTTGGAAAGTGATGGCATCATGATTGCGCGCGGCGATTTAGGCGTTGAGTTGCCGGTAGAACAAGTGCCCTTAATTCAAAAAGAACTGATTCGTAAATGTATTCATCGTGCGAAGCCAGTGATTGTTGCTACTCAAATGATGGAGAGTATGATTGACCGCGTTAAACCCAATCGAAGCGAAATTACGGATGTCGCCAACGCTGTACTCGAAGGAGCCGATGCCGTAATGCTAAGTGGTGAAACCGCAACCGGTAATCATCCTGCATTGGTAGTTTCTACCATGTGTAAGATTATTGAAGAAGTTGAGTCGAGCAATTATTACTACTACGATCGGGAGGAAGACTTGAAACCACAGCCCCACTCTCCTTCTTTCCTGAGTGATGCGCTTTGTTATAATGCCTGTGAAATTTCAAAAGACGTAAAAGCAAATGCCCTTATTGGAATGACTCAAAGTGGTTATACCGGATTTATGCTCAGCTCTTTTCGGCCCCGTTCTCCCCTGTTTATTTTCACTAAAGAAAAAAGTTTAGTGAATCAATTAAGTTTGAGTTGGGGAGTGCGCGCCTTCTATTATGCTGAAGAACAAAGTGTGGATGAAATCATTACAGATCAGATAAACATCTTGAAATCAAGAGGTTTCATCAAAAGTGGAGATACGGTAGTCAATACAGGCAGCACACCGGTTTCTCAACATTTGCCAACGAATCTGATAAAGATCACAAAAGTAGATTAGTTATAATCTTCCAATAAATTTGGTGATTTAGTAAATGTTTTCTAATTTCCATTTGTGAAAACGAATATTCTTATAATTTCTATTTGTTTAGGTATGCTTTTTGCCTCTCAATCTAAGGCACAAAGTGTATTTGAATCTCCTTTTACCGAAGCACGTTTGGTAAAGTTTTTTCCCAACCCCGCCACTACTTTTATTCAATTCGACTTTTCTGATAAGGTAGACCTTTCCGAAATGAATTTTAAAATCTTTAGTTTTATAGGAAAGAAAGTCTTCGAATCCAATCAACTCACCTCCAGAACCATTGTTAACCTGAATGATTTCTTCAGAGGGGTGTACATTTTTCAGCTTACCGACCGTAACGGTAAAATGATTGAAAGCAGTAAGTTTCAAGTGCAGAAATAAGTTGGAGGCATTGAACTTTTTTTGCCAAAAGCTGTTGATATTTGCAATCATTTTAAATTTATAAATCCATTCATTATGGCATTACAGGTAGGACAACAAGCTCCGGAAATTTCCTTGTATAATACAGACAAAAAGAAAATCACGCTGAGTGAATTGAAGGGTAAAAAAGTAGTGGTTCTTTTCTTCCCGCAGGCTTTTACCGGTGTTTGTACCACAGAACTTTGTTCAGTAAGAGACGACATTGCGAAATACAATAATACCGATGCGGTTGTGCTGGGAATTTCAGTGGATTCCGTACATAGTTTAATTCGTTTTAAACAGGAACAGGCTTTCAACTTTGACTTACTGAGTGATTTCAATAAAGAAACAGCCAGAGCTTACGATGCTATTTATGAAAACTGGATCCTGGATATGAAAGGAGTGGCTAAAAGAAGTGCATTTGTAATTGATCGTGAAGGTGTTATCCGTTATGCTGAAGTACTCGAAAGTCCGGGCGACCTCCCTAATTTTTCTGCTATACAGCAAGCACTGGAAGGGATTAAATAATTTGTACAACCTTCAACCTACTACTGATGCATAGCACACCTGCCGCTAGGGTGTTTTGTTTTTCGCATGCAGCGGGTTCCTTTATTGGTAACTCCTTTGCATTGAACGGCATGAGAAACTTCGGACGCTCCGGGCAGATCATTTGACTCAGAAACATTTTTCTTTTTAGTTTTTGAAGCAGCTGTTTGCCATTCCCACAGATTGATTTTTTTCATTGCCTCCAGCTTTTCCTCAACTGAATCGGGTAATGCAGGAAAAAAATCAATACCCGTAAGCGTTTCAACACTGTCTGCTGATACAACATAAAATTGAAGACTTTCATCGCTTGCCTGATTCGGCATGAGCCAGGCGAGCATTTTAGGATGTTGGGAATGATAGTCTAGAATGATTTTGTAATAATATTCCGGAACAGCTACTCTATTGGGACCAATCACCTGGAGTCCTTTTTCAAGCACGGGACCAGTCACAACATACAGTGACCCGTAGAGATTCGCCCAGTCCCGAACCAACTCCTCTCCTTTTTTCCAGATCCCTCTGTTAAAAGAAGGAACCTGGGGCGACATATTGCTGAAATAAAAAGACTCCTGCATAGTTTGAGCAGACCAGCCCATATCAGCAGCCGGAGCCAAATGTCCTCTGTCATATCCGCTGCCAGCATAATCTGAATTATCTGCCGTACCGGTAGGTACATTGGGATCGGGAACAAAGCGGTTGCTTCTTTCTACAACCCGGTTCGTTTCCTCCGCAGTCAGTTCGTAGGCCACCCATGCGGCTTGTTCAAAGGATTCGTTATAGCAAAGGGTAAATCCGGCATGTTTGACAATGATATCTTTTGGATGAATAGCAGGTAGTTCTAGATCCTCAGGCGAAATGCCTGAATGATCTTGCGTTTGTCCAAACGAAAATGAGGCAACAAAAAAGAGAAAATAAAATATTGAATAGCGAATCATACTTCAGCAGATTATTCAAGCAAAAGACCGGAAAGACACCTTTGGAGTATAGATCAAACAATTAAAATCAATTTGATATTTTGCCACTCATCAAGGATCCTGAAATTTAATCCATTTTTATATTTAAACACCCATTCTTGTACTATATATCATTCATTAAGTCATCTTTTAGGCTTTAGTGAATGATATGTCAGACTATTTTGTAGCAGGAGCACGATTTTTACAAATTCATACCCACCAATATTATACCTTATCGGGTGTAATCCAGATGAAATTTAATATTTTATACCCTTATGGGTGCATTTTTAGTAATTTTTAGTACATTTGTACCCATAAGGGTAAAAATATGAGCGCAAAAATCGCATCATTTATCAAAGAAAAAAGAAAGCAACTCAAGCTTACTCAGCCTGAATTGGCTGAAAGAGCTGGGGTTGGTCTTCGCTTTGTTCGGGAATTAGAGCAAGGAAAACAATCGGTTCGATTAGATAAAGTGAACCAGGTTTTAGCCTTGTTTGGTAGTGAACTGGGTGTTATCCAAAAATCTGAATCATGAGACAAGCGCAGGTATATTACAAAAATGAATTTGCCGGTATCATTCGTGAAACAGATGAAGGCTTTTTGTTTCAATACAATGCTGAGTATCTGACAAGCACAGCATCTAAGCCGGTAAGCCTTACACTGCCACTGCAACAAAAAGCGTTCACAAGCAAAGTGTTATTCCCTTTTTTTGATGGCTTAATACCGGAAGGTTGGCTATTAAACATTGCAGTAGCCAATTGGAAAATAAAACCAAATGACCGATTTGGTTTGTTATTAACCTTGTGTAAGGACAGCATTGGTTGTGTATCAATCATCTCTAAAGAAATGAAATCATGAGCAAGTGTTTATATTGTTATCAGCAACTAGAGAATGATCAAGGAGATTATCATCCTTCTTGTGCTAAAAAACTATTTGGCGCAACACAAGCACCTGAAATCGATTTTGACTTAAAACAGTTGGAAGAGCTAGCGAAACAAATCATCATAAAAAGCAAAGCGGTAACAGGAGTACAGCCCAAGTTATCATTGAATGTAGAGAAACACAAAAATGAACCTTCAAGATTAACCATAGTAGGTTTGCATGGCGATTATATTTTAAAACCCCCATCTTCCCAATTCAAAGAGCTTCCGGAAAATGAAGACATCACCATGCATTTGGCGGAATTGATTAAGATTAAAACAGCCAGGCATGGCTTGATTCGCTTAAAGTCCGGTGAACTAGCTTATATCACTAAGCGTTTTGACAGAAATAAAGGTGTAAAGATTGCTGTGGAAGATTTTTGTCAATTAAGTGAAAACTTAACTGAACACAAATACAGAGGGTCTGTAGAGAAGATTGGGAAACTAACGTACTCATTTACAAAGAACCAAGGATTAGAAGCCCAACGACTTTTTGAATTGGTATTATTTTGCTACCTCACTGGGAATGCAGACATGCACTTAAAGAATTTTTCGCTCATTGAAAATTCATTGGGCGAATACGAGTTTTCTCCTGCTTATGATTTACTCAATACTGCCATTGTAATGCCAGAGGACAAGGAAGAAACTGCATTAACGATCAACGGCAAAAAGAGTAAATTGAATCGTAATGATTTTAAAGTACTAGCGACCTCACTTAAAATATCCGACAAATCATTGGAAGCTATTTATAAACGATTTGAGGTCGTTTTACCGACTTGGATTTTATGGATTGAACAAAGTTTTTTATCTGAGGAATTGAAGGAAGGTTATATTTCTTTGATTAACCAAAGGCACAAGAAGTTGTTTTCTAGATAGATTAAGATAAATCATGAGCCAACCATCAGCACGTTTGATAATTAAAGTACAAGGAGATGACAAAAGCTACTTTTTATGGAATAGTACAACTGAACAAAGGGGCGGCTAAAGAAGAAATCGGAAAACAAATCACTTTCCGATACAGAACTTACTAAAGATATAATCCAACCGATCTTCATTCGTGATCTCACCGGTAATCTCACCTAAGAAATGTAAGCACCGGCGGATGTCCAGCGCCAGCAAATCACCTGGCAACTGAGCATTCATTCCTTTTAAAATTTCTTCCAATGTGCCAGCTACCTGTTGCAGCGCTTCATAATGACGTGCGTTGGTTACAATCGTACTCTCTGTCTGAACCACTCCTTGTAATACCTTTTCAGTGAGTCGGGTTTTCAGAATCTCCATATTCAATCCTTCCTTTGCAGCTATAAAAAGGATATCTGCTCCGGCAAATTTTTGTGACGCTTGCTCCACACCAATAGCATCCACTTTGTTGCCCACTAAAATAAATTGAGGATTATGCTCCTTTACAATTAAAGAAGCTGCTTCAAGTTCTCCTAATGTCATCTCCCCTGCATCAAATAAATACAATACCAAATCAGCGGTCTTCATTTTTTCCAAACTCTTCTCCACTCCTATCACTTCAATGGCATCTTTACTTTCTCGGATACCGGCGGTATCAATCAAGCGAAATAAAATACCGTCAATATTCAAGACTTCTTCAATCGTATCTCTTGTAGTACCGGCAATATCACTCACAATGGCTCTGTTCTCTTTCAACAACGCATTCAGCAAAGTCGACTTCCCTGCATTGGGCTTGCCTACAATGGCTACGCTCACGCCTTGCTTGATCACATTTCCCAATCTGAATGAATCCATCAATCCTTTCACACTTACCTGCGCTTCCTGAATCAACCTATACAAACGTGTCCGATCGGCGAACTCCACATCTTCCTGCGAAAAATCCAATTCTAACTCAATCAGAGAAGAAAATTGTATCAACTGATCCCTAAGTGATTTCAAAACGGCTGAAAATCCACCTCGTATATTATGCAAAGCTGCATTTCTGCTCGATTCGGTATTGCTGGCGATCAAATCGGCTACGGCCTCTGCCTGTGTTAAATCAAGCTTTCCCTTTAAGAAAGCTCTTTGTGTAAACTCTCCCGGCTTTGCCAATCGTGCACCCGATTGCACCATCACCTGTATTACCTGCTCAAGAATATAGTTGGAACCATGACAACTGATCTCTACTACATCCTCTCCGGTATAACTCTTGGGTGCTTTAAACAGAGTAACGACTACTTCATCCAACACATTATCCTCTGTTCTTAATAAGCCCACATGCGCCGTATGGGTAGGCTGACTCAGTAAATTTTTTGATTTGAAATGACGACTGACGATTTCAATCGCTTTATTGCCACTCAAACGAATGACACCAATAGCACCTACTCCGGCCGGAGTTGCTAAAGCCACGATCGTATCATCCCATCCTGATAAATTTCCGAACATAGTACAAAGGTAAAGGAGGTTAAATGCTCAGTGCAAGTAAAATAAATCGTTGCTTGTTACTCGTTAATTGTTGCTCGTTATTCGTGGCTCGAAAAACGGAAAACAAAGAATGAAAAACGTAGCAGCATCAGACAAAAAATCCCCGCCGGAAAACCGACGGGGATCGATGATTATATAATCTTCCTTGATAAAGGTTAATATTATTCGTCGGGCAGACGGAACGTAATCTTCTGACGACGCCAAGCTCTTACCTGTCTCCCGTTCTGAATAGCGGGCACCCATTTAGGTCCCTTCTTGATGGCATCAGTTGCCACCCTTGCCAGTACGGAACCTTTCATATTCATCGCTTCCACGCTGCTCACGTTGCCTTCTTTGTCCACTATAAACTGTACTTCAACCGTTCCTGCCTGACCGTCATCCACCAGATCATCAATAGAGCGCATGATGGCATTGTAAACGTATTTATTCCACTTCTCCTCTCCACCGGGAAACTGTGCTTCTACTTCTACTTTGGTGAAAATTTGATTATCGTCGGGAGCTTCTACAACGCCTGAGTTATCAGTAATAGGTGGGTTTACGATTTCCGGATCCTTAATTCCTTCCTGATCAATCTTGCCTACATTGGTAATTTCCTCCTGTTCCTTCACTTCATTCTTCTCTTCAAATTTTTCATCCTCTACTATCTTGGGTGGCGTAAACTTCGTGATTTCGATTTTAGGTGGTTCTTGTTTTGGAGGTGGCGGAGGAGGAGGTTCTATTTTCATTTGTTCTTCCTGTTTAATATCAGATAGTGTAACCTCCTGCACTTTTACTTTTTCCGTGCTCAGTTCACTGATTTTGCTGCTCACAAAAGCAATAATGAATATGAGCAGAATCGCCGCAACCGTAATGGCTAAAGCAATCTGTAATCTTTTCTGATAATTTTTTCTCAATTCATAAGCTCCGTATGCCTTGTTCCTGCTCTCAAAAAGCAGGTCTAGCAAATCAGTACTTAAAATTTTATTGACTTCCATTTGATTTGAAGTTTGTGATTAATTTATCCACCTTCCGTTACGCGGATGAGATCTTTCTCACCCTGAGAAATATCAACCATCGCATACCGTTTGATATCAGTAATGGTCATTTCATCCAGTACATCCACTACATTTTTGTAATTCGCCTGTTCATTAGGCTTGATGATAACAACTAAATCTTTTTCATTCGTTCTGGCTTTTTTATCCAATATAACCGATCTCAATTCTTTGAAATTGGTAGATTTGAAATTGGATCCGTCCGGCAAAAGCTGTCCTTCGTAATAATACACATGATTTTCCTTGCTGAGCAAAATGGTAAAAGCACCGGAAGCTTTTGCCTGTGTCTGCTCCTCTTCCTTAGCAGTATCATCCGGCACATTCAACTTGAACGCTTTGGGTGAACTCATGGTAGTCGTGAAGATGAAGAAGGTAATCAGCAAAAAACCCAAATCCACCATCGGAGTCATATCCACTTTGGCAGCGACTTTCTTCTGCTTCTTGACGCCCGGGCCTTTCTTCCCGTGGCCCTGCGATGAACTTTCTATATCAGCTCCCATGTCTCAATGATTTATAGATATACAATTTATTTTCTCAGTTCTTCCTGTTTTTTAGATAAGGGAGAACCTGCAGGCACCGGTTCCATGGCAGTTACCAGCTTAAACGAGAATACCCCGTTTGTCTTGAACGCTGCCAAAATATTTTTGAACTCGGGATACGTTGCTGCATTGTCACCGTTCAACATAATATTGGCTGGTTTCCTCCCTCCGCTGCCGGTCAGCATCGCATTAATCCATTCGTTCAACTGATTATTCGAAGAATCCTTAATGGGGATACCCGGTTGTTTGAAAGATTTGTAGGCATCATCAGACAACTGCAGCAATGCCGGCAGTTGACTAAATGGAACTCCGATTCCCCCAACCGAAAAATTCAGGAACTTCGCTTTTTGCTCATTGGTCAAAGGCATATTTTTTTGACGCTCAATTACGCCCAGCATATTGATGACCCTTTCTCGGGCATCTTCGTCCGTACTGAAACTAATAAAGCAACGTCCTTCCCGGTCAAAGGTTACTTTAAAAACATCCTTGTCGGAAACATTCTCTGATGAAACCGATTTCGGATTCTCGATTTTTACCAGCTCCGGCGGCTTGAATTTAGTCGCCAACATGAAAAAGGAAAGTATCAGAAAAGACACGTCCACAAACGCGGTCATATCTACCCAGGTACTCTTTTTTTGTATTTGAACTTTTGGCATGTTCTTTTTTATTTATACTGAGTGGCGAAACTTTGGGTAAGCGTGAAACTGGATTCATCAATACCGAAAGTGATCGCATCAATTTTGGTCGTGAAAACATTGTACATGATCAATGCCAGAGAGGAAGTAGCAATACCGAGTGCTGTGTTGTAAAGTGCCTCAGAGATACCTACTGCCAACTGAGAAGCATCTCCCCCTGCACCTTCTTCTCCCAAAGCGGCGAATGAACGAATCATCCCTAATACCGTACCTAACAGCGCGATGAGCGTACCGAGAGAGGTAATAGTAGAAAGGAAAACCATATTTTGTTGCAGCATCGGCAGTTCAAGCGCAGTCGCTTCTTCAACTTCTTTTTGAATCGCCAGCACTTTTTGGTCGGTATCAATGCCGGTTTCAGTCGTCATCTCTTTATATTTCTTCAGTCCGGCTCTCATTACATTGCCAACAGACCCCTGTTGTTTATCGCAGGCAGCGAGTGCAGCGTCAATATTTTTAGTTGCCAGATGATACTGGATATTCTTAACGAAATCAGATACATTTCCGGCACCTAGTGCTTTTCTTACGGTAAGGAAACGCTCAATGGAGAAAGCGACCACCATCAGAAACAATCCGATCAGGAAAGGAACAATGATCCCCCCCTCATAAACACGACTTAAAGCGGAAGTGGGCTTGTGGTGTGAAGGCCAGAAACCGCCAGCCGCATCCGGCTCTTTAAATCCTGCAGGATTCCCCAACACGAAACGCCATATGAGGTATCCGATCACGATACAGGCGACGGGCGCGACCCATGAAATCAAATTACTTTTCTTTTGAGATTGACCTGCTGCTTTTGGTTTTGTTTCAGCCATGACTCTTGAATTTTAATGATAAATGTTTATTCTTTTGTTTGAACGGGTTTGTTTGCTTTTTTCCCTTTCATTTCCTGTTTTACAAAGGAGGGCACAAGTTATGAAAAATTTATTTTTCATTCATTCAAACTCAAATAAAATAATTTTAAGATAACTTTTATTTAATAATTGTCTTGTATTCCCATCATAACTCCTTATTTTGAACTTTATTGCATTTTCAAAAAAAATCTCATGCGATCTTCTTCCTTCTTCTCCCTTTTTCTGATTGGTATTCTTTTACACTTTTCCGTGCTGCCTGTTGCTGCCCAGCGCAGATCTTCCAAAAAAGATACGGCTGCCGTAGAGAAAGAAACCCCACCCAAAACGGGCATTAAGGCTTATGGTGATGTTATTACCGATAAAGCCATTACTGATTCCGGCCTATTGATCGTTCATAAGGTAGAAGATAAATGGTACTGGGAACTGCCTGATTCCATTTTTGGAAGAGAAATGCTGGTGGTTTCAAGAATCTCTAAATCCGCAGCCGGCCTGAGCAATGGTTTCAGTGGCTATGCGGGTGATATCATCAACAGCAATGTGATTCGCTTTGACAAAGGACCCAAAGAAAAATTATTTCTCAAGCAGGTATCCTACGACAAGCGAAGTACAGATGAAAGCGGAATGTATAAAGCGGTGGTCAATTCAAATCTACTGCCCATTATCCATTCTTTTGAGATCAAGGCCATGGGAAAAGATTCCGGAAATTTAAAATCTTATATTATTGATGTAACCGATTTTATCGAAGAAGACAATGAAGTTTTATTTTTCAATTCAAGGGTTAAAAGCGGGTTAAAAATTGGCGGCTTTCAAAAAGACAAATCTTATGTCGAACATCTCCGTTCTTTCCCGATGAATACTGAGATTAAGACAGTCAAAACATACAGTAAATCGGGAAGCGATTACGGCTTGATGGCATACACGCTTGAATTGAACAGCTCCATCGTATTATTACCTTCACAACCTGCTCGTCCCCGTTACTATGATCCCAGAGTGGGTTATTTCACCCGCAGTTATACCGATTTCGATGCGAATCCACAAGGAGTAAAAGAAATTGAGATGGCCGTTCGATGGAAGCTCGAACCTAAACCGGAGGACATTGAAAAATACAAAAAAGGAATCCTGGTAGAGCCCAAAAAACCGATCGTTTTTTACATAGATCCGGCTACTCCCAAAAAATGGGTGCCCTATTTAATTGAAGGCGTTAACGACTGGCAGGCTGCTTTTGAACAGGCCGGATTTAAGAATGCCATTATGGGCAAACCCGCCCCAACACGGGAAGAAGACAGCACATGGAGTCTGGAAGATGCCCGTTATAGTGCCATCGTCTATAAGCCATCTGAAGTGCAGAATGCCAGCGGTCCTAATGTACACGACCCGCGCAGCGGGGAGATCCTGGAGAGTCATATCAACTGGTATCACAATGTGATGGAATTGTTGCGTAACTGGTATTTTATACAGACATCTCCCACTGATTCCGCTGCAAGAAAAATGGTCTTTGATGAAGCATTGATGGGTGAACTGATTCGGTTTGTATCAGCGCACGAGGTAGGCCATACGCTTGGGCTGCGTCACAATTTCGGGTCTTCATCTACTGTACCGGTAGATAGTTTAAGAAATAAAAAATGGGTGGAAGCTAATGGGCACACCCCTTCCATTATGGATTACGCCCGTTTTAATTACGTGGCGCAACCGGAAGATAAAATTGGAAGAAAAGGATTGTTTCCTCGCATTGGGGATTATGACAAATGGGCGATCGAATGGGGCTATCGCTGGATGCCCGATTATAAAAATGCAAATGAAGAAGCTGCCGCACTTCAGGCAATCACCACCAATAAATTAAAAAATAAACGGCTGTGGTTTGGAACAGAAATAAATCCCAATGATCCTCGTTCACAAAATGAAGACCTTGGAGATAATGCCATGAAAGCCGGACAGTATGGCATCAAAAATCTGCAAAGAATCATACCTCAATTGATCAATTGGACGAAACAACCCAATGAAGGATATGAATTATTGAGTGAAATGTATGATCAGGTAGTTGGTCAATTTGGAAGATATTTGAGTCATGCCGCGAAAAATATTGGCGGTATTTATGAAACCCCAAAAATGAATAACGAAACCGGAGCAATCTATGAGTTTACCCCAAAAACCATTCAGCAGGATGCTTTGAAATTTTTAAACCGGGAACTGTTCATCACACCATCCTGGCTGATCGACCCTGAAATTTTCAACAAAACGGGTGAGACGGCATTGTCAGTGATTGGAAGAAGACAGGAGTTGCTTTTAGGGAAAATCATCAACACAAGAGTCTTGAATAATTTATTTGAGATGGAAGCCATTCAAGGCAAAAAAGCCTATCGGGGGTCAGAGTTTCTGGACGAACTTCGCGGATTTGTTTTCTCAGAGCTTCGTCAAAAAATGCCGGTGGATCGTTATCGCAGAAGTCTGCAAAAGACATTTACAGAGCAACTCATTGCATTACTACCCATCAACGAAGCACCTTCAGATGGATCCGGCAGCTACTTTCAGCTAAACTTCGGCCCACCCGGTAAACAGTCTGATTTGTATTCTCTGATAAAAGGCAACCTGCGGAGTATTCGTACGGAGATCAATGGGGCACTGCCTTTAACTACCGATGTTGACACTAAGCTTCATTTACTGGACTTAAAAGAAAGAATTACGATGGCATTGGAGCCGAGATGACCTCTATAGCTATTTTGACACGGTGTTCGCTTTGCTGTTGTCATATGTTGTCGTGTCGGGTTGTTAGAGCCCTGATTGATTGCGCAACAAATCCTCCATCGTCTCCCTTCTTCTGATGAGGCGTGCCTGATCGTTTTGAACCAATACTTCCGCCGGACGGAAGCGTGCGTTATAGGAGCTGCTCATCTCATATCCATAAGCCCCAGCATTATGAATGGCGAGTAGATCGCCCTCTTTTAATTCAGGCAACATCATTTCTTCCGCAAAAGTATCCGTCTCACAAATATTGCCGGTTATCATATATTTTTTTAGTGTTTTACCCTCAGCGGCTGCGAGCGGAGTGATATGATGGTATGCCTCATACATCATCGGACGAATCAAATGATTCAGACCGGTATCAATGCCGGCAATAGTAATACCTCCCTGTGGTTTCAGTACATTGACTTTTGAAATCAAATAACCGCAACTGCTGACCAAAAACTTGCCGGGCTCAAACCATAATTGCAGAGATCTTTCCCGGGTAGCAGGATGTTGCGTTAACGCTTCCTGTAATGCTTTTGATAAGGCGACCAAATCTGTTTCTTTTTCATTGGGATGATAAGGCACTTTAAACCCTCCTCCCAAATCCAGCACTTTCACATCAGGAAACTGATGCAAGAGTTCGAATAAAAAATCAAGTCCCTTTAAAAACACCTTGGCATCACTGATATCGCTGCCGGTATGAATATGCAGGGTTTTGATTTCAATGTTGTAGCGTAGTACGATTTCCTTAAGTGTATCCAGTTGTTCAACCGGTATGCCGAATTTACTTTTATCATGACCCGTCGCAATTTTGGCATGCCCTCCAGCCATAATATTGGGACGAAGCCTTACTCCTACCGGATACTGCTTTCCGAAACGCTGACCAAATTTCTCCAGATTGGACAAGCTGTCTATGTTGATAAAAGCGCCGGTATCTGCCACCGCAGCAATTTCTTCAAAATGGATCCCATTACTGGTATATAAAATTTTATCTGCGGTAAAACCGGCATGAATGGCAAGCATCACTTCATTACCACTGCTGCAGTCAATATTGCAGCCCAACTCACGCATATATTGCAAAACATGGATATTAGTAAGTGCTTTACAGGCATAAAAAATGCGGGCATTCAAGGGCGCAAAAGCCGATGTTATTTTTTTAAACTGTTGCGCTATCGTTTCTGCATGATAAACATACAAAGGAGTGCCGAACTGATTGGCTAGACTTGCCAGATAAGAAGAGGATAATGTAAGTTCCATAAAATCAGCGCAAAATTAAAATCATTCTGATTCTTGTAATAAAACTGTTTAATTGTCGCTGTATTCACATTCTGCGAGAGGGTCATGGTGTCTGGATATCGCCACCTTCGGTGGGGTTGTCGACAAAAAAAGTCCCGCCGGTGGCGGGACTTTAAACTTATTCGTGAGCAAAGGATTAATAATCCATACCGCCCATACCCGGTGCACCGGCAGGCATTGCAGGCGCTTCAGGTTTTGGCTTATCGGCAATCACACACTCAGTAGTTAATAACATACCGGCGATAGAGGCTGCATTTTCCAAAGCAACACGAGTTACTTTAGTCGGATCAATTACCCCTGCTTTCAGCAAGTTTTCAAACTCTTCAGTGCGGGCATTGAAACCGAAATCACCTTTACCGTCTTTGATTTTATTAACGATTACACTTCCTTCTAAACCGGCGTTTTCAACGATCGTGCGAATAGGAGATTCCAAAGCACGACGTACAATCTGAACGCCGAGTTTCTCATCTTCATTGCTGCTGCGGAAAGAATCCAATGCTGCAACCGCACGAATGAAAGCAGTACCACCACCGGGAACAATACCTTCTTCTACAGCCGCACGTGTAGCATGTAATGCATCGTCCACGCGATCTTTCTTCTCTTTCATTTCTACTTCTGTAGCAGCACCAATATTCAATACGGCTACCCCACCACTTAATTTAGCGAGACGCTCTTGTAACTTTTCCTTATCGTAATCGGAAGTAGTGGATTCAATTTGCGCTTTGATTTGATTGATGCGGGCATTGATATCGTCTTTCTTTCCTTTACCGCCAACGATGGTGGTATTGTCTTTGTCAATCGTTACTGAAGCAGCTTGTCCTAAGTAAGACAGATCCGCATTCTCTAATTTATAACCTTGCTCTTCGCTGATCACGATACCTTTGGTCAGAATCGCGATATCCTGGAGCATTTCTTTACGACGATCTCCGAAGCCGGGTGCTTTTACCGCAGCTACTTTCAAAGTACCGCGTAATTTGTTTACTACTAATGTAGCAAGTGCTTCTCCTTCGAGATCTTCCGCAATGATTAGGAGCGGACGACCACTTTGAGCCGTTTTCTCAAGGATATGCAGAATATCTTTCATCGCAGAGATCTTCTTATCGTAGATCAGGATTAAAGGATTCTGAATTTCAGCTTCCATTTTTTCACTGTTGGTCACGAAATAAGGAGAGATATATCCGCGATCGAATTGCATCCCTTCCACTACCTCTACAGTAGTATCGGTACCTTTTGCTTCTTCAACGGTAATTACACCGTCTTTCCCTACTTTCTGCATCGCTTCTGCAATCAGTTTGCCAATGAATGGATCATTATTGGCAGAAATAGTTGCTACCGCTTCGATTTTTTTATTGTCATTCCCTACAGCCTGAGACTGTGCTTTCAGAGCATCCACTACTTTCTCAACCGCTTTATCAATACCGCGTTTGAGGTCCATCGGATTGGCACCGGCAGCAACATTTTTCAACCCTTCCGTAATGATAGATTGCGCTAAAACAGTTGCAGTGGTGGTACCATCTCCGGCAACGTCTGCAGTTTTGCTCGCTACTTCTTTCACCATTTGAGCACCCATGTTTTCAATCGCATCTTCCAGCTCAATTTCTTTCGCTACAGTTACCCCGTCTTTTGTAACGGCAGGCGCACCGAATTTCTTTTCAATAACAACATTACGTCCTTTAGGACCGAGGGTTACTTTCACTGCATTCGCAAGAGTATCCACCCCTTTCTTCATTTTATTTCTTGCTTCCAGATCGAAGAAGATTTGCTTTGCCATAAAAATTATTTTTAAAATTTAAACGATTAGAAAAATTGTTGAATGATACCTTATACGATGGCAAGGATATCGCTTTCGCGCATAATGAGGAGATCATCTCCTTCAATGGTGATTTCAGTACCGGCATATTTGCCATACAATACCGTGTCACCTACTTTTACGGTAACAGGCTCATCTTTTTTGCCGGGTCCAGCCGCAACGATAGTCCCTCTTTGAGGTTTTTCTTTAGCGGTGTCGGGGATGATGATTCCGCCGGCTGTCTTTTCTTCGGCAGGTGCGGGCTTAACGATTACCCGATCATGCAAAGGAGTTACGTTCAACTTCTTAGCCATAGTGTATGAAATTTTGGTTTAAAAAATAATTATGATTGGTTTTGCCAATCTCACTCCCCTTCATCCAATTCAATGCCAGCCGAGTGAAAGCAGTAAAAAATGCAGTTCGACGGTAAAAGTTTGAAGAATTGAGCTCTATAAGACGCCAAAAAGGCATTTTTGGTCATTGACAAGCTGACTCATCGTCATTTTTATCTGTCAACTCAATAAAAAGAGGAGGTAATGCTTTCCGGGATTATCTTTGCGAATCATAAGTTCTTTACCAATGATCAGTCGCAGAAACATAAGAGTAAAAGTGATGCAAACCCTTTATGAGGGGATGCAGGAGGACAAAGTAGTTTCAGACCCGTCCGTTTTATTGAAAAAACTAAATCGCCATCTGGATGAAAGTCTGGCGATCACTATTTCCCTCATTTACATCATAACAGAAGTAGCCCGCTACGCAGAAAAAGATGCCTTAACCAAGGCAAGCAAACATTTACCTTCCTACGAAGACCTAAACATCAATACAAAACTGGCCGGCAACACCTTGCTTTGGGAAATACTGGAGCATCCAACCTATCAGGCAATTTGTAAAGAAATCAAACCCGAATTAAAAATTGATGAGGAAAAGATCAAAAAAATCTATCTGGAACTCTTAAAAACATCGGAATATTTTGCCTATATCAAACAGGAAACAAGAGATAAAAAAGAAGAGAAAGCTATACTTGAATTCATTTTCAGAAATCTTATTTTACCTAATGAAGATCTGACGGATTTTTTGGAAGAAATCTATATCCACTGGCAGGATGATGCCGAAATGATTGAATTACTCATCCCCACTTTTTTACAAAAACCACATAGCTTTAATTTTCAGCAATTCATCGGCGCTGAGAAGAGAAAATATGCCTGTGATCTTCTGAAAGCAGTACTGGAAAAACAAGAGATTTGCGAAAAACTGATTGGAGCAAAACTTCAAAACTGGGATCCGGAAAGAACCGCTCTTTTAGATATGATTTTAATGCGTATGGGAATCTGTGAATTTCTCTACTTCGAAACCATCCCCCCTAAAGTTACCATCAATGAATACATAGATCTTGCCAAAGAATACAGTACGCCTCAAAGCGGAAATTTTGTGAACGGCATACTAGACAGCATTCATAAAGAGCTTGCTGCCGAAGAAAAATTGCACAAAGTGAGTTACAAAAAGTAGTTTAACACTCCGAAAACTGTAATTTTGCACCGCTCAAGAAGGTTTTTATTTTTTATTGTAATGAAACAATCCCAATGATTCAAAGTCTAATGCTGCTCGCAGCCGATCCCAAAAGTGGCGGCACTTTTCAATTAGTTTTTTTAGGCCTGATGCTGCTGGTCTTCTGGCTCTTTATGATCCGTCCGCAAGCTAAAAAAGCCAAACAACAAAAGACATTTATTGATAATTTACAAAAAGGAGATAAAGTGGTTTCCATTGCCGGCATTCACGGCGTAGTTAATAAAGTGAATGAAGACAATACCCTTTCACTTGAAATCTCTCCCGGCAGCTACATTAAAATTGAGAAGTCATCCATCAGTATGGAATGGACTGCCCAGATTAACAAGCCGGTTGCTGAAAAAAAATAATCGGAATCCGTCATTATTCCTGACCTTAGCCAGGCATTTAATTTGACTTATGCTTCGTATTGGCTTAACAGGTGGAATTGGGGCAGGTAAATCCTTGGTTGCGCGACTATTCGCCTTGCTAGGTGCGCCTGTTTATGATGCCGACAGCAGTGCGAAAAAATTAATGATTGAAAACGATTCCCTGAAAGCATCCATCATTGCCCATTTTGGCACAGCTGCTTATCAGGATAAGAACTTAAATCGTACTTATCTGGCATCGCGCGTATTTAACAACCCTCGGGAACTTGAAGTTTTAAACCGACTCGTACATCCTGTTGCCATAGATGCTGCGAAAAAATGGTTGGCTGCGCAAAGTGCCCCCTATGCCATCAAGGAAGCTGCGTTATTGTTTGAAAGCGGCAGTGCGGAAGGACTGGATTATGTCATCGGGGTTACTGCACCCGAAAACCTACGCATCAAAAGAGTAATGGAAAGAGATGGACTTAATGCCGCACAAGTAAAAGAAAGAATGCATCGACAGCTTGAAGAATCAATTAAAATAAAACTTTGTGATTTTATTTTACATAACGATGAACAACAACTACTCATTCCGCAGGTACTGCAGTTGCATGAGCAATTACTCGGCATGAGTCAGCAAGCAAAAAATCCTTCATGACCCTTTTTTTCCTGATATTGGTCGTAGCTGCGATGCCTTTTCTGGCAGCCCTGAGTTACCGAAACATCAAAACTTTAGAAACCGAAGAAAGCAATCTGCAATTAAAAAAAGCGCCGGTATATTTCCAGTCGATGGTGATGCAGACCGGACTCGCTTTTCTTGCTTATAGGGTGACAGCAACAGAAGGATTTCGCATTGCACTTACCGCTAAGATTTCTTTCAGTACAATTGCAGTATCAATTTTATTTTTGACAGCCTCGCTTTCATTAGCTTATTTCTCACAACGCAATAATAAAAATCAGGACAAGAGCACGCTTCAGTACCTGCTGCCTGAAAATGGCACTGAACGAATACTATGGGTACTGGCAGTACTGGTAGCCGCTTTTTGTGAAGAGTATATTTATCGGGGAGTTTTGTATGAAATTATTGTACAACAAGCCGGCGGAAAAATATGGGCGGCCACCCTATTAGCAGCGATTGTTTTTGGATTTGGTCACGGCACACAGGGAGAAAGAGCCGTATTACAAATCATCCCTTTTGCCATTGGCTTTCACATACTTGCCATCATGAGTGAAGGACTATTACTTCCGATGGTGGTACACTTCATCTACAATATTTGTGTGGAATTATTTTTCGGAAAAAAAATCAGGAAGCAGCAGCATCCATAACGCCTGCTACTTCCATCCAGGTATGGTCTGCCAGTAATTTAGCGGATGCAATAAATGCTTTGAAAGGCCCCAACCCTCCCCACTCCTGCGGGCTCACCATCGATAAAACATAGGTGTCATCTTGTTTTTGGTAGAGGTGATACACATGACCGATGACCGGACGAAAATTAAGTTTGGCATCATAAATCATCAGCGATAATTCCTTTCTTTTCACAATCTCCTGCGCTTGTCGAGCCAGTAATTCAATTTGCTCTTTGATCTGATCCAACTGCATATTGGTTTGCTCCTCCATGGCCTGCAAAGCCTGGTGTCGAATGACGCCTTCTTTGGTTGGACGAATAGCAACACCACCTATGGAAGAGGCATAAGGCAATACACTCATTTGTTTGTGATACACATCTGTGTTCTGAAACGGCGTCTGATCAGGATGAAATCCCTCCTGAGTAATTTTAAGGTACCCGTTCGACAAAATTTCATGTGTAGCTTTTAGGATAATATTTTCCTGCTTATAAAAAATAATGATAAGTGTAGATGCATTCACAAACTGACCGGCAATCATTTCAGCGAAATCCTGATGATCATAAGCATGTAATTGTCCGTCAGGATAGAGCGTATAGGAAGAGAAGAAAGCTTCATTGATCCGACTGACCCAATTCATGCTGATCTGCAAAGCAGCCCCATTCTGAACCGATTCAATTTTATAGTTGCCGCTCTTGGGCACTTCTCCATTATTGTATTTACATTTTTCCGGAAAGAGTTGCCAGGAAGCCAGAAAATTATATGCTTGCACCATGATTTTAACTAAACAAGAAAGGGGTTGGCATTGTTTATTACCTTGCAAGAATAATTATCCAACCGCATGTACAGAACCCTGGAAGAGTGTTTACTGGAGCTGGAAAAAACAGGACAGCTTGTTCGAATTAAAGAACAAGTTGATCCCTACCTGGAAATGGCTGCAATACATTTGCGTGTGCATGAAGCAGGCGGTCCTGCTTTATTGTTTGAAAATGTAAAAGGCAGTTCTTTCCGCGCAGCCTCCAATATTTTTGGCACGCTGGACAGAAGCCGGTTTATTTTCAGGAAGACGCTGCCCTTGGTGCAGCAGTTGATTCGGTTAAAAGGAGATCCTGTAGCTGTGATGAAGCAACCCTGGAAGTATGCAGGCGTGTTGTTGGCGGGGTTGAATGCACTACCAATGCGCAAACGCCGCCATCCTTTTGTGAAGATCAAAGTATCAGATTTGCCCTTAATACATCATTGGCCGATGGATGGCGGCGGCTTTGTTACCTTGCCGCAAGTATATACCGAAGATCCTGAACAACCGGGCATCATGAAATCCAATCTTGGTATGTACCGAATTCAATTGACAGGTAACGAATACCTTCCTGATAAAGAAATCGGTCTCCACTATCAACTGCACCGCGGCATCGGCGTACATCAAACCAAAGCCAATGCCATGGGCAAACCATTAAAAGTAAGTTGCTTTGTCGGCGGTCCGCCTGCTCATACCCTAAGTGCGGTTATGCCGCTGCCGGAAGGTCTAAGCGAAATGAGTTTTGCCGGCGTATTGGGCGATCGTCGTTTCAGATATATGTATGATGAACACGGACATGCTTTAAGTACCGATGCCGATTTTGTGATTACCGGTGAAGTATATCCCAATGAAAACAAACCTGAAGGACCCTTCGGCGATCACTTGGGTTATTATAGTCTGAAACATCCCTTCCCTGTAATGAGGGTGCAGTCTGTTTATGCCCGACCCAATGCCATCTGGCCGTTTACTGTGGTAGGAAGACCACCCCAGGAAGATACTCGTTTCGGAGAGCTTATTCATGAAATGACCGGCTACGCGGTGCAACAGGAAATACCCGGACTAAAAGAAGTACATGCCGTTGATGCAGCAGGGGTTCATCCGCTGCTACTCGCCATCGGGAGTGAAAGATATACGCCTTATCTAACCAATAAGCGACCCGCAGAAATACTTACTATTGCCAATCATATATTGGGCACCGGACAGTTAAGTCTGGCCAAGTTTCTTTTTATTACAGCAGCAGACAAATATCCCATCAGCACGCATAATATCCCGGCATTTTTATCCTATATGTTTGAGCGTATGGATTTCATGCGCGATCTGCATTTTCATACGCAAACCACCATTGATACCCTGGATTATTCGGGAGAAGGACTGAACAGTGGAAGTAAACTGGTACTGGCAGCTTACGGAGATCCGATTCGCTCTCTCGCCACAGAGATTCCCGAAGCATTGCAATCCTTGCAGCAATTCGAAGCAGCACGACTTTGCATGCCCGGCGTTATCGCGCTGCAAACCAAACCCTTTACCGACTATGCTACTGCTCAACAAGAAATGAAAGTATTGAATGAGCAACTGGCGCATCATCCATTGGATGGTATTGTACAGCTGGTAATAAGTGATAACAGCGATTTTCTTGCCAAACAATTATCCAATTATTTATGGGTCACCTATACGCGCTGCAACCCTTCGCATGACATTTACGGAATCAGAGAAAAAACGATGAATAAACACTGGGGATGCGAAGGGTCGGTAATCTTTGATGCAAGAAGCAAACCGCATCATGCCCCACCTGTGGAGAAAGATCCAGTCGTCGAAAAAAATATTGATCGATTGTTTAGTAAGGGAGGGAGTTTATGGGGGATGGGCTTATAGGAAATATTTTTCATCCAATACAATTCCATGCTCATTCAGCAAGTCAAGATATTCTTCTTTGAAGGATTTTGTTTTATGATGTGATTCCTGGTTAATTACATATTCAATTAATCTGTCTTTATCTTGTATACCATATGTAAATGCCCCATAGCCATCCTGCCAACTATGAAAATGACTAAATAATTTTTGCTCTTTAATAAACAATGCACTTGACACTTTTATAGCTCTTACCAAAGAAGATAAAGCAATAGAAGGATGTATATGGGTAATTATATGTAAATGATCTTCAATGCCATTAATGCGATATACATGACAGTTTTTATTTGATAATAATCCCGACATATATTTAAACAAAATAATTCTATTATTCTTGGAGAGTGATTTTTCTCTGTATTTGGTGCTAAATACAATTTGATAGAGTGTTTGTGTGTAGGTGCTCATTGACTAGGTATTTTAATATACATGAAGTTAAAACAAAATTTGACATCTTGAACCCCGTTGGGGTTCTGTGATTTTTCACAGCCTTGCGCCCACCGATTCCATCGGTGGTTATTCATGTTGAACCCCGTTGGGGTTCTGTGATTTTTCACAGTCTTGCACCCACCGATTCCATCGGTGGTTATTCATGTTGAACCCCGTTGGGGTTCTGTGATT
>JAGWWM010000061.1 GCA_018970395.1 Bacteroidota bacterium
GCAAACTTCTCCCTACCTTTGCGCCCGCAGAAAAAAGATAAATATGTTAAGTGCAAGAAATATTACGCTCGCCTATGGAAAGCGGGTATTGTTTGATGAAGTAAATATCAATTTTACCAAGGGAAACTGTTATGGTGTCATTGGAGCAAACGGTGCAGGGAAGAGTACTTTTTTAAAGATATTAAGTGGAGAGATTGAGCCAAATAAGGGTACGGTGGAAGTAACGCCCGGAGAGCGAATTGCCGTATTAAAACAAAACCAGTTTGAGTTTGATGAGCAGACGGTATTGAACACTGTATTGATGGGGCATAAAAAAATGTGGGATCTGATGCATGAAAAAGATGCCATCTATACAAACCCAGAAGCTACAGAGGCAGACTATATGCGTGCGGGTGAACTGGAAGCGGAATACGGAGAAATGGGGGGCTATACCGCAGAAAGCGATGCGGCGACCCTATTGAGCAGCTTGGGAATAAAAGATGAATACCATAGCAGCTTAATGAAAGACATTCCCTCCAATCTGAAAGTTCGGGTATTGTTGGCGCAGGTATTATTTGGAAATCCCGATATTTTATTGCTGGATGAACCGACGAACGGACTGGATATAGAAACCATCGGCTGGCTGGAGAATTTTCTGGCCGATTATGAAAACATTGTACTGGTGGTAAGTCACGACCGTCACTTTTTGGATGCCGTTTGCACGCATGTGGCTGATGTGGATCGTCAGAAGATCAAGACTTTTACCGGCAACTATTCCTTCTGGTATGAATCTTCTCAGTTGATGGCAAGGCAATTGTCTGACAAGAATAAAAAGATTGAAGATAAGCGTCAGGCTTTGATTGATTTCATTGCGCGATTCAGTGCGAATGCCTCTAAATCCCGACAAGCTACGGCCAGAAAGAAAGCTTTAGAGAAGCTGACCATTGAGGAGATTGAACCATCGAACAGAAAATATCCCGGCATTATTTTTCAGCCATTGAGAGAAGTGGGGAATCAGATATTAAACGTAGAAAATCTGAAGAAGACTATTGATGGCAGGGTGTTGTTTGATAAAGTGAGTTTTACGTTGAATAAAGGAGATAAAATTGCGTTCGTGAGCAAAGATCCGCTGGCGGTAACCCAGTTCTTTGATATCATCAACGGAGAAGAAACGGCAGACGGTGGTAAATACGAATGGGGAACTACCATTACCAAAGCCTATCTGCCGATCGAGAACGGAGCATTTTTTAAAGAGCCGTTGAATCTAATGGAATGGCTGCGCCAGTTTGTACCCGCACATGTTACTGATGCTGACGAACCATTTCTGAGAGGATTTTTAGGGAAAATGTTGTTTAGTGGAGACGAGATAATGAAGAAAGTAAATGTGCTGAGTGGAGGAGAAAAAGTTCGTTGTATGATCAGCAAGATGATGATGCAGAACCCTAATTGTATTGTGCTTGATCAGCCCACCAACCACTTAGATCTCGAGAGCATTCAGAGTTTTAACGAACAATGTACCGTCTTCAGCGGCGTGGTGTTACTCACCTCCCACGATCATACTTTCATGCAAACCACAGCCAACCGTATTATTGAGTTGACACCCAAAGGCATTATTGACCGACTGATGACCTTCGATGAGTATCTGGAAGATGAAAGAGTGAAGCAGTTGCAGGAAGAGTTGTATGTTAATTAATAATTAGGAATTAATAATTAGTAATTATTACTAACTAAAAAGCATCCAATTATTAATTTGTAATTCTTAATTACTAATTAATGCTATGCTGTCTTCTCTGCAGGAAGGTGCATTGAAATTCTTTTAACTATGGTGGTTCCCGCTTGAATATTCCATTGCGCTGAAAATCCCTTTGGTGCCAGTATGGCATACGCATAACCTCCGAAGAAATGAATGTGCAGCGCTTCGTTAGGAGAGTATTTCCGGATCGGATAGACTTTTTCAACTATGTTTTCAGGATTGACTACAATCACTTCCGCATCAAAGCGGAACTGAAAACAAGTTGTATTTTGTCCGCTCGTCTGATCGAAATGAAGTACCATGGGCTTACGGAATTGAAGCAAGCTTCGGTGGTTGAGCGACTGGCTGATCTCTTCCCGGGTAATGGCCGCTTCACAACTGATGAGTGCCATTTTTGTGGTACCATTGGAGAAACGGATATAGGTTGTGTTGGCGTAAGGAAAAGGTAGAATTGAAGGATGGGTCATCATACTGCATCGGTTTATAGATGCAAGTATAAAAGGGCAGATCGTAATCTATTTGAGGAGTGAAAATATTTTTCCTAAATATTTTCGTTGATCCAGGTTGGCTACCCCGCACCCCTATTACTAATTATTAATTACTAATTACTAATTTCTACCACTCCACCTCTCTCTCCCTTGACCATTATCTCCAACTTCCCCTCTGATTGTTGCCAACTGCGAATATTTTTTCCATTCAGCCGGACTTGTTTCACAGGCGGCATGGCATGCAACACCCACTGTACGCTGGTGTTTTTTGGCTTGCCGGCATACATGCCTCCATTACTACTCCATTGAATGCGGGTTTCATTCGTATTTGTTGTTACACCGGTTTCAATGAGTTCAAACTTTTTCTGCTTTAAAGCATTATTCGAAACACCATCATCTTCATACAACTTCGCGTGGTGTGCACCTTTTAGAGGATAATAATGAAAAATAAGACTGTCTTTCGGATACTGCGCAGTGGTACGAAATACCGGCTTCATTGGAATCACTGCTCCGGCTTTTACAAATACAGGGATTTGATGCGCCACGATTGGCACAGTTATCCAATTGCCTCCTTCGATGATGGCTTTCGGATTCCAGAAATCATACCACTCTCCTTTGGGTAAATACAGTTTTCTGGTTTGTGCTCCTTTCTCCAGCACCGGCGCTACCAACAGCGACTTGCCGAAATAATACTGATCAGTTGCCTGATACAAATTCGCATCAGTAGTGTCTTCAAAAAATAAAGGGCGCACAAAGGGCGCTCCGGTGGTGGCCGACTCATAAGCGGTCTGATATACATAGGGCATCAAACGATAACGCAGTTCAATGAAATCGCGAATGATTGATTTGTCGGGCTCTTCATAAAACACCGGTTCACTTTCTATCTGCGCAATCTTTGGATCCGGATCGCTTACACTCCCGTGCGGACGAAAGATTGGACTGAATACTGCCATTTGCAACCATCTTCTGTATAATTCAGGATCTCTTTCTCCCATGGCAAACCCACCGGCATCGCTGTGCATGGTTGGCACGCCGCTTAATCCCATGCTCAGCATAATGGGCAATTGCGCTTGGAGTCCCTTCCAACTTCTGTCCACATCTCCGCTCCAGGGAAAAGAACCGTATCTCCAGGTGCCGGCATATCCGCTTCGATTTAAATGAAAGAGTCTTTCCTTCGGATAATACTTTTTGTACTTCTCGTACAACATCTCACTCCATAAGTGTCCGTAGATATTGTGTACTTCATCCGCATTGAACAACCGCTTGTAGCCATAATCCTGCAGGTTGTGATAAAGATAATTCGGATGCTTTTCCGGCTCACCCAAATCACCCCACCAACCGGCAACGCCTTTTTTGATTTGCTGGTCATACCTATTCCAAAACCATTCTTTACTCTTTGTTTTAAACAAATCCAGCAGTCCGGCATAGCCAAACCAGAATTCTTTAATTCCAATAGTATCTCCCTTCTTATCTACTGCATTCAGCTTTTGGCTTTGCGTATATTGGAAATTTTTCGATTCGGATAACACGAAGGGTTCTGTGATGAGAATGGTTTTAATATTCATCTTCTTCAATGAATCTATCATTTTTTCAGGCTCCGGAAAACGCTTCAAATTCCAGTCAATATTGCCCATATTCCAGGCACCATGTACGCCATCTCCAAACCAGAATAAATCAATGATGGCCGCATCAATAGGAAATTTTTGCGATTTCATTTTATTGGCAATATCAAGTACTTCCTCCTGACTTCTATAGCCAAAGCGACTCATGAAATTGCCCAATACCCAACGGGCGGGCATCGGCATTCTGCCAACTAAAGAAGTGAATTTCTCGATCAGCACCGAGGGGCTTTTTCCGAAAAAAGTATAGAACTGCAATTTCCCTCCCACGAATCCTGCTTCCAGTAAGCTGGTATCTTTCTTGCCGATATCAAAGTATCCTTTCGAAGGATTGTCGAAAAAAATCGCATAGCCCTTATCCGACTGAAGGAAGGGCATAGAGAAATTCAGGTTGTCGGCATTGGTACTGTAGCCATACCATGGATTGTTGTTGAGTTCAACTTTATATCCTTTTTTATTTAGAGAAATAGAGCGAGAGCCGGTGCCGAAAAATCGAGTTGCCTCATCAATATCAAATTTGAGTTTGCGATGCGTACTGTCGGCTTCAACTGCTGCAAGACTAAACAATCTGCTTTGTTCACCGTATTGAACGGTGCCGGTGATTTTATCAATGCTTACTGTTTGTTTACCACTACGCAATACGAGGGTGTTGTTATCATTACGCACGATTTGAGGGCGAAATATTTGTTGGTTGATAACGGCATTGCTAACCTGGTCTCCCGTATAGTTTGCTGTTTCAATGGTGGTTTGAATGATGTCGGAAGGGTAGCCTGAAAACCTGATTTTGTTTTCACCGGCATATACGATGATGGCTTTGGGTTGAATGTCAATTTTTTCTACAGCACCAATTCGAGATTGTGCGAAAACGGACAGCGGAAAGATTAGCGTGCAAAAGAGACGAAATAATGACTTCATAATTCGATTGTTTGTAGCTCGAAGCTAATGTTTTGGGAGATGAAAATAAAATTTACCCTTAATTTGCACCTTCTCAAAAGAAAATTATGGAATACGCAAAACTTATTTCGGTAGCGGGCTTGCCCGGACTCTATGAACTGGTCAGTACAAAAGCGGATGGCGCCATTGTGCGCTCGCTGCAGGATCAAAGTACCCGCTTCGCCTCTACCCGTCAGCACAATTTCTCTCAACTGGAAAGCATTGAAGTCTATACCATTCGGGAAAATGTAAACCTGTCTGAAGTATTGCTCGCTATGCAGGCAAGCAAAGAAGTGCTGCCCGACGAGAAAGATGCCAAAGCAGTTCAGTCATACTTTAAAAAAGTATACCCTGATTTGGATTTTGAAAGAGTGTATGCCAGCGATATGAAAAAGATGATCAAATGGTTTGGCATCATTCAGGAAAAAGGAATTGAAATTAAATTGAGCGAGCAGCAAGAGGAAACGGAAGAAAGTTCCGAGGCCTAATTCAACTCAAAAATAATCTTATGCCAAGCGCAAATATTCAGCCGGTGCCGCGCCATTTTCTACCGGCGGATTTTACCGTTACCACTTGGGAAAATCTGTCCACCTATTTTCAGCAATTGCTCGACAGAAATATTAACTCGTTGACCGATCTGGAACAATGGCTCAAAGACAACAGTGAGCTGGAAGCGGTCATCAGTGAGGAAGTATGCTGGCGTCAAATCCGCATGACTTGCGATACGGAGAATAAAGCTTACGAGGAAGCATTCAATTATTTTTATACAGACATCGCGCCACAAATGCAGCCCATTGCAGACAAGCTGCATCGTAAACTGATCGAATGTCCATTTACGGCTTCATTAGATCAGGCTAATTATTTTACTTACCTGCGTTCCGTCAAAAAAAACATCGAACTCTTCAGAGAAGAAAACATCCCTCTCTTTTCTGAATTGAGCGTGATGCAGCAGCAATTCGGACAGATTGCCGGAAAGATGACGGTGACGGTAAATGAAAAAGAATATACTTTACAACAAGCGGCAAAATTTTTAGAAAGTTCAGACAGAACGCTTCGGGAAGAAGTCTATCGGAAAGTACAGGAGCGTCGCTATCAGGACAAAGACACATTGAATAGTCTTTTTAATCAGTTGCTTGAAAGAAGACATCAGGTAGCGCTCAATGCAGGTTTTGCCAATTTCCGCGATTATAAGTTTAAAGAACTCGGTCGGTTTGATTATACACCGGAGGATTGCAGTAATTTTCATCAATCCATTCGGGAACATGTAGTACCATTGGTAAAAAAGATTTACGAAGCGCAACAAAAAGCGATAGGGGTAGATAAATTACGTCCCTGGGATATGGAAGCGGAACCGGAGGGAGTGAAGCCGCTTCGCCCGTTTGAACAGGGAAATGAACTGATTGAAAAAACGATTACGGTTTTCGAAAAGCTGCATCCTTTTTTTGCCGATTGTCTGAAGCAGATGGAGCAGATGGGTCGCTTCGATCTGGATAGTCGAAAAGGAAAAGCACCCGGGGGTTACAATATGCCGTTGGCGGAGACCGGTGCGCCTTTTATTTTCATGAATGCAGCCGGCACCATAGATGATGTGACCACAATGGTGCATGAAGGCGGACATGCGATTCATTCTTTTCTCACGCATCCGCTTGCATTAACTGGCTTTAAAGAATATGGCTCAGAAATTGCGGAAGTTGCCAGTATGGCGATGGAGCTTTTCAGCATGGAATACTGGGATGTTTTCTTTCCGGATAAAGAAGAATTAAAACGTGCCAAATTTAAACAGCTTGAAAGAGTATTGACAATTTTACCCTGGATAGCGCGCATTGATGCCTTTCAGCATTGGATTTATGAAAATCCAAAACATACGGTGGAAGAAAGAGGGGCATACTGGTTGCAGTTGGCGGAGCAATACACTACCGGACTGATTGATTACAGCGGCCTGGAAAAATATCGTCCTAATGAATGGCAACGACAATTGCATTTATTCGAAGTGCCCTTTTATTATATTGAATATGGCATTGCGCAATTGGGTGCGATTGGTTTATGGATGCAGTTCAAACAAAATCCTCAGCAAGCACTTGATAATTACATGAAGGCCTTGAGTCTGGGCGGAATGCGCACCTTACCTGAATTATATCAGGCAGCAGGATTGACTTTTGATTTTTCGTCAGCACATATCAAGACCTTGATGCATTTTGTGCAGCAAGAAATGGAGATGGTTACGATATAAAAAGAATTTTTGCTAGGATTAA
>JAGWWM010000023.1 GCA_018970395.1 Bacteroidota bacterium
ATCAGAGGGATTGTGAACGGAAGTACCAATTATATTCTCACTAAAATGTTTGAAGATAATCTCGATTTCAAACAAGCTTTATTACAGGCACAGCAACTGGGTTTTGCCGAAGCAGACCCTACGCTTGATGTGGAAGGATGGGATGCCTTGAATAAATGGGTAATCTTGTTGCTGCATGCATATGGTGTAGTGACAAAGCCAACGGATCTGTTGTTTACCGGTATTCAGAATATCAACGGTTCCGATGCACATGTTGGAAGAGAGAAGCATTTTGAAATTCGTCTGGTTGGACAAGCGAAGAAATTGCAGAACGGAAAAGTAGCTGCCTTTGTGTTACCGCAGTTCGTAAAACAAGAAGATCATTTAAGTTTTGTGAAGAATGAATACAATGGTGCAGTATTAGAAAGTTCTTTTTCAGATAAGCAGTTTTTCTACGGAAAAGGTGCCGGTTCATTCCCTACCGCTTCTGCTGTCTTAAGTGATATATCCGCTTTGCGTTATGGTTATCATTATGAGTATAAAAAATTATACTATCATAAGCCTAATGAATTGACGAATGATTTTTATCTGAAAGTATATGTAAGCTTTGATGACTGGAATCAGATTCCTAAGGATAAGTTTGAATGGATAGAAGAATACCATGCCGAGAATGAAAGAAAATATTTGGTAGGGGTGGTGCATGCGGAAGAGTTGTTAAAAAACGACTGGTGGAGAAAGAATGGCATTTCTTTAATTCTTAAACCGGATCCGATCATTGAAGATGTAGAGATTCGTAAACTCAAAAAGAAAAGTCTGGAATTAGCAGGTTTACAATTATAAAAAATGCAACATTCTGAATTTGAAAAATTAAGTCCGGCGCTGCAGCAATTATCTGCCTCAGAAGGTTTGGCTCATGTGAGTACACAATATGGAGCCGACAGTATTTTTTCTACTAGTTTCGGAATGGAAGATCAGGCGATCAGTCATCTTATTTTTTCTGCAGGCCTTTCCATTGATGTCTTCACGTTGGATACAGGCAGGATGTTTACTGAAACTTATAGCACCTGGCGACAAACGCTGGAAACCTACAAGCAGCCCATTCACGCGTATTATCCTCAAGCAGTTCCTTTACAGGAATATGTTACGAAGAACGGTCCAAATGCCTTTTATGAATCGCAGGAACTGAGGAAGTCCTGTTGTTATATTCGAAAAGTAGAACCCTTGCAACGTGCGTTGAAAGGGAAAAAGATCTGGATTACCGGATTGAGAGCAGAGCAGAGTGCGAACAGACAGGACATGCCGAAAGTAGAGTGGGATGAAGGCAATCAGATCATCAAATATCATCCCATTTTAGATTGGAGCTGGGATCAGTTAAAAGCATTTATCCGCGATAATCAAGTGCCGTATAATGTTTTGCACGATAAAGGATTTGTGAGCATCGGTTGCGCGCCCTGCACCCGAGCCATCCGGGAAGGGGAAGACTTCCGTGCAGGGCGCTGGTGGTGGGAAGACAATAGCAAGAAAGAGTGCGGGTTGCACCATTCATAGGGACTCCGCCCTCCGCTCTCCGCCCTGCGCTCTGCTCCGCTCTCCGCTCCCCGCTCCGCTCTCCGCCCTAAAGGGCGGAGTTAGTTTATCTTTTCGAGGTCTGAAGCGGTCATTGTTTCGATACTCCGCATTGTACTATATTCGTACAATATGTTTCTGCTTAAGCTTGAAAAAGTTATTGTAAACCATTATTGCCTATGCTTTCTATTATTATCACTAACATTATTTTCTTGCCTTAGTAACGGGAAAGAGCCAACCAGAATGGCTATCAAGGATACACTTCCATCGCCCACTCCCGATCTTTCTCTGCCGGGTAGTTTTAGTACGCAGGAAACTTTACGATTTGACAGTGTTGAAATGCAAAATTTTTTCCATGTCTATCCGCAATGGAAACCCTATCAAAAAGAGGTGATTCGTTTTTATCAGAAACGACAATTCGCTTATGCCTGGTACGACCGGCAGGGTTTGATTGAACAGGCCTGGCATCTTTATAATACCCTTCAAAATATTGGGGAAGAGGGAGTGAGTGATTCTTTATTGTATGCAACCGAATTCCGGCAAAGGATGGAGTCAATGGCAGTCGCAACGAAGACTATGCCGGACACTACCCTTGAGTGGATGCTCACGGCGCAATATTTTTCCTATGCAAAAAGAAGCTGGTTCGGTTTAGGTACAAAAGGGATGCAAGCCATTCAATGGGATTTGTCTAGGAAAAAATTAGCGTACGAAGATTTTCTAGACACTATACTGAATACTTCTTCGACGGATTATTTTCAGCAGCCTCCCATTTACCCTCAGTATCAATTGCTCAAAGCCCAATTAAAAAAATACAGAGCAATTGCATCAAAAGGAGGGTGGGGTATCATTCCTGCATTTAAAGGTTCTCTTCGAAGGGGAGACAGTAATGTTGTGTTGAAATCAATACGTAAGAGACTATATTCGACAGATGATTTTGAAGGGGACACCACCCTGTCTTTTATGGATGACGTGCTGGAAGCGGCTATCAAAAAATTTCAATATCGTCATGGTCTTACGGAAGACGGAGTGATAGGAAGAAAAGTTGCAGAAGCAATGAATGTTTCGGTCAGGCAGCGTATTGAACAGATCATCGTGAATATGGAACGTTGCCGGTGGGTTCCGGTTCATTTGAAGGATGAATATTTTATAGTGAATATTCCTGCTTTTCGTTTTTATGCATTTAAAGATGATTCAGTATTGTGGAGTATGAAAGTAGTGGTGGGAAAATCGATTCATCAAACCGCCATTTTTAACGGCACCATGAAATATGTGGTGTTTGCGCCTTACTGGAATGTGCCACCCGGCATTCTTCGCAATGAAGTGTTGCCTGCCTTAGGACGCAATCCTGCTTATCTGAATAAAAATCACATGGAGAGGCATGGCAATACGGTTCGGCAGCTGCCCGGTCCGTGGAATGCGTTGGGCAAGGTGAAGTTTTTGTTTCCCAACTCTCATAACATTTATCTGCATGATACACCCGCTAAAGATTTATTCAAACAGGATCAACGCAGTTTCAGTCATGGTTGCATTCGAGTAGAGCAACCTAGAAGACTCGCACAATATGTGTTGCGATATCAACCCGGCTGGAATGAACAGCGGATTGATTCTGCAATGAACGGAACGAAGGAAATGTATGTAACGCTTCAAAAAACTTTTCCGGTCTTCATTGCTTACTTCACTGCTTGGGCAGATCGTGCCGGCGGCATGCATTTCAGGAATGATATTTATGGGAAAGACGCGCGTTTATTGGAGATGCTGCTGGTTAAAAAGTGAAGGTTGCCTGCTGATTGCTTGCGGGTGAGTCGCTGACAGCAGTATGCATACAAGTGAAAAGAGTTTCCTTAATTTAGCATCAAATTGTTTGCCTTGCCATACGAACCTATTTCTGTTTTTGATATGTTTAAAATTGGGGTGGGACCTTCCAGCAGTCATACCCTAGGACCCTGGAAAGCCGCTCTTCGTTTCATTCAATATTTAGAGGGGCATTACGGTTTACAGAAGGTACAAGCCATACGGGTGTTGTTGTATGGCTCGCTCGCAAAAACAGGGAAGGGACATGGGACAGATGTGGCTTTGCAGATGGGGTTGCTGGGATTGGATCCTGCGGAATTTGACGTGAGCACCTTGAACGCGCGCCTCCGTGATGTTTCCGTTATGAACAAAATCCTCCTCGGAGGCGCGCATGAAATCAACTTCGACCCAAGAGAAGATATCGAATTCCTCATCACCGAAACATTGCCCTTTCATCCCAACGGACTTACCTTTCTAGCCACGCTTGAACATCAGCAATCCGTTGCACAAACCTATTATTCCATTGGCGGAGGTTTTATTGTTCAGGAAGATGAAAGCCCCATCACATCTTCTGTGGTGCAGTTGCCTTTTCCCGTAGAAACGGCTGATGAACTCCTACATTGGTGCATGAAGACCGGCATGTCTGTCAGTGAAGTGGTATATGAAAATGAATTGGCCTGGCGCAGTGAAAAAGATATCAAAGAAGGACTCTCTCATATCTATGAGGTGATGGAAGAATGCATCTATAAAGGTTGTCATACCGAAGGGGTGCTGCCTGGTGGTTTACATGTAACGAGAAGGGCGGCAGGACTGCATAAACGTTTAATCAAAGATCAAATCTATTCTGATAAAGCAACATGGAAATTGGCCATTCGGAAAAGCGGTGCAGATTTTGCATCCATTCTCGACTGGGTAAGTTGTTTTGCCCTCGCCGTGAATGAGGAGAATGCAGCGTTCGGCAGAGTAGTGACGGCTCCTACCAATGGAGCAGCAGGCGTGATTCCGGCGGTGCTCATGTATAATGTGATTTTTTGCGGGAAGGATACCATGCAGGATATACACCGTTTTTTATTGACGGCATCTGAGATAGGAAGTATCTTCAAAAAAGGCGCAACCATTTCCGCGGCCATGGGAGGCTGCCAGGCGGAAATAGGCGTTTCGTCTGCCATGGCCGCTGCGGCACTCACCGAATCTCTCGGAGGTACCCAAAAGCAAGTGCTCATGGCGGCAGAAATTGCTATGGAGCACCACCTCGGTCTCACCTGCGATCCCATCGGCGGACTGGTGCAAATTCCCTGCATCGAAAGAAACACGATGGGAGCCATCAAAGCCATCACTGCCTCCCGACTGGCACTGTCCAGCACCCCTGATTTCGCCAAAGTATCCCTCGATCACGTAGTAGCCACCATGTGGAATACCGCGCTCGATATGAGTCATAAATACAAGGAAACGGCAGAAGGCGGCCTGGCGATACATATCCCGCTCTCCCTAACTGAATGTTAATTCGTCACTTCTTCGTAAATTGTATTTGAACATTCCAAGCTTATTTATGTTCTTTGCAAAACTTTATTGGGATAAGTTTTCCCGTCAAACCAACATTCTTTTTTAAATTTAAACCTGAATGGCTCAAAACCCCTTCCAAGACGCTGCTCTGATCAAACCGGTAAAACGTCTTTTTCAGCTGCTCAGACTGGAAAAAAAAGAAGTAGGGGCAATCTATTTCTTCGCAATACTTGCCGGTCTGCTTCAGCTCTCTATACCACTCGGTATTCAGGCGATCCTGAACTTTGTACTGGCGGGTGCTGTCTCTACCTCAATGGTCATTCTCATCATCGTTGTGGTAGTGGCCGTATTTTTTTCCGGTGTGTTGCAGGTTGGACAAATGCGGGTCATTGAAAAAATTCAGCAACGCATCTTTGCCCGATTCGCTTTTGAATTCGCGTGGCGGATTCCCGGCATCAACCTGCAAAAAGTAGATGGCTACTACATGCCCGAAATGGTTAACCGGTTTTTCGATACGGTTTCCCTGCAAAAAGGATTAAGCCGTTTGTTGATTGATATTCCTGCAGCAACTATCCAGGTGATTTTCGGATTGTTTTTACTTTCCCTTTATTCCAACATATTTATCATATTCAGTTTGTTTACGTTGCTCATCGTTTACCTCATCATTCGTAATACAGGCGCCAAAGGTTTGCGTACCAGCATTGAAGAAAGCGAATACAAATACGATGTGGCAGGTTGGTTGCAGGAAGTAGCAAGGGTGATGAAATCATTTCGTTTTGCCAAGCAGGCCAATCTTCCGGTTGAAAAAACAGATTTGCATGTGGCCAATTATCTCGATGCGCGCACCCGTCATTTTAAAGTTTTGCTTTTGCAATACTGGTCGCTGATTGCTTTCAAAATGATGATCACCACGGGCATGTTGGTAGTGGGCGGTGTATTGTTGGTGCAAAACAAAATTAATATCGGACAATTTGTTGCTTCTGAAATTCTTATTCTTACGGTATTGTCTGCCGTTGAAAAATTAATTCAAAGTCTGGATAAAGTGTACGATGTACTCACCAGTATTGACAAGCTGGGAAAAATTCTGGATAAACCCTTGGAGCCTAAAGGAACGTATCAATTGACTGATCCGTCTGCGGTAACAGTCTCCATGCAACAAGTGCAGTTTGGGTATCTGCCTGATGTGCCGGTGTTGAAAAATATTAGTTTCGAGCTGAATGCAGGAGAGAAAATGTGTTTGATGGGGTCGGCCGGTTCGGGCAAATCCACCATCCTTCGTTTACTTACCGGAGCCTATTCAAATTTTGAAGGCGCCATTTTAATCAATGGCATTCCCCTGAGTAATTATGATACCCACCAGCTGCGTACCGAGATGGGTATCCTGTTCAGTCAGCAGGATATTTTTCAGGGCACACTTCTTGAAAATATAACCCTTGGTAATCCGGTGCTAAAGGCAGAAGATATTGTAATCCTGGCCAAAAAAATTGGACTGGAAAGTGTTATTGCAGCGTTCAAGTCGGGTTTTGATACTCCCATTGATCCGCTCGGCAACAGACTCAGCGGAACGGTGATTAGAAAAATTCTTTTATTGCGCGCCCTTATCGGCAATCCGATTCTTTTGTTGCTGGAAGAACCCTGGATGGGCTTTGATGACAAAACCACTGCTCAAATCAAACAATACTTGCTGGAGGAATTGCCACACACTACTATGTTGATAGCCACCAATGATGCAGATTTTGCAGCAAAATGTCAAAGGGTATTGGTGGTAAAGGAAGGAATGAATGAAAAGTATGGTAAACCCGCAGAGATTTTTAAATAAACGATATGGCTTCAGAATTTGATTTATTGAGTCCTGATATTGAAAGCGATACCGGCAGAAAGCTGCATTCGTTTGATCATATCTATCGGAATTATCGCACCAGTCGCATACGGAAAATATTCTGGTTCATCATGGTAAGCATGCTGCTGATGTTGTTTTTGCCCTGGACGCAAAACATCAGAAGCGACGGTACCGTTACTACCATGCGTCAGGAACAACGTCCTCAGCAAATCAATACCATCCTTCCCGGAAGAATCGTGAAATGGTGGGTCAAGGAAGGAGATGCAGTTCAACAAGGAGATACCCTTGTGCAGCTTGCTGAGATCAAAGATGATTATTTGGATCCCAATCTTATCGCACGTACTGATGAACAATTGAAAGCAGAATCATTATCCATCGAGTTTTATAAAAGCAAAGTGGTTGCTTCTGAACAACAAATTGCTGCCTTGCTGAATGAACAGGATTTGAAACTCCAGAGTATTGACAATAAACTCATTCAGACCAGAAGAAAAGTGCAAAGCGACAGCATAAAACTGAAGGCGGCTGAGAATGAAATGAAAGTGGCTGATCGTCAGCTCGAAGGCGCTACCAGAATGTATGAGCAAGGCGTAATTCCATTAACGGAGTTTGAAAGAAGAAAAGTGCTTTATCAAAATGTGAATGCTAAACTGGTAACGGCACAAAATGATTATAATAACAGCAGACAGGATCTTTTGATTATTCAACTCGACCGAAATGCTGCCATTCAGGATTATGCGGAGAAAATCGCAAAAGTGCAGGGAGAACTTTTTCAGTCACAGTCGCAAATTGCAGGCGGACAATCCAAAGTAGCCAAACTGCAAAATCAGTATGATAATTATCGTATTCGTAGTGGACAGTATTATATCCTTGCTCCACAAACAGGTCAGATTATTAAAGCACAAAAATCAGGCATCAATGAAATCGTGAAAGATGGTGAAATGATTGCGGAAGTTGTTCCTAAAGTGCAGCAACTCGCTGCGGAAATTTGGGTGCAACCCATGGATTTGCAATTGCTGAGCATCGGACAACCGGTTCGATTCATGTTTGATGGATTTCCGGCTATTGTATTTTCCGGTTGGCCCTCCGCTTCCTATGGTACATTTGGCGGAAAGGTTTTTGCTATTGAAAGCAATGTTAGCAAAAATGGAATGTTCAGGGTATTGGTACAGGAAGATGCCGGCGATAAACCCTGGCCGAAAAACCTGAAGATGGGAACAGGACTGTATAGTTTTGCTTTGCTTCAAGATGTTCCCATCTGGTATGAGTTGTGGCGACAAATCAATGGATTCCCTCCTGACTTTTATCAGTATCAGGAAAATCAAAAAAGGAAAGGAGAAAATAAAACAGAGAAGCACAAGTACTAATCAATGAATCGTAGTATCATCAGATATTTTTTTCTTGGGTGGATATTGGTTTTGGTGTTTCCATTCTCCACGACTGCACAGGATTCTATTCGTTTGCTTTCTGAATCGCAGTTTATGGAATCGGTGCGTCGTAATCATCCGGTAGCCAAACAGGCTGCTTTACTCATTGCTGAAGCGAAAGCCGGCGTGCTGGCTTCAAGAGGTAATTTTGATCCTGTGTTTGCTGTGGATGTTGATCGTAAAGTTTTTAATGAAAAAGATTATTTCAATTATTTCAACGGAGAAGTTGCTATTCCTACCTGGTTTGGCGTAGAATTATATGGTGGAATAGAAGACAATACCGGACAGTTTGTCAATACAGAGAGAACCCTCAATCAAAGCAGCTATGCCGGTGTGAGCATACCGATTCTGAAAGATCTCTTACTCGATAACAGAAGAGCTACTCTGCAAAAAGCAAAAATTTTTCAGCAGCAATCATTGGCAGAGCGAAGAAATGTAGTGAATGATTTGTTGATGGATGCGTTGGAAAGTTATTGGAACTGGTCGCGGGATTACCAACAGGTCAAAGTATTGGATACCATCATCCGTTTAAATGAGTTGCGCTATGGTTTGGTGCTGGATGCATTTCGACAAGGAGATCGTGCTGCAATGGATACTGCGGAAGCCCAGGCGCAATTACAGCAATTTCAGCAAGCACGTGAGGAAGCCTGGCTGAATTATCGCAAGTCCGCACTGTTGCTTTCCAATTTTGTTTGGATGGAAAATAACCAGCCTGCCTATCTTAAAGAAACCACGCTTCCTGATACTGCTTGGGTGAATGTAAACGTGCCGACGCCTGAGGTGGGTGCCTGGGATGAGTGGCTTAATAGAATGCTAACCACGCATCCCAAATTAAGAACGATGGGATACAAGATTCAGTCCTTACAGGTAGATCGCGAATTGAAATTTCAATCTTTGCTGCCCAAAGCTGATCTCAAATACAATTTTCTTCAGCAAGGTTACGAAGCCTGGAAAGGGTGGGGGGGCGCTTTGCTGGAGAATAATTATAAATTCGGGTTGAATATTGCAATTCCGCTGCCTAACAGAGGAGGAATCGGTGCTTATCGGGCAGCCCGAATTAAAATCGCCTCAACGGTATGGGAGCGAGATTATTTAAAATTGCAATTGGAAAATAAGTTGCGCTATCATTATACTGAGGTGTTTAATGTTTCCAGACAGTGCGATATCATTTCTAAAGCCTATCAAAATTATCGCTTCCTGCTTAATGCCGAACAATTGAAGTTTGGATTGGGAGAAACCACATTGTTTATTTTGAACGCACGGGAAAATAAATTGCTGGAAACGCAACAAAAATTATTAAGTCTTAAAGCAAAATATTTCCAGTCGATAATCCGCCTAAGCTGGGCATCAGGTTCACTGGAATAAATCTTAGCTGAGGCCTATCGCAACTATTCTCTTCCGAATTACGTTTCTTTGTATTATGCAGGCAGTGGTATATAAATCTACAGGCAGTTGGTATTCGGTCAAAAACGAGGAAAACAGAATGCTGCTTGCCCGTATAAAAGGAAAGTTTAAAATAGATGATATTACCTCTACGAACCCCATTGCAGTTGGTGATATTGTTGATCTGATGCCTGATAATGAGAAGGAAGGCACATTTGTCATTCATGAAATTTTTCAACGGAAGAATTATATCAATCGGCAGAGCCCGCATCGCCGCCATCAGCATCATATCATTGCCGCAAATCTCGATCAGAGTATACTCTTTGCAACTATTCGTTCTCCTCGTACTTCACAGGGGTTTATTGACCGCTTTCTGATAACTTCTGAAGCCTTTCATATCCCGGCAATTTTGATTTTCAATAAGGCAGATTTGTATGATGACAAAGCGATGCGTCAGTATGAAGAGTGGCTTAAGCTTTACAAGGATGCAGGATATTCCGTTTTTTTATTGTCCATGCAAACAGGAGAAGGGGTGGAGGAGGTAACGCAATTACTCCGTAATAAAGTGTCGCTGATCAGTGGTCATTCCGGAGTAGGAAAATCTACTTTTATCAATGCTGTTTTGCCTGATCTTCAATTACGCACCGAAGAAGTAAGCGGATGGAGCGGAAAGGGGATGCACACTACTACTTTCGCGGAAATGTTTGATTTGCCTTTTGGTGGCAGTATTATTGATACGCCGGGTGTAAAAGAGTTTGGACTGGTAGATATTTCCCGACAGGAACTCTCGCATTATTTTCCCGAAATGCGTTCCTTGATACAGCAATGTCAATTCAATAATTGTCTGCATATTAACGAGCCCGGATGTGCCATTAAAGCAGCTGTACAAAACGGTAGCATTCACGAAAAGCGTTACATCAGCTACGTTATGATTTTAAATAGCATAGAAGAGAAGCGATATTAGCGAGGAACATCCTTTAATCGGAATATTTCTCTTGTAAGCTTTCACTTTTTCGTCTGATTCGATAAATGCTGTAACATTGCATACTTAAATTATTTTGTATGCGATTCAATTTCAGCTACTCAAGGCATATGAGCCTGTCTATGATTTTAATTGTGTTAGTTGCCTGTAAAAAATCAAATACTCCTGCCATAAGTAATGAAGTTGGAACAATATCCGGCACGGTCTATTTATATGATGACAAAACTAACCGCTATGAAGATGCTTCCGGTGTAACGGTCAATATTATTGGAATGCCAGAAAAACAAAGTATTACTGCTGCAGACGGAAGATTCAGACTTGAAAATATTCCTTTTGATCATTATGATTTGGCTTTCAGCAAAACAGGTTACGGGACGTATAAAATTTTCGGTATTGAGCATTTCAAAAAAATGAATTCGCCCGCTCCTTTTAATACCACACTCAATAGAATTATTTCATTGGGTAGTATTTCCGGCACTGCTATTGAATCACTCGAAAAGACAGCAGTAGCCGACAATAATTTCATTGGTATTGCCTATCTCTTTTCTGTGAAGCCGGTGCCTTCTGCTTCGGATCGGGCTTATGTTCGTGCTTTTGTCGGCGAGAAGAAAAATTTCACACCTATTGAATCTATAGGATATTCTTCCCTCAAAGGAGTATTGAACAATAACGTTACCGGCACTTTCAGTGCCGAGGAATTGTATGGGATGGGATTGGATAAGGGAGACAGTGTGTATGTGCGCTTATATGGCGATTCTTACTACGGGAATGAGTATGTTGATCCGGTAACAGGCAATACCATTTTTCCCAATTTAAATCCCGTTGCTCCCGCAGCAGTCGGCTTTATAGTACCATAAGTTAGGGGAAATAAAAAACCCCGACTTTAATCGGGGATTTTTATTTGCAGAAAAATATTTTTTACTCTTTCACCACTCCTACAATCGAGATGGATTTAGGATCTTGAATACCCATAAATTTTACCGATACGCTTTTATTGAAATTGCCTGCGTTGGCAGCGTTATAGGTGGCCGTAATTTTACCTGTTTTACCGGGCTTGATGGGCTCCTTAGTGTAGTCGGATTTTGTACAACCACAACCGGGCGTAACATTTTCAATGATTAAATCTTCCTTGCTGATGTTGGTAAGGGTGAAAGTAGCCGTTACAGGATTGCCCTTTTTTACATTTCCCAAATCAACGGTCTCGCTGGCAAACTTCGCAACATCATCCGCTTTTTTCGTTTGAGCAACAACCGCATTTCCGATTAAAACTGCCGTAAATAGAATGAACATTTTTTTCATAACCGTTCTTTTTTTATTGATTATTATTTATAAACTGAAACTATCCTAAATCATTATTAATTTACTCCCAATTACTAATTATTAATTATTAATTACTAATTAATTAAAAACTCTTCAACCCCGCATTTCCCGGTATCGACTGATCCGGAGTTTTCCAAACATTGCCTCTGATAAATAATTGTTTGCTCTGACCTCCGTTATAGGTGACGGTAATTGATTTTTCAAAATTACCTTCTCCCGCAGCGTTATACCCTACTTTAATATCCAATTTTCCTCCCTTCAAAACGGGGGCTTTGTCATATTCAGGGGTAGTGCATCCGCAGGAAGTCTGAACATTTTCAATTTTCAATGTATCCAGCGCAATATTTTGAACCGTAAAAACATGATAAACCGGTTTTCCCTGGGGTATCTTTCCAAAATCATAATTGATTTCCGGAAAAACAATAGAGTCTGTAATCACGGTCTCGGTAGCCGGTTTATCTGCCGCTTTCTTTTTCTTTTTTTGGGCTGTAGCCTCCGGCATTATTCCGGCAATTAAAACAAGCAATAAAAGGTACTTCATATAAAATTTTATCAGCCCGAAGTTAGTAATTTTCAAAAAACAGGAAAACTTTTTTTAAAAACCGATGACCAATTCAACATTCTATTAACAAAAATAAATAATTCTATAAAAACTACCGAAGGTTAGTCTTAGCATTTTAAAAATACTATTTTTGTCGCATGGAAGCAATTGTACAGGAAACCCTTCAAAACGCGCAGCTCTCTTTTGAAAACTTTCGGATGGAAGTCATACAGGATTACCGGCTTGCCTGCATCAGTCGGGAAGCTAGCTTGCTGGGAAGAAAAGAAGTACTTACCGGTAAAGCGAAATTCGGAATCTTTGGAGATGGGAAAGAAGTGCCGCAGTTGGCCATGGCCAAATTTTTCCGCCCGGGAGATTTTTACTCGGGTTATTATCGCGATCAAACGTTTGCCTTCGCTACCGGTGCTGTTACCGTGCAGGAATTTTTTGCGCAATTGTATGCCGACCCTGATCCGGCCAATGAACCTCATAGTGGCGGTCGTCAGATGAATTCGCATTTCGCTTCTCAATTTGTAGATGAAAAAGGGAATACGATCGATCTCATCAATAGAAAAAATTTAGCCGCGAGTCTGGCACCTACGGCCGGACAAATGCCTAAAGCGGTAGGATTAGCATTGGCTTCCAAAGTCTTCCGTCAATTGGATTCTTCAAGTGATTTTTCATCACTTACCCAAAACGGGAATGAAGTATGTTTCGTTACAATCGGAGATGCTTCCACCAGTGAAGGCCCTTTCTGGGAATCCGTCAATGCAGCAGCGGTACAACAGATACCGATGGCAATTTTTGTGTGGGATGATGGCTATGGTATTTCTGTTCCCAAAAAATATCAAACAACAAAAGAATCCATTTCTGAAGCTTTGAAAGGATTTCAGAAAAAGGAAGGAACTACCGGATTGGATATCTATCGCTTAAAAGCATGGGATTATGCCGGCATGTGCGAAACCCTTGAAGCGGCGATCGAAAAAATAAGAGTCACTCATACACCTGCTTTGTTTCATGTGGAAGAAGTGACGCAACCTCAGGGACACTCTACTTCCGGCAGTCATGAGCGTTATAAAAGTCCGGAAAGATTACAATGGGAGAGAGACTGGGATTGTTTGAAAAAAATGAAAGAATGGATACTGGAAAACGCCCTGGTTAGTGAGGAAGAAATTACCCAAATTGAAACAGAAGCCAAGGAGCAGGTAAGAAAAGAAAAACAACAGGCCTGGGAGAATTTTCTGGCGCCTATCACCGTTCAGGTAAATCGTGTTCTCGCACTTACGGGGGCACTATCGCCATTGGCAGGACATGAAGCGGCATTGAGTGGTTATATCCACGAGTTGACTGCCAATCGTGAACCGAGTCGTAGAGATGTGATTCGCACTTTATATAAAGCCATTACACTTGCGCAGCCGGGTGCTTCCAAAGATGCAGCCTTACAATACCATCAAGCATTAATGGCGGAGAATGAAATCGCTTTTCATTCTTGTCAACAGGTAGATCATTATGCCGGCAGCGCTTTATCGGTAGCGGAAATCAAACCGGTTTATGAGGAAACGCCTGTGGTGATGAACGGGTATGAAATTCTGAATCGTTATTTTGATCAGTTGTTCGCTCGTCGTAATGATGTGTTGGCTTTCGGAGAGGATCTTGGATTTATCGGAGATGTGAATCAGGGTTTTGCCGGCTTACAGGCAAAACATGGTTCCCATCGTATTTTTGATACCGGTATTCGGGAACTAACGATCATGGGACAAGGCATTGGGCTGGCTTTACGAGGACTTCGTCCCATTGCAGAAATTCAGTATTTGGATTACTTGCTTTATGGCATACAGCCGCTTTCGGATGATCTGGCAACTTTGCATTATCGTTCCAGAGGACGACAGGCTGCACCGATGATTATTCGTACCCGAGGACATCGTTTGGAGGGTATCTGGCACAGCGGTTCTCCTTTGGGAATGATCATCAATAGTCTGAGAGGTATCCACATCTGTGTGCCGCGCAACATGGTACAGGCCGCAGGTATGTACAACACGCTGTTGCAAAGCAATGAACCGGGGCTGGTTATTGAATGTTTGAACGGATACCGACTCAAAGAAAATCTTCCTTCCAATCTGGGAGAATTTAATATACCCCTTGGTATTCCAGAAGTCATCAGACAAGGAGATGATATTACCCTTGTATCCTATGGTTCGATGCTGCGAATCATTGAAGATGCCGCGCATCATCTGGAACTGTTAGGTATTCATTGTGAAGTGGTGGATGTGCAGACCTTATTGCCCTTCGACCGCAATCATATTATTCTTCAGTCATTGAAGAAAACCAATCGTATTCTTTTCATTGATGAAGATGTGCCCGGTGGAGCAGCTGCTTTCATGTTTAATAAAGTTATGGAAGAACAGGGCGGCTATCGTTATCTGGATGTGGCACCCCGTACTTTAACCGGTACCGATCATCGTCCGGCCTATGGAAGTGACGGCGACTATTTCAGCAAGCCAAACGCAGAAGATATTGTGAGGGTGGTGAGTGAGATGGTGAGGGAATAAAGTGGAGGGTTGTAAGTTGTACGTTAAGGGTTAACATCCAACCTACAACTTGATCAAACTGCAAAACTCGTTCCGCAACCGCAGGTTTTGGATGCATTTGGATTGGAGAAGACGAATCCTCGGTTATTGAGTCCATTTTCCCAATGTATTTGCATGCCGGAAAGATAGATTCCATGAGCGGGTTCCATGGCGCAGACAATGCCTTCAATTTCAAAAATCTGATCACCGGATTTTGGTTCGTCAAAATCCAGCACATAAGTCAACCCTGAACATCCGCCGCCCTTCGCTCCGATGCGCAATACTTTACCGGCCGGCTGAACCGCTACTAATTTTTTTATCTCAGCTATAGCTGATTCGGTTAATTGGATGGGTGAATTGATGATTGTTTCCATATTGCAAAATTATGTAAACCATTGCAAGGCAACGAATGCCAATACCCTATTTTTGCAATATATTACAAACTATAAGTACTTATTGTTATGATGGTTGGTGAAACAGAGATTATTTACATGGTCATTGCTGCGGCAGTGGTTTTTACAATACTCGGATGGTATTTGAGGAAAAGAGAGAAAAAAGCCTTTCTCATGCAACAAGCGGCTCTTGCCAATCGGATATCATCTGTCAGCAATACGAATGTGTCTGGTTTTATCAGCACTAATCCGGAAATGCGCCGTTTACAATTACAAGCCTATGAGCGTTGCATCATTCTTTGCGAAAGAATGGGCTTTACGGCATTGCTGGAGAAAACGGATGCGCGGGATTTAACTGCATTTCAATTGAAAGCAAGCCTGATTCAACAAATAAAAACAGAATTTGAATACAATCTCAGTCAGCAACTTTATCTCTCTCCCGCTGCATGGGATGCGCTTTTGAATTTTAAGGAGCAACAAATTTTCATTTTGACTCAAATCGGTAGTCTTGTAAATGAAAATGCTGCTGCACAGGAGCTTGTGGCGAAGATAATGGAGTTTATGAAACAGGATGATAATGCTTCATTACAGCCGATTGTCGCTGAACTGCTCAGGAAAGAAGCCAGATTGCTCATACAGTAACAAATTGATTAAGCTATATAGATATGAAGGAAGAGAAAAAAATCGAAACAGACTCGGGTATTCCCATTCAAAAGGTTTACACGGCTGCAGATAAAAAAAATACTGCAGAAGAATTACCCGGTAACTATCCCTTTACCAGAGGAGTGCAGTCTGACATGTATCGCGGCAAACTTTGGACGATGCGTCAGTATGCCGGATTTTCTACCGCCGAGGAAAGCAATAAACGTTATCACTATCTGCTCAGTCAGGGTGTGATGGGATTGAGTGTAGCTTTTGATTTGCCTACTCAAATCGGGTACGACAGTGGCCATCCGCTCAGTGAGGGAGAAGTGGGTAAAGTGGGTGTTTCCATCAATAGTCTGGAGGATATGGAAACTTTGTTCAAAGGAATCAAGCTGGAAGAGGTTTCTACTTCTATGACCATCAATGCCACTGGTTTCATTTTGCTGGCTTTTTATGTAGCACTAGCTAAAAAACAAGGAGCTGATTTAAGTAAGATTTCTGGAACCATTCAGAATGATATTTTGAAAGAATACGCCGCGCGGGGAACCTATATCTACCCACCCCGACAAAGTATGCGGATCATCACAGATATTTTTGAATGGTGCAGCAAGGAATTACCTAAATGGAATACAATTTCCATTTCCGGATATCATATTAGAGAAGCCGGCAGCACGGCAGTACAGGAAGTGGCTTTTACCTTATCGAATGGCAAAGCTTATGTGCAGGCAGCATTGGAAAAGGGACTAGACATCAATGTATTCGGCAAACGACTTTCTTTTTTCTTTAATGCACACAATCATTTATTTGAAGAAGCGGCAAAATTCAGGGCGGCGAGAAGAATGTGGGCAAAGATGATTAAATCATTAGGGGCTACTGATCCCAAAGCTATGATGCTTCGTTTTCATACGCAGACCGGAGGCAGTACATTAACGGCACAGCAGCCGCTTAATAATATTTCTAGGGTCACCATTCAAACATTAGCTGCCGTGTTGGGAGGAACACAATCGCTGCATACCAATGGTTATGATGAAGCTTTGAGTCTGCCTACCGAAGAAGCAGCACGCATTGCCTTGCGTACCCAGCAAATTGTAGCCTACGAAAGCGGGGTGCCAGACACCGTAGATCCATTGGCCGGAAGTTATTTTGTAGAAAATCTGACGGATGAAATAGAAGCTAAAGCAACCGAGTTGATTGAAAAAATTGATGCAATGGGGGGCAGTGTTTCGGCGATTGAACAAGGATTTATTCAGGATGAAATTGCGAGAAGCGCCTATGATTATCAGCGTCAAATCGAAGCCGGCAGCAAGTGGATTGTAGGGGTTAATAAATTTCAGATTAAGGAAACGACTACGCCTCCGGTTTTTAAGATAGACGATAGCATTCGTCAGTTGCAAGTACAAAAATTAGAGCTTCTGAAACAAAAAAGGGATGCTGAAAAAGTAAAGCTTGCCTTGCAAGAAATCAGGAGGAGAGCCGATAGCGGAGAGAATCTGATGCCCGCAGTAATTGAAGCAGTGGAGGTTTTGTGTACCCTGGGTGAAATTGCTGGCGAATTGAGGGCTGTTTTTGGGGAATATCAGTAATTCTTAAGCAAGTTCTATAATCCGGTTTTGAAATTTTTTAATGCTGATTTGAGAAAAATGCTTAATTTAACGCCTGTTTTTTACCCTAAAAGCAAAAATTATGAAGCGATTTCTTCTTTTTTCTTCATTCCTCGGTTCAATGATCTTTTTCTCATATTATTCCAAAGCCCAAAAAGCCGGTGTTCCTGAAATGGTAAAAATAGAGGGGGGAACTTTTACAATGGGCTGCGATGAAATCAGAGATCCTGAAGATTCCGCTGCCCTTCCTTATCACCTGGTTACCTTGAAATCGTTTAGCATCGCAAAAACGGAAACTACGGTTGCACAATGGAAGGCCTATTGTAATGCAACCGGCACTCGCATGCCGATTGAACCTGCCTGGGGTTGGATAGACAACCATCCGATTGTGAATGTAAGCTGGGATGAAATATCGGCTTATTGTCAATGGCTTAACAAACAAACCGGTAAAAAGTACCGTCTCCCTACAGAGGCTGAATGGGAATACGCAGCGCGCGGCGGCAACAAGAGTAAAGGTTTTATTTTTGCAGGCGGACAAGCACCCTATATGTACAGTTGGTTTGAAGAGAACAGCAATTCCACTTCTCAGCCCGTTGCTAAAAAAAGACCCAACGAGTTAGGCTTGTATGATATGAGCGGTAATGCCTGGGAATGGTGTCTGGATTGGTGGGGGCCTTATTCTGAAGGGAAAAAAATAAATCCGCAAGGAAAAGAAGAAGGATTTTTTAAAGTCATTCGTGGAGGAAGCTGGAACTATTCCTTCAATGACTGTCGTGTTGGGGCCAGAGATTTTTTTAGTCCGGATGGCAGACATAATGATTTCGGATTCAGACTGGTGCTTGAAGAGTCCGCAGCATCTACCGGTAATTAATCATTGCGAATCGCTTCTCAATTATTAATTACTAATTACTAATCATTAATTACTAATCATTAATGCAACCTTATCACGATTTGTTACACCATATCCTGAAACATGGTGCTCAAAAAACAGATCGTACAGGCACCGGTACATTAAGTGTATTCGGTTATCAGATGCGTTTTGATCTGTCAGAAGGCTTTCCGTTGGTAACAACCAAAAAAGTGCATCTGAAAAGCATTATCCATGAACTTCTATGGTTTTTAAAAGGCGAAACCAATATTGCTTATCTTAAGGAAAACGGTGTTTCTATTTGGGATGAATGGGCAGACGCCAATGGAGAATTGGGGCCGGTATATGGTAAACAATGGAGAAGCTGGGAAGGTGCCGGCGGGGTAGTAGTGGATCAGGTAAAAGAGCTTGTCGAACAAATTAAAAAAACACCTGACAGCAGAAGATTGATTATCAGCGCCTGGAATGTTGCAGATTTGCCTAAAATGGCCTTGATGCCCTGCCATACTTTATTTCAGTTTTATGTGGCAGATGGGAAACTCAGTTGTCAGTTGTATCAAAGGAGTGCAGATGTTTTTTTAGGCGTTCCCTTTAATATCGCTTCTTACGCTTTACTAACGTTGATGATTGCACAGGTATGTGATTTGAAGCCCGGTGATTTTGTTCATACATTCGGCGATGCGCATATTTACAATAATCATCTTGAGCAGGTGCATTTGCAATTGAGTCGCACTCCTTTTCCTCTGCCTCAAATGCAATTGAATCCAAACGTGAAAGACTTATTCGAATTTACTTTCAATGATTTTACTTTACTGAATTATCAATGTCATCCTGCCATCAAAGCGCCGGTTGCCGTTTGAGTTTAACCAATAGTTTGGGTTTACATGAACATCTCTATAATTGTTGCGGCTGGTTCCAATGATGCGATTGGCAAAGACAATCAGCTGCTATGGCATCTTCCTCAGGACTTGAAATTTTTTAAAAATACAACCTGGGCAATGCCTGTTATCATGGGTCGCAAGACTTTTGAGTCGGTGGGTGGCAAACCACTTCCCGGTCGTCTTAATATCATTTTAACTACACAAAAAAATTACTCAGGAGATCCCGACCTCCTCGCTTTTGTTGCCAATAAAGAAGATGCTTTGGAGCTGGCGCACAAGGCCGGAGCCAAAGAGGTTTTTATTGCCGGAGGGGCGCAGATTTATGCCTTGTTTTTTCCGTTTGCCAACCGCATCTACATGACGCGTGTACACGCTCCATTTGAAGCGGATACGTTCTTTCCGGAAATAGATGCCGCCACGTGGAAGCTGGTGCAAGAAAAGGAATTCAAAGCCGACGAAAAACATGCCTATTCATTCAGTATTCAGTGCTGGGAAAGAAAATAAACCGGCGTTGTCATGCTACAATTATTCTCTGTCAAGTGTATTCTCCCTTTCAAATCTTACTGAAGTACCTGCGATACTATGTAACATCCGGCAATGGAAAAGGACATGGCATTCATTCCCCTTTTGTATATGATTTGGTAAGAAAGGTTTGGCCTCGTCAGCCAAACACAAAAGTGTTGATTGAAGTGGAGCAGTTGAGGAAAAAATTATTAAAAGATACCAGCAAGATTTGGGTAGAAGATCATGGGGCAGGTTCATCCATGGGAAATCAACGGGAGAAACCTGTTTGCCGGATTGCTAAGTATTCTTTAAAATCGCCGAAATATGCAGGACTGTTATTTAGATTAGTGCAACATTTTAAGCCATCTCAAATACTGGAGTTGGGAACTTCTTTAGGTATTACAACCGCTTATATGGCAGTTGCTAATCGGACTGCAAAAGTTTTTACAATTGAGGGAGCGCCACTGATTGCATCAATGGCAGAAAGGCATTTTCAATCTCTGGGTTTATTGAATATTAAAACGATTAATGCAACCTTTGAAAAGGCATTGCCATTATTGAGGGAGGAAGGTGTGCATCCGGATTTTATTTTTATAGACGGGCATCATACTTATGAAGCGACCCTTCGATATTTTTCTTTTGTAGCGGATTGGGTCAATGAATCTGCTCTGATTGTTTTGGATGATATTCACTGGAGTGAAGAGATGGAAAAAGCATGGGCTATGATTCAAGCTCATCCTAAGGTTACACTAACGATTGATCTTTTTTTTATGGGATTGGTCTTTATGAGAAAAGAACAAATGGTAGTACAGCATTTCAGGCTTCATTACTGATTGCTATTCAATATTGTTTATCTTTGCCGCATTCAACCAAAAAACGGCATGTCCCTCACTATTGGAATACTTAAAGAGCCTGCAAACGAAAACAGGGTTTCCTTATTACCGGAACAGGCGGAAACGTTGATCAAGAAAGGATTGAAGGTTTATATAGAATCCGGCGCCGGAATGGCAGCTTTTGCTGCTGATGCCGATTATCAGTTAAAAGGCGTTACGGTAGGAACGAGAAGTGAAGTGCTGGCACAATCAGATGTTATACTGGCGATGCATACAGTAGAGGATGCCAAAGAGAATGCGGTTGCCATTGGCGTGTATCAGCCACTCTATCAAATGGAGGCGGTAAAATATTTCGCGACTCAAAAAATAACGACCTTCAGCCTGGATATGATTCCCCGCACCACTCGTGCTCAAACGATGGATGTATTGAGTTCACAGGCCAATATCGCGGGATATAAAGCAGTGTTGCTGGCGGCTCACACTTATGGCCGTTATTTTCCTATGTTTATGACTGCGGCAGGAAGTATTGCGCCGGCCAAAGTATTAATATTAGGCGCAGGTGTGGCAGGATTACAGGCCATTGCAACGGCTAAAAGATTAGGGGCAGTAGTAGAAGTATTTGATACCCGTCCGGCTGTTAAGGAAGAGGTGATGAGTCTGGGTGCGAAGTTTGTAGAAGTGGCGGGTGCGGCCGACGCGTCGGCCGCCGGTGGTTATGCGGTTGAACAATCGGAAGACTATCTTCAAAAACAAAAACAAAGAATCGCTGAAGCGATCGCCAAAGCGGATATCGTGATTACAACGGCGCAAATACCCGGCAAGAAAGCGCCGATACTCATTACAGAGGAAATGATTCAGCAGATGCGCGCGGGTAGCGTGATTGTGGATATTGCTGCGGCTACCGGAGGAAATACGCCGCTCACCCGCAATAATGAAACTGTCCTTTATAAAGGTGTAACAATCATTGGCAACAGCCGTCTTGCTGCTGAAATGCCGGGTGATGCGAGTAAACTATACGGAAAAAATATCCTGAACTTTTTGCAACTGATACTCACTAAAGAAGGCGCATTGCACCTTAATTGGGAAGATGATATCGTAAAAGGTTGCTGCATTACGCATGAAGGAAATATTGTCAATGAAAGAGTAGCTGCGCTCATGCAGCCATCAACAAAATAATCATGGAAAGAATATTCGATTGGTTTCTGCTTCATCAGGAAATGATTTACATCGTTTTACTCATGATCTTCGTAGGTATAGAAGTAATCGGCAGAGTGCCGAGCGTATTGCATACACCGCTTATGAGTGGCGCCAATGCCATTCACGGTGTAGTTATCATCGGAGCCATTATTGTTATGGGAAATGCATCTTCGGATAATTATCTCGCGCTCGCACTTGGTTTTATTGCGGTTATTGTAGGTACTTTAAACGTGGTTGGTGGTTTTGTAGTAACCGACCGAATGTTGGAAATGTTTAAGAAAAAGAAATAATCATCATGGGCTATAGCATATTATCCATTGCCTATCTCTTAGCGTCTGTCACTTTTATTGTCGGACTGAAAATGTTGTCAAATCCCGCTGCTGCCCGCAAAGGAAACTGGGTAGCCGCGTTAGGTATGGGGATAGCTATTTTTGCCACTATCTTTTTGTATAAGGAAGATGGTAAACCGCTTTCCAATTACGGATGGATTTTTGGTGGTTTACTCATCGGCACAGTGGTGGGGACTTTAGCGGCGAAAAAAGTGAAGATGACTGCTATGCCACAAATGGTAAGTCTCTTTAACGGAATGGGGGGCGCCTGCGCTGCTTTAATTTCAGTTATAGAATTTGAACATGTCATGCAGTTTGACGCAAATCTTGCAAAGCTCCTGATTATTTTACCGGGCTTGATCATTGGTTCGGTTTCTTTTTCGGGCAGTATGATTGCCTGGGGTAAACTCGACGGTCGTATTAAGGACTTTGCTTTTAGAGGGCAGCATATTTTTAATCTGGTTTTGTTGTTCGCCATTCTCGCTGCTTCGGTATATCTCTATATGAATCTCGGTAACGATTCGATGTTGTTGTTCATGATGATCTTATTGCTTTCGCTTTCGTACGGTGTCTTTTTTGTGATGCCCATCGGTGGAGCGGATATGCCGGTTGTTATTTCTTTACTGAATTCTTTTACAGGTGTAGCAGCCGCCTGCGGTGGATTTTTATATGATAATAAAGCTATGCTCACGGGAGGTATTTTGGTTGGTGCTGCGGGCACTTTACTCACTATCCTCATGTGTAAAGCAATGAATCGCTCCCTGACCAATGTTTTGATTGGTTCATTTGGAGGGAATTCTGTAGTTGGCGGCGGACAGCAGGTACAAGGTGGAGTAAGCAAAGAGATTTCTTTAAGTGATGCCGCGGTGGTGATGAGTTATGCCAATAAAGTAATGATTGTCCCGGGATATGGTCTTGCTGTAGCACAGGCTCAACATGCTTGTCATGATTTGGAAAAACTGTTGACAGAGAAAGGTGTTGAAGTCAAATATGCCATTCATCCGGTGGCAGGAAGAATGCCGGGCCACATGAATGTATTATTGGCTGAAGCAGATGTGAGTTATGAAAGATTAATTGAGATGGAACAGGCTAATGAGGAATTTCCAAGTACAGATGTGGTATTGATCTTAGGCGCAAATGATGTGGTGAATCCTGCTGCAAAATCTGACCCTGCTTCCCCCATTTATGGAATGCCGGTACTGGATGTTGAGTTGGCCAAAACAATAATTGTCAACAAAAGAAGTATGAAGCCCGGCTATGCGGGTATTGAAAATGAGCTCTTCTATCGTCCCAAAACCAGTATGCTTTTCGGGGATGCCAAAAAAGTATTACAGGATCTGATAACAGAGATTAAAACCCTCTGATCAGCTGAATGAATTGATATCGTGGAATTTCCTTCCGGTTTTTTACAGCATCTTGCTTCCTTGCCCGATTACGAGGCAAGTTTATTTGAGCAAGCCCATCATGCAGAAGTGCCTGTTTCTATCCGCTATAATCCTTCGAAAAAAAAGAGTTCTGCGTCGACAGAATTAACATCGGTACCCTGGACTACAGAAGGATATTATCTGCCTTCCCGCCCTTTATTTACCATGGATCCCTTACTTCATGCAGGGGCGTATTATGTGCAGGAAGCTGGTAGCATGTTGCTTGAACAAGCGCTCAAACAATCAGTTGATTTGAATCAATCTCTTAAAGTGCTTGATTTATGTGCTGCTCCGGGGGGGAAATCTACCTTGCTGCAATCTCTTCTATCAGCTAACAGTTTGCTGGTAGCTAATGAAGTTATTCAGTCAAGAGTGAATATCTTGAAAGAGAATCTGATTAAGTGGGGAGGAATGAATGTTGTCATTACGCAAAATGATCCCAAAGACTTTCAAGTCTTGCCTGGATTTTTTGAAGTCATGGTCATTGATGCGCCTTGCAGCGGAAGCGGTTTGTTCCGACGCGATCCCTCTGCTATGCAGGAGTGGAGCTTGTCAGCCATACAGCTTTGTGTGGAAAGACAAAGAAGAATTATAGCGGATACTTGGAGTGCGCTGTCAACAGATGGGATACTGGTGTATGCTACTTGTTCTTTTTCGAAAGAAGAAAATGAAGCGCAGGTGGATTGGATACTTAATCAGTTCGATGTTGAATCAGTACCATTGAAAATGCAGGAGCAATGGGGAATTCGACAAACCATTACGGAGAATCATGGATACGCATACAGATGTTGGCCGCACCTGTCGAAAGGAGAGGGTTTTTTTATGGCGGTATTCCGAAAAAAATCTATACAAGAGGTTATTCCCATCAAAACGAAAAATAAAAATTTGATTACTGCTGCTACGGCTCAATCTCTTGCTTCCTTTGTTCAATCTTCTATTTCATTGAGCTGGGTAATGCAAGGAAAATACATTGCGGCTGTGTTACCCGAACATTTATCGTTGATACAGTTTCTTATGGAAAGACTGCGGGTGCGTTATGCCGGTGTTGAGGCTGGTCAGCTGCTCCATAACGAGTGGATTCCGGAACCTGCTTTAGCACTTGCATCAGCTATGCAACCTAACAGGGAATTAGTGGAGCTTGATGAAAACAAAGCGATTGCTTTTCTTCGGAAGGAGTCATTCATGATAGAAGGTGTATCCAAAGGCTGGCAATGGGTAGGGTATCAATCGTTGGGTTTGGGTTGGATAAAATTTCTAGGGAATCGCCTCAATAATTATCATCCTTCTTCCTGGAGAATTCGGATGAATGCGTAGCGGATATTATGGTTACGGATACTGCTGATTACTTTCCAATCTTTGAAAGATATGCTTAATGACTATAGTCATTGTTGACGATTGAAGCGTTGATTATATTAGCGTATTATTTAATTTTTAAAAAAAAACATCATGAAAAGAAATTACGTAATCGGATTGATTACTGCTACGGCAGTAGGCGTGGTAGCCGGCATTCTTTTAGCCCCGGCAAAGGGTAAAGAATTGAGGGAGCGTATCAGAGACAAAAGTCAGGATTTGGCAAAAAAAGTAAGGTCTTCTCTTCAAAATGAGTCGGAGTCCTGGTCAAAATCCGAACGTGAATTATCCGAGGTATAAAAATCAATTTTTCAAGCGCGCGTCATGCGCGCTTTTTTTTGATAAAATACAAGCCCTAACTCATGACTCCATTTCTCCTCTTAGAATGGCTGCCAGCCTGAGTATTTCCTCATATTTGTAATGTGCAGTGCGATTATTATAGCATTTTGCATATTCCTGCAACAACAGTAACATAATCTTTTGATTCGTTAGGGGTTGAAAACAGTTTGTGGTGTCAGAGATATTCATTTTTTTCAGGTATTTTTCCACTTCTGCATACGAGTACAATTGTCCGTTGGCGCCATCGACATAAAATAGAATTTCATTGGGTAAAAAATGGCTATTTTCCAATGTAGAGCGCTTAAAATATCCAAGAATGATTTGTTCTGGTATTTGAATAATCCTGAGGGGAATTTCTGATAATTGAGCGATAGCATATTGCAGAATACCCAAGCTGACTGCATTCCCTGTTTTTGTTTCAATGAGTGAAGAAGGAATAAAGTTGGTGCCACGACGGTAATCCAGTTCCTCCGACTTGAACTGATAGTATTGAAAGAGAATGCCGGTAAGTACATTGGTTTGTTCAAGCGCGGTAAGATATGGATTGAGTTCGAGCCACACATTTCTTCTTATCTTATCCACTTGTTGCATAAATTTTTCCTGCTTCAAATCGGGGAAGTGGTATTTGCTGATCAGGTATAGTCCTTTGATTAAGTCCTCTTGCTCCCGCTTTGTCCATTCTTCCAAAGCGTTTTCGATGGCTCCTGTTTGCATGGTATGGATGAGCGTTTCTATTCTTTCCTGCATGAAACTGTTGTCGGCGCTTTCCCATACTTTTTCCAGATTCGGAATCGCATCATTCCCAATGGAGATAATACGATTGCAGACAGACTGATACACTTCGGGATCCGGATCATCCAGCAATTGTATTAAGGCCCGTAATTCAGTAGTTTCTTTCACCTGAAGTTTATTTGTACATTTACAATTTCGGGAATGAAAATATATCTGACATAAAAAAGTTTTTCACAGCTATGTGCATTCAGAAAAAGATAGCTTTTAAGGGCTTAACGTACAATTAACTTAGCCGTAATGTCGCGTTGTTTGTCTGTATGAATACGTACAAAGTAAAGGCCCGGATAAAAACCAGACAAGTCAATGAGTTGTTTGTGGGAGTAGTTGTTTGTTTTTTGTGGAAAGTTGCGCATGACACGTCCCGCAGCATCCAGCACCTGAATGGAATAGTCTCTGGGTATTGCTCCGAAAATAGCTTCTATGGTGGCTTGTTGTTGGGCGGGATTTGGATATATTTTTAGGCAAGGTCTAGGATTCAAAAAGTTTTGGTTTGAAGTGGTAAGACAAGCGGTAGGGAGATTGAAATTGAGTACATCGCTTTGGAAGAAATAGCTGCTGTCTAAAAAAACGACCACTCTATAATCCATCTTTTCTAAAGCGGTTGAATCAGTAAATTGATAGAGATGTTCTCCCCATTCTTCATGCTGACTGTAGAGGGTATCAATGGGAAAGAAATCAGCTTCATCGAATTTTTTTCTTTCTATTCTGTAACCCATTCCGATTCTGTCTTTACTGCTCCAGTTGATTTTTGCTGCACAATTTATTGAGGATATGGTTGCACTAAAATTTTCTTTCAGCAGTATCAATGCCGCTTTTTTCATATCGGGAATACCATATCCGTATTGTGCATCGGGATTGGCGAAACGATCGCCTGAATTGCGCAGGGTTTGAATGAGTTTTCCATTATCTGTTTCAGGGAAAAGCTCCCAAAGACAGGCTGCTAAACCTGCAAGATTGGGAGCCGCATATGAAGTACCATTGGAAGTAATGATTTGGCCATCACCGCTCACTACGGCCGTGTTTAGTCCAACCGAAACCAGATCCGGTTTTACTCGATTGTCAAAAGAAGGGCCGAATGAAGAGAACGAGGCGATTTGTTTTTCCGTATTAACGGCTCCTATTGCCAGAATGTTGTCGCCGTCTGCAGGCGCACCGATATATTTCCAGCTAGAAGTGCCGTCATTGCCCGTACTGTTCACTATCAGTATCCCTTTCTTTCCCGCTATATTGGCCATTCGGGTAATGAAAGTAGTATTCCCGTCCATTTCCTGATAGGTGTGATTTTGGGATGGGTCATCAAATGTGGTATAACCCACAGAAGAAGAAATAACATCCACTCCAATACTGTCCGCATATTCCGCTCCCATTCCCCAGTAATATTCTTCAATGATTTGTTCTGAGTTTGCATCTTCCGTCCGAAGCAGCACAAATTGCGCATCCGTACAACTGCCTACATAGCTGCCGTTTTGGTTGGCTGCCAGTACGGACAGACAAACAGATCCATGTGGATGATCATCGGCTACCTGATTATTGTTGCTGATGAAATCGCGGGTTGCAATGATTTGTTTTCTGATAACCAGTGAGTCCAAAAAACGATTATTGTTGTATTGATAGAAACCTGCATCCGGCAATGCAATCATTTTACTTTTTCCTGTGGCTCCTTGCTGATGTAGCCATTGTCCGTTGTGTATTTCTATTTGTTGGTGCGTAGCTTCATAACTGAAAGCGGCTGCATTGTTGGCAGACATTCGGAAAGTGCTGTTGGATGAGAGATTTTTTTTGACGCGTTTTGCAATTGGTTGGGTTGATTTTACAAAAGGAAGATTGAGGATTTTTTCATAAGCTGTTTCATCTGCACATTCAATCAGTAATGCATTGCTCCATTTGAGGGAACCGATGATGGAAATACCTTCCGTTTGGCGGATGGTTTCCCGGTAAGCAGGATTAACGGGTAAATCAGTAATATCAACAGGGATGTTGAATTTTTTTCTTCTTTCAATAGCACGCCGGCTTAAATAAGCTTCCGGTTGATTGACAGAGTAGGGAGAATTGTTTTTGTCAGTTAACAATACAACCCTTTTCTCCTGCGAATCAGAGAATAAATGGCAGCAGCAACACAGAATAAAAATTGAAAAGACTTTTTTCATGAAGCCTTTGCTTTAAAGATTCACCCTCCACATTTTCAGCATATACCCATTCAAATTACCCCGGTTGGGTTGATATTCCCAGAGTATTTGTTCCCGGTAGATCAGGCCAACCTCTTCCGCATATTGTTCCATTGATTTTTCGCGGGTAGCAAAATTTTCTCTCGACTCAATCGTGTTGGTTGATTCAATAACATTGAACGACTGATCAATATGAGCAACAGTCGCAACCTTGCCGAATGTAAGATCACGAGGTAAATGAATGGAATCATTGATGCCGGTATAAGTATAGTTCCAGTTGGGCATGTTATTGTCAATGCTGAATTCAAAAATATTTTGATAAGCATCCGGGGGCAGATAACTGTTTCCCCTCCAGTAATGGCTCAACTTAAGAGGCAAGGTAAGTTTAATGAATCGTAGATTGTTTTCAATGACTTCAATTTTTTCAGGATATACCGCAACAAAGTAATTGCCGGCAGGTAACCATTCCTCGCTTTTGCCCGTAGTATCTTTAGACATATATCTTTCTATACGCCAGACGGGGTGGTTGAGATTGTCGGTGCTTATTGCGGTTACTATTTCCATAATCAGATATGGGTTTGGGATAAGCTCCTCCTCTTTGGTATCAATTGTCAGGGAATCCATTCTGTAGAAATCAACTTTACCTATCTCTAGAGGAAATAATTTTTCCAGCGATGTTTTCACTTGCAGTATTTCTTTTTCCTTCTTACACCCTGAAATCAACCAGGTCAAAGGAAGGGTTAAGATTAAAATGATGCCTGCATAATTCAATTTCATAAATTAAAGGTAAGGAAGCTTTTTACAATTCTTAAACAGGGTGGCTGTTTCGTTGGATGATCCCTCCTCCGATAACATCATCTTCTTCGTAAAACACGGCACTTTGTCCGGGTGCAATTCCTTTCGCCTGCCCCATGAATTCAACCCTGGCTGTTTGAGTGGATTCAGGTTTGAGTATAGAAAAAGTGCCTTCGTCTTTATATCTGATTTTGGTTACGGCTTCTATGGGGTTGGATAGTGAATCGTATTTCTGCCAATTGATGCCGCCGACCATCATGGTCGTTTGAATCAAATCGTTTTCTTCTCCCAGTACAACTGTATTGCTTTCAGGTAAGATATTGGTTACATAGACCGGCCGACCAAGCGCGATATCGAGCCCTTTTCGTTGTCCGATGGTATAGAAAGGATATCCTTTATGCTGTCCCAGAATTTTTCCGGATTTGTCAACAAAATAGCCTCCTTCCAGTCGGCTTTCAAGTCCGGCTACTTTTCTTTTTAAAAAACCACGATAATCATTATCGGGCACAAAGCAAATTTCATAGCTCTCTGCTTTTTTAGCGAGTTCGGGATAGCCCATATCTTCCGCCATCTGACGAATCTCTGTTTTTTTATATCCTCCCAATGGCAACAGGGTTCGGCTTAGCAAATCTTGCTCCAGTCCCCACAATACGTAACTCTGGTCTTTAGTGTTGTCAACTGCTTTACTAATGACATATCGGTTATTGGTATGCCGGCGTATTTTGGCATAATGACCCGTTGCGATGAAGTCACAGTTCATAGCGTCAGCTCTTTTCAGCAATGCACGCCATTTAATATGGGTATTGCAAAGCACGCAGGGGTTAGGGGTACGACCATTCAGGTATTCGTTCACAAAATTTTCAACCACAAAATCTCCAAATTCGTCTCTGATATCTAAAATATAGTGCGGAAAGCCGTGATGCACTGCGGCTGCGCGCGCATCGTTGAAGCTGTCGAGATTGCAGCAGCCGGTTTCTTTTTTCCCCTGGCTGCCCGTACCGCTGGTTGCATAATCCCAGGTTTTCATGGTAATGCCCACTACTTCATAACCTTCATGATGCAGCATGAGTGCCGTAACGGTACTGTCAATGCCGCCGCTCATGGCGACCATCACTTTGCCTTTTTTACTCATAATAGGGAATAATCGGTAATCAGTACAAAATTACCATTAATCAAGGGAATTAGAATCCTTTTGCTTCCAGGCGAAACTGATTGGTGAGTCCGTTGTAACGAAAGTTGCAATAGCGCAGAATGTCGCGACCAATGACGCCGTCAATTCCTGAACCCGTATAGGCGCCTTCCAGGATGTCGATATTGAGGGCTTTTTTCTTGAAAACGGGGAGGTAAAGTACACAGCCATAACGCACAACTTTCCAGCTGCCGCCATTGCTGTTTACCCATTCTTCGGTATCGGTGTAGGGAGTCAGGTTGAGTTTTTTAATATGTTCGTGATCTAGCCCGGAGATATTGGAGCCCGTATCAATGAGCAGGCGAACGGAGAGAAAGTTTTCTCCCGTGCTGAAGTTTTTTTCATTCAGGAAGGCTGCTTCAGTCGGAAAAATTTCTGCGTGAATAATAGGACCTTCTTCGAGCAAGTCAACCGTATTGTTTTCAAAAGACATTCCTCAAATATGTATCAAAAAGCCCAGGCTGGCTAATCTTGTGAAAAGATGCGAAAATAAATCTGCACAATCTTCTTTTAGTAAAGGATAAATAAAGTAATTTTAAATTTAAATATTATCTCAAAAATTTAAGTTATGATCAAGTTACAAGTAATCGGCAATCTGGGTAAAGACTGCGTGGTGAACAATGTTAATGGCAAAAATGTGATGAATTTCACGGTAGCACATACCGAAAAATATAAAGACAGCACCGGGGCGCAAAGGGAGAAAACGATTTGGGTGGATTGTGCTTATTGGAATGATCGTACGGCGGTTTCTTCTTATTTGAAAAAAGGAACACAGGTATATGTGGAAGGATCTCCCGAGGTGCGTACTTATACCACACAGGATGGCAAGTCTGGCGCAGCTCTTTCATTGAGGGTTTCGAGTGTTCAGTTACTCGGCTCAAAATCGGATCAAGGTTCTGCTTCAGGTGGCGCATATGCTTCCGGCGATGTTGCCGCACCTGCTGCCGGTCAGCCCGCAGATGATTTACCGTTTTGATTAACGACTATTTTGATAGGCTCCACAAAAGAAATGTAATCGGTTAATCATTAAACAATTATCTTTCGTTAGATGATATTTGACCTACATTTGCATTGAATCATTTAAATACAGGCATGCAGTTGAAGTTTGCACAACAATCGAAATCTTTTCACGCAGAATTAAAAAACAGGGTTAACGCGTATTTCGATACAAAAGGAATTGAATCCACCGGTAACGGGTTATTATATTTTAAAGCTATTCTCTTTTCAGTTTTATTGATTGCTTTATATATTCACCTTGTTTTTTACACCCCTGCAACATGGCTCGCCATTTTGGAATCTATCGCAGTAGGTGGAGTAATATCAGCAATAGGTTTCAATGTGATGCATGATGGAGCACATGGCAGTTTCAGCAGACATAAAACATTGAATGTAATTGCGGCCTATTCTCTGAATATATTGGGGGGCAGCAGTTTTATGTGGAATGTGAAGCATAATATTATACATCATGCCTATACCAATATTGACGGGGTGGATGATGATATAAATATTCAGCCCTGGATGCGGATGAGTACTACGCAAAAAAAATATGCAATTCATCATTATCAGCATCGCTATTTCTGGGTATTGTATTCTCTCTTGTATGTGTTGTGGATTTTTGTATTGGACTATACTAAATATTTTCGGAAGAAAATCGGAGGCATGCCGCTCAAGAAAATGCATTTTTCAGATCATCTTACTTTTTGGGTTTTCAAATCCATACACTTGTTTATTTTTGTAGGATTTCCCATTTATAAAGTTGGGTTTCTTCCCTGGCTGGTAGGATTTCTTTCTGCAACTGTTTTTGCGGGATTAGTACTGAGTATCGTTTTTCAACTTGCACACACCGTTGAGCACACCCATTTCCCGATGCCTTCAGAAGAAGACGGTAAAATGAGTGATGAGTGGGCTGTGCATCAGCTGAAGACTACTGCAAATTTTTCAACAGAAAGTAAACTCATTTCTTTTCTTGTTGGAGGTTTGAATTTTCAGGTTGAGCACCATCTTTTTCCTAAAATTTCCCATATTCACTATCCTGCCATCAGTAAAATAATTCGTTCTACTTGTGAGGAATTCAATGTGCCTTATATTGAGTATCCCAAAATGCGCGTTGCCCTGCGTTCTCACATCGCCTACTTAAAAGAGGTGGGTAGGGCGGCATAATATTACTGTCAGAATTATTAATAAAAAAAGTTTTCCTTCGCTTACGATTGTTAGTTCGATTGCCTATATTTGCGCAGCCAAAATCGGCTCATATTCAGGGAATTTACTTTTCCCTTTTTAAAAATTATTGAACCATGCATTTCGAATTGACAGAAGAGCAGCAAATGATTCGTCAGGCGGCGAGAGACTTTGCGCAAAATGAGTGTTTACCCGGTGTAATTGAACGCGATGAATTACAAAAGTTTCCCAAAGAACAAGTGCTCAAACTAGCGGAACTGGGTTTTATGGGCATGATGGTAAAACCGGAATATGGTGGTGCCGGACTGGATACGGTGAGTTATGTGCTGGCGATGGAAGAAATTAGTAAAATAGATGCAAGTACCAGTGTGTGTATGAGCGTGAATAACAGTCTCGTTTGTTATGGTTTGCAGGAGTATAGTTCTGAAGCGCAGAAACAACAATATTTATTGCCGCTTGCCCAAGGAAAAAAAGATGGTGAGCTGTACATCGGAGCATTTTTGCTCAGCGAACCGGAAGCAGGAAGTGATGCTACCTCTCAAAGAACAACAGCAGAAGATAAGGGAGACCATTATTTGTTGAACGGTACCAAAAACTGGATTACCAATGGTTCTTCTGCCTCTGTTTATCTTGTTATTGCGCAAACAGATGCTTCCAAAGGGAGCAAGGGAATCAATGCTTTTATTGTGGAGAAGAACTGGCCGGGTGTATCGGTGGGTGCCAAGGAAAACAAAATGGGCATTCGCGGATCTGACACCCACAGCATTTCTTTTCAGGATGTAAAAGTTCCCAAGGAAAACAGGATAGGGGAAGATGGTTTTGGTTTCAAATTTGCGATGAAAACACTGGCAGGTGGACGGATTGGGATTGCATCACAGGCGCTGGGCATTGCATCCGGAGCTTATGAGCTTTCTCTGAAATACAGTAAAGAAAGAAAGGCTTTTGGTAAAGAGATTATGCATCATCAGGCGATTCAGTTTAAACTGGCGGATATGGCAACCCGAATTGAGGCCTCTCGCTTATTATGCCTGAAATCTGCCTGGGAAAAAGACAATCATCTTGATTATACGCTTAGTTCATCTATGGCAAAAGTGTATGCTTCAGAAACAGCCATGTGGGCATCTACGGAAGCAGTACAAATACATGGCGGATATGGGTATGTGAAAGAATTTCATGTAGAGCGTTTGATGCGGGATGCGAAAATCACTCAGATCTATGAAGGAACGAGTGAGGTGCAGCGGATTGTTATCAGCAGAAGTATTTTGAAATGAGAACCTGGTAGCAGGGAGACAAATTAGATTTGTCGGCATAAAAAACTCTGCCTAAATTTATCATCATTATATAGTGATGAAAAAATATTTTTCTCAAATACCTCCAGAGGTTCGAACTTTTTTAATTCGTTCGGTTTTATTATTCATTGGCTGGAAAGCATTGTACATTCTGGTGCTAATACCTAATCAGGTACCTGATGCCGGGTTGGTTCGGAAGTTGGGAAGCGGAACTGCTGTAGTATTGAATGGAATTTATGGTACGGATGAGTTTCATGCGGTTCACACCGAAAGACCTAGAGTATATGGCATGGATACAGTACTGGCAACTTATACTATGGTCAAAAAAAGCAGCCGTAATATTTTAGGAATTTATCAGGCTTGCAACGGTTTGGAGTTAATGATTTTGTATGCAGGATTTATCATTTGTTTCAGCGGGGTTTGGTGGCGCAAAACTATCTACATAGTTTCCGGTATTATAGCTTTATACATTGCCAACGTAATGCGCTGTGCTGCTTTAGGCTGGATTGGTATTGAGTATCCCAAGCATTTTGATTTTGCGCATAAGTATTTTTTCAATCTGATCATATATTCCATTGCTTTTTTATGGTGGGTTTTTTACGTTAAAGGTTTAAATAAAAAGGATGTCGAGCCAGCAGCTTCCTAAACATTTCTGGTCCGGTTTTTGGATTATGATTCTGGCATATACGCTGGTTCGCTTGTTTTTTTATGAGCCGGTGGTAGCCATGCCTCAGTGGGTGCCATCCAACCGGCAGTTACTTCGCTGGATCAATATAACTTTTGTATATGTAGTCGGCATTTGGGTCATTCGGCGCATGGGTATCGGTTGGATGTTATTATTGTGGAATCTGGTACATATCGCTTTGTTAGCTTATCTTTTACTGGCAGCTGTTTATGAGTGGGGAATTGCGCCTTTGCCATACGGCATTCGGGGTTCTGTCGCACCTATTATAGAATTTTTGATTTCGCCGGTATATTACATTGGTTTGGGGGTTTTATACTTGTATCTGAATCGCTTCAAGAAGACCGACCATCAACAACCCTAACTGCGCATCTTCACTACCAATTATTAATTATTAATTATTCATTACTAATTATTAATTCCTAATACCTCTCTTCTTATATTTGCACTTTCATTGCCCAGATGGCGGAACTGGTAGACGCGTCAGACTCAAAATCTGGTATTGGCAACAATGTGCAGGTTCGATTCCTGTTCTGGGCACAAACGCCCTTCCAACGCAGTTGGAGGGGCGTTTTGCATTACGAGCGTTGCGAGCTTGCTAGCTTAAGCAGACAAATAAAAGAAACCTGCGAGCGCAGCGAGGACAATCCTGTTCCGCGCTTTTTTACCCCCCCACCCTAAAGGGTGGGGTAAGGGATAAGCCTTCAACTAATAAACGTAAAGACGCAATGCATTGCGTCTCTAACCTCTAAACTCTTCAATCTGCCCGCATCTTACGCTGCAGCCGGAAAGGCGCATCAATAAATCAACAAAAATCATATCTTTATTTAGTCATTCATCCAAATTAACACTCACTGCAATGAAAAAAGTCATCTCCTTCCTTGCATGCTGCTTGCTTACTGTTCAATTATTTGCGCAAGCGCCCCAGCGTCTTAGTTATCAGGCTATCATCAGAAATGCCGGCAATACACTGGTAACAAATGCTCCCATCCGGATGCGCATCAGTATTTTGCAGGGAAGCATTACCGGAACGGCAGTTTA
>JAGWWM010000062.1 GCA_018970395.1 Bacteroidota bacterium
GAATTTATCCCGAGAATCGGGAACATCTCAAGAAGAACTCAAAAGTCAAAGGTCAAAAGCAATTAAAACTTTTTGGTTTTGCCTTTTGATTTTTGCCTTATAGACGAGATCCTTCGCTTACGCTTCCCGTTGACGCTTCGCTACGGGACAGGCAGGATGACGCTACCAAAATGAGTGGCGCCGGCAAGGCAGAACGCGCGGAGCGATCGGGTCTGCCTTGATTTTTTCTTTGGTTACTTTCTTTTGATCAAGCAAAAGAAAGTAACAATAACAATTGATAAGAATCCGCCCTTTTGAAGAACGAAAAGAAACTTTATGGTTTAATGGATAATTTTATCGGACAGTAGTGAATTCTTTATCTGTTTTTCAAATTCTACCGGAGTTAAAATTTGTGCTGTTTTAAAAGGGTTATGTAATAAGATTTCTTTGTCGCCGGTAACCAAATAATCAGCTTCAGAAAATTCTATGAGGTCGAAAAGGAAATTATCTTTTGGATCTTTACTAATGATGTGCACAGGTTTTATCTCCACATTAATGGCGATGTTTTCGAGAAGATCAACTAATTCGTTGACACTTTCTGTGGGGAAGTATTTTTTAAGTTTTTCACGATCGGTTACGAGCCGGATTTCATCGAGCAGTTGATCTGTAGTAATAATGGTTATGTGACCGTTGGATAGATGATTTTTGATTTTTGAAAGCCGCTTTCCGATTAAAAAACTAATCCAAACATTGGTGTCGAAGATGACTTTAATGCTTTTTTTTGTCATAAAGTTTTTGTCTTACGATTTCAGCTTCTTCAGTAATGGTTTTCAGATCAAGTTCTTTAGACCTGAACGTTTTTAAAAGACGCGATAATTTGCTGTCAATTGCTTCTTTTTCCAGTTCTTTGGTTAGCTTAATTTTTTGCTGTTTTGGAAGCTGTCTTACAATAGACATTATTTGGCTAAAGGTTAAATCTATCTCTAATGCTGCTTTCATACACTTGTTTTTTGTAATCATTCAAATTTACAAAAATCCCCATCATTATTAATTATTTTAACTACCCCCATCTGGAAAAATTGAAATGTGAAGACCTTTAAAATATGAATCAGCTCTTTTGATGATTGATTATTTCACGCAAAGCTGCAAAGAGGCAAAGCTCGCAAAGATCGTCATGTTGAGCGATAGCGAATTTATCCCGAGCATCGGGAACATCTCAAGAAGAACTCAAAAGTCAAAGGTCAAAAGCAATTAAAACTTTTTGGTTTTGCCTTTTGATTTTTGCCTTATAGACGAGATCCTCCCGATAAATCGGGATAAATCTCGCTTACGCTTCCCGTTGACGCTTCGCTACGGGACAGGCAGGATGACGCTACCGAAATGTGTGGCGCTGGCAAGGCAGAACGCGAGGAGCAATCGGGTCTCCAACCAACAACCCACAACCAACAACCAACAACCCACAACCTCCAACCAACAACCTCCAACCTCCAACCAACAACCTTCCAACATGAACATATCGTAAAATCTGCTGTTGAGTAGTTAACAAATCCTTGCAGAATGGGCAAAAATCCCGTATTTTGCATAGGAGTTTTGAATCCAAATCTTACTGCAAAAGCCGCTTTGAAATCGCCAGGGAGAAATTTTAGGTGTTAAAGGGAGTTTTTAATCCGTTAAACCGCAAAAAATTTAGCAGAGGTTGATGAGCAGCAGACATTTGATAACAAATAAAGCAGGCAAATTCCAAGCAGTGGATAGCATGCCTGTGTGTCTGCACCAAAATCATTCTATTACTCGTCTGAATCAGCATGCTCAGGATGGCAGGATGAATGGGATTGATTTGTCTTCCAACCAACAACTTCCAACCAACAACTTACAAGTTAAAAGCGTCAACTCTACAGCGTTGATTCGTTTAGTCGTTGATTCGTTGATTCGTTTAGTCGTTAAACCTACAACCTACAACCTACAACCTTCAACTTCCAACCAACAACTTCTTTCTCCTCTCTCATCTCTTCTCGTTTTTCTTCTTCTAATCATCAGTAATGTGGGGAGGGGGCAGCAATCTATTTTAAATACTAGTCCAGTTTCTCAAAATTTCGATGGAATGGGAACTTCTGGAACAGCTGCATTGCCGAGCGGTTTCCGAGTAAATACTACAGCAAACTGGAATACTGGTTTATCCGTAACAATATTTGCTTACGGAACAACCGGAACAGGCGCAGTTATGGGTACATCTACCGGGGGAGCTATTAACTGGGCAAACGGAATCACAGGAACCGCCACTGATCGGGCCCTTGGTTTTTTGACAAGTTCTGCTTACACTTCTCCAAGAAGTATAATTTATGCTTTTACCAATAATACAGGCTCTACGGTGACAAGTATAAGTATTTCCTTTGATTATGAAAAGTACAGAAGCGGCACCCGTGCGTTTGACTGGACATTCTTTCATGGTGCCACAGCTACTAATGTTAATATAGCTGCCACAGACGGGAATCAATCCTACGCAGCAGATGCGAATAACACAACAATCTTTAACCCTCCCACCAGCAATGCAAAAACAGTTACCCTTACAGGATTGAGTATTGTCAATGGCGCTACCTATTATTTGGCATGGATCTTTACAGGTATTGGCGGTTCAACAAATGGCCAAGGAATCGGAATTGATAATTTCAGTATAACTCTTAATCCCGTTTTAACACCAACATTAACCGCTCCAACTACATTAACAGGCTTTACATATAGTTTAGGTGCCGGGCCATCTGCTGTTCAATCCTTTAACCTTACAGGTTCCAACTTAACCGGCTTTCCGGGCAATATTACAGTTAACGCACCCGCAAACTTTCTGGTTTCCAATGCTCCTGGTGGGCCATTTGGAAGTTCAGCACTAATATCTTTTTCTTCTGCTTCACTCAATGCACCCGTTTATGTTCAATTGGCTGCAGGCTTAACTCAGGGTACTTATTCAGGTGATATAATCTTCTCAGGTGGTGGGGTTACAACCCCTCCTACCGTTGCACTATCAGGCACCGTGACTTCTGTTGCTGAATCGAACATTATTGCAGTCGCAAATTCAGAAACGGCTACCATTTCTTCACTTACAACTGGTGCCGTAACCAACATTTCGAGTGGAGTGCAGGTCTGGGCAATTACCATTCAGGATGGGGGAAATGATTTAACGGACTCTGATGCGTTACCAACCACTGTTAATAGCATTACCTTACGGCAAAATATTGGCAATGCAGTAAACGATTGGGCAGATGCAATTGAAGAAATCGCCATTTTTGATGGCGCTACCAAGCTTGCTTCGGGTGTTGTTGTGACAGCAACAACTATAACTTTCTCCGGTTCTCCTCTTATCTCTGTAGCTGATAATTCATCCAAAACTTTAACAATCAGACTGACCCTACAACAAAATCATAATAATTCAGGCTCTAATATAGAAGGAGACGATTTTGTTTTTCAAATATCAAGAACCGATGTTACCGCCAATCCATCAGGATCATTGTTTACTACAAATGCAACAGATTTTCCCAGCATTAATTCAGTAAATGACCTGAATGCAATATCAATAATCGCAACCGAACTAAGATTTACAGCTCCGCCATTTACGACTGATGTAAATGCAGTAATGAGTCCATCACCAGTTGTTAGTTCAACAGATATTTTTGGAAATATCGACAGAAACATGACTGGTTCTGCAACTATAACCAGTACAGGTAACTTAAGTGGGCTTAGCGGAACGAATGTTTCATTTACTTTAGGCGCTGCCAGTTTTGGAAATTTAATCCATACTGCTGTTGGCTTAGGATTTACCTTAACAGCTACTAGTGGCTCTCTGACTTCCTCCCCCAGTACAACATTTGATATTACCAATCCTGGAGGCACCAGTTTTGAGAAAGGAGATTTGTTGATTTTAGCCTTTCTATATGATAGAGATAACGGATTGAATGGAATTGAAGATGATGAAATTACTTTTTTTGCATTAAAAGATATTACCAACGGAACAATATTCTATTTTACTGATAACGGATTTGAAAGGAATTATGCCGGACTTTGGGGTACAACGGAAGGATTTTTAAAAATCCAAAAGACATCAGGCCCAACTATACCTGCTGGCAAAATTTTAACTATTGGAATTAACACTACTGCCGGAGGAGCAGGCGGCAATGCAAGCCACTTTAAAATAATTGATCAATGCGGAACGGATATTACCTCATTATTTACCTTAACATTACAGGGACTCACTTTTAATATGAACGTTCAGGATGATCTTTGGATTAGTCAGGGCGGAAGTTTCACGAATATTTCTACTACTGGGCCTGATGTTCATAAAGCAAGTTATAATGGAACAATTCTAACAGGCTGGAGTGGAACAGGATATCAATCCTGTATTGGTAGTGGAACAGATTTTAACGCATGTTCATCGCCAGGTGTTACTGGATCTCAAGGCACTAGAATATTTCCTAAAACATCTTGTTTTGTTATTGACCTATCAACTTCAACTATACCTGTTCCCCCATCCAATGATAGAGGGAGGGTAAAATATACCGGCCCGCTTACAATTTCAGACAAGAAAGGATGGATTGATCGTTTGAGCAATGTTTCCAACTGGACTGGCTATGCCTCAGATGCTTTATATGATGGAGGACCCAAATATGTCAACAGTGCCGGCAATTGTGATCCTTTACCTTTAGATCTAACTCCTGTTACGCCGGGTGTGTGGAACGGTATGAAATCAACAGATTGGTTTGATTGCGCTAATTGGAACAACAGAGAAGTACCTGATGCTGCTACAGAAGTTATGATTAGTTCGGGGGCAAATAATTCACTAGTTGATGATGCTTCTGTATTTGCGCCGTTATATAGCAATATCGCCGTTGCAAAATCCGTCACAATCAACAATAGCATGCAACTCAGTTTAGGATCAACAGTCACAGATATTCTTACCATCGGCGGCAACATGACCCTGAATGGTTCTTCCCGATTCAATAACGGTAATGGTGTACTCAATTTGAATAATAATGGCAGCCTAACATTCAATGCCACATCGGGTATGAATGGAGGGACAGGCACGACGAACATACAGGGCAATTTTACTGCAGCTTCAACCGCAGTTATCACCCCTGAAAGCGGCATTTTCAATTTTACAGGATCCTTAACGCAAACAATCACAAATGGTCATGTAAATCCAGTATTTAATAACCTCACAATTAATAATAGTTCTGCACTTGGGGTTACATTGGCTGGTTCTGCTCAGTTACAGATGAATGGATTACTTACACTTCAAGATGGTCTTGTCAACACCTCCTTAACCAACCTCCTCACCCTCACTTCAAATGCTACCTGTCCTAGCGGCGGAAGCGACGATTCCTTCGTCAACGGCCCCATGCGTAAAATTGGAAATACCAATTTTACCTTTCCGGTGGGTAAACCTGTTACGGGGACTAATCCTGTAACTGGCGGGTATAGAAGTCTTGCTATTTCTAATCCTGATATTGCGAATGTGACAGATGTTTTTACCTGTGAATTTTATTTAGGACCTGCCCGTAGTCTCGGTGTAACGCTAACAGATCCGATTAAACGTATCAGTGCTTGCGAGTACTGGCGTTTAGACAGAACTGGAAGCAACAGTTCCGTATTTGTCACCCTCTCGTGGAATGAAAAAAGTAAATGTAGTTCTGCTGATTATGTAACCAATCCCTCAAGCTTAGTGGTAGCAAAGGGTGATGGATATACTAATTGCACCTGGACTAGCTTTGGCGGGAATGCTAATGGAACTAATAATGCAGGTACCGTAACAAGTACACAAGCAGTGAATCAGTTCAGTCCCTTCGCTTTAGGAACGACTAGTTTTACCGAAAACCCTCTCCCCATCAAACTCCTCTATTTCAGAGCAGTAGCTAAAGGAGAACAAGTTGCACTCAGCTGGCAAGTGGCCGACAATCACGAAGCGCTTTCCTATGTGCTCGAGCGCAGCAGAAATGGGGTGCAGTTCGAACATTTAAAAACAGTTGCACCAATTCCCAACGAAGAACTTGCATCCTACAAGTCCTACGATGAGCAACCCTGGCAGGGCATCAATTATTATCGCCTGCGCATCACCGATATCTTCGGTAAAGTAATCTACTCGTCCATTCAAAAGGTAAACATAGAACATGCGCAAGCTGTCTCCCTTCGCATATCGCCCAATCCGGCCAAAGACCGCCTGCTCATTTTACTATCTCAGCCGGAAAAAATCAATGAGCTGAACATCGTCAACAGTGTCGGACAAACCTTGTTCAAGCAAAGCAAACTGCAATCCACTAATCCGGTTGACATCTCCTCATTGCGCCCGGGCATCTATTACGTACGTATTATCGGACAAGCCGGAATGCAAATGGAGTCGTTTGTGAAGGAGTGATGAGGTTGTGGGTTGGAGGTTGTGGGTTGGAGGTTGTAGGTTGAGGGTTGGAGGTTGAGGGTTGTGGGTTGGAGGTTGTAGGTTTGCGATTTCAATTATTAATTGTTAATTATTAATTACTAATTATTCTTTATTTTTACTTTCAATTCTTAATTCAACAAACAATCATCATGAAGAAATTTTACACATTGCTTAAAGGAAGCATGCTCCTGTTGCTGGCAGGTATGTTTTCTATCTCTGCTACAGCACAAGTTTTTTATGCCGACAATGGTTCCGACCCTGCTTATGCCAA
>JAGWWM010000024.1 GCA_018970395.1 Bacteroidota bacterium
TCGTTAAAGTGTGTTTTAAAATAGATTATTTGTCTGACCTTATCCACGTTGTAAAGTTAACTAATAATGGAACAACAAAGAAATGATTTTAAGGATTTAAGCAAGGTGTCAATTAATTCAATGGTACATAACGGTTCGCGGCTTTACGCCGGGCGGGTTTATCGTAAATATATTTATTCTTTTTGGCAGTGCAAGGGCGTATCATGGCGAAGCTCAGCCCGGCACTGCCAACCGTTCAGCCCGACTGGCGTAAAGGCGATGTTATAAGCATAGCCGATTAACATACTTTACTATTGGCTTAGTTCCCATTTTGATCCATCCTTAAAAACAACTTCATATGGATATGCTATTAAAATCTTTTTCCCGTCTCTGCTTAGAACACTCCATTCACCATATTCTGATGTGCCAGGTTTTAATGCATCATCAGTAAAGCCTCCGCCCCAACCATCTATAAGGCCTCCCATATCCGCTGGTTCATTAAATGCATTTTCGCCATACCACTTAAACCGTATTGCGGTTATGACTTTTTCACTTATGTTTTTATATCTCAATGAAACATCTTTATAGTTAGAATACTCTTTGGTCACAAACTTTGCACTCAAAACTTTTACTGGCGCTAAATACAAGCCGCCAGTATCATATTTTGCACCAACACCATTCTTTTCTTCTCTAATTTTTGTTATTGATTCTTCTATATTATTAGGCATGCCACTTATACTTTGTTTTAAATTGTTTTCTAAACTGTCTTTTTTGGCGAAATATATTTTATAAGTAATGTCTTCGTGTTTTTCATTCAGAAGTTCAAAGTTGATTGGAGCCGATAAATATGTATTACCATAAGCTTTTTTCATATCATCATGAACTTTCTTTGATATTTGAAATTTTTTAAAGGCCTCCAAATATGCAGCACTATCGGAATATGCTTCAATAATTTCCTCTTTGCTTCCTTCTCGATAGTAGTATTTCTTTTTCATTTGACAACTTGTATAAATTATTCCTATGAAAAGAATAAAAAACAATGTGTTAATTTTAGTCATATCCTTCGCTTTAGTTTTTTTTAAGGCTTGCTTATAACGGTTCGGGGCTTGCCGAAGGCGGGGCGTTTCAGCACTGCCGTTCATTTGAAAAACTAAAGTTCGGTTAAGCACAAAACTGTCATAGAAGCTCGTCACCCCCGCTTTTGGCAAGCCCTTGTTATGGGCATGTGCTTCTTTTTCAGTCGTCAAGTTGTCGTGTCCGTTTGTGTCTGCTGTCTGCATTGTCTGCTTGTGTGTCGGGGGGTTTAATTTTTTAAAAAGCAAGGAAAAAAATATTTTGAAATTTTTCTTGGGTAGGGCAGGCACACTCTTTTGCAAGCTTTGGACAGTGTTTGGGTTTGTGCGGCTTGCAAATGTGTGTGACTGCTGCGTTGGCTCATAATGATTCAATAAATTCTTTCACATTATCCCAAGTCCATTCTTTACAAGCAACACCATACATGTTGTCTGGCTTGTCCGAGTATGTCGCTTCTTTGATATAAATTCCCATTAGTGGAATTTTTTCCTCCTTTGCACAATCAATTTCCCAAAGTTCACCTTCCGCTTTTTTGGAGTTTTTAGAAATCAAAGCAATTACGCCATCGCAACCTTTGATTCTACTTCTACAATTTGTTTTCCATTTCTCGTCAAAAGGTTCTTTGACGGACATGTCAACAAACTCATAGGGAACTTTTGCATTTTTTGCTTGTCCTGTGAAAAGGATTTTTGTTGTTTCATCTTCAATAGCGAATGCAACGAATACTCTTTTGTTAGCCATGTTATTTGTTTTTAAGTTTTTTAAATGCGTTTCTCTTTTACTAATCTCCAATAGTGATAACCCAATGCCGTCAGTTTACAGGATTTTGAATTCATTGCAGCGAAATACATAAACGGTTCGCCAACTGGAACAACTAAACCAACTCCTTGAAATTTTTGAAGGTGTTTGAATATTGCAACATTCTCTGGCTTTGCATGTGGCTCAACAACTTTGTGTTCAACAACTGGTGCATTTGTATCTTCAAATGAAGGGTCTAAATAAAATTCGTCTTGCGGTGTCGGGAAATAGTCAACTAACTTTCTCAAGATGTCAATTGGAACTTGTGGAGTAACTGTCCGCAAAGAAGTAAACCTTGTAATGTTTGTTTTGAAAACTGGTCTTTGATCCCAAGGTCCAAGTGCTTGGTCTATGTATGCGTAAACACTCCCAGGTGTAATGTGTCCACGAAGGTCTGCTGCACCTCCTTGTAAAGCATCCAACAAAAGATTTGTAAATACTCCGTGTCCGTTTATTTCAATCGCACTTTCAATATCACGGCTTGCAGTAAGAATTGAAACACCTTCACCGATGTGTGCTGATTTGCCACCTAAATTTTTTGGAGAACCTAATGCTCCGGAATGGCAACAGTCAAGAATGATTACTCTGTTCTGTGCTTTTGAATCATTTGCAATCGTGAGAATTTCATCCATTGAAACCCCTTCGTCATTTGGTTTATAGTCGGGAGTTACAATGTAGCCACCAATATCATCTAACAAACCGTGTCCTGAAAAATAAAGCAATGCTGTTTCACAATCGCCACTAAACAATTCAATGATTAGTCCTTTCAACTCCGATTTGGTCGGAACATCTGTTACAAGTCGCACATCAAAATTTGGAGAGCCGTCTCCGTTAGCTTCAATAATTCCGCTGAACGCAGAAGCATCATTAACGCATCCACGAAGTGGAGCTTTTGGATAGTTGTTTATTCCAACGATTAGTGCTTTTCTCATTTTAGAATTTGCTTATTGATTCATCAAGATTATCCCAAGTCCAATCAATTACTTTTTTGCCGTATAATTCAGGTGGCTTTGCTCCTCTGTCATTTTTCTTTATGTGCATTCCTACAACTGGAACATTTTCTTCTTTCGCACATGTGATTTCCCACCTTGAACCACCCGAATGCCAAGTGTTCTTACTAAGCAATACAATCATTCCATCACACTTCTGAATTTTCTCTCTGCACTTTTCTTTCCAAACCTTTTGTGTCCAAGGTTCTTTCACTGACATGTCAACGAATGAGAAAGGAGTTCTTTCATTCTTTGCTTGTGAAACAAGAAAGTCACGATACTTTTTATCTTCAATAGCGAAGCTGATGAAGATTTTCTTTTTTGATGTTCTATCGTTTGTGCTGCGTTTCCTTTTCTTCGGTTTTTCTTCTTCTTCGTCAGAAAATGCACTTAAAAGCAATGCACCTATTCCTAATCCGATTAATACTGGTAGCATTTCAAATTTTGTTTAGCTGATACATTCAATAAATGATTCAACCCATTCGGTTGTTGGTTCGTCAATTGGTGCAATTTCTCTTCGCATTTGGCAAATAGATTCTGCAATCGCAATCATCCACTTTTCTCCAACTTTGTCAGGGCTTAATCCATACTTTTTTATTTGGAAGTTTATCCATTCGCTGAATTCCATTATGTGAATTTCAGTTTCGTGAATCAATTCCAGTTCTTCCATTCTCTTTTTGATTTCAGGTTTCAAGTTCGGTTCGTGGTCTGTTACAAAACCTGCTATTGCTGTTTGAGGATGAGATTTCAATTTGTCATTCAGTTCTTCTAACTCATCTCTCAAATATGCTTTGCCATATTTCGCATCCCAAGATTCAATGATGTCCATATTGCCCTGTGTCATTGTGATTTCAATATCACCAATGTTTCCATGCTTCTTGTTTGCTGAACGCATTTGTGAAAGCGGTTTGAGAAAACCACTCAAACATTTTTCTTCTTCCAACACTTGAAAGAATGAGTGCATTGCAACTTCAAACATTCTTGCTGAATAAGTTGAACTCTCAATGAAACTAGTAATCGTTTTGAAGCAAACTTTGAAACTCGGTTCCTTTTTTAAAAATGCTTTGAGTGCTTTTCCTGTCTTTGCAGTTAGTTCAAGAAACGCTTCTGATTTGTTGTTGAGAAAAATCAAAAGCTGTTTTAAAGCATTTACGCTGTCCATTTCTTCCCTTTCAACAGCATCGGTTATTTCCAACCACTCTTTTCTTGCTCCACGAATTGCTGCCTTATAAAGTTTTGAGTAAGGATAGTTCTCGGCTAAACTTCTTGTCATCATAAATCCGTCTGCGTTCAATCGCAAGAGATTATGCTTTCTCAAAACTGGTGTGATGTAATTTTTATCAAGAACTCTCATTGGAATTCCTTCTTTCCAAGAGAAGTCGGCACCTGTGCTTCCTTTGTGCAAACGAATTGATTGTGTAGGAAGAATTGATTTCACTGTGAGTTGAAGAATTGTAAGCCCTACGATTGCTCTGCCAACTTCACTTGTAACTGAATTAACAAGCGATTCAATCACCTCAACTTGTTGCTTTGAAAGTTTATCAATCTTCACTTCGGGATTCCGACATTCTTCAATTATCTTTTCAAGAAAACCTTTTTCCAAAGCATCTTTGATTGTCGCTAATCTTTTCTTCGCTTCATCGGAAGTTTGCCCTTCATCATAGCGATATTCAACTCCGTCCTCATTCACTAAAATGCTTCGGTCTGAATAGATGTATAAAACTGGTTCGTATTTTTTAGCCATGTGCTTGTAATGATTTTTTAAGTTGAACACTCAACGGAGTAAGTGTCGGAAATCTATATGGAATTAAATATTCGTTTTCTGAAATTTCGGGGTTCGTGTTGTTGTTTCTTATTTCAAAGCCAATCTTCCGTAATTCATAAAAACATTCAAGAATTTCATCTTGCCTCAATTCATAACCCGAAGCAAAATGATTGATGTCTTTAATTTGCCCGATTGTCGGGTCAATCAAAATCAGTTCAACAACTTTCCAAAAGTTGCTTTCAAGTTTCTTGCTTGACTTCACAAACGAAAATGAAATGTCGTTGGTGTATTGGTAGTATCCATTAAGTTGAACCAAGTCAGCTTTGATATGATTCTCTGCTAATGCTTGCTCAAAAACTTTCCAAAGAATTGTGTAGTCAGTTTGAATGTTGCTGCTTGAAATTAAATGCACTTCGTTCACCGAATGAAACAGGGGAGTGCCTCTTGTTCTTTTCAATTCAATTCTGAAAAGTTCTTTGTCATTTTCATTTCTGCTCAATTCAAAAGTCCATTTCTTGTTTGTTGGTTTGAAGCGAACTTCAATTTCAGATTTCGGATTGCTCTTGATTTTGAAATTCTCTGTCAACTCAACTTTGTATTTTTTAGAAGCAATTTCTTTTTTCGGTTTCGCTTTGTGATTGTCAAGAGCTGTTGATGCTTTCTGTAAATACTGGTCGGTCTTTTCACTTTTCAATCTTCTGAACGAAAGTTTTTCAACTTCTTCAAGGTAGTTGAATTCAAAAGGTAACTCAACATTGAAAAACTGATTCAACACACTTAACGCTAAGAGCCGAGCAAACTGTGGGGGAACGGAGTTCCCGATTTGTTTGCTTGCAACGGCTCTGTTGCCAAGTATTTTGTAATCATCAGGGAAAGTTTGAAGTCGTTTCAATTCTTCAATGGTGAAATGTCGGTTCTCCCAATGAAAGGGACCCGTGTATTGTCCGCCTGATGCTTTCAAAGTTCTAATTGGTTTTAATGGGTCTGCTTTGTAGAGAAAGTCAGAGAACTTTGAACGCCAAGCAAAGATTGGATTCGGGTGTCCCATTTTGTCTGTGAAGAAACTGTAATTCAGTCCTGGCGGAACTTCATTTAGTAGATGTCCGAACCTTCCATTGATAGAAGGAAGTTTGTCGTTCTCGGGTTTGCCAACATTTAAAATTGCTTGCTGTGCAGAGTAGTGAGGAAATCCTTCAAACGAATCGGGACCATGTGTTGGCTTTGGAAACTTGAAAGGTTTGTCAATAGAACCAACTAAAATAATTCTTTCACGATGCTGTGGAACTCCATAATCGGCTGCATCCAAAATGCGATAAGAAACATTGTAACCAATTTCTTTAAATGCTTTCAGAATCTTCTTTATTGATTCTCCTTTTTCTGCTCCCAACAAACCGTAAACATTTTCAAAAAGAAAACCTTTTGGTTTGAGTTTCTGCAACACTCTCACATATTCTTCAAACAAACTTCCTCTGTCGTCCTTTGTTCCCGCTACTCCTGCTGCTCTGCGTCCTGCTGCTGAAAAAGATTGACAAGGCGGACCACCAATTACAAAATCAATTTTGGTTGCAATGTTTGGTTCGTATTGTCTGATGTCTTTGCACTTGATGTTTGCTTGCGAAAAATATTTTCCTGTTGCTTGATTGTGCAGCATCGTCTGCACAAACTTGTCTTCAAGTTCAACTGATTCAATAAGAGTAAAACCCGTGTCGCAAAATCCAATGTCCAGTCCACCTGCACCTGAAAACAAAGCAACAATGTTAATTGGCTCTTTCAGATTCCTTTTTGTCCAGTTTCTGATTGCTTTTCCAAACTCGTCAGGCGATAAATTATCACTGTCAGAAATTTGAGAACAAATTTCTTTGTAGCTGTTTTTACTTACGGCTGTTTCAAAAAAACTAAGTTGATTTATTTCTGCTCTCATTTTTTTGATTTGGTTTTGTAGTAAGCAACTTTTGCTTCTGCTACTTTAAATGTATCAAGGTCTGCTTCTTCTTCTATCATTCTGTAAGCGAACTGGTCGCTTAGAAATTCTTTCAGTAATTGTTTTTCGTTCACTTTGAAGAACAACGCAATTTGCTTTATCTGTTCTTTTGTTGCTTGTCTTTCGTTGCGTTCAATTTTTGCCAAGAGTGAAGTATCAATTCCAATTTCATTGGCTACTTCCCTCAATGAAAGTTCAGCTTGCTCACGAAGAGTTCTAAGCTGTTCTCCAAAGCTTGTCACACTATTTTTTGTCGTTGCCATCTTGGACTAAATTTGTCCAAAGGTAATGAACTTATTTTATGATGGACAAATAATGTCCACGAAAGTTTTCAACAGTGCTAACCCTATAAAGCGTTGGCAAAAAACGGCTCTTTTGCAAGCTTGGGTTGTGGGGCGGCTTGTGCGGCTTGCAAATGTGCCGTTTGCGGGCTGCCAAAGAATTTCAAAATATTTTGTGCAGGGACAAAAAAATTAAAACACGAAGCGTTGGGCTGTCGTGTCGGCAAGTCAGTCAGCCGAAACTGTCCGAATTGGTCGTATTTATATGTCTGTCAACCGTTCAAAATAGTTGTTATCTGTTTGGTTTAAGTCCGTCTTTGTCATGTTAGCACTGTTGTCAAATAGCATTGCCCATAACTCCCTTATCCACGAAACTTTCCTTGTTTTTGTTTCGCTATAAAAACCGAGGGGGTTGGATAGGCGAAGTTGTGAATCTGTTTCTGTTTCGTTTTATTTTTCATTTATCAAGTTTCAAACGGTCAAATGGACTCTCAATTCTCCCCAATGCCTCCCGACTTACATGGGTGTATATCTGCGTGGTCTTCGGACTCTTATGCCCCAACAACTCCTGAATATACCTTAGATCAGTTCCGTTCTCTAATAAATGCGTAGCATAACTGTGGCGAAGCATGTGTGTGTTTTTGGTCTATAACGAAGATAATAATTTCTCAACATTTCCAAAATATTTACAGATAAAGGAACCTGCCGGTCTTTCATTCCTTTTCCACCCCTTATCATGATCATCATCCGCTTGCTGTCTATGTCTGTCAAAACCAGATTCAATAACTCTCCCCGCCGCAACCCTCCGCTATAAATCAAACTCAACATGCTCTTATGCTTCAGATTTTCAGTTGCATTGATGATGGCTGCTACTTCAGAAATATCCAATACTTTGGGCAAACTAAATGGCTTCTGCGGTCGTACTAATTTGTCAACCACTAATTTTTTATCCGCCAAAATCCCATAAAATAACTTCAACGCATTGATAAACTGCGACTGATACGACGCAGATAATTTTCTTTTCAATATATACTCGCTATTAAAGTATAATACATCCTCATTCACGATACTCTCCACGCTTCTCCCTTTGTAAAATGAAAAGAAAACTGAAAGCGTTCCCATATAACTGGAAATAGTTTGCGCACTATACCTTCGAGAACGCATCCAGCTGCTCAAATGTTCTAATTGATTTACCAACTCCTGATTCACTGCCGTTTCCGGCTGAATCGTTTCAACAAGCCGATCCTCCAAAGCAATACCGCACAACTTGCGATGCGCTTCGCAATCCGCTATATGCCAGGCCCTTAGCGCCGGACTCCACCTGGCGCCTGGAATTTTCTTTATTTCCTGTATCCATGCTGCCCGCTTCTCAAATTTTATGGCAATTCTTTTCTCTCTATGATAGGTTATAATGTCTGTTTTCCATTCTTTTGGTAGCATAGGTTTTAATTTAGGTGTATTGCTGTCCGGGCAAGTTACAAAAATCGTCGATTAAATGCGAGATCCTCCAGATAAATCGGGATCAATCTCGCTATCAATCAGGATGACCTTTAGTTTCCTCTCTTAGGATAATCAAAAAAATCAAAGACCAGATTTTCAATCAATACCTGTTTCCACTCTTTTATCTCTGTATTCAACGCCAGCACGCCGCAGGTGGGTACATTATCAATGCTTAATCCCTGAATCATATTGGCAAATTCGGTAATGCCGGGATTGTGACAAACGACTGCAATAGTATGGTAATTCTCTTCACATTGCTGAATAGAGGAAAGAATTACAGAGGGTGGTGCATGGTATAACTCAGGCGTTTCAATCAATGGAATTTCTTCCATCTTCATTTCTTGCATCATCAACTTTGCTGTAGACAGTGCGCGATGGGCTGTGCTGCTGATAAACAAATCAATCTTTATATTGCTTTGCTTTAATCGATGGGCCATCGCCGGAGCATCCCGTATTCCTCTTTCATTGAGCGGACGATCAAAATCGCGCTGCCCTATTTCAGCCCAACTGCTTTTGGCATGGCGTATAATCAGTACTTGCTTCATTTTGTAAAAAGATTCGTGTCAAACAAAGATACTCATCACTCGAGGATGCATAAATATTCTTAAGACAGCAAAACTTATTACTTTTAAGTTTTAACTTTTTACTTTTACATTGAAATTTATCTTATGGATCAAACAACATTAGGTATTGGCACCCGACTGCAACATACACAACATGGCCCGGGCGTAATTGTAGGCATAAAATATGCGACCTACCTCATTTCCTTTATTCACAGCGGTATAATGGAAATTGACAAGACTGATACTCAACTCGATGAGATTATCCCGGAAAATGTAACAGAAGAAATAGAAACACATAGCGAAATAGAAAAAAGTCTGCTGAAAATTCTTCGCCTATGGGGTGGTGTGACTGAAATCGTGCCGCTGGGTGATCGGTGGGAAAAAGGCACCATGATATTACAGCCTGCAGATAAAACATTAAAACCCAAAGAGCTTCCCATTGAAGATTTCTTTCACAAGATCGTGATGCTGCGCGACAGATTGAGAGTATTGGAGCAAAATATCAACAGCTCTAAAAATTTATCCGATGAAGAAAAGGTAAACATTCAGCAATACATTACACGCTGCTACGGTTCGCTGACTACTTTCAATGTCTTATTTAAAAATAAAGAGCAGTGGTTTGTGGGAGAGAAGAGCAGCTAACGTTTATGGGTTGACAGTTATCTGTTAGCAGTGACCCGCTACCATTAACCGATGAGCGATGCTATCATACGTCGCGCCTCCTCCGTCAACACCAATTGTCCGCTAATTGCTGCTCTTTCATAGAGTAAAGTTGACCAATGATCCGTTCCGGTCCAAAGCATTTGCTTAATACCCTTCATTGCTTTGAGGGAAGTGCCGGTAAGCTCATTTACTTTTTTATAGACCGCTTCCTTGAAGGATTCACTAGTAGAGTGAACTTCAGCAAACAATCCTTTTTGTAACGCCCAGTCTGCACTGTACCAGTTGCCGGCATCTAACGCTAACTGACTAAACGCAGCAGTTCCGATTTTTCTTTCTACAGCCGGACCAATCACAAAGGGACCGATACCCACTTTCAATTCGCTCAGTTTAACCGCGGCTTTATCTGTTGCAATGGCATAATCGCAGGCCGCTGCGATGCCCACTCCTCCACCCACACATTTCGATTGGATCGATCCTACAATCAGTTGCGGAGCCGTACGCATGGCATTGATGACATTGGCAAAACCGCTGAAAAATATTTTCCCTTCTTCTTCATTCTTCACTGCGGCAAGCTCATCAAAAGAAGCACCGGCACAGAATGCCTTCTCTCCAAGCGACTGGATTAATATCACTTTGGTTTGAATATTATTGGAGGAAGCAGTAATAGCTTGCGTTAAGTCGGTCAATAAATGAGCCGGGAGGGCATTGCCTTTAGGATGATAAAATTCAATAGTGGCAATGCCGTTTTCAATTGCTGACTTTACATAACTGCCGTCCGGTTGCAATGTTGACATATCCGTTAATTTGAGTCGAAGATACGACCTGTATCGTTGTTGGTTGTTCGATTTTCGTTGTTGGATTTTATTTATCATGAATACGTTAAAAGTGAATAGCCATTGCTGTCCGGGGAAATTTTAAATGTGAGGATTTTTAAACCAAGAATTAATTCTTTTGATGATTGATTATTTCACGCAAAGCTGCAAAGAGGCAAAGCTCGCAAAGGACAAGACGTCATGTTGAGCAATAGCGAAACATCTCTTAATGGCTTAACATAGTAGAAAAATGAGATCCTTCGCTTACGCTCAGGATGACGGCTTGGTTACTTTCTTTTAATCAAGTAAAAGAAATGCTTTGCATTCAATGTGGTCAAAAAACTTTGTGTTTTTACTTACACATCATTTCCAGCTGCTTCATTTTTCACCCGACTTCAAAGAGTTCCTTCCATTCGGTAGTGTATTTTTTACTGCGGTGTTCCTGGCGCATCTTCCAGGAGCGGCCGATGCCGGCAGCGCCAAAAGATACCATGTCTTCGCGCATGCTGAAGTTGAGGTTGTCTATAGCGCGTAAAAGTTTTTTGTCTGTAGAAGACTCAGCAGTATGAAAAAGATTGCCCTGTATGGCGTTGTCGGAAACAATCTCATAAAGCATTACCCCTGCTTTGATATAGGTTTTCCCTTCTTCAAAAATCGTATTGACTAAGGGAAGCGCATAGGCAATCAGTCGGCGCGTATCGGCGGTAGGAAAGGGTAAGGTAACAGCGGCATGGGTGGCGCGCGGATGATACCCATTCGAAGGATAATCTTTTTCGCGCGCCACCACAAAAACGTCCAGGGCTGTTGCGGCGCCATGCTGGCGCCGCAACTTCTCCGCCGCCCTCGACACATAACTGGCCACCGCTTCCTTAAGTTCCGCCAATGTAGTCACCTGTCTTCCAAACATCCGCGTCGTCGCTATCATCTTCTTCTTTTCCAGCGGATCCTTCAATTCTATACAAGCTTCTCCCCTCAACTCCCGAATCAATCTTCTCCCTACCACCCCGCCAAGATTTTTTTGCGCCCAGCCCTCCTGCATGCCACTCAATGCCTTCGCTGTATGAATACCATACATCTCCTGCAGCAAATAAGCATATCGCCGACCTACACCCCATATATCCCCCACCGGCGTTTGCTCCAACGCATCGTCTATCCCTTCCCGACTAGATAGTACCCGAATGCAACCCGTCGCTTTTTTATTTTTCTTTGCCAGCCGATTCGCCACTTTACTCAATACTTTAGTGGGCGCAATGCCAATGGAAACCGGAATGCCGGTCCACTGCTCCGTTGTATTGCGCAAGCGCTCTGCAAAAGCATGCAGCTCCGACTCCGACAAATCGGGCAAGGTGATAAAAGCTTCATCTACCGAATAAACCTCCACCTGCTGCGCACCCACCATCATCCGAAGCGTATCCATTACCCTTCTACTCATATCTCCATACAAAGTATAATTACTGGAAAACACGGCGACCTGATGCTGCCGGATTTTTTCCTTATTCATAAAATACGGCTCTCCCATCACAATCCCTGCCGCCTTAGCCTCATCTGTCCGCGAAATAATACAGCCGTCATTATTACTCAATACCACCACCGGTCGGTTCTTCAGCGAAGGCAGAAAGAGTTGCTCACAGGAACAATAAAAACTGTTGCAATCCACAATCCCGATCATCATTGTATGCGATTAATTATCCCACGGCATGAATAGAATACACCACTACCCCCCATAACTTGAAATCGCTGAACTCGGAAAGATTGATGGGCTTGTAGCGGGAATTTTCCGGCACCAGAAACGATGACGTGAAGTTGCGGTGAAATCGTCGCACCAGCAATTCTCCATTGAGAATGGCCACAATGATCTTGCCATTATTCAGCGGCAAAGAGCGATCCACAATCAGCACATCTCCTTCAAAAAGACCGGCATCCTGCATAGCGTCTCCTTTCATTTTAAAAAAGAAGGTTGCCGGCTTATTGCGAATCAACTGCTCGTTTAAATCAATACCCCTCCCGGCATAGTCGTCGGTAGGCGCCCCGAATCCGGTGGCATTCGCCACCGGCACCTGCTGCTGCGTAAATTGTTTGCTGCCCTTATAGGCAGCGCCAAAAAATAACTCATCCATAATCCAAATGTTTCCGTAAAACTAAATAATTTAGCAAACATTATGATAAAAATTTTAGCAAAAAGATAAAAGTTTTTTGGAGCAAAAAAAAAGGGGCATCATTGACGATGCCCCTGCGTGATTTTCTCAGGCCCGGACGTACCGGATGGGTTTCTGGTATTTTTCGCAGGCTTCTTCCAGCAACTTGATATTCGTTTTGATGCCGGTTTGAAACAGAAGGCAATAATGTCCTTCCCTAGCAAGCGCATCACTCTGAATAGCAGCAGCGAATTGCCCGAAAGAAGAATGCGCCCCGATAATTTTTACCGCCACCTGCTTGTCTATGGCGTAGCGTAGCGCCATTTGCCGGGTCTTTACACAGTTTTCCGGAATCAATAAAGTGACTTCCTCAGCAACTTCCGAAATCACTGAGTCTAATGTTTGGGCGAAAACTTCGCCGTTCGTGAATGCACGAGAGGTTGAAACGATGATCTTGTACATGGTATACAGTTTTAAGTGAATAATAATTGCCACACTGCCGGGAAGGCAATAAGACAATCTTATTAATTTTAAAACCGTTTATGTGCCAGCGTACAAGTTCATAAAAGCAAATTCTAATTTAAAAGAATAGAATCAATTAACTCCTGCAAACATAGACTGGCAGATTGCAACCTATTTGCAAAGCAAAAAAGAAATAAATCTATCCGCCCGTTTTTTTAATTTTACCCGAAAGAATGCTATGCCGGCAAATAAAAATGCACTCATTCGATACAGAATCATAGACCGCTGTCTTACCAACAAACTCAGAAAATACCCTACCAAACAATATATTCTTGAAAAAATCTGTCAGGATCTGTATGGCACGGTAGAAGAAGCCATCTCTGTTTCAAGTCTTGAAAAAGATTTTGATGCCATGAGAAACGATGCATCCCTGGGCTACAACGCCCCCATCAAATATTGCAAACGAAACAAGGGATACTATTACACAGACCCGGAATACAGCATCGACGGACTGGCACTGAACGATCAGGAAACCGAAGCACTCCAGGAATCCGTTTCCCTCCTGAAATCCTTCGGAGAAATCCCTGTATTAAAAAACCTGTCTGATGCTATCCAGAAAATCAACACCCGCTTCTCTCTCTCAGAATGGTCGGAAGAAGCCATTACTCCCTATCTGGAATTCGAAACCTCCGACCTCGTTCCGGGCAGAGAATGGATCAAACAAATCTATGATGCCATTAAAAACCGAAACCCGATTCGCTTCATATACAACAATACCTATAAAAATGAAATCAGGGAACATTCGCTGGAGCCGCATTACCTGAAAGAAGTAAAAAACGCCTGGTATTTGTTGGGCTGGAATACCAAAAGAAAACTATTTCTGGTCTATCATCTCGATAAATTTCAAGAGGTATTCATAGACGAATCACAGATTTTTATCCGGAAAGAATTCAATCCTGTCGAACATTTTCAAAATGCCATCGGCATTATGGGAGGTGAAAACGCCCAAGTAGAACGTATTGTAATGGAAGCAACGGGCCCGCTTGCAAGAGCACTTCCGCTGCAACTCATCCACCCCTCCCAAAAAACCCTTGAATCAAGCGAAGACCGCTTATTGTTTGAGTTGCGCGTTATCAATAATGATGAGCTGTTCAGAAAAATCATCTCCATGACCGGCAGCATCAAAGTCATTGAACCCCTCTCGCTCCAAAAAAGAGTGTTGGATGAACTTCAAAAAGCATTGAAGGCTTACGATGGAAAGTGATAAATTGCAAGGCAGCATGAACCCTTCCCGCAAATACCAACATATTTTCTTCGATCTCGACCATACGTTATGGGACTTCGACACCAATGCTATGGAAACATTGCAGGATGTTTACAATCAACTCCTGCTTTCTGAAAAAGGCATTCCCGATTTCAACGCCTTCACCTCCCATTACCTGCATCACAATGCCCTGTTATGGGATCGCTATCACAAAGGCTTCATCAGCGCGGAAGACCTCAAATGGAAAAGAATGTCGCGAACACTCCTTGAATTTAAAATAGGCGATGAAGCACTTGCCAAAAACATGAGTGATCTTTTTCTCGATATACTTCCCGGCAAAAAAAATCTATTCCCCCATACGCACGAAATCCTTTCACATCTTAAAACCAAAAACTACACCCTTCATTTAATCACCAACGGCTTTGAAAAAACACAACATAAAAAACTGGAGCATGCGTCCCTTTCTCACTATTTTACGCATGTCATTACCAGTGAAGCCAGCAACAGCGTAAAGCCCAAAAAGGAAATTTTCGATTTCGCTCTGCAAAAAACAGGGGCCTCCTTACAGGAAAGCATCATGATTGGTGACAATCCGGATGCAGATATACTCGGCGGCATCAATGCCGGCATGGACACCGTATTTGTGAATCACCTGCGACAAACCATCGAGCTCACGCCCACTTATACCATCTATCACCTGAGTGAGCTGGAAAACATCCTCTGAAGAAGCAACGAAAAGCCTTGGAATCATTGCTTGACTTCTCCTATTTTTACATAAATGAAATTGGTGAATCACAGCTTTATATCCGGAGAACTCTTGCACCCGGGAGAACAAGTATCTGGCAGCGATATCAGAGAAGCTGTGTTTGATTTTATTAAAAAAGATTTTCCTGCATTTAGTCAACATGATTTCATTTCCATATCAGAATTGAATAAATACAGAAGACGCTATTTAACACATCTGATACAAGAAGAAAAAGGAGAATTGGCGCTGCTCGATAAAGATGTAATGGAGGCAATTAAAAACAACGCCATTCTTTCAGAAAACATTCAGGATGAAATAGAAAAGGATTTAACATTCGGACAAAAAGTAGCGGACAGCGTTGCCGCATTTGGAGGAAGCTGGATTTTTATCATCAGTTTTTTTCTTTTTATCCTCATCTGGATTGCCATCAATATTTGGGCATTCGCCAATAAACCATTTGATCCCTATCCGTTTATTCTGCTCAATCTTATCCTTTCTTGTCTGGCTGCCATTCAGGCGCCTATTATCATGATGAGCCAAAACAGGCAGGAAGAAAAAGACAGACGCAGGGCGGAGCATGATTACAAAATCAACCTCAAAGCAGAACTGGAAATCAAATTATTGAGTGAGAAAATAGATCACCTGCTGGTGCATCAAAATAAAAAACTACTGGAAATACAGGAAGTGCAAACAGACTATCTGGACGATTTAATGAGAGTAGTGAAGAAATAATAGGCAGAGCCCTGTTTTTGATACCGTCGTCTTCTGTAAAATTCACGAACTTTACCCCATGAAAATCGGTTTGTTTTTTGGTTCTTTCAACCCTATTCATCACGGGCATCTTATTATTGCACAACACCTGTTGAATGAAACGGATCTGTCTCAAATATGGATGGTTGTTTCTCCCCAAAACCCTTTTAAAGAATCTGCACAACTGCTGAACGAATATCATCGCCTGCATTTGGTGCGTCTCGCTACTGAAAAAACGCCCAATATCAAACCGGTAGATATTGAGTTTCGTTTGCCCAAACCTTCCTACACCATTAACACGTTAACCTATTTGAAAGAAAAATATCCGGATCACGATTTTTCCATTATTATGGGCAGCGATAGTATTCAAAACATTACCAAATGGAAAAATGCAGCAATCATCATGAATGAATATCCGATTTATGTTTACCGTCGTCCCGGATTTGATGCAGCCAATCCATTGGTAAAAAATCTGGTCGCTATAGACGCGCCACTTTTATCCATCTCTTCTTCCCATATCAGAGGATTAATACAGCGGCAGAAATCCATTCAATTTCTTTTGCCGGAAGAAGTGCGCGCCGAACTGGAACGGAATAATTATTACCGATTAAAACCACCAGCCGAGGAATAAACAGAACAAAGCAATAAAGGGCGGAGGAATTTTGGTTAAGCTCAACAAGTAAATAGTTGTTACTACCACCATAAAATGAACACGGTCAATGGCTGGTGTATTTTGAAGAAAGAGATCTTTCGATAAACACAATACTGCCGCCCACATCAACCCCACTACCGCAGCTAATATGCCTTCCAGCGACCGATAGATGATGACATATTTTTTCAGGTTTTCCCACAACGGCCAAAAAAACAAAACCAATAGCAAGCCCGGTAAAAAAATGGCAACAGCACCGATGATACAACCCAGCACTTGTTGTCCGATTCCCTCTTCGCGCATTACCATTCCTCCGGCATAAGCTGCCACGGAAAATACCGGACCGGGAACTGCCTGCACCATCCCTGCGCCGGTCATCAGCTCCTCCGGTTGCATATACTGCATTTTTTCACGTGCTACAAACTGCTCATACATCATAGGAATCAGCACTTGTCCTCCCCCAAAAACCAAACTTCCAAAGCGATAAAAGTTTTCAAAAAGATTGAACGATTTTCTGTTTTCCCAGTTTTCCTTACGCGCTGTTTCACTCAAATATCCCGCCACCACAAATACAATTAAGAACAACCAGATATTCGTCCATCGTAAATGATTCGACGGTTTTTCTTTTGCAGGAATTCTTTTTTTACTGAAGTTGGTGGCTAGGCCTCCTAAAATAATCAATACAGGAAACACCCAGGGGGTATGAAAAAAAAGATACCCTCCTGCTAAGGCTGCCAGTCCGATAACACGCGTAATGGTATTCTTGATATGATGCACAAAAGCCTGATAAGTGGCATAGATCAAAAAACCGATTGCCATAGAGTGAAGAAACTGAAACATTGTTGGCTTGATGGCATGGTGATGAAGATTGGCATATAAAAAAGAAAATCCTCCCATCAAAATGCAGGCAGGTAGTATCCATAAAATAAAGGTAAGCACCGCAAGTGCAACTCCTCCCTTCTTATACCCGATGATACAAAGGGTTTGAGTAGAGGACGCGCCGGGCAGCAATTGACAAAGCGAATGGATTTCCATCAGTTCCTCTGAGCTCAGGTCTTTCCTCTTATTCACAAAGGTTTTCATCATCAGTCCGATATGCGCTTGGGGTCCTCCAAAAGCAGTAAGCGCATAGAGAAAAACAGATTTTAAAAAAGAAATATGCGTGCGTAAGTAATTCGTAAGAATGAATTTAAATTATAAAGCTGTCCTGTTCCCGGTTAATTTTACAATTCTAATTGAAGAGAATGCAAGCCCTTAACCGATTTACAAAATTTAGAAATGTTTTGCGTATTACAAAAACCGGATTGCTGATCATTGTCATCGCTTTTATTTCCTCCTGTATGGCAAGCTACAAGCAAGCGCTGCCCGACTATCAAAAAAAATACAATGATGCAGTTGACAGCGTTCCCGATTACACTCGCTTGAAATACTGGGCTGCACATCCTGCTCTTCGGGATCCTTCGGACAGTATTCCTGCCGGACTTTCGGAGGTGTCGGGAGAACAAGAAGCAGATGTGTTTTTTTTACATCCTACTACATTCACTGAAAAGAGAAAGCAATTCAACTTAACCAACGCCTCCATTGAGGACGCTTCCATTAATGCCAAAACAGATTTAACAAGCATCTTGTATCAGGCGAGTGTATTTAATGCGGATTGTCGCGTTTTTGCGCCGCGTTACAGACAAGCACATATCGGCATGTTTTATACAGCAGATACTTCAACTGCCAAAGAGGCTTTCAAGCTGGCATATCTGGATATTAAAACAGCATTTGAATATTATCTGGAAAGAGAAAACAATGGCAGACCCATCATTATCGCCGCTCATAGTCAGGGGACATTACATGCAGGCAGGTTGCTGAAAGAATTTTTTGAATCAAAATTATTGACCTCCCAGCTTGTAGTTGCTTATCTCTGGGGAATGCCGCTACCTCCACATTATTTTTCTGCCATAAAATATTGCAGTGATTCTTTAGCAACGGGATGCTTTACCGGGTGGAGATTGTTTAAAAAAGGATATTATCCGGATTGGGTTAAAAAAGAAAAAGAAATTTCTTTGGTAAGCAATCCGATTACATGGCAACAGGATACGAATTGGATCGCACCTGTTCATCATGTTGGCTCCGTTTTATATGACTTTCAAAAACTACGCGCCAACACTCAGGAAGCGCAGATACATCATGGGATCGTATGGACGAACAAACCCAAAGTGCCTTTTGGATTTTTATACAATCCCAAAAACTATCATGCCGGAGATATCAATATGTTTTATGGAGACATCCGTAAAAATATACGGGCGAGAATAAAAGCTTTCAATCGCAATAAAGGCATAAAAAAACCGCAGTGAAAACTGCGGTTTAAAATAGTAATAAACACCTTCTTAGCTTAAATGCTTAGAAAGATATTTAGCAAGATCAAACATAGATGCTGATGATTTTCCACCTAATACAGGTTTCAATTTAGCATCTGCATTAATCTGACGTTTGTTGGAGCTGTCTTGTAATTTGTTTGCTTTGATGTAATCCCAGATTTTTTTAACAGCTTCAGTACGAGGTACCGGTTTGCTGCCGATTACTGCAGCGAGTTCAGCACTTGGAGTAAGCGCTTTCATGAATGCAGCATTGGGTTTACGAGTTGATTTCTTTTTAGGAGCAGCTTTTTTAGGAGCAGCTTTCTTTGCAGCTTTTTTAGGAGCGGCTTTTTTCACTGCTTTTTTAGGAGCAGCTTTCTTTGCAGCTTTTTTAGGAGCAGCTTTTTTCGCAGCTTTTTTAGGAGCGGCTTTCTTTGCTTTTTTTGTTGCCATTGTTTAAAAGTTTTGAATGTTAATGGGTTAAGATGTCTTAACGGTTACCAAAGATAAAATTTTTATAATACCAACATATTTTTAAGGAAAATTTTTTTTCGCTTTTTTCATTGGGGAAAATGCCGTTTTTTTTACTTCATCCGAACAGCATTGCACTCTTCATCAGGACGAACACGTGAATTCATCCCTCGATTTCCGCTGATTTAAAAACGATAAAACCCTTACTGAATAAGGGTTTTAGGAAATAGTTTTGGAGTTTTCTAATCTTGCCTTTCCGGAGCCAACGTATAGTTTTCCGGACTCCTCCACAATGCAGACAATAACAGCTCGCGCATAAAGAAGAATTCCTTGGGAAGGCGGTCATATGCTTTCTCAAACAATTCTTCATGCCCCAACAGTTCCTGTTTCCACAGTTCACGCTCCACGTTCATAATGGCATTGAATTGTTCGCGCGTGTATTGCTCCATACCATCCCAGCAAATATCTCTGTAGCGGGGTCTCCAGCCAATCGGACACTCTACCGCACTTGCTTTTCCTTTGGTACGCTGTACTATCCATTTAAGCACACGCATATTTTGTCCGAATCCGGGCCATGCGAAATTGCCATCGGCATCTTTTCTGAACCAGTTCACGCCAAAGATGCGCGGCGCATTGGGAAGGTCGCGACCAAACTGCAACCAGTGATTGAAATAATCTCCCAAATGATAACCAAGGAAAGGCAGCATAGCAAACGGATCCCTTCTCACCTTGCCTAATTCTCCAAAAGCAGCAGCGGTCATTTCACTGCCCATCGTTGCTGCCAGATAAACGCCATAACTCCAGTTGAAGGATTGATACACCAATGGAATGGCACTTCCTCTTCTTCCTCCAAAAATAAAAGCGGAAACAGGTACCCCACTTTTGTCATCCCATTGCGGATCAATCACCGGGTTCAAATAGGCAGGAGCAGTAAAGCGCGCATTTGGATGCGCCGCAGGCTTGCCGCTCGCAGGATTGTAGGGCTGGCCATGCCAGTCGGTCAATCCTTCCGGTATTTCTTTCGTCATGCCTTCCCACCATACATCACCGTCTGCTGTAATAGCAACATTGGTGAAAATGGTATCCTTGCGGATAGACTGCATCGCATTGGGATTCGTTTTTTCATTGGTACCCGGAGCCACTCCAAAATATCCTGCTTCCGGATTGATGGCATACACTTTTCCGTCCTCTCCTTTGTGCAACCAGGCAATATCATCGCCTACGGTCGTAATTTTCCAGCCTTCCATTCCTTCCGGCGGAATCATCATCGCGAAATTTGTTTTGCCACACGCACTGGGAAATGCAGCGGCCACATAGCTTTTTTCTTTCTCAGGAGATTCTACTCCCAAAATCAGCATGTGCTCGGCCAGCCAGTTTTCTTCTCTTCCCATCACGCTCGCAATGCGAAGGGCAAAACATTTTTTCCCCAACAACGCATTCCCTCCATAACCGCTTCCATAAGAAACAATCAGCCGGTCTTCAGGAAAATGAGTGATATATTTTACCGTGGGATTACAGGGCCACTTCACATCTTTTTGTCCCTGCTCAAGCGGCGCTCCCAACGTATGCACACATTTTACAAAATCACTTCCCACGTACGGCATGATTTCTTTTCCCATACGCGTCATGATGCGCATATTGATGACCACATATTCGCTGTCGGTCAGTTGCACCCCATATCGCGCATAGGGAGAACCGACAGGTCCCATACAAAACGGAATCACATATAAGGTGCGCCCTTTCATGGAGCCGCCGGTTAAGGATTCCAGCAACTCTTTCATTTGGTTGGGCTCCATCCAATTGTTGGTGGGGCCGGCATCGTCTTTCCTGCGACTGCAGATAAAGGTTCGATCCTCCACGCGTGCCACATCGCTCGGATCGCTGAAACAGGCATAGCTGTTAGGCCTTTTTTGCGGATTGAGTTTAATAAATGTACCTTTTTCAACCAACTGGTTGCAAAGGCGGTCATATTCTTCCTGTGTGCCATCGCACCAGTGAATATTGACAGGACACAAATGGGCAGCCATTTTATCTACCCACTCGCGTAATTCGGTTTTGGCAGAAGCAATCATCGTTAAATTTTAAATCTTTGGGGCTTCAAACATAATGTCTGAAAACTTAATGAACAAATTTAATCTGATAAAAGGGGTTATTCCCTTTAATACCTTTGCAACGCTATGGGTCAAAAAAAACTAATAAGATTCGCAGAGCTGGAAACCTTTCCTCATGTACTGCAATATCCGGAGGACATGAAAGGAAAATGGAAAGCATGGTTTGGCAATAATCATTTGATTACGCTTGAGCTCGCTTGCGGAAAAGGAGAGTACGCAGTAGGAATGGGAAGATTGCATCCCGACAGAAATTTTATCGGGGTGGATCAAAAAGGAAATCGTTTGTGGGTCGGTGCTAAAACGGTTATATCGGAAAATTTAAAAAATGTAGGCTTTCTGCGTACACAGATAGATCGCATTACGGAATATTTCGATCCGGGGGAAGTGGAAGAGATTTGGATCACTTTTCCCGATCCGCAGTTGCGTGATTCCAAACATAAAAAAAGACTCACACACCCAAAATATTTGCGGCTGTATAATCGCTTTCTGCCTCCTCATGCAAAAATTCATTTAAAGACTGACTCCCCCAACCTCTATCGCTTTACATTAAAAGTGATTGAGCTGTATGGATTGTTTTTGCATGAAAAAACCGACCAGCTCTATGCGCAAACGAATCTTAGTCCTGAGTTGCAAATCAAGACACATTATGAGCAACTGGATATTGCAGGAAGCAACAGAATTCACTACTGCTGCTTTTCTCTCACCGAAGGATTGAACAATGAGGAAAAAGATGCGCTGCTTAAGGAATGGGTATTCAATGAGCAGACCTAAGGCCGGCTTCATAAGAAAGAAGCCGATTCGCCGCTTCTTTAAGGGTGTTATTTTCTTTCGCAAAACAAAAGCGAACGAAATGATTGTGTAACGGCGGATTGCGATAGAAAGAAGACAAAGGAATCAACGTAACGCCTGCTTCTTTAGTGAGTCGCTCCGTAAATTCAAGATCGTTCTCCATGCTGATAGCACTGTAGTCGGCACAGATAAAAAAACTTCCATAAGAAGGCAGGAAACGAAATCGGGAACCTTTCATACATTCAATCAAATAATCTCTTTTTTCCTGCATCAGCTTGCTCTGTTGAAGGTAATGTGCAGGAACAGTCAGAAAATCAGCCAGGGCAACCTGAGAAGGAGTATGACAGGTGAAAGCATTGTATTGATGAATTTTTCTGAATTCATTCATCAATGGTTCGGGAGCAACGCAATAACCCAGTTTCCATCCGGTACAGTTATACGTTTTGCCAAAGGAAAAACAGACAAAACTGCGCTCCATCAGATCGGGATATTGAAGAAAGCTCAAATGATTTAAACCATCGAACACAAGATGTTCGTACACTTCATCGCTCACTAAAAAAAGGGCGTGGTTGGCTACTATTTTTTGCAAGGCAACAATATCTTCTTCCTGCAACACTTTTCCGGTTGGATTATGAGGAGAATTCAATATAATAGCTTTGGTTTTCGGGGTAATGGCATCCTCTACCAAAGACCAGTCAATACTAAAATCTTTATCCTGCAGCGGAACAGTAACCGCTTTAGCGCCATTGACCTCTATATTCGGAATATAACTGTCATAGCAGGGCTCAAACACAATTACCTCATCTAAGGGAGATAAAATAGCAGTAAGCGCAGTATAAATCGCGTAGGTAGCACCGGGCGTAATGGTGATTTCCGTAGCAGGGTCAGGATGATATTGGTAAAGACTTTCAATTTTTGCAGCGATTTGGGCACGAAGTCCTGCATGTCCTGGCATAGGAGCATATTGATTTTCTCCGTCACGCATCGCTTTGGCGACCCTTTCTATCAACTCGCCGTTCATAGGAAAATCAGGAAAACCCTGCCCTAGATTAATAGCATTGTATTCGCGCGCAAGCGCGCTCATCACGGAAAAAATATTGATGCCCGTATGGGGCAGTTTAGAATGAATACGCATAGGGCAAATATAGTTTGGTTGGGAATAATCAAGTTAGCAAACTAAATCTTAATTTGCGGAGCAAACCGGATATTTTATATCTTCCGCAAAATCTATTCAATTATGAAGTTTATTGTTTCATCCTCCCTTTTACTCAAACAACTCCAGCAGATTAACGGGGTTATCAATGCCAATACTGTATTGCCTATACTGGAAGATTTTTTATTTGAAATCAGCGAAGGAAAGCTGACCGTCGTAGCCACCGATCTCGAAACCGTAATGAAAATCCATCTTACGATCGAGAGTAAAGAAAAAGGTCGCATTTGTATCCCTGCGCGCATTCTCATGGATACGCTTAAAAATTTACCCGATCAGCCGCTTACTTTTTCCATTGAAGAAAATTATGCGGTAGAAATTACCAGCAATAACGGGAAATATAAAATTATGGGAGAGAGCCCCGAATCTTTTCCCAAAGAACCGGTTGCAGACGATACCAGCTCATTTGAATGCAGTTCCACCGCATTGGTGACGGCGATCAACAAAACGATTTTTGCAGTGAGCTCCGACGATCTTCGTCCCGCCATGACCGGCGTATTTTTTGAACTTGATAAAAAGGGATTAACCTGTGTGGCAACGGATGCGCATCGACTGGTACGTTATACCCGTACCGATGTATCCTGTCCAAAAAAGGAATCTTTTATCGTCCCGAAAAAACCTTTGAATTTATTAAAGTCGGCTTTACCCGATAATGAGGATACATTAACGCTTTCTTACAATAAGAATCACTTTTTTGTAACCCATGGCACCACCGAAATGGTGTGCCGGCTCATTGATGCGCGTTTCCCGGATTACAGAGTAGTGATCCCTGCCGACAACCCTTATTCGCTGTTTGTCAACCGATCCGATTTTCAATCCGCCCTTCGCAGGGTAGTCGTGTTTAGTAATAAAAGTACAAATCAAGTAGTACTGAATATCCAGGGCAGTGAATTACATCTGGCAGCACAGGATAATGATTTCAACTTTGAAGGAAACGAGCGCATGAGTTGTCGTTTCGATGGAGAAGATATGCAGATTGCTTTCAATGCACGTTTTCTCATTGAAATGTTAGCTGCTTTAGAAACGGATGAAGCCAAACTGGAATTGAGCATGCCTAGCAAAGCCGGATTGCTAAAACCTGCAGAAGAAAAAGAAGGGGAGGAAGTATTGATGCTGGTAATGCCATTGATGATTAATTGATTGGCTGATTAATTTGTACATTCGCGGCTCAATCAGTTTATGACTATACATAGAGAGGGATATCCTACCATTGCTATTACAGCTGTTTTTCTTTCACTGTTGAATTATTTATTGTATAAGTGGATTGGCGCTGATTATACTGCCATTTACTATGCGGTATCCCTACTGATGCTGCTGTTCTGGTTATTCATCGTTTCCTTTTTTCGCGTTCCTTCCCGCCAACCTGTTCGGGGGGACAATATCATTACTAGTCCCTGTGACGGAAAAGTCGTTGCCATTGAAACCATCAACGATACAGAATATTTTAAAGATGCGCGCATCCAGTTGAGTGTATTCATGAGTCCGGCCAATGTGCATTTGAATACACATCCGATATCCGGAGAAGTGATTTACTCCAAGTATCATCCCGGCAAATATCTGGTGGCCTGGCATCCGAAATCCTCTACTGACAACGAACGGCACAGCGTGGTCATCCAAAACGAACGAATTTCCATTTTAGTGAAACAGATTGCCGGCGCGCTGGCAAGAAGAATTGTGAACTATATGCAACCCGGCATGAAAGCTGAGCAGGGCGGAGAGCTCGGTTTTATCAAATTCGGGTCAAGAGTAGATCTGCTGCTTCCTCCCGGAACTGAAATTACAGTAAAGCTCAATGAAAAAGTAAAAGCCGGTCTTACTGTTCTAGCGAAATATTAGAGGCTCAGAAAAAAACAATAATTTTGCCGCTTATTCATTAAAATGAACCCTCATCACTACGTAGCTATTATGGCCGGAGGAATCGGAAGCCGTTTCTGGCCCATGAGTCGTACCGCCTTTCCCAAACAATTTCTGGATATTCTCCACACCGGACGCACCCTCATTCAAGGAACATATGACCGATTCCGGCATTTCATACCGGCAGAAAACATCTTTGTGGTTACCGCATCCGAATATGCTTCAATTGTAGCCGAACAGTTGCCTGAATTACCCGCTGCCAATATCGTAAGCGAACCCTCTAGAAAAAATACTGCGCCCTGTATTGCGTATATCGCGCACAAGCTGGAAAAAATAGATCCCGAAGCGTTACTCATTTGTGCTCCTGCCGACCATATTATTCTCGACGGTCCTGCATTTGAACAAGTATGTAGCCATGCTTTTCAATTTGTAAGTGAGATTAACGCATTGGTTACCCTCGGCATCAAACCTACTTATCCCAATACGGGCTATGGTTATATACAACACGAAACGATGCCGGTAGCGGATCAGATTTATAAAGTAAAAACCTTTACGGAAAAGCCCAATCTGGAACTGGCTAAAACATTTCTGGCAAGCGGAGATTTCTTATGGAACGCAGGTATTTTCGTTTGGAAACTGAGTAGTTTACTGGAAGCTTTCGAGAAACATCTACCGGAAATGAATGAATTATTTGTCAATGAAAAAGATAAATTAAATTCAGATAATGAGCCGGCCGCCATTGAGCGGATTTACCCTCAATGCACCAATATTTCCATTGATTACGGCATATTGGAAAAAGCAACCAACGTTTATGTAGTTCCCTCCTCGTTTGGGTGGAGCGATCTTGGCACCTGGAACAGCGCCTATGAAAACATGGAAAAAGATTATTTCGGGAATGCGGTCGCAGGCAAAAATGTAATGGTCATAGATGCGGTAAAAAATATGGTGCATGCTCCTAACCACAAACTGGTGCTCCTCCAGGGATTAGAGGATTATATTATTGTTGACACAGACGATGTACTTTTAATTTGTAAAAAAGATAAAGAGCAGGAAATCAAAGAATATGTAGGGGAAGTAAAACGCAAGAAGGGGGATAAGTATCTGTAGAGACGCACTAATGTGCGTCTTTTATCATATTTTAATTATTAGAGTAGAGTAAAAGAACCGTTTATTTTAGTTATTATACACCACAAAATAAAACGGCAATTTATCTCTGCGCGTAAGCGCTTTCTTCACCCTGCCTCCTCCATTATACACCCGATAACCGTGAAGATCTATGAGGGTGGCGCTTCGACAAATATTTTCAAGATCGAATACCCGATCAAAAAGTTTCACCAATCGCAACTCCTCAGACAAACGAAGATCGCTTTCGTAATGATTGCGGGCATGAACCAATTGATATTTTTTATTCAGATACCCCATAATTATTAATACCCTACCATTCCTTTTTTGTTCGGACACTTACAGCTATTTTTCTTTGAGGAGGAACAGCCCTGCTGTACAAACAAAGAAACAGCTAAACAAATTACCAAAACACTACAAACCAGTTTTCTCAAATACATTATAAAATGTTTTAGAATGAAACGATAACGATTCACATAAAATTACTTCATCCGCAGAATTTATTCGTATTTTCCAAACAGATTTTTCATTTATGCCAAAAGTGATTGTTGCACCACTCGACTGGGGTTTGGGTCATGCTACTCGTTGCATTCCGCTGATTAAGGCCTTTCTCTCCCAGGGGTGGGAAGTTACGCTGGCGGGAGAAGGGATGGTTGCGCAATTGCTGAAGGCCTCCTTTCCCGAAATTCCCTTACTGACTCTGCCCGGATATCAAATTCGTTATGCCAAACGAAACCTAAAGTGGAAAATCATTCAACAAACCCCTCAAATCCTTCGTTCTATCAGAAATGAAAAACAATGGCTTCTGCAACAATATCCTCAGTATCGATGGGATTTGATTATTAGTGATAACCGGCCGGGATTTTATCACGCCGAAGCTTACAATATTTACCTTACCCATCAGCTGCATCCACAATCGGGCTATGGAAAACCTGGCGACAATCTGCTCTCCTTTATCCATCGCCATTTTATGAAGCCATTTAATGAAATCTGGGTGCCCGATATAGGAGATATGATAAATCTTTCGGGAAAATTATCGCATCCCGTCAAAACAAAAAATGTTCGTTACATCGGATTGCTCAGTCGCCTGCAGCCAACCACTAGCACTCAATATGTCTACGATTTACTGATTCTCCTCTCGGGCCCTGAACCGCAAAGAAGTCTGTTAGAAAAAATCATTCTTCAACAAATTGGTGAAGAGGGAAAAAAAATCTTATTGATCAGAGGAACAACGCTTCCTATGCCAAAAGACCCTGTTCCTAAAAGAGTAACTATCATCAACCTGGCAGACCATACGACTATACAACAAGCATTCTCGCAAGCTGAAAAAGTTATTTGTCGGAGCGGATACACTACGTTGATGGATTTAATCCGCTGCAACAAGAAAGCCTTACTGATTCCCACTCCAGGTCAAACCGAGCAGGAGTATCTGGCAGAGAGAATGTCAGCGCAAAATTGGTTTCCGGTTCTGCGGCAGGAATGTTTTCAATTGGAGGAGGCTTTAAGAATGCTCACAGAAACTCAAAGCAGATTTCCTCATGAGGAGTTCAATTTTAATTTGTATAATAGCTTCATCCATAGCTTAAAAGCCGCCGAGAAATATCAACTCCGAGCCTCCGAGTCTCCGAGCCTCTATGATAAAAATAAAAAGCTAATAGAAAAATGAATTTGTCATATTGAGCAGGATGACGATATCGAAATGTGTAGCGTTCGTATCATAGATTATCTTTGCACTTTATCATTCATGTTCAAAAACAAACAAACCCAAGCGCACCTGGCGCTGATAGCTGCGAATATAATTTTCGGTGTCAATTTCAGTTTCGTTAAACTCATCTCTCCTTCCCTCATTTTACCTTTCGGACTGAATCTGATGCGTGTAGTAACCGCCACCGCATTATTCTGGCTTTTGTTTCTATTTAAACCTGTGAATGGAGGAATCAATAAAAAACATATTCCCCGTTTTTTACTATGCGCCCTCACGGGAGTAGCCCTTAATCAATTAATGTTTATCAAAGGGCTTACCATGACTACACCGATCCATGCCGCCCTGCTCATTCTCACTACACCGGTGATTCTGCTGATCTTGGCACTCTTCACCCGAACAGAACAATTGACCTTGGGTAAAATTGCGGGACTGGCTTGTGCATTCGGAGGAGGAACATTGCTGGTAATGTCAAGAGAAAATTCGGCACTTGGATCCGACATGCTGACCGGAGATATTTTCATTGTCATCAATGCTGTCTCCTATGCGGTTTATATGATTTTAGTGAAACCGCTTATACAACACTATACACCCATACAAGTGACAAGATGGATATTTACGATCGGACTCTTCTATGTATTGCCTTTCTGCTGGAATGATTTTCAACAAACCCGCTGGGATGCTTTCACCAACGATTCATGGCTTGCGCTCGCACTGATAACCATCGGAGCAACTTTTTTTGCCTACTTATTCATCGCTTACGGCATTCATTATCTTTCCCCTACTATCACCGGTGCTTACATTTATACCCAACCTGTTTTCTCCGCTGTTATTGCCATTGTTTTCATGAATGAAAAACCAGCGCTCTATAAACTGGTAGCAGCTGTATTGATTTTTGGTGGCGTGTATCTGATTAATAAGAAAGGGAAAGAAACAACTAAAGACTTTCCCAAACAAAACGCGTAAACGCTTCGAGTCCGGGATCACGTGCACCCATCAAAAGCAGTACCGTTCCTTCTGTTAAATGTCCATGAATGGCTTCCGGCAAATCTTTTTTGTTTTCGACAAAATAAGCCCGACCACCTTTAGCCGCAATGGCGTCGGTAAGATCTTTGGCAGAAATATCTTTTACTGCTGTACCACCTGCATAATAAATTTCACTCATCCATATTTCATCCTGCAAACGCAAGACTTTAGTGAATTCATCAATGAAATCCTGTTTGAGAAATTTAGTAGGGCCATACCCATGTGGCTGAAACCAAGCCACTACTTTCGAAGCAACCGGTTGACAGGCGGCAATGGCAGCCGCACATTTAGCGGGGTTATGCGCATAATCATCCACCACCCAAACGCCGTTCTTCTGTCCCAACACCTGATGCCTTCTGTAAATACCTTCATATTCGCTCAAAGCTTTGGCAGATTGTTCAAGCGGAATGCCAATCAAGGTAGCTACCGTTGCAGCAGCAGCAGCATTTTCCATATTGTGTTTGCCCGGACTCGTTAAAGCAAAAGGAATATTATTTATTAAAAAAGTGGATGCAAATCCATTTTGACTGTAATCCGTTGCATGATAAGCCGCATCATCCGTTGCATCCGAGGAAAAATTCCATTCGGGTTGGGAGGTAAGTTGCTGCGCTATTTTATGAGATTGATTGACGACAAAAAAACTTCGGGTATTCTTTTTGAAAATTTGAAACAGGTTGATCAACTGATCCAGCTCCTGATGGTCTTTGTCTATATTCAGCAGTACTCCAATTTCAGGATGATATTGAACAATAGATCCATCGCTTTCATCTGCTTCAATCACCAGCCATTCACCATTGCCTACAGCCGCATTGCCAATCTTTCCTTCTTTAATCAACCGAGTTAATCCCGCACCGCTGATGATTCCGGGAGCATAGTTGGCATGACAAAGGATTTCATAAATCATCGCCACCGTAGTGGATTTTCCCGAAGTGCCGCCAACCGCAATTGTTTTTTTCCCGGCTGCAATTAACGCAAGCAATTCCGATCTTTTAATAATGGGAATGTTCATGGCTTTCGCTTTCACTACTTCGGCAACCGTATCTTCAATGGCAGTGGATACTACAATCAAATCGGTAGCATTTGTAATGCCCGAGCCGTCCTGCGGAAAACATTGAATGCCTTCTGCCTGCAGTTTAGTTTGCGTATCATTAGGCACGCCTGTTTGAAAATTTCGGTCACTCCCGCTCACCTGCATGCCGGTTCCCTGAAGATATTGCGCAAGAGCGCTCATGCCCGTTCCGGCAATGCCAATAAAAAAAGGAGATTGAAAATCAGTGAGAGAAGAAATCATAGTACAAAAGTAATTGAATACAAATAGAATAATTCTAACAAATCCAGCGAAGCAGACAACCTGACAACGTTCCGCAAAGCGGAACCGACAACCAGATAATTATTTTCTTTTATAATTAAATTTTTATAAACAATATCTTTGTTCGACTATCAATTTTTTCTCACTTAATCCTTCATCAACGTGAAACTGGTTTCTTATTTACACGACGAACAAGAGCAACTCGGCATCTGGGAAAATGGCAGCATTTATGGCATGGAACAACTGCATCCTGAATTGCCCAACAGCATGACGATCCTGCTTAATTATTGGGAAGAATATTTGCCGGTCATTCAAGCCGGCTTGCAAAATATCCGCAACGGAAAACTATTGCCCGGACGGGTACTTAACGGAAGCGAGGTTGATTTACTGGCTCCTGTTCCGCATCCCACTTCCTGCAGAGACGGGTATGCTTTTCGTCAGCACGTAGCCGCTGCAAGAAGAAATCGCAAAGTAGAAATGATTCCGGAATTCGATCAGTATCCGATTTTTTATTTCACCAACCATCAAAGCATTTCGGGTCCGGGTGCCGTAAGTTGTATGCCCGATCATTTTGAGAAACTTGATTTCGAACTGGAAGTGGCAATTGTCATTGCAAAGCAGGGAAGAAATATCAGAGCGGAGGAGGCCGATCAATACATAGGCGGATTAATGATTATGAATGATCTGAGTGCAAGAAGATTGCAGATGGAAGAAATGCTGCTGAATCTTGGCCCTGCAAAAGGAAAAGATTTCGCCACCACTATCGGTCCGTGGCTGGTGACTTTAGATGAATTAGAACAGTATGAAATTCCGGCAAAAGAAAATCATGTAGGTAAAAGCTGGAACTTAACCATGCGTTGTCGGGTGAATGGGGTGGAAGTGAGCAAGGGTAATGTAGGAGAAATGGATTGGACGTTCGCAGAAATCATTGAACGTGCCTCCTATGGAGTAACCCTGTATCCGGGTGATGTGATTGGAAGCGGCACCGTTGGCACCGGTTGTTTTCTGGAATTGAACGGTACAGGGAAACTGAATGACCCCAACTATCCTGAACAATGGCTGAAAGAAGGGGATGTGGTAGAACTTGAAGTGGATGGATTGGGTATATTAAGCAATACCATCCTCAAAGAGGAGGACGATTTCTCCATTTTGAAAAGAAAGAAGGGAGTGTAAGCGACACGTCATCCCTCCTCTTACATATTCCTTCGATACTGTCCGCCTACTTCGTACAATGCGTGCGTGATTTGTCCGAGCGAACAATACTTCACCGTCTCCATCAACTGAGCAAAGATATTGCCGTTGCTCACCGCCACTTCCTTGAGTTTTTTCAACTCATCCGCTGAACGATGTTCATTGCGTTTCCAGAAAGCTTTCAGATTATTGATCTGCTGCTCTTTCTCTTCTGTGGTACTTCGAATGACTTCACCAGGTATCGTAGTCGGACTTCCGTTTTTATTCAGGAAAGTGTTCACGCCCACAATGGGTAATTCTCCTGTATGTTTCTGATGTTCGTAGTATAAACTTTCTTCCTGAATTTTATTGCGCTGATACATTCTCTCCATCGAACCCAATACGCCGCCGCGTTCGGTAATGCGATTGAATTCATTCATCACGGCTTCTTCCACTAAATCGGTCAACTCTTCGATGAGGAAAGAACCCTGATTGGGATTTTCATTCTTTGCCGTACCCAACTCACGATTAATAATCAACTGAATCGCCATGGCACGACGCACACTTTCTTCCGTGGGGGTAGTGATGGCTTCATCGTAAGCATTGGTGTGTAAAGAATTACAGTTGTCATAAATCGCATACAGCGCTTGAAGGGTAGTTCGGATATCATTGAAGTCAATCTCCTGCGCATGCAAACTTCTGCCGGATGTCTGAATATGATATTTCAACATCTGACTGCGTTTGTTTGCCTTGTATTTATACTTCATAGCTTTTGCCCAGACCTTTCTCGCAACACGACCAATCACACTGTATTCCGGATCCATGCCATTGCTGAAGAAGAAAGAAAGATTCGGAGCGAAATCATCAATGTTCATGCCGCGACTGAGATAATACTCAACATAAGTGAAACCATTCGCAAGCGTGAACGCTAATTGCGTGATCGGATTCGCACCTGCTTCGGCAATATGATAGCCGCTGATACTTACGCTATAAAAGTTGCGCACGTTCTGCTCAATGAAATACTGCTGCACATCCCCCATTAATTTCAAAGCAAATTCTGTTGAGAAGATACAGGTATTTTGTGCCTGATCTTCTTTCAAAATATCTGCCTGCACCGTTCCTCTTACCTGTTGCAGCGCTCTGGTTCTGCATTCCTGATACGCATCTGCGGGCAATACTTCATCTCCGCTTAATCCCAGCAATTTCAAACCCAAACCGTTATTCCCTTCGGGCAAACTATTGGGGAAAGAAGTATTGTTATAAATCGGTCTGCTTTCGCTTCCGTATTTCTTTTGGAAGGCTTCTTCTGCGAGTGACCATTTCCCTTCTTTCTCCAGCCATTTTTCACATTGCTGATCAATGGCGGCATTCATGAAAAAAGCGAGCAGCATCGGAGCCGGACCGTTGATGGTCATGCTCACCGATGTTTTAGGATCACAGAGATCAAAACCACTGTATAATTTTTTCGCATCATCCACATTCGCAATGCTCACGCCACTGTTTCCTACTTTACCATATATGTCAGGACGATGCGCAGGATCTTCTCCATAAAGTGTTACGCTGTCGAAAGCAGTTGACAAGCGATGAGCGGGTTGACCCAATGACACATAGTGAAAACGTTTATTCGTACGTTCCGGTCCGCCTTCTCCGGCAAACATTCTCGTTGGATCTTCTCCTTCGCGTTTAAGTGGGAATACGCCCGCCGTAAAAGGAAAACTACCCGGCACATTTTCCTGCGCCTGCCATTTTAGCAAGTCGCCCCAGTCTTGATATTTGGGCAATACTACTTTGGGAATGCGGGTGCCGCTCAGACTCGTAGTGAACATCGGTTGTTTGATCACTTTTTCCCTAACCTTGTATTCATAAAAATCCTGCTGATAGGCTTTTACTTTATCCGGCCAGTGGTTCACCAGTTTTTTTGCAACCGGCGTTTGTTGTTCTGTAAGCGAAGCGATTTGTTGATCTATTACAATCAATAAATCTGCCGGAGCATTGGTTTGGGATAAGGTTTCTTTTGCCCCCTGCAACTGATAAATTTTGGAAGCAATACGCGCCTGCTCTTCCACCAGTTGATTATAGTCTTTGATCGTATCTGCAATTTCACTCAGATAACGCACTCTTGCCGGCGGGATGATAAGCGATTTGCTGACCGTGTCTTTATGACGAATGGCTTCACTACCGCCAAAGCTTACCGAGGTTTTATCGGCTACTTTTTGAATGATATGTTGAAAGAGTTCATTGATACCCGCATCGTTGAACTGCGAGGCGATGGTGCCGATGATCGGCAATTCATTATCTGCTGCTGTAAAGACTTTATGATTGCGCTTGTATTGTTTTCTAACATCAGCCAGTGCATCGAGTGCGCCGGCTTTATCAAATTTATTGATGGCGATTACGTCTGCGTAATCCAGCATGTTGATTTTTTCCAGCTGTGAAGCAGCGCCGTATTCGGGTGTCATCACGTACAGACTCACATCACAATAATCGAGGATCGAAGCATCGCTTTGTCCAACCCCCGCACTTTCCAGAATGATGAAATCGAACGCAGCAGCTTTACATACATCTACCGCTTCCTGCACATGAGCACTCAGGGCTTTGTCGCTTTCGCGGGTAGCCAGACTGCGCATGTAAGCACGCGGATGAGAAATGGAATTCATGCGGATACGATCGCCTAACAATGCACCGCCTGTTTTCTTTTTGGAAGGATCCACGGAGATGACGGCAATTGTTTTATTCGTGTAAGTATGCAGAAATCTTCTCACTATTTCATCGGTAACGGAAGATTTACCCGCACCACCCGTACCGGTAATGCCAAGTACCGGCGTTTTAGTTTGCGCCTCTTGTTTTTGAATTTCTTCCAGTAGTGTTTTGTATTGAATGCCTTGTTCCGCGCAACTGATGGCACGGGCAATTCTTCTTACATCTTTTTGTTCACCCAGCGGAAGTTTGCCATTCCATTGGGCAGGTTTTTCGACTAAAGTCTTGGCGTTCTCCCGACATTTTTCAATCACATCTTCGATCATTCCTTCCAGTCCCATTTGACGTCCGTCATCAGGAGAGTAGATGCGGGTGATGCCGTACGCATGCAGTTCTTCTATTTCTGTGGGAAGAATCGTTCCGCCGCCGCCGCCGAAAATTTTGATATGACCGCAACCGTTTTCGGCAAGGAGATCTTTCATGTATTTGAAAAATTCAACGTGTCCACCCTGATAGGAAGTAATGGCAATGCCGTGCGCATCTTCTTCGATTGCCGCTTCCACAATTTCATGTACGCTGCGGTTATGACCGAGATGAATGATTTCAGCTCCTTTGCTTTGCATGATCCGGCGCATGATGTTGATCGCGGCATCATGTCCGTCGAAAAGAGAGGCAGCGGTTACAATCCGCACTGTATCAGTTGCAATAGTACTCATATCCATAATTGGTTGGCTAACAATTGTTGGCAAAAATAGACAATATGAATGGGAATAAGTCAAAGGCCAAAG
>JAGWWM010000025.1 GCA_018970395.1 Bacteroidota bacterium
TATTGATTGGTAGCCGCAGTAATGGTAAGGGTATTGGAACTGACCAGATGATCCGTCATCATGCCTCTGCTGCGCGATCCGGCCGGTGTCGGGAGCGGTACACTTGAATAATAATCCAATGCAGTTGAAGCGCAGGAAATGGTGTTTTTGAATACTGTATCTATTACCGGCCAGAAATAATCGGTGTTTTGAGCATACCTGAAGACAATTCCTTTCCCTCCTGATCCGCTCATTTCAATTTTATTCCATTCAAATTTCGAATTGTCCACATCCCCCAGGCACCAGATGGCAACACCATTGCTTTTGTTATTGAGAAAACGATTGCCCGACACCAGGGTGCGCTGCATATCTAAGCTGACATTGATATGGCATCTGAAAAAAAGATTAGTAGCGAGGGTTGAGGTGCTTTGCACCTCGAATTTACATTTACGGATGACAGCAGACTTTCCGTATTCTTTCAGGATATTGATGGAAGAATCAGCGTTATAGCTGTTTCGAAAGTGGATGCCTTCGAGCCATACAAATTCAGCGCGGTTGATGAATACATTATGCTTTGCGTTTGAGAGGGACAACAAGGTTCTTGAGGTATCTGCTCCCTTGAACACTACGTAGGCGTTAAGACTTGTGCCATCATCTGCTGTTGTAATCGTAAAAGGGGTATTGGTATAATTGCCCGCGTCAATCAACACCGTATCTCCTCCCGTGAGTGCATAGGAGTCCAGTATTTGCTGTACAGAAGCTTTGGGCGTAGCCGGACTCAGTCCGTCGTTGAGCGTGTTGCCCGGCTGCGTAGTGTAAATATTATCTGTTAGAGACGCGTCGTTCACATAATATTTTTTTGGAGGAGAGAAAAGGGAAGCAGCCGAGGCGGATGCTTTGTATTGGGCAGCCGCAAGGGAAAGAGGAATGAGGAGGAGGATACGGAACATGTTTATATAGCATTAATGTGCATTAGAAAATGGTTTATAATCTTGAGGTTGCAGCGACACCTTGACAACCCGACAACCCCGACCTCGAAAATTTCGAGGTCGGGCGACATCCTCTTGTATATCTTCTTCCTCAAATTTCCTCTTATCCGTCTTCGTTTCCCGATTTCATTGGTAAGAGAAGGGGATGATAGGGGTCAGGGGGTGGATGTAAATAGTTGGCTTAAAATGATTGTGCCAATGTACTTCCGTAGACTTGTAGCTGCTTTGGAGATCTCTGCAATCTTCGCTACTTTTGAACAGTTGAATGAGAATGAAAAATGCCTTGTTTTGGAGGGGTTCAATATCAATTTACAACAGGTGGAGTTTTGAAATAAAGTGTTAGAAGAAATTCATGAGTGCCATTGCTTCCATACATAATGTGTTACTTATTACTTGCTATCGCAGCGTTTGGGCGGTTTTATTTTTTTTATTTTTTGGGTTGAATAAGGGATGGGGGCAGACGAGTGTAACCTATAACACTCCAGGTACCTATACCTGGCTATGCCCTCCCGGCGTTACTTCCATTACCGTGGAATGCTGGGGCGGTGGTGGTGGAGGTGGTGGGGTCATTGGTAATTCATCTGGAAATAATCAGGCTGGGGGAGGTGGTGCAGGAGGGGGATATGTAAGGTATACTTCATACGCTGTAACCCCTGGAACCGCTTACACAATAGTTGTTGGAGTTGCCGGTTCTGCAGGATTAAGTGGTAGTTCAGGATCTAATAATGGTGGAAATGGGGGAAATACTTCTTTCGAAGGAATTATTGCAGCCGGAGGTAGAGGGGGCACTGGGCAAACGAGTAGCACCAATGCATTTAGTGGAACTGGAGGCAGTAAAGGCACAAATATATGTGTCGGTTGTGATGTTAATAACCAAGGGGGTAATGGTGGTAATGGTTCTGCTGCTGGTGCATCTTCCGGAGCTGGTGGAGGTAGCGCAGGTTCTGGATTATCTGGAGGGGGAGATGCCTCAGGTGCTTCGGCAGGTGCTGCTGGCTCTGGTGGAGGTATAATAGGAGCATCAGGAAGAACAACTTCTTCTAATGTAGGAATTGCGGGAGGATCTCCTGGAGCTGGTGGATCTGGTGGGTTAGGTATAGGATCAACTGCTAGAGGAGGAGGTTCTGGTGGTGCTGGGCAGGTAATAATAACAACTCCTACTTGTAGCCCACTTTTTCAACAAGATTTCTCAAACAACTCTATTGGAGATTATTTTAATTCTCCATCAGATGCAGGTTTTATTCCAAGTTTTGGTCAATTCAATTCTATTGCCCCTGCGGACGTAACTATTAATTTAAACCAGTTGAGAATGCTTCGAAGCACGTCCGCAAGATGGGTAACTAGGACAACCAATTTTTCTCCGGAACCTACTGCTCTTATGGTAAGTTTTGATATTAGTCTGTCTTTCACGGCAGGGCCTTCTCCAGTAATAGGAGCTTTTAGAGGCTATTTGGGTGATGGTTTACCAACCAGCACCACAGCACCAGCAACAACACACCATTCTGGTATTGGAGTTGACTTTACAACTACAAATAATCAATGGAAAATCTCCAATCTAACTACAGCCGGAACTAATACATATTCGTCATCACAAACGATTACTTGGGTTGTCAATAATTCAGGAGCATCCATAACATACAGAGCTCCTAATGGCACGAATGAAACTGTTGCGAATGACAGATGGGATTTGTGGGTTGGTAGTACAAAAGAATTAGATGAACAATCGGCCGCTAATGCTACAAGAGCTCTATTTAATGTGGAATTATATACTTCGGGTGGTGCTACTACCGGAACGTTTGATATTGACAATCTTTTAATCGCCCCTATTTCAACAATACCAACTTTTTCCGCTGCCACGGCTGTAACGAACTCAGAATTTACGGCAAACTGGACAGGGGTAACTTGTGCTTCCGGTTATCGGCTGGACGTTTCCACTCAAAGTAATTTTTCATCTTTTGTATCCGGCTATAACAACTTAGATGTGGGTAATGTAACAACATATCCTGTAACCGGTTTATCTGCTTCAACTCAATATCATTACAGAATAAGGTCTTATAATTCATACACTGTAGGTACGTTTACGAGTGGCAATTCAAGTGCTCAGGCTGTAACAACAACAAATATCCCGACTGTTTTTTATTCCAATTCCGCTACCCCTAATACAAGTACCAATAGTCTCGCAAACTGGAATTCTGCTACCAATGGTTCGGGCGCTGCGCCATTGTCTTTTGCAACTACTGGACAAACATTCATCATTCAAAGTGGGCATCAATATCAGGCGACTGCCACATGGACGGGTTCTGCAACCAGCATTATTCAAGTTCAATCAGGTGGTGCACTGGATATCAATGCTCAAACGCTTTCGACCTGGCAAAGAATAGATATTGCAGGAACAGGCATTTCAAGTTCCGGAGCGTTGTTTAACAGCTCATCATCCCCGATGAACTTATCTATTCCGGTTAGACTTACTGCCGCATCAACGATTGTGTCGCCGGGTTCGGGTGGTCTCACCCTATCAGGAAACATTGATAACGGAGGAAACGTACTTACCATTGGCGGATCGAATGCAACCACCATTTCAACCGGAGTAATGAGCGGAACCGGTGGTCTTACAAAATCCGAATCGGGAACACTAACACTATCCGGTGCAAATACTTACACGGGCATTACAACGGTTAATGCAGGTGTCATAACCTTGGGCGGGGCAAATGCGTTGCCTGTTTCCGCTTCGGCAGGCACTATCCGATTTGCCGGAGGAACACCAATATTCAATCTTGGTTTATTCAATTTAGGTTCTAGTACGGATGCTGCTAACTCTGCCGGGGCATTAGATTTTGATGTGAACACAACTATTAATCTTGGCTCGGTAGGAACCAATAGTTATTATTTCAAGGCCTCTAACGGCGAAACATGGGACGCAACAACCATCATCATTAATAACTGGACAGGCACAGGAGGAGTAACCGGTAGCGGACCAAAAATATTTATAGGAAGCAGTGCATCGCTTTCATCTGCTCAATTGGCAAAAATCACCTTTACAGGATATGTGCGAGCAATGCAATTAAGCACGGGTGAAATTGTTCCTACTCCTGTCTTTTATTCAAAAGCAGGTCAGACCGACCCCAACAATCTTTCCAACTGGACATCAAAAAGCGACGGCACAGGGTCAAGTCCGACCAATTTTACTGATGATGGCGTAACCTTCGTTATCCAATCCGGGCATTCCTATACCACTACTGCAGCTTGGAATATCACCGGCTCTTCCACCTTGCAGGTTGATGGCACTTTAACATTGTCTCATGTGTTGACGCTCGGAACTGCTGCTACAAAAGTCGGCAATCTTACCATTAATGGAACTGTACAAGCAAATGCGCAGCATAATATGGCTAACACATCAGGTGTTTTCTCGATAAGTACAAACGGCGTCTACATTTTAAATCATTTCTCTCCAGATAATAGCACAACTACATTCAACGGTTCTGAGAGTTTTGCCAGTGGAAGCACATTTGAATATCAAAATTTATCTTCCGGAGGATTCGTTTCAGGAATCACTTATGGCAATCTGATTTATAATATTCCCGCACCAGCGACTAACCTATTTCCTGCATCTATTAACATCAATGGCAATTTTGAGATGAAACGGGGAACATTGGATTTCAGCACCGCAAGAACGATTGGGGGTAATTTTATTCAAACCGGGGGAGAGATAACGATTGAAGGCAGTACCATTAATGGCAGTTTTAAAGTGGACGGCGCTTCTGCGATTTGTCGAATTACAAAATCTACTGTCTCCAGCATAACTGCAACCGTTGGTGGTGATTTTGACTTGCTATCCGGCAAATTTTATATAAATGACGGAGATCAGACTACAGCCGGCTTTACAACCTCATTGGATGTAAATGGAAATTTTACTATCAATGGCGGCACGTTTTATTTTCCTTCCATATCAACTACCAAAGTTGCCGGAAGAATTTTTGTAGCGAAAGATTTAAAATTTTTATCAGGTGATATTGATGGTTTTCTTTCGAACCCTACATCAGGTACGAAAACCGCAGGTATTTATTTTGATGGCACCGGAGAGCAAAGTTTTTATAATGCATTTACACTGGCAGACGGATTTGCAAAAGATGCCTTTTATTATAAATCTTCATCCGGCCCTACAGCATTAAATGAATATTATATTGGGAGTGCCGGTTCACAGGTTACTGTCAATGGAACATTTGGTACGCCGGCAGATGGATATGCTCGTTGGCCGACTTCCGGCTCGCTGATTAAAGATTTTGTCATTAATAACACCAGCACATCACCGAATAATACGGTTACGCTTAGAGACAACAGAACCATCAATCATACTTTATTCAGAACAGCTGGAAGACTATTATTGTCCGGTGCTGCAACAATTACGTATGCTTCCGGTGCTACGCTTGAATATAATGGAACATCGGAAATAGATTCAGAATCGAGCGAATTCCCCACCATCGCCGGTCCCACCAATCTCAACATCAATAATGCCGGTAGTGTGACGCTTCATGAGTCGAGAAGTATTGGTGGTAAGCTGATATTTAGCATAGATAATGGGCTGTTGAATACCGGTGCTTGTGATGCACTTACTTCAAATGTACAGTTGGGAATAAACGATAATGCAACCATCGAGGGCGCATCCAACACCCGCTTTGTGAATGGTATTCTTCGTAAAACAGGCAATGATCCATTTACATTTCCGGTTGGACAAAAAAGTGGTGCTGTGTTAAAATACGCACCGGTCACCATTACTGCGCCAGATAATACAGGGGATCAATTTGCCGCATGTTATGTAGGATCCAATTCGTCAACGCCAGGATATAATACTTCCAGCAGAGATATAAGCTTGAATAATCCTTCGGCAACTCCTCCTGTTGATTACAAAGTAAGCACCTGTGAATATTGGCATCTGAACAGGACTAACGGTTCATCCAATGTCTTTGTAACCTTAAGCTGGGCGTATGGAAGAAGTTGCTCTTTTAATGATGCCTCACAACTCGTAGTAGCCCGATGGAATGGTACGCAATCGCAATGGACAAATCAAGGTACAAATGGCAGCAATTCAGCCGGTCCACCTGTAACCAGTGGAACGGTAACTTCATTTGGCACTGTTAATACTTTTAGTCCTTTCACCCTGGCGCATCCTGCTATTCGAAATGTAGTTTTAAATTCTGCGGGTTTATCATTGAAGGGGCGCCGCGTAAATGGGTGGGATCAGTTAGAATGGAATCTGCCGCCCTCTTTTTTAACTGCTACTTTTCAATTGGAATGTAGTGAAGATGGGCGCAACTATCAGATGGTAGAAAAAAGGCAGCCGTCGGGCGAGGATTTGGCTCGGGGTCAGATGCGCTATCAAAGAAACAGTCTTTCCAAGGGTGACCGGTATTATCGTTTGCAGGTTTTTTCCGCCGAGGGCAATCGGGTTTATTCCAATATTCTCCATTTGCGTTCGCTTACCTCTGCCAACGTACAACTCTATCCGAACCCAACCATGGATCAGGTAACCATTTCAGTAAAAGACAAAGGCTTCTGTACGATCCGGGTATTGAATGGCTTAGGTCAGGTAATGTATCAGTCGTCTGTGAACGGCACCCTTCCGCATACTATTTCCACGCAGCACTGGAGGAAGGGACTCTATTTTGTAGAGGTAAGTTTGGAAGACGGTACCCGCGACTTGCTTCGGTTGATTCGGTAGCCCGTCGCCTAACTCTTTCACTTATAAGCACTTGCGATTTTATATAAACCACTCCCTGAACGGGTTGCTAAAACCGTTCATTTTCCATATATTTACAGCGATGATCGTAGGATTGAAAACGGTCGAAAACCAGGCAGGAATCAAAAAACTTATGTCACACATTTTGTCCATACCCAATGTGTTGTTTTTCTTTCGCTCCCGCAGCGTGTGGGCGGTTTTATTTCTTTTATTTTTTGGGTTGAATAAGGGGTGGGGGCAGACGACTACGGAAACTTTTACAACTACCGGAACAAACACTTGGGTATGTCCTCCTGGTGTAACTTCAATAGATATTGAATGCTGGGGTGCCGGAGGAGGTGGTGGGGGTGCAAAGTTAGCTTCTTCTGCCAGTGCAAGTGGTGGTGGTGGGGCAGGTGGTGGTTATGTAAAACGGACATCTTATGCCGTAACACCGGGTATTTCCTACACAATTTATGTTGGTGCCGGAGGAACAGCTGGTACGAATACTGGAACAGATGGCGGAGATGGAGAGGCGAGTTATTTTATTGATGCAACTACTATTATGGCAGTTGGTGGAAATGGGGGTAAAAAATCAACCACTGCTAGTGGAAATGGTGCTGGAGGAGCTGCAAAATCAACTGGAAATATCGGTTTCTCAAGTACATTTAGCTATTATGGCGGATCAGGAGGAACTGGTAGTTCAGGTTGCACGGGTGGTTACTATGCTGGCGGCGGAGGAGCTAGTGCCGGTACTATTGCAAGTACCAGTTCCCAAAACGGAGCATGTCGTTTCGGCGGCACTGGCCCCACAGGAGGGATAGGCGGTGCTGATGCCGGATGGTCTTCAAGCGGTAATGGATCTGCCGGTTCAACAAAAGGCAGCGGTGGATCGGGCGCAAAGGTTAATTCTACAACTGGTTATGCTGGTGGTGATGGTGGTGATGGTCAACTTAATATAACATACACAACACCATCTTACACTACGGTTACTTTATCAACAGCGGGTGCTTCCTCTTGGACCGTTCCTTGCGGTGTTACATCAATACAAGTTGAAGCATGGGGAGGTGGAGGTGGAGGTGGTAGTACAAATACTACGAATTGGGGAGGTTCTGGTGGAGGTGGAGGTGCTTATGCTAAATCGATATTTTTAGTAACGGGTACTCCTACTTATTTTTATTCCGTTGGAAATAAAGGCTCTGGTGCATCTGCCAATGCTGGAACAGCGGGAGCCGGAGGAGATTCATGGTTCAATACTAGCAATGCTCCGCCTAGTTCTAATACCACAGGTGTTCTAGCGAAAGGCGGAGGAGCTGGCTTCAATAGTGTAAGTACTACCCCAACAAATGGAGGGACATCCTCTTCAAGTTTATCTAATGTAGTGAAATATAGTGGTGGTAATGGCGGTGCAGCTGGCGGATCAGGTGGTGGTGGTGGTGGATCCTCTGCCGGTACTGGTACTGGAGGGAATAATGGTAATGCTGGTAGTGTAACAGGAGATGGCGCAGGTGGGGCGGCACCTACGGGTGGTTTTGCAGGTGGTGCGGGGGTTAGTTCGGGAAATGGATCACCAGGTTCATCACCTGGCGGAGGAGGTGGTGGTAGTGATGATGTGACTACAGCCTCTGGTGGTGATGGTGGAGTAGGGCGTATAGTAATAAAATATGTTGCAACGGCAACTACCCCCACAGCAGCAGTCATCTCATCACCTGCCAATGAAAGTATTAATATTGCTGCATCGGGTACTACCTTAAACTGGATCAATGGAGGAGGCGCATCTACCTACAAAGTTTATTTTGGCACGGATAATCCACCCTCTAATATTGTAAACGGCACCAATCAGTCGGGTACTTCTTATGACCCTGGCACGCTCACGAATAATCAAACTTATTACTGGCGTATTGATGCGGTAGATGCTTCCGGTTGTAATACCACTACCGGTCCGGTATGGAGCTTTAAAACAGAAGCTGTACCCACAACGTTTTATTCAAAATCAGGTCAAACGGATGCGAATAATTTAGCAAACTGGAGTTCAAATACCGCAGGCACGGGTGTTGCTCCAACTTCATTTGCAACTGCAGGACAAACATTCATCATTCAAAGCGGGCATCAATACCAGGCCACTGCTACATGGACAGGTTCTGCAACCAGCATTATTCGGGTTCAATCAGGTGGCGCGTTAGACATCAACGGTCAAACTCTCTCTACCTGGCAACGAATGGATATTTCAGGAACAGGCGTTTCAGGTTCCGGAGTGTTTTTCAACAGTTCCACCTCAGCAGCGAACTTATCCATTCCCGTAACGCTTACCGGTGTATCCACGATTGTATCTTCAGGCTCGGGGGGGCTCACCCTGTCTGGAAACATTGATAATGGAGGAAACTTATTGACCATTGGAGGATCGAATGCAACAACCATTTCAACCGGAGTAATCAGCGGAACCGGAGGACTTACCAAAGTGGGAACGGGAACGCTTACGCTATCTGGAGCAAATACTTTCACCGGAGCTGTGAGTGTGGATGCCGGTGTGCTTAATATTCAAAACGCAACAGGAACGGGCACCACAGCAGGTGGTGTGGTGGTTGCTTCCGGTGCAGCATTAGAATTGCAGGGAGGTATTACTGTAGGTGCAGAGACATTGACTATTAATAATACAGGTGTTTCAAATGGAGGGTCGTTAAGAAATATTAGCGGGAATAATACCTGGGGGGGGACAGTTACATTATCTACAAATGCAGTACGTATAAATTCAGATGCAGGTACGCTTACCCTGAATGCAAGCAACTCCATTACCGCTACAAATATTGGTTTAACAGTTGGAGGCGCAGGAAATATTACAATTTCAGGAACCATCACAACAGGTAACGGAACACTTACCAAAGATGGGAGCGGTACAGCTACGCTTTCGGGTGCCAATACATTTACCGGAGGTGCTACCCTTTCTGCCGGCACTTTAAATATCAACAATGCCAGTGCGTTGGGTACAACGGCCGGAGCTTTCACAATCAACGGCGGTACGATTGATAATACTACAGGGGCTTCAATTACAACTAGTAACTATTCAATGAATTGGGGGGCTGATGTAAACTTTACGGGAACACAGTCATTAAACCTTGGTACCGGAGCTGTTAACATGTCGGCCAGCCGTCAGGTTACCGTTAACGGAAATACATTAACTGTTGGAGGGGGAATTTCAGGAGCCAGTTCAAACCTAACCAAGGCAGGTGCCGGGAATCTGGTATTAAGCGGAGCAAATACTTATGGAGGTACTACTACAATCAGTGGAGGAACATTAACACTGGGCGCTGCAAATGCATTGCCAAACACGGCACTCACCATTTCTTCCGGAGCCACTTTTGCCATGGAGGGCTTTAGTGAAACTGTGGCTTCTATATCCGGTGCAGGAACAATCAGTTCATCGTCGGGTACACCTACTCTTACTTGTGGAGATGCTAATTCTACTACTTTTAGCGGAACCATAGGAGGGGGCGCAATTGCCCTTACAAAAACAGGAACGGGTGCTTTAACGCTTTCCGGTGCCAATACCTACACGGGTTTAACAACCATAAGTGCCGGTACATTAATATTAGGTAACCCATCTGCATTGGGTGGAACAACAAATGGCACATCCATCACAAGCGGTGCAGTGCTTGATCTGAATGGAACTAACTATTCCAATGCAGAAGCTTTGACAGTAAATGGTACAGGAATTTCGAATGGTGGTGCCATCATCAACAGTTCCTCAACAGGCGCAACCTATGCGGGCTTGTTGACTTTGGGTAGCACCAGCAGTATTATAGGCGGTACGGGTACCATTTCCATCTCAAATACAGGCACTATCACCGGTGCTACATTTGGATTAACGCTGGGTGGAGCACAGGGAGGAAGTATTGCTAGTATAATTGGTACAACGACCGGAACGCTTACCAAGCAAGGTGCTGGTACATGGACATTATCAGGCGCAAATACCTATACAGGGGGCACAACTATTAATGATGGTACTATTACTTTAGGCGGATTAAACGCATTGCCGATTTCCTCTTCGGCAGGCACTATCCGATTTGCTGTCGGTACACCAACATTAAATCTTGGTTTATTCAACCTGGGTTCAAGTACTTTAACTACTAACTCGGCTGGCGCATTGGATTTTGATGTGAATACAACCATTAACCTTGGCGCAGGCGGAACAAATAGTTATTTTTTCAAGGCATCCGGCAGTCAGACATGGGATGCAACAACCATCACCATAAACAACTGGACAGGTACAGCAGGAGAAAGCGGTACCGGCCCGAAAATATTTATAGGAAGCAGCGCCTCTCTTTCAACTGCTCAGTTGGCAAAAATCATTATTACTGGATATGGTCAGGTAACCCAACTAAGCACGGGAGAGGTTGTTCCAATTGGAGTTTATTACTCTCTTAGCGGACAATCTAACCCAAACCTGTTAACCAACTGGACATCTAACGCTGACGGAAGCGGGAGCAATCCCGGGAGCTTTACCGGAGATGGCATGACATTTATTGTACAATCCGGTCATTCCTATACTACCACTGCTCCCTGGAACCTTACCGGTACAGCCACTTTGCAAGTAGATGGGAACTTAATATTGTCGCATGTGCTTACACTAGGAACTGCTTCTACAAAAGCGGCTAACCTTATTGTAAATGGCACAGTACGGGCAGATGCTCAGCATAATATGGCGAATACTTCTGGGGTATTTACTATTAGTAATGGTGGGCGTTATGTTTTAAATCACAATAGTACAAATAATGGTTCAACCATCTTTGGAGGGGTAGAATCTTTTAATAATGGCAGCACTTTTGAATATGCAAATTTGGGTTCGGGTGGTTTTATTTCGAGCATCACCTATCATCATCTGACCATTAGCGGCAACTTTACACATACATTCCCTGCAACGATTACTATTAACGGAGATTTAAATGTCAGTGCCGGTACCATTTCAATGAATAAAGATCAAATGGTATCAGGCGCTGTTAATGTAAGTGGCGGTACCCTTCAGATCACGAACAATTCTAGCAATTGTACTCTAACAGCTACAGGCGGGGTTAATGTAACCGGAGGGACATTCAATATGTCTGTCAGTACAGGTACAGCTGCAATTTCAGGTAATGTATCAGTCAGCGGTACCGGAACATTTAATATGGCTGCAGGTACTGGGGCTCCTACTATCACTGGTAATGTTGCAGTCAGCGGCGGTTCATTTTATGCTGCTGCAGCTGGGGCAGGTGCTGTTACTTCTACCATTGCCGGTAATTTAAGTGTAACAGGCGGCACGTTTTATGTAACAGGGAATACTCCAAATACAACACATATTTTGGATTTGAATGGAACACTTGATTTAAGCAATACCGGCGTTATAGAGTTTAATCCGATTGCAGCAGCTACCGGAGCCGGCAGATTATATGTTTCCGCTAATGTTACTGTTTCAGGTGGTACGATGCAAAGAACACAAACGAGAACAGATGGCTCAACCGGAATATATTTTGATGGCACTACACAAACATTTACCTGGTCAGGAGGAGCAATTACAAATGCAATGCCCAATAGGTTTTATGTAAACGGTGTTACGACCTTAGATGAGGTATACAGTCATTTATCGTCTGCTCAAACAACTGTTAATGGTTTAGAAGGCACTCCCGCTGTTGGTTCTGCTTGGCCAACTTCCATCAGAAATTTGACTATTGGTAATACTCATACAAGTGGAGTGACTTTGAGTACGCCCAAAACACTAATAGGCTCTCTCACCTTTAACGACGGTTTTTTAGTAACAGATGCAACCAATATTCTTACGATTGCCAACGCCAACACGAATGCCATTGTCGGTGCGGGAACGGGTAAATATGTGAGCGGTCCCCTGAGATGGAATCTGAGTAATTCACCCACTACGTATGTTTTCCCCGTAGGCAAATCATCAGGAACCAATCCGGGTTACTATCCTTTTACACTAGCATCTTCAAGTGTTTCCAGTCCGATTGTAACAGTTGAAGTCTTCAACACCAATGCCGGAGGAGGAATATGTGCGGGCGGCGGAGTAACAGATGGAAGTCTGAGTACGACGGAATACTGGAGTGCAACATTAAATTCGGGTTCATTGATTGGATCTGTCTCACTTACCCGTCCTCTGACTTCACTGGGTAGCCTTGATGTAATTGCGCAAAGCGCTACTGCCAACGGTAATTATTTTGGAATCGGCGGTACGGTGAGCGGTTCAAATTCCATTATCAATTCAACTAACATCAATACGTTCGGATTTTTCAGGATAGGTGTGAAATCCACTAATTGTATTAATCCAGATCCTGGCAATATTATTGCTCCAAGTAATTTCCCTGCCTCAGGGTTGTTCTGCGGATCTTCATTTACCCCTACACAGATTACGAACGATGTCTCCAATAATCCATCCGGTGCTTGCTCTATGGAATTCAAATGGCAGTTCAGTACCGATGATGGTGCTAACTGGACGGATATCAGTTCCTCCAATGCTACCAGCTATACTCCTTCCACCATTACCCTAACCACCTGGTATAAACGTGTTGTAAGGGCATTGTGTAAAACAAACTGGTCAGACGCAACGGAAACGGCTCCTGTTATTCTCGCCATAGGATGTGAAAATCCTTCCAATGGCGGCGTCATTAATGCCCCTACGGGCTATCCTGCAAGCGGTGTATGCGGCAGCAGTTATACATTTACTTCCGCAATTACTAATTCCATTGAAGCTTCCGGTGCATGCTCCATCGAGTACAAATGGCAAAGCAGCACGAACAATGGTGTCAGCTGGACGGATATCAGTTCCTCCAATGCTACCAGCTATACCCCTACTGCCATTAACCAAACCACTTGGTACAAAAGACTTGCAAGAGCCACGTGCAAAGCAGACTGGAATGGGGCGGTAGAAACAGAACCGGTGAAAATTATCCTGGGAAATTTATTGACTACAGGAGGGTTAATCAGTAGGAATCAGGGTGCTTGCGGAGGATTTAATCCTTTACAGATAAATAGCGCTTCCGCTGCCGGACCCTGTACGCCAAAGTATCAGTGGCAGTTTAGGACTGCCCTTACGGATTGGGCTGATGTATCCGGCGCTACAAGCGTTTCCTACGATCCTCCCGCTATCACGGAAACCACAAGGTATCGCAGAGCAGCAATCGTATCAACATCCAACGATTGGTCAACCGCTGTATTTTCCAATACGGTTGTGATGACAGTAGCAACCGCTGTTGGCATTTCCCTAAATCCGTTAAATGATACCGTTTATCAGGAAAAAGGGGTCGCTACTTTCGTCGCAAAATCGAATTTCACTGCCGCCGGAGCAGCTACTTTTCAATGGCAGGTAAGTACAGATGGAGGGAACATTTTTAGTAATCTTACCAATGGAGGTTATTATTCAGGGGTATTGGATACGATTCTAAATGTAAACAATCCGATTTATGCAATGAATGGCTACCGATACAGATGTGTGATTACGAGCGTTAACACTTCTTGCGGTACGGTAACTACCAATGCCGCCACTTTATCGGTGCTGCCCATCATTGTTGCCACCAACATCAACTCCTTGGCTTGTAATTCCTGGACTTCTTCAAGCGTCGAAGTCACCATCCCTGTTTCCAATGTTGGAGTTTTAAACACTTCAACCAGCGTATTGCGTCAAATAAATCTTTCCATTGGCAACAATGGCGCTTGCGCGAAAGCGCTTAATACGTATAGCTTCTCTCTTAGGGCCCCTAATGGAACAGTTTATAAATTTGTTAAAGGGCTTACAACCACCGGCACTTCTGTATGGGCGAATATTCAATTCAGAGATCATCCGGCTCTTGAGCGAATCAATCAGTATCCCACAACCGTTCAGCAAGAATATTTTCCCTATTCAATCGGGTATTATGGTGTAGAAGGTTCCCGTGCATCTGCTCGTTACGCTGCAAATAATCGGTACAGCTCAGCTAGCCAGTCTATATTTATTTCTACTTTTAACGGCATTAATGCTAATGGGGATTGGAAACTGATAATTGAAAAGAATAATGGAACTGCCGGAGGCATTTCATTAGAGAAAGCCGAATTGTTTTTCGGCCCCAAAATAGCAACCAAAGACGTAACCGGAAATACAATTAATAACTCCTGTGAGTTCGCCACTTGTTTTGGATCAGACGCAAGCGTAATCATAGGTACCAATAACGGATATCTTCAAGATGATCCCAATTATCCCGGAGAATCCGTTAACGGTTGTAGTTGGAATGGAGCCAACAATAATAGTGCCTGGTATTATTTTTTTGCAAGCTCCTCCACTGCTAATGTTACGGTTAGCGGATTAAAATCAATTACTAATACCACAAGTGCGGATATGCAATTAATTGTGCTGGATGGAGGATCTAATGGTTGTGGAACCAATTGGGCAGTTCCGGCAGGTGGATGCCCCAAAAGCACTAATAATAATGCTTCATACGTTAATTCAAGCAATCCTTATTCCAATGGTATTACTGCCAATGTGGAGTTTAAATTAACAGGACTTACAGCAGGCAAACAATACTACTTAATGGTTGATGGTAACGGGGGAGTGTCTTCTTCTTTCTACATTGAAGCCCCATCCGGCGGTCAAAGATGTGTTTTAGAAAATATTTTACCCGTACGATACATCTCCTTTGACGCCTTTTTCAAAAACGGCCAAACGGAACTTATCTGGAAAACTGCACAGGAAATCAATAACCGGCATTTCTTGATTGAACGTTCGGGTGATGGGAAAAATTGGGAAATAATTAAAGTGGTACCAGGCGCTTCGGATAGAACGGAATCAATCAGAAAATACCAAACAACTGACCGCAATCCGCTTAAAGGCGTCAATTATTATCGGCTGAAACAGGTTGATTTGGATGGTCGCTTTTCCTATTCTGACATCAGAACGGTTCATAACAACACCCTTAACGGCCTCTCCCTCTTCCCCAATCCGGGCAATGGCTGGTTTACTGTGAGTGGTCTCTCCAAAGGAACACCGCATCAAATTCGGGTGGTGGATATGGCGGGTAAACTCATGCATTCCGGCATTACCAACGCCGCTGCTGAATCCTATCGTTTCAACATGGATCATGCCGCTCCAGGCGTCTATTTCCTCCAGGTGGATGGAAAGGAATACCTTAGAATGGTGGTGACGAAGTAGGAAGACCCTAAGAGGCTGTTATCAAGGTGTCGCCACCTTCGGTGGGTTTTCTTGTTGTCATATGGCGCATTAGAAACTATCCCCCTCTTTGAGGGGGGCTAAGGGGGAGCATATGATGGTCATCATTAAAAAACGTTGTCAATTTCAAGAAATAGGATGTTGGCAGTCCCGAGTATGAATTTTTCCTAATTTTGTAAAAACACCAACTATGAATGTATCAGAAATCACCTTATTTAACACGCTAAAAACAAAGTTAGGCGAACACGAAGCACAAACTGTAGTAGAAGGAATTAAATCAGCTGTTATGGATGAATTCAATAATAAGAAAGATACACTTGCTACAAAAATTGACATCCATCTTTTACAAACTGATATGGAAAAAATAAAAGCAGAATTATTGGTGCTGAAATGGATGCTCGGATTTTTACTGGCGGGCATGCTCTCCTTGATTTTGAAAACCTTTTTTTAATGGTTGATTCGCTTGTCCGCCTGGAGGAAAAGGGCTATTTCACTAAAAAAGCATTAATTTGGTGAAATGATTCACTAAAATATTTTAAATTTGGTGAATTAATGCAGTATGGAAATTAATAGAATCCATTCCCAAACCATTCAACAACAATGGTTTAAAGGTAGAATTATTCTGGTTACCGGCCCGCGAAGGGTGGGAAAATCTACATTGATTCACCACCTGTGTAAGCAATACGGAGCCTATCTTTTTCTGGATGGCGATGATCCCACAGTAAGAAATACGCTCGATACGCCCAATTTCGAGCAGATCAGACTTTTAGTAGGCAGTAACAAACTCGTATTTATTGATGAGGCGCAACGGATTAAAAATATTGGCCTCACCCTAAAGATGATACACGACCGTATGCATGGGGTGCAGGTAATGGTAAGCGGCTCTTCGGCGTTGGATTTGGGCGACAAACTTCAGGAGTCGCTCACCGGCAGAAAATGGGAATATCATCTCTACCCGGTTAGCTGGGAAGAATGGTATCGTCACAATGACTACCTCACTGTTTCGCAGCAACTGGAAAGCAGGGTATTGTATGGCATGTATCCTGAGGTGTTGAGTAACCCCGGTGCTGAAGAACAAATATTGAAAGAACTCACCAAAAGTTATTTGTACAAAGATGTTTTAGCCCTTAGCGGCATCAAAAAGCCCGATATATTGGAAAAGCTGGTGACGGCGTTGGCTTTTCAGATCGGGAATGAGGTCAGTTATAATGAGCTTTCCCAGTTGCTGGGGGTAGACAAAAATACCATAGCCGTTTATATTGAGCTGCTTGAAAAAGCTTTTGTGGTGTATCGTTTGAATCCATATAGCCAAAATCAGCGCAATGAAATCAAAACCCATCGTAAAATCTATTTTTACGACACAGGCGTAAGGAATGCAGTCATCAATCATTTTAACCCGATTGCTTTACGAAATGATAAGGGGGCATTGTGGGAAAATTTTGTGATCAATGAAAGAATGAAATTTCTTGCGTACCGGCAAAAAAACATTCAAACTTATTTCTGGCGCGCAGGTCAGGGAGGCGAAGTGGATTTGCTGGAACACCAAAACGGTCAATTACATGCGTATGAAATCAAATGGAATAAATCAGCCAAATTCAAATTGCCTGTTGCCTTTACAAAATTGTACGAGGCAGCATTCAGCGGCATCCATACCGACAACTTTTTACCCTTTGTAGCCGAAACGAAAGATTTGGGAGGTTGATGTTGTTGATTCGTTGAGAAACCGTTAACGTATTCCATTCCGATTCGCCTGCAGCATCAGATGCAGGCGAAACGCCCCTGCAACTCAATTTTTTCCGTATCCTAATCCAAAAAAGTTGCTATAAATCAGGAATCAAATCCTGAAAAGTTGTAATTTTAAGTTTATTTCAATAAAAATGATCCGGCGCGCATTAGAGCATACCATACGATCTCGCCTGCATTCGGGTAAAGCCATCTTGTTAATGGGCCCCCGACAGGTGGGTAAAACGACTTTGCTGAAAAAACTCTTCCCCTTACAGGAAGAGGTATTATGGCTGGAGGGAGACGAAAAAGATGTCCAGGATTTATTTGAAAACGCAAGTGCTTCCAGATTGAAAGCTTTTTTTGGAAAAAAAAAGACAGTTATCATAGACGAAGCGCAGCGCATTAAGGAAATCGGCCTGAGAATGAAACTGATTACCGATCAAATCAAAGAGGTACAGCTGATTGCAACGGGCAGTTCTGCTTTTGAACTGGCGAATCGCCTTAACGAACCGCTCACCGGCAGAAAATGGGAATACAAAATGTATCCTGTTTCTTTTGAAGAAATGGTGACCCATCATGGTTTCCTGGAAGAAAAACGGTTGCTTCCGCATCGGCTGGTATTCGGTTATTACCCGGAAGTGGTTACTAATCCTGGCAAGGAAAGGGATATTCTCAAACAATTATCGGACAGCTATCTTTATAAGGATGTGTTGTTGCTGGAGCAGATCAAAAAACCGGAAGCCATTGTGAAATTATTGCAGGCCTTGGCATACCAGATTGGCTCACAAGTCTCTTACAACGAGCTGTCCAATCTTACCGGATTAGACGCTAAAACGGTGGAGAAGTATATCTATGTACTGGAGCAAACCTATGTTGTTTTCAGATTGGGTTCCTTCAGCAGGAATCTTCGTTCTGAGTTGAAAAAAAGCAGGAAAATTTATTTTTATGACAATGGTATCCGAAATGCGCTCATTGCCAATTTTAATCCGATAGAGAGCCGGATGGACGCCGGCGCATTATGGGAGAATTTCTTAATGTCTGAACGGAAAAAATATCTCGAATACCACCGGCAATGGGTCAATGCCTGGTACTGGCGCACCAAAGAACAGAACGAGATTGATTACATTGAAGAGGCGGGAGGAATGCTGCACGCCTACGAATTCAAATGGAACCCCAAGGCGAAAGTGAGATTACCTAAAACTTTTTTACTCACCTATCCGAATAGTCAGTTTACCATCATCCATCCGCAGAATGTAGAGGAGTTTTTACGTTTCCCGCTCCTATAGGAGCACCTGTCCCGCCTCTGGCGGGATAGACTAAGGCGGAGGATACAATGCTTGCCCTCCAAAAAAATCCCTGCAAATGTTTGTTCGTCTTGTTAAATTGTCTTTACTTGCATAAACTAAAATAAAAAAAATGAAAAAATTCCTCCTTTCCATTTTTGCCATAGCCGTTACAATGCATAGTCAGGCACAAACTGCTATTGCTGCCGGCGGCACCACCGCTACCGGAACCGGTGGGTCGGTTTCCTTCACCATCGGACAAATTGCCTACACTACCGTTACCGGAACAGGCGGATCAATATCTGAAGGGGTACAGCAAACCTACCGGGTATCTGCTCCTACCGCCATTGAAGAAAATACAATTAGTCTGAAAGCACAAATATTCCCTAACCCGGCAACGGATGTGCTGATGCTGACCGTAGAAAACTCAGATTTCAAAAACTTGAATTATCAGTTGATGGATGTTAGCGGCAAGCTCCTTTCTCAGGATCGGCTGAATCGTTCTGCTACTCAGATCAATGTAGCTTCATTGCCCAATGGTTCTTATTTCGTAAGGGTATTGTCTAAATCCAAACTCCTCAAGACATTTACTATTGTCAAACAAAAATAATTCTTAATTCCTTTTTTAAATAAACCCCAATCATGTTCAATCAAATCAAAAAAATCTCAACGTTTGTGCTTGCGGCCGGAATGTTTTCTACTGCTCTTGTTTCGTGTAAAAAAGATAAAACAGAGGATAGCGGTAGCGGCGGAAATGCTTCTTTATCCATTATTTCAAAAGTTAATCAGGATCCTGAATTATCCTATATTAAAAATGCATTAGGAATTGCAGGATTGGCAGACACCCTTTCGAAATCAGGGGCTAAGTTTACTTTTTTCGCACCGGTAAATGCCACACTTGATTCTCTTACCTATCAAGGAGTTAAATATTCCAAATTACTTACCGATACTGTTAATGGTTATTCGGTAAATACTACCAGGGAAGAACTTCGCTATCATATTGTAAAAGGAACCTATCGCTCAGGTGATATTCCTGCGGGAACAAAAAATCTTAAAGTTTTTACAATTAATATTCCCGAAGATTCTCTTTTTGTAACAAAAGCTACCAATAATTCTATTTATGTAAATGGAGTAAAAGTGGATGATGCGAAAAAAGATATTACGGTCGGTAATGGGGTAATTCATAAACTGGTTCATAATAAGGCTACCGAAGAATATGGTTATTTGGAACTACCTAGTAGCAAAAATGTATATGATTTGATTAAAACCACCCCTGGATTAGATTCATTGGCTAAAATGATTGATCGGGCTGCTTCTTTTGATGCCACACTTATTCCGGCCTTAAAAAATAATATTGTAACTGTTGCTGCGCCAGTTAATTCAGAATTGTCTAAGTTAATTCAGGCTTTTGGAGGTAATATCAATAATATTTCTCCTGCTGTAATTGCCAGTGTATTGAAAAATCATGTTATGCTCAGTCGTGAATTTTTAATCAATTTAGCTATCGCCACTTCTTCGCCTGATGCGGGTGTACCCACCTTAAGCGGAAAAAAATTAGGCTATACAATCGCTAAATTTGATGCTTTTGGCGGAGCTCAACTTCCCGCATTTTATATTTTAAAAGATAAGCCTGTTCCTCTTCTCGCTTCTGATTTTATGTGTAAAAACGGGGTAGTTCATTTGATTTATGGAGTAATTCTTGATAAGTAAACTTTTGTTCAAACATATAATATGTTCCAACGGCGGGTAAAACCCGCCGTTGGTGTTTTACAGGAGTCAGAACTGAGATATCCCCCTCTTTGAGGGGGTGAAGGGGGAGGTCTTCCCTCGCCTTCGGCGGCGACACCATTATGACCAATTTTCAAGTAATTTAAATATCAAATTAATTAAATTACTTAATTTTGAATTACTATGTATATCATCAATAGGCAATTAATATCGGTCATTAAAGATTTATTGAAAACCAATAAAGTATTGCTGATTCAAGGTACCAGGAGAGTAGGAAAGACCTTTTTATTGAAAAAAATAACAGAGACCTATCTGGGAAAATACAAATGGTTGAATGGAGAGGATTTTGATATCCAGGAACTCTTAAAAAATCGGTCAGCAGCAAATTATAAACGCCTCATTGGAGATGCTGAATTATTGGTGATTGATGAAACGCAAATGATTCCGGAAATCGGGTGGGTGCTGAAGTTAATGATTGATTCCAATGAAAAATTATCCATTCTCGCCACCGGCTCTTCCACATTTGATCTGATGAACAAAACAGGCGAACCGCTTACCGGAAGAAAACGATCTTTTATGCTCTATCCTGTTGCACAAATGGAATTAGGAAATGATCTGCTGCAAGCGAAAAGAATGCTGGAAGAGAGACTGATTTTTGGCGCTTATCCTGAACTTTTTAATGTGGAGGGAAACGATAACAAAATCATTTACTTAAAGGAATTGATGCAGTCATATTTGCTCAAAGACATCCTCGCCTTTTCCGGTATTCGTCATTCCGAAAAGATCGTTGGATTATTACGACTGATTGCATACCAGGTCGGATCGGAAGTTTCTTACCAGGAAATCGCTGCTCAGCTCGGCATCAATAAATTAACGGTAGAAAATTATCTTGATTTACTGAGTAAAGTATTCATCATTTATAAATTGCCTGCTTACAGTACCAACCAACGCAAGGAAGTTTCCAAAACTGCCAAATGGTATTTCTATGACAATGGCATTCGCAATGCTATCATCAATGATTTTCGGATGCCCGTATTGAGAATTGATATGGGACAATTATGGGAGAACTATATATTGTCCGAACGAATGAAGCACAACGCCTATAGCGGTCGTATGGTACAATATTTTTTCTGGCGAAATTATAATCAGCAGGAGGTGGATTTGATAGAACTTGAAAATGGTCGGTTGCATGCTTTTGAATGCAAATTCACCTTGAATAAAAAGATCAAGATACCTCCTGCTTTTGCCGCGGCCTATCCAAATGTATTATTTGAGGTGATTCATCGGGAGAATTATCTTGATTTTATTTGTTAACTCCCAACCCACAACCTCCAACAGTTTTTCCCCGCCTCCGGCGGCGACACCCGCCGCTCCGCGGCATCGACACCAGCGCAGCCGACAACCCGCCTCCGGCGGCGACACCCCGACAACTGTTGATTTGTTTATTCGTTAAGAGGTTTGGGAGCTGTTAACCACCAACAGATAACTTTTTGCTATTGCCTTCCTACTTGACCTTCACCAAGGAGCACAACGCCCTTTCTACCTTTGAAAAATTTATTTCAAATACGCACTCAGCAAAGCGAACATAATACCTGATAATATACCAATGGTTCCAATCCAAAAAGCAAACATCCATTTGATAATATCCACTTTGTCTTGCTTAGTCAGAAATACACTTGTTTTTTCCTGCAGACGTTTATCGACTTTGTTTTCCATGTACTCTACAAAGATTTTGGCTTTTTCTTTTCCTATCTGTTCTGATAGCGTTTCAAATAATTCGATTTCCGATACAGAATTGCTCATGGATGTTTTTAGAATTAGAGGGTGGTAAAATAGGTTTTGTGCTTTTAAGGCAGGGTAAAATTAGCGAAATTTTCTTGAAACCCACAACCGCTAACAGTTTTCCCCCGCCTCCGGCGGCGACACCCCGACAACCTGCCGCTCCGCGGCATCGACACCAGCGCAGCCGACAACCCGCCTCCGGCGGCGACACCCCGACAACCTGCCTCTCCGCGGCATCGACACCAGCGCAGCCGACAACCCGCCTCCGGCGGCGACATCCCGACAACTGTTGATTTGTTTAGAGTTTAAGGTTGATGGGTTTATTTTACGCAGCAATTGGATTCACTTTAACTTGTCCGCCAACTGCTCTTAATACTTTCATGATCGTGGAAAACTGTGGTTTTGATCCTTCAGATAAGGCCTTATATAGACTTGGTCTGCTTAAACCTGATTTCTCGGCTATCTTAGTCATTCCGATTGCTTTTGCAACATGACCGATCGCCTCAATCAATTCTTCTTCGGTACCGTTTTCTAATACTTCATTTAGATATGCTGCAATCATTTCGTTGTTGTCTAAATAATCTGTTATGTCGAATTTACTTGTATCCATATTTTTTATTTTAATGATTTCCAAATTTCTTTTGCTTTTTGAATGTCTTTTTGTTGGGTTGATTTATCGCCGCCAATTAATAAAATAATTATTTTCCCATCTTTCTCTTTAAAATAAACTCTATAGCCTTTTGCATAATTTATTTTAAGTTCCTTTATTCCGTCACCGACAGGTTCGCAATCACCAAAATGTTCATCTTTCTCCAGTTTTTGAATTCGGAGTAAAATTTTCGCCTTGGCGCGTAAATCTTTCAATTTCCTTAACCACTTGTCAAATGTTACCGTTTTTTCAATTAGATACATGTTAGGTGTGTATTCATTTGGATACAAATTTATGCGATTTTTAATAATAATAGCGTATCTTTCAACCAACGATAAATCCGCCCGCGTCTTACGAAGCAGGCGGACGCGGCGAACAACGATCAACGAATCTGACACCCGCCGCTCTGTGGCATCGACACCCCGACAACTGTTGATTTGTTTATTTGTTGATTCGTTTAGGTGGTTTAGAGTTTAGAATTTTAGGAGCAACAACCAATAACCAATAACCCACAACCCCCAACAAATAACTTACAACCTACAACCATTAAAATCCCCCTAAAAATTTGTTAAATTTATTTTTTCCACTAACTTTATGAAAATCATTGAATTTTACCCCTAACGTAACTTTTTGATAACATTAAGTTAATACCTTTTTTTGGAGGTTTTTGAGAAGGCGGTCTATTTTTGTGTGAAATCCAATGTATCCTTTCAAAACCGCGCATAATCGCTTGACTGAACCATTACGTAGTTTGTCTTAAAGTTTTAGATCTAATATATCCTTGAGGAATCATCCCTGCAAAGGCATGATGCTAATGCAGCTTTTTTAACAGGAAGCAAAACTGATTGGTATGAATTTAGTAAGTAAGTCAAAAGGCAAAAGTCAAAACTTTGAAGTTGAAAGTTTAAAGTTGAAAGTTGAAAGTGAAAAATCGTTATTGGTTATTGGTTATAAGTTGTTAGTTGGGCTTTTTTCAAATAGAAACAACCAACAACCAACAACCAACAACCAACAACTTCTTACATATCTCTCAACACTTCTAACTATCTTCTTCCTCCTAATAACCACCACGGGGTGGGGGCAGACGACGATTTTTAGCTACACAAATACAACAGCAAGCTATACTAACCTTGGTTGGACAGCCACTAATAACATAACACCAAATCCTATTGATCAAACAAGTTATCTTTTATTAGATGCTGGGAATCCTAGTGATTTATTAACATCAGGAAATTATGATTTAAGTGCATACTCATATGTAGTTTTAAATGTCAATGTTGCAACTTTTGGTACAGGTTCCAATCCGTCTTTGAAAGTTGAGATTTCATCCGCAACAGGAAGTACTTTTACTGCACTTGCAACTTCTTATACTTCTGCTACGCCAAGTTCATCAACATATATTACGGGTGGTCCAATAGTAATTCCTGCACCTTCAGGTGGTTTTACAACTACTACCAAATTCAGATTTTCTAATAGTATCACTTCAGGAAGAGGAGTAAGAATACAATCCTTAAATGTTGTCGCTCCAACACAAGCAAGTAGTGTCACTTTTTCTTCTGTTACCAATACTGGATTTACTTTGAATTGGACAGATGGCTCAAACGGTTCTTCGGGAAGAAGAGCTGTGTTTGTTGCACAGGCTTCAACAGGCAATGCGGCGCCAGTAAATGGTACAACTTATACTGCAAGTACTGATTGGAGTACTAAGGGTACTCAAATTGCAAGCACCGGATGGTATTGTGTTTACAACAATACCGGAACTCATACTGCCGGCGTTACATTGAGTAACTTATCTGCAGGAACTACTTACAGGGTTATGGTTTGTGAGTATGAGGGTTCGGGAGCTACTTCTGTTTTTAATTTGACAACAGCGACCAATAACCCGAATAATCAAGCAACCACTTCCGGTTGCACCGCCCCCTCCACTCAAGCAGGCACTATTTCTTTAAGTTCTACGTCAACCTCTGGAAGCAATTATTCATTCACACGTGGTAATGGAACGGGTGGCGTTATTGTGGTGGCCAGGCTAACCGCTACTTCATCAGTTGATCCAACAAGTGGAACAACCTATACTCCCTCTGCTACAGGAAGCTTTACAGGTACTACCACAACGGGTACGGGTAATATTGTGATCTATAATGGAACTGCCGCAGGAGTAAGTACTGCAACAGGCAATTTAAGCATCTCGAATTTATCTGCGGGTACACAATACACTTTAACCGCTTATGAATTTAATACCACAGGAACTTGTTACAATACCACCAGTCCGCCGAGTACCAGTTTCTATACTTTGTGTACAGCTCCAACAACAACTACCCCTACAACGGTGGGTTCTAAAAGCTTTACGGCCACTTGGGGTTCGGTAACCGGTGCCAGCAGTTATAAATTAGATGTTTCCGTAGCGAGTGATTTTTCATCTTTTGTTACCGGATACAATGATTTGACAGTATCCGGTACATCGCAGTCTGTTACAGGTTTAAATTATAATACTCTATATTATTTCAGAGTAAGAGCTATCAATGCTGCCAGTGCTGCCAGTGCCAACAGCAATACTTCGTCAATCACAACATTAACACAGGCAACCAGTTTAGTATTGGTATCGGTTCCTGCAACCGGTTCAGTTGCTACCAATTTAAGCAGCTTCACAGTGGAAGCACGCAGATCAAACAATTCTGTGGATGATGCCTATACTTCCAATGTCAGTATCTCAAAAGTAAGTGGTGCGGGTGCCATTAGTGGAAACGGAGCGGTTGCTGCAGTAGCTGGAGTGGCAACATTCGCTTCTGTTCAATTTTCTTCAGCTGACACTTATACCATCAGTGCCACAGATGGGACACTGACAAGCACAACCAGTGGGAATATTGTCGTAAGTATTCCGAATGCAACATCAATTCTTTGGTCATCAACAAGTAGTTCTACTTGGCTTACTGGAGGTAATTGGACTGGAGGTTCTTTCCCAACTTCTTCGCAAGTTGCTCAATTTGGCACGAATGCACCAAATGGTAATATTTGTAGTATTAATTTAAATAGTGGCTCAACAAATAATGGTGCTAAAAATCAAATTGTAGGTGCTGTTGAGTTAGCCAGTGCAGCTTCAGCTTCAGTTACTATCGGTAATTCAAGTACAACGGCTGGCGCAAGCGGAAACTTGACAATATCGGGAGTTGTAGTTAATGGAGTCTCTAATACTATCCTTAGAAATAACAATTCAAATACTCTAACATTTCAGGATGCTGTTAGTGGAGGTACTCAAACTATGGGTATTGCTCTTGGAAATGCTACAGAAAATATTGTAAGAATTGAAAGCTCCGGTGGTATCACCATCAGCTCAATTATCAGCGGTGCATCCAGAAACTTAACTAAAACCGGTTCCGGTGCCGGGGTTTTAACCCTTTCCGGCCCTAATACTTATTCCGGTAACACAACCATTTCTGCAGGTACGCTGGCGTTATCCGGTTCCGGATCTATTGCCAGTTCGCCACAAATCATTATTGGCAGTGGAGCTACTTTTAATGTTAGCGGTTTAACCTCAGCTCTTTCTTTGGGTTCTTCACAATCGTTGCGCACATCGGCTACCGGAAGCAATACTACTTCTACTGTAACGGTTGCCAGTGCAAAAGACCTTACTTTATCAGCAGGCGGTTTATTCTTTACTGCTTATGGGGGAGGTGCAACAGCGCCATTAACCGTAACGGGATCTTCAGCCGGTGCATTAGCGCTCAATAGTTCACCGGTGACAGTTACCACTACAGCTGCATTGGCTGTAGGAACCTACAAGCTAATAGTAAAAGGCGGTTCCGCCACAGGAGTGAGCGGCACTCCCGGCTCTTTAACGATAAATGGATCCGGTACGGCCAGTAATACTACAAGTGCTTTGTCTGTGGTTAACGGAGAACTGATTTTAACTGTAAGTTCCCTAACAGGACTTACACCGCCTACCTTAACCGCTGCTACGGGTGCTACTGTTGACAATACTTTTAAAATTACATTTACTGATGATGCAAACTGGAGAACCACTATATCAAGTATAACGGTTGGAGGATCTACGCTTCCTACTTCGGCTTACAATACTGCCACTGAAGGTGAAATCACTTTTGATCCTTCACAATCGGCCTTGCTGCAATCTGCCGGTTCAAAAACCATTGTTATTTCCGCTACTACTTTTAACTATAATGATGCTACAATAGCTCAATCTATTGCTGCTGGTGTTGCACAAAATCTTTCTGTGAGCACTCAACCTGTGGCTCCAACAACAAATGGTGGCGCTCTGGCTACACAGCCGGTTGTTACTATCCGCGATCAGTACAATAATACACTTACAGGTAGTTCTGCTTCTGTATCTGCGGCAGTAGGTTCAGGATCCTGGACGCTGGGAGGAACAACTTCGGTAAATGCATCATCAGGCGTAGCAACATTTTCCGGTTTAACTGCTACAAGTTCAAATGCTGTTACGGGAGCTAATATCACATTTACCTCAGGTGCATTATCAGTTACATCTAACAATTTCAATATCCCTGCCCCTCAAATCGGCACCTATGCTTTTGCCGGCACTCCTGGTACTTTAGCTGCCACGGGGGTAGCATCGAATGTAACATTCGGAAATATTTCTTTAACCGGTATTTCACAGAATAGTAATTCGGCAAATGCTTTCTCCGGAAGTGCTAGTTGGGGGTTAACTTTCAGCAGTAGCAGTCGTTATCTTGAGTTTACCATAACTGCCAATTCCGGATTCTTAATTACGCCAACAGATTTTGTTATGGATGTATTCAGATCCGGTGCAGGCGCTACTAATTATGCCGTTCGTTCCAGTGTGGGTGATTATGCATCAGATTTGGCAACAGGTACTGTCACAACTTCTGCTACAACCATTTCTCCTATTAGCTTATCAGGCGCATCATATACGAGTTTAAGCAGTATTACTTTCCGTATTTATGGATGGGGTGGGAATAGTAGTGGTGACTTCAGATTGGATAATATCATTGTGAGAGGTTCCGTTTCTGCTGCACTCACTCCACCAACAATTACTGCAGCCGGCAGTGCAACGGTAGATGGAGCTTTCAACGTAACATTTGCAGATAATTCGGCATGGAGGTCGGCCATCACCGGTATCACCGTGGGTGGAACGGCTTTGGATGCATCTGCCTATTCTGTATCAGCTGGACAAATTGCCTTTACTCCTTCTGCTTCAACGCTCCTGCAAAGCTCCGGATCTAAATCAATAGCTGTTTTGGCAACTGGTTACAGTAATGCAACAGTTACTCAAACAATTGGTGTTGGTGCGGCCAGCAAATTAGGTATTACAACTCAGCCGGTAGCTCCAACGAGCAATGGCGGTTCCCTGGCCACCCAGCCTGTTATTGCCATCCAGGATCAGTATGGTAACACAACGTCCAGCACTGCCACAGTGGTGGCTGCAGTTGGAGCAGGCACCTGGACGATAGGAGGTACTACATCAAGAGCAGGTGTGAGCGGCACTGCAACATTCACAAATCTGACAGCAACGAGTGCTTCTGCCGTTACAGGAGCAACGATTTCTTTCAGCAGTTCGGGTCTAACAGGTGTTACTTCAAATACATTCAATATCCCCGCACCCCCTCCCGCCAATGATCTCTGCGCATCACCCACATCACTCACAGTAGGTGCTGCAGCGGTATCCGGTACAACAGTAAATGCTACCTACACAACTTTATTGAATGAACCATTCACAGCATATTCAGATGTGTGGTATTCTTTTACCGCCGCACAAACTGGCATATACACCGTTTCCGTTACAAATACAGCCAGTGTGGATTATGATGTGTATGCGTTTTCATCTTGTCCTTCCAATGCAACAGGATATGTTACAGGAGGAAGTGCTGCAACAAGCAGCGCAAGTAGCGAAACCATGACCTTCAATGGTACAAGTGGTACTACGTATCTTGTTCGTGTTGCTAACACGACTTCAGCTGCAGGAAGTGCCTTCAATATATCGGTCGCTTATCTTGCTCCTCAACCCACCGCTGCCTCTGCCGTTACTTTTGTTTCCAGAACAAATAACTCAATTTCGATTAGCTGGACAAATGGTGATGGTGCCAACAGAATTGTGGTAGCGCGCACTTCCGGCACATCAGCTACAGCACCTGCTGATGGTACAGGATATACAGTAAATAGTGCCAGCTTTAGTGATAATACGAATGGGATAACAGGTTCCGGTAGGATTGTAGTTTATAATGGCAGCGGAAATTCAGTAACTGTTACAGGACTTAATGCAGGAGCAAGTTATAGTTTCGATGTATATGAATACAATGGTTCCGGTAGTACAGCAAACTATGCAGCTGCGGCAAGTTTACCTACTCAGTACACTTTGTCTGCAGAGCCAACGGCACATGCAAACAGCTTTACAGCAACTGTAGCTTCTGCTACTTCCATCAATCTAGGATTTTCAGCGTCTAGTACTATATCTTCTTCCGGATATTTAATTCTAAGAAAATCCAGTGCTTTTGTTAGTGGCGACTACCCATCTGATGGTACGGCACCTGCTGCAGGAAATGCTGTTGGGCCAAATGGTGCTGTTGTTAATTCAGTTATTACAACCACAAGTGCAACTACTTCTACAAGTACATCACTTTCTTCAGATGTTACATATAATTATCTCCTCATACCTTTTAACTGGGACGGAACCAATGCCGTTACCACAAACTATTATACAGGGGGTACGATTCCGACTGCAAATGCTTCGACTCCATCGGCGGCAACTGATGCGGTTGCGGTAAGCAGTTCAGAATCCGCCACCATTTCATCACTAATCAATACGGCGGCACCGCTTACTTCTTCTACAGGTACGCAGGTTTGGCAGTTCACAATACGGGATGGTGGAAGTGGATTGAATGACAATGATGCATTGCCGACCAAAGTTTCACAAATTGTTTTGACTGCAAATGCTAGCAGTAATGTGACGAGCTGGACTACATCCATACTAACGGTTGCCTTGTTTGATGGCAGCACATTGTTGGCTACAGGTACGGTGGGGAATCCAACTAACAATATCACATTTTCAGGTTTAACACTAAGTATTCCTGACGGGCAAAGTAAAACATTATCGATTAGGCTCTCTTTAAAAACGACATTAGGTATCACAGATGATGGCAAGAAGTTTGTTTTTAGTTTAACCAATGCTAATATAACTACCGCTACTGATGGTACGAGCTCTTCAGCAAGTTCCTTTTCTGCTATCAACTCAAGTACAACTTCAAATGTTATTGCAGTTGTTGCAACAAAGCTGGCGTTTGTACAACAGCCTTCCAATGTCAATATTACGGCTACTATGAGTCCGTCAGTAACTGTTGAAGCAGAGGATGCTAATGGAAATCCTGACTTGGATTATGTAACCAATGTAAGTATAACTTCAACCGGCACGCTTACAGGATCTCCGTTATCTGCCACACCGTCTTCCGGACTTGCCACATTTAGTAACATCGTACATACTGCCAATGCAACTCAAACGGGCAGAACACTGACAGCAACATCGGGAAGTCTTACTTCAGCAACTTCAACTACATTTACAGTCTCTTTTGTGCCTGTAAATATTTATCTGCATAATTTTACCAGTGCATCTACTCAGGCGCCGCCATATACAACAGCACCCAATACATTTGATGAAAATCTAAGCTCTTCTTCCTGGACGAATAGTTTAAATACAAATTTTACAGCTTCAGCTGGGAATAGTGGAACTAGTTTAAGTGTTTCTAATTCAGGTTCATCAAATTATTCCTACACCTTAACTTTCAATGTTTCAAGTGGGTATGAACTTTCCGTTACTTCTTTTAGTTTCTGGAGGGTTCGGAGTAATAATGGTCCTCAAAACTGGTCCATGACAATTAACGGGACATCTGTAGGGTCTGGAACTGTTCCAACTACAGGAGCTGCAATTAGTCAAACAAATGTTTCTAATACCATTAGCAAATTAACGGGTCAAGTTACTATAGTACTTTCATTGTCAACAATAAGCGGAACAGGAGGAACATTCCGCTTAGACGACTTTACATTAAATGGAAACGTAACTTGTATCACTCCATCTAATAAAACCGTGGCGGCTTCTTCTGCTTCTGTATGTTCGGGTTCATCCACCAATATCACAGTTGCATCATCTGAAATAGGAGTGAGCTATCAGCTGAGAAACAATGCTGATAATACTGAAATCGGTTCAGCAGTAGCTGGTACTGGTGGTATGATCAATCTTCCTACTGGAAACCTAACCCAGGCCACAACATTTAATGTATTGGCAACGAACAGCGCTGCAACCTGCAGTCCGTCACCTTTACAAATGACTAATACCCCTCAGGTAACGGTTAACTCAACAACTGCCCTGGTGCTTACCGGTAGTTCAATCTGTACAAGCCCGGGCGGAAACGGCACTATCACATCAACCACTTCAGTGGTTGGTGTAAATTATCAGTTGTATAACAGCAGCGATGCGGTGGTGCAATCAGCAAAAGCAGGTACGGGCTCAGGTTTAACCTGGTCTTCACTTCCTGCAGGCGACGGATATTATGTGATTGCTACCAATGCTACCACGAATTGTACAGCAACCAGCAACTCGGTGAATGTGACGAATACATCTAATCCGCTAGCACCATCATCCGGCAATAATTCCAAAACTTATGACGGGGCAACCAATGCAACAACGATTGCTGCAACTCCGGGTAGTGGACAAACAATTGACTGGTACGCTGACGCAACTAGTGGTTCAGCTTTGTCTTCTAATTCTACAACCTACCTTCCAACGGCTGTTAATTCAGGCACTTATACCTTCTATGCAGAAGCAAGAAATACAACTACCGGTTGTGTGAGTGCTTCGAGAACTGCGGTAACGCTTACCATCAACAAAATTGCCTTGACTGCGTCTTTAACTGGCACGGTGAGTAAGGTTTATGATGGAACAACTGGTGCTACACTCACATCAGCAAATTATAGTTTATCTGGATTGGTGGGCAGTGAGAATGTAACGGTTACGAATACAACTGGTTCTTATGACACGAAGAATGCGGGAACAGGAAAGACTGTTACGGTAAGTTCGCCATTAACACTAGGCGGTGCCGATGCAAGCAACTACACTATCAGTGGAAATGCTACGGGGACTGTGGGAACGATTACGGCTAAAGGCCTGACCATTACTGGTCTTACCGGTGTTAATAAGGTTTATGATGGTAATACGACAGCGTCTGCTACGGGCACTGCTGCCTTGAGTGGAATTGTGAGTGGTGACGTGTTTTCTCTGAGTGGTACGCCAGAATTTACTTTCGCAACCGCGGATGTAGGAACAGGTAAATCAATTTCTACTACAGGCTATGCATTGAGTGGTGCCGATGCAGGCAACTACAGCTTGACACAGCCAACCCTTAGTGCGAACATCACTGCTAAAGGTTTAACCATTACCGGTCTGAGCGGTGTGAACAAAGTGTATGATGGCAATACAACCGCATCTGCTACGGGCACTGCTGCCTTGAGTGGAGTGGTAGCATCAGATGCAGTTACGCTTGGTGGTACACCAACTTTCACATTCGCTGATAAGAATGTGGGTACATCTAAATCAGTTTCTACTACAGGCTATACATTGAGTGGTGCTGATGCAGGCAACTACAGCTTGACACAGCCAACCCTGAGTGCGAACATCACTGCTAAAGGTTTAACCATTACTGGTCTTACAGGTGTTAATAAGGTTTATGATGGTAATACGACCGCATCTGCTACGGGCACTGCTGCCTTGAGTGGAGTGGTAGGATCAGATGCAGTTACGCTTGGTGGTACGCCAACTTTCACATTCGCTGATAAGAATGTGGGTACATCTAAATCTATTTCTACTACAGGCTATACATTGAGTGGTGCTGATGCAAGCAACTACAGCTTAACACAGCCTACGCTGAGTGCCAATATCACCGCTAAAGGTTTAACTATCACCGGACTTACCGGCGTGAACAAAACATACGATGGTACAACCTCGGCTTCTGCTACAGGTACGCCTGTATTGAGCGGGAGAGTAAGTGGTGATGTGGTAACAATTGGAGGCACGCCTACTTTCACATTTGCAGATAAGAATGCAGGTTCCGGTAAATCTATTTCTACAACAGGATATACAATTAGTGGTGCCGATGCAGGCAACTATAGTTTAACACAACCAACTTTAAGTGCCAATATCACCCCTATATCAATCGTACTAAAAGCGAATAATGCAACCAAATGTACCGGCAATACTTTAAGCTTTACCGGAAATGAGTTCACAATAACCAGTGGCTCATTCTTGAGTGGAGATGGCGTAACCAGTATTGGATTTATTAGTACCGGTGCAGCTTCTCAAGCACTTGCCGGCACCTATGCCATAGTGCCAAACTCCGACAGCATTAGCGGCACCGGTTTATCCAACTACAGTATCAGCTACTCCAATGGTACTTTACTGGTTGGAACCTGCTACCAAATCACCTATATCGGAAATACCCACACAAGCGGAACTGCCCCAACGACAACTAACTTTGTTTCAGGGGAGAGTGTTAAACTGGCAAATGCCGGCAGTCTTCTTAAATCGGGTCGTATCTTCCTGGGCTGGAATACGCAGGCGGATGGTTTAGGTACTTTCTATGCTGCCGATTCCTCCTATACGCTTACCTCTAGCCTTAGCCTCTATGCACGATGGGCAGGCACTGCTGCAACCGGCAAAAAAGTATGGGTAGCCAATACAGGAAACTGGAATGTTGCAACCAACTGGCATCCTGCCGTTGCACCAGCTGCTTCTGATGCCTTGTATGTGGACGGAGGCACCCCTGCTATCAATGTCTCCTATACCATTGGTGCTGCGGGTAGCTTAGTGCTGGCAGAAAATGCTAATCTTACAATCAATCCGGGGGTTACTCTTACCATTACGGGCACAGCTAACTTAGGCGGTCGTCCGGTCACAATAAAATCTACCTTATCGGGCAGTGGCGCTATTGGTGCCATCGGAGGTACAAATGGTGCCAACCTAACCGGTGCTACCAACGTAACGGTAGAGCGCTATATGCGCGGCAGAAGAAAATGGCGCGCTATCACGGCTCCTCTTACAACGAGTGTGAACGATGGCAGTATCTATGCCAACTGGCAGAATA
>JAGWWM010000063.1 GCA_018970395.1 Bacteroidota bacterium
CGACGGGCTTGAATGTATTGTGGTATGATCAGGCAGTAGGCGGTGTGGGCAGTCCAACGGCGCCGTTGCCTGTGACGATTATTCCATTTGATTACACGTATTATGTAACGCAGCGAGAGGCGGGTAAGTGCGAGAGCAATCGTTTGCCGGTAGCAGTAACGGTAGTGCCGCCACCGACGGTGAATGCAGGTCCTGACAAGCGCATAGAGGAGGGTCAGTCGGTGGTATTGAATGGTACGGCCTTGCCTTCTACATCGGGTGGTAGTGTAACGATATCATGGACGCCTACAGCAACGCTGACGAATGCGACGACGGCACGTCCTACGGCACGTCCTTCTGAGACGACGGTATATACGATGACGGTTACGACGAATGAGGGCTGTAAGGCGAGTGATGAGGTGGAGGTAGTGGTGTTTGAGTTGGTGGACATCCCGAATGTGTTTAGTCCGAACGGGGATGGGGTGCACGACAAGTGGCTGATTGGCAAGATCGAGCAGTATGCGAACTGTGTGGTGGAGATTTACAATCGTTATGGCAGCAAGGTGTATGAGCAGCGAGGCTACAACAGCAGCAATGCGTGGGATGGCACGAACAAGGGCGTGCCTTATCCCGTAGGACCTTACTACTACCTGATTAATTTAGGCAATGGCAAACCGCTGCTGAAAGGAGTGATTTCTATTGTGAGATAAAAAATAAATTGAGCAGATATTAATATCATTTTGTATTTTGAATTTGAATGATTGATAAACAGACAGACATGACCAGATACATTAAATTATTTTTATTCTTAAGTATAACAACAACTGGGGTAGCACAGCAAAGACCTCATTATACTCAATACATGCTGAATCAGTATATTCTCAATCCGGCTTTGAGTGGCGTTGAGAATTATGCCGATATCAGATTGAGCCATCGGCAGCAATGGCAGGGTTTGGAAGGAGCGCCTGTAACTACTTACTTTACATTCAATGCTCCTATAGGGAAGCAAGATTATAAAACCTCTGTGAATTCTTTTGCGGTGGAAGGTTATAACCCCCGCGGGAAAAGCTATTTCGAACAATATGAATCTTCACCCGCACATCATGGTATTGGGGTTCAGGTGCTTAATGATAAAGCCGGACCTTTCAATACGACTTCAGCATTTGTAACCTATGCATATCATATTGGGTTAAGCGCCAAAACTAATTTGTCTGCCGGTTTTGGAGCGGGATTGAGCCGGATGAATTTGAATACTTCAAAATTAAATTTTGGCAACGGTGTCAATATAGACCCATCCATTAGAGGAACAGGGGAGATCGGTAAAATGCAGTTGGATATGAATGCAGGTATTTACTTGTATTCAGCAAATTATTTTTTGGGCGCTTCCATGTTGCAGGCAGTGCCGCAACCTTTGGATTATGCGCAAAACCCGTCAAGAAAAATAGATGGTAGAACAGTGCCCCATTTTTTTGCCACAACCGGGTATCGTTTCCTGATTTCTCAGGATGTAAATATGGTGCCTTCTGTTTTGGTAAAATATCTTGAGGCAGCACCCCTGCAAGCGGATCTCAATTTGAAATTTCAATATCGGGATGTGTTATGGGTAGGAGGAAGTTATCGTTCCTTGTATGGATTTGCAGGGATTGCAGGTATTCGCGCATTCAACAGTTTGATTATTTCCTATTCCTATGATTATACGACCACTCGATTAAATACAGTTAGTAACGGCTCACATGAAATTATGTTAGGGTTTATGATTGGGAATAAATACAGTCAGAATACATGCCCGAGTAATGTGTTTTAATCAATTTCTTTTTTCGATTTCTTTTTAAAAAATGAAATAATGCTTTGTCAATGATATTCTAAATAATATTTTACCAACTCCACTATGTATCAATGCATAGCCTATCGGATATCGTCCCTTTATATTTACAAGATTATCATTTACTCTTTTTTGTTTTTATGTATTTCATTTCCAACAATTGCCCAGGTCGTTATAAATGAGCTCAGAATTTATCCTGCAAACAATAAAAACAACATTGGAAATCTAACAACTTCCGGCACGGGTGACGGGTCTGAATATCTGGAACTTTATAACAAATCAAATTGTGATGTAGATATATCATGCTGGTTTTTAGCAGGCAGTAATTATGTTTCCGGGTCAACAGGAGGGTCAGAATTAAGCAACTGGACTTTAAGGTTTCCACAGGGCACTATAATACCCGCTAATAGTTTTTTAGTAGTAGCAGGTGATGGCGTTACCAATGTGCCTTCCGGGATAAGAGTGTTGAGGCCAAATCAATTAAGAAGCGGCAATCAGTACGATATAAATATTTTTCTTTCATTGACGAATATGCCCTGGCTTCAAAATGGGTCGGACTGGAAAGCTGTTTATGACGCGTCGGGAGAACCCGTTGATGCAGTAGCTTGGGGTTTTGCAAATGAAAATATCAATATCATTAGTACCAAAAACGAGTATTCAAGACAGCCTCAAGTAATTAACCGAACCGGCTGTCCATTTGTAACTGCCTTGTCCTCTATTCGGGCAATTTTTCAAAATGCTTCAACTTCAAGTAAATTAAGTTTTTTAAATGGTGCGGAATCACAAGGTGTTTGGGAAAGGACTTTTGATGGGGCTTCAACCTGGGCTTTTGTATCGGATCCTGCCAATGCTACACCAGGCAGTTGTAATGGGAGTTGTAATGTAATAACGCCGATTACTGCAACAGGTATTACCATCTGCGCAGGAGCACCCGGCAATATAACTGCAAGTAATTTAATCCAGATCGCTCAAAATCCACTTATCGTTTCGAGTACAGCAACCGGTCAGGCTGAAGGAATCGCTTTTGGTGGTGCGGTAACGGTTAATGTGCCTGCGTTGCCTGCAGGCGCTATTGTGAATCGGATTATCACTTCCATAACAGGTAGCAGAAACTGTGGCGATTTAAATCAGGTTCAGGTAAGGGGGACGCCACCTGCGGCAGTTGGTTCTCCTGCAACTTTTGATTTAGTAGGCGTTGCCCCTGCTCAGCTCACAAATCAAGTATTTGGAAATTGGAATCCTGTCAATCCATCGGGAGTATGGACGTTTGATTTCAGAAAAATCACCAACTGTTTCTCTAGTATAGATATCACGAATATTGTCATTACTGTCAAGGTTGAATATTCATTCTCAGATCAGGCAGTTTGGTTTACGGCTGCTACTGGAGGTATTTTATTGGGAAGTGGGAATCCATTCAATCCGGTAGGGAAACCAGGATCCGGACTCCCTGATACCAATACGCCCGGCACTTATTCCTTTTATGCAGCAAGTGCCTCTAATCCTACTTGTCGCGCAAAAGCAGATTTTATAATTAAGAAAAAAGAAAAGCCTGTAATAGCTTGTGGTACTAAAACGTTGTCTTCTATTCGGTTTGACTGGGCGGCAGTTCCACTCGCAACTTCTTACGAAATCAAATTTTCTGTCAATGGAGGAGCTTTTGCTGCTGCCGGGACAACAACTAACTTGTTTTATCAATTAAATGGACTTCAACCCGGTACGAATGTAGCGCTTTCTGTCACTCCTAAGGGAGGTGTCGGAACTTGTTTTGATTCAGAGACTATTACCTGCAGAACTGCAAGCTGCTCACTCGTATTAACTTCTGCAACGGGTACTGATGCTCAAACCATTTGTGAAGGACAATCTATTAATGTAATTGAATACACTTTCGGGGGTGATGCTACAGATGTAACTATAACCGGAATTCCCGGTTCCGGCATAACTATTACCAGATCTGGAAAAAAAGTGACGATTTCCGGCAATCCTGCGAATAGTTTTAATTTTTCTGTCTCAACAGTCGGGTGCATTAACAATGAAACAAAAAATGGCGCTATCCTCGTCAATCCCAAACCTACCGTGTTGGTCAATAGCTCCACCATTTGTAGTGGAGCTGCTGCAACGATTATCGCTACGCCCGGAGCCGGTGCAGTGAATGATTATGACTACCAATGGACGATACCTGCAGGGGCTTCATCTCCCGGTAATACTGCTAATTTTTCTACTGCCACTCCCGGTATTTACAGTGTTGTTGTCAAGCGTAAAACGACCGGTTGTCTAAGTGCAAGTGCGGCAGGTAATGTGAGTGTCAATTCCCTCCCGTCCATTCCTGGCGTGACATTAATAACGCCAATTTGCTCAGGTGCAAATGCTGTTTTCACTATAAATGGAACAGCAGGTTTGACTGTGAATTACAAGCTCAATGGAGTAGCGGGTGCTACCGTTATTGGTGGCGGGGGGACAGTAAACGTTACGGTGACAGCTGCTTCTGCCAATCAGGAACTGATACTTACGGATGTTACCAATGGAGTTTGTTCCAATAATTTTCCGGATATTACCCGAACCATCATCGTTAATCCTTTGCCGACAGTTCCAACGATTACTGCTACATCGATTTGCTCCGGTGCCAATGCGATTTTTACAATTAACGGCATTCCCAATCTGAAGGTTAATTATACACTGAATGGGGTGAACGGATCTACAATCATCGGAAGTACAGGGTCTGAAAATATTACAGTTATCAGCGCTACCGTCAATCAGACATTGATAGCAACTGATGCTACCAATGGAACTTGTCCGATTAATTTTGCTGATATCACGCGCACCATTACCGTAAATCCAATTCCTCCTGTACCATCTATCAGTGCAGTAGATTGCTCTTTAGGATTTGGGCAGGGCAGGTTTACGGTTACCGGGCCTACCCCCGTTTCTAATTATGTGTTCTCCATTAATGGGGGCTCCAGTTATCAAGCAACTCCCGTTTTTTCCAGTCTTGCCAACAACACCTATTCGCTGATTGCTAAAGATAATGTAACGGGTTGCGTATCTCGACCACTTACCCCTATTAGGGTTACCTGTGGTTGTCTTATTCCGCCTACTGTCACACTCCCTGCCACCGGTGCAAATATTTGTCCGGCAGCATCCTATACCATCAACAATATTGATTTCGGGGGCAGTGCTACCCGTGTTACCGTAACACATAACGGAACAGGAAGCATCACTTTAAGCAATGGTTCCGGCAATGTTGCTACTACTAAACCGTTCAATGTAACTTATAATCCCGGTAGCGGTGAAGCCAATAAGACGGTTGTCATTACCTTCACAACGGATGTTGCTTCCGGTTCTTTTTGTTCTCCCGATGTGGTTTCCTTTGACTTGGTAGTAGAGCCCGTGACGCCGCTGCCCGGTGTGGACGCAGTTCCCATTGAATATTGTAAAAATGAAACTGCTGTGGCACTGACGGCAGTTGGCGCATCGCTCAAATGGTATCCTACCGCTACATCCTCTACCGGCACTACTACTGCTTATGTTCCTTCTACCACTACAGTAGGTACGCAGGAATATTTTGTAACGCAAACACTGAATGGATGCGAAAGTGAAAAAGCCCGTATTCAAGTGGTGGTTAATGAAATTCCTGCCGCACCTATAGTAAATCCGGTAGAAACTTTTTGTCTGTCTGCAACTGTTTCTCCTCTTACAGCAAATGGCAACAATCTGCTTTGGTATAATATTTTAATAGGGGGTGGTTCGGGAGATCCCAATGCGCCGATTCCTTCTACTGCTAATGCGGGCAGTACCGATTATTTTGTAAGTCAAACCGTTAATGGTTGTGAAAGTCCGCGCGCAACCATCACCGTGAACATTATTGGCAAGCCTTCGCCACCTGTGGTTACAAGTCCACTGGAGTATTGCATCAATGAACCCATTACACAAGTGCCCGCTACCGCCGCCACGGGCACCGGTCTGTTATGGTACACGCAAGCATCCGGCGGCGGTGCGGGTGATCCCAATCCTCCTGCTATTTCAACGGCGTCAGAAGGCACTACTGATTACTATGTTACTCAGTCTCCCGGCAGCTGCGGTGAAAGCGATCGAGCCAAAATAACGGTCATCATTAAAAAGCCTACGACCACGCTCACTGCTCCTTCTAATTCGAGTGTATTTGTATGTATAGATTCGTTGATGGAGGTGGTAACGTTTGTGACGACGGGAGCTTCCGGTATTGCGGGTGATGGGGATGCGAGCGGTGTGAATGGATTACCACCGGGTGTGAGCGCGAACTTTTTAAATGATGTGATTATGCTCAGGGGTACTCCAACCCTGACGGGGGTGTTTACTTACAGTATTCCTGTGAATAGCGGCTGCGGTAGTTTGAATGCAGGGGGTACGATTACGGTGGAAGCGCTTCGCACGGTAACGGTGGGATCAGGCGCTACGGAGCTTTGTATCAATGATCCTGTAGGGGTGAATATTACACACAG
>JAGWWM010000003.1 GCA_018970395.1 Bacteroidota bacterium
CCTGCATCCAGATTGATCCACTGATCACGAGCGGCAGGAAAACGATAAGCGGTTTGAAAAGAAAAACGGAGGTTTTTATTTTCTTTTACTTTGTATAAAGCAGTAACACGGGGCGTAAACCTTCCCTTGAAATTCTGATTTTTATCATAACGAACTGAAGCAGTAATAGACAATGCCTCTATGATTTTTCTGCTTGCCTGCAGATAGCCCCCGAATTCATTGATGCCTATTACGCCGGCAGAATCAGCAAATAATGTACCCTGTGAATTCAGTACAAAGCGGCGGAAATTACCCCCTACCACTACATCCGCGTATTTTTTGGTAAGGTGAGTCAGATTATATTGTCCCTCTACAGAATACAGATCTGTACGATCCAGGAATTTTCCGCCACCGGTAGTCCCTTTGATGGGCTCTTTTTTTACCTGATTATACACATCCCTGAATGCCTGACTATTTACATCAGGACGAGTTCTGTCTGCAAAAGCACGCGCCGCAGCATGGGCATCCGCATCACTTAGCCCATTCAGTTTAGCTCCTAAAAAAGTTTGACCGTATTCAAAATACCAGCCTTTTGTTGGATCTATCAGGTCTGCTGAAGGTTTAATCCGCTCATTGGTCAATTGTGTAGCCACGCCGACATTATATGAATCCCCACTATTTTCCTGAGTAGTATATGCCCGTACAAACCAGTTTTTAGAATTGAGTTCAAATTTATACTGAGACATTTTCAGGTTGATTAAGGAATACCTGCCCAGTCCGGTATACATAGTGTTTCCAGTACCGTAATTCCCAGTAAAACTGGCTTCGAGATTATCATTGATTTTATAATGAAGCGCACCACCAACTTTGAAGTTAATAGTATTAGGATCAACTAAATCTCTTTCGCTATATCCGGTTCTGGAGACATTTTTAGCTCCCGTTGCGACGAGATTATCAATAAAAGGCTTCAGAAATGGCGCTCGACCGCCAATGGCATTTAAAACTTGATTGATGTCAACAGTCGTTTCATCACCGTACACGTTAACACCATCGTAATTTGGATCAGTAGCCCTGGTTCCATTTATGATTTGACCAACAGCGCCGGTTCTGAGAAAATTGCGCTGATCATCTGCCACCCAGTCTTGCGCTCTTACATATTCACCAGTAACCTTAAACGCAAAGCGATCTCCGATTTTTTCTGCCCATCTTACACTGAAATTATGATAGGGCGACCTGTCGCGGTAGCGATTGTCAACATGCATAACCCCTTGTTTTACATGAACGGAAAGACCTTGATGTTTAAAAGGATTCTTACTATTGATCAGTAAAGTTCCATTCATACCTCCCGGACCATATAAGGCTGAAGAAGCGCCGGGCAACAACTCCATATTATCTACATCCAACTCAGTTAAGCCAATCACGCTACCCACAGAAAAATTTAAACCGGGTGCCTGATTGTCCATTCCATCTATCAACTGATTAAAGCGAAGGTTACCGCTACTCACAAACCCTCTGGTGGTAGGCGTTTTAAATGTGAGAGAAGAAGTCAACATATCCACCCCTTTCAAATTAGTAACAGCTTCATAATAATTGGAGACCGGTGCATTTTGAATAGCAGAAGCACTCACCCTTTCAATACTTACTGGTGATTCCATAATGCGGGTTGCCACTCTGGTAGCGGAAACCACAATTTCCTGTCCTAAAGCAGACTCGGTTTTCAAATTGATAACTACTGTTTCGGATGCGGACTCAACCTTATACTCTAAAGTTTGGTAACCAACCGAGCTGATGGTTAGCGTAATCGGATACTTTAAATTTCCGGACAGTTTAAAGTTCCCTTTTTCGTTGGTAAAAGTTCCGAGTGTTGTTCCCTTGACCAAAACGGAGACGGCAGCAACCCCTTCTTTGGAATCTTCCGATAATACTTTACCGGAAACCGAAGAAGTTTGAGCAAAACCATTGAAAGACAGCAGCATGGCAGCAAGCCAACCTGCGAGCAAGCGTAAGCTTTTTCTCATAAATAGAAGTATTAAATTTTCATAAATATTGTAAATATTTTGGACTCTGTCAAAAAAATATTTTTGAAAGAGTGCGTAAATGTGAGAAACTTTGGGATTCAATTTCAAGAATTTTGAATATGCCATTCACTATTATAAATCAAACAAATTTCTACAGCGGAAAAGTCAGAGATGTTTACACCATCGGTACATCACAACTGATAATGGTAGCAACCGATCGCATTTCTGCATTTGATGTCATCTTACCTAAACCCATTCCTTACAAAGGACAGGTGCTAACACAAATTGCAGCTTACATGCTGAGGCAAACAAAGGATATCTGTCCCAATTGGCTGATTGATACCCCTGCACCGAATGTTTCATTTGGATTGAAATGCGAACCCATTCCCGTGGAGATGGTTGTAAGAGGCAACCTCGTGGGTCATGCCTGGCGCACTTATCAGTCCGGCAAAAAAGTTTTATGCGGCGCCAACATGCCGGAAGGTTTGAAAGAAAATGATTTCTTCCCCTCTCCTATTCTAACGCCCAGCACCAAAGCGGCTGAAGGACATGATGAAGATATTAGTCCGGAAGAAATACTTAGTCGCGGTTTATGTACTAAGGAAGATTGGGAAACCATGTGTCGCTATGCGCTGGCGCTTTTTGAAAGAGGAAAAAAATTAGCAAAGGAGAAAGGACTGATTTTGGCAGACACCAAATATGAATTCGGAAAATATAAAGGTGAAATCATGTTGATGGACGAAGTACATACGCCCGATTCATCCCGCTATTTTTATGCAGAAGGTTTTGAAGAAAGACAAAGCAAAGGGGAAAAACAAAAACAACTCAGCAAAGAATTTGTGAGAGAGTGGCTGATCGCCAATAATTTCATGGGAAAAGAAGGACAATCTGTGCCTGACATGTCGGAGGAGTGGGTGCAAACCATCTCCAAACGATACATTGAGCTGTATGAACATTTAATTGGAGAGAAGTTCTCTCCACAAGCTCTCACTGATGCTGAAACTTTAGAACGAATAACCAAGTGCTTAACTAACTCCGCCCTTTAGGGCGGAGGAACAGACGACGGCGGAGGAACAGACGATGGCGGAGGATTGCCGTAGAAACGCACAATTGTGTGTCTCTACAACCCCTCTACCGAGCCGTTAGACATATCGAGTTTTATCTCAGTATCATTTCACCCCTGTGCGGAGTTTTGTCCAATCTCAAACCCGATCGCTCCGCGCGTTCTGCCTTCCCAGCGCCACACATTTCGGTAACGTCATGTTTCGCTATCGCTCAACATGACGTTCCCTTACGGGTGCTGCTTCCTGTCTCTTGCTTTATTGAAAATATTTCTCCCCAAATCCATTCCTTTTCTGCGTTCCCGCTGTTCTGCTTCAGGCAACTGTATGAAATCCAGGCAATCTTTTCCGCAACAACCATTCCATTTTTGTTTGCAACCTTCACATTGAATAAATAATAAATGACAGGCATCATTCACACAATTGGTGTGGGTATCACAAGGTGTTCCGCATTGATGACAAACCGCAATCACATCTTCGGTAACCCGTTCTCCTAGTCGTTGATCAAACACAAAATTTTTTCCGATAAATTTATTGGGCAGACCTCCTTCCTTTACCTGATTCACATAGTGAATAATACCGCCTTCCAGGTGATAAACATTCTCAAATCCTTGATGTAGCAGGTAAGCACTGGCCTTTTCGCAGCGGATACCGCCCGTACAATACATGATGATGTTTTTATTTTTATGCTCCTGCATCATGTCTGCCGCCATAGGTAGCTGTTCCCTGAAGGTATCGGATGGAATTTCCAGTGCATCTTTAAAATGTCCTACTTCATACTCGTAATGATTGCGCATGTCAATGACGATGGTATTCGGGTCATTGGTCATTTCATTGAATTGGACGGCATTCACATACTTTCCTTTCTTTTCCATAGAGAAATCCGGATCTTCTATGCCATCTGCTACAATCTTCTTTCTCAATTTCACATCCAGTACAAAAAAACTATGCTCGGGTTCAGCTACAGCGATATTCAAACGAAGTCCGGAAAGTCCGGGCGTAGCTTCAAGATAATTACGGAGCAACTCAAGACGATCGGTTGGCACGCTTATCTGCGCATTGATTCCTTCTGAAGCAATGTAAATTCTTCCAAAGACCTGCAGTGACTTCATTGATTTATACATTTCATCTCTGAAATAAACAGGGTCTGCAATGGGTAGATAGCGGTAAAATGAAATGGTGGTTCGCGGCGTAGGATCCGCCTGCATTTTTTCCTTGAGTTCCTTTCGGGAAACCCGGTTATGTAATAAGGCCATAAAATTGAATTTGTATTCGTCGTTTCAGACAAATAAATAATCAGTTGAAATGATTAATGGAACAGTTACAGGCTGAACCAAATTCATTTAAGTGCAATTGCAAAGGTAAGACTCAAATCAATTTACTCAACGAGCGGTTGCAATTCGTCCCATCCAAGAGATTTGAGCAGTGGTACTTGCAGCAATAAACGCAATTCCTGAAAAGGGACAAAAATATCAATCATGCCCGTAGAATAAGCAGCAATGGTAGCTGGATTATAATGAAAAATCATACCCTTATCTGTAAGGTAAACAGACGACGGAGACTCTACCAGTGTATTTTCAAACAAACCGGCATCGTACAAAGGAGTACCGGGGTCATATCCGTTTTCAGAAAGATATCTTTTTGCTAAGACAGGCATCAGGCTGTCCATTGCTTTTTGATCAAATAATTCCTGCAGCATCAAAGCTTTCCCCGCTTTACGATCCCAGGTGAAATATTTCAGTTGCGTGATGCCATGTGCACCTCCGCTGAATTGATAATCTGAGTAAACAAACGAAATAAACCGATGGGTTTGGTGGGCAATATGAATGGTGCGTCTGATTTCAACCGAATAGGAACGAGGCGCTCTTTTAAGCTCCTGTTCATTGATATAATAATAATCATTCTTATAGCTGTCAAGTTCTTTTTGAATAAGCTTTTGCATTTGCAGTCGTATATCCCCTTCGGCATACTCAAATCCTTTTACAAAACCGGACAACCCTTGCTTCATTGTTGTAAAACCGGGCAGTCTTTCTTCCGGCCAAACAAGCCCTATGCCTACAGTGGCAGAGGGATAAGGCGACTCTTCGTTTAATAATTTAACTGAATCCTGTTCATATAGATAATTCATTCTTAAAGCAGGTGTTACCCTGCGAAGTTCCAATTGCACATTACGTCCTTTTTCATTTTCTCTGGTCATTAACCCTCTGTAGTGATGGTCATTTTGAGTAAGCACAAAAAACTCTTTATATCTTTTTGTAGAAGTACTAAGATGCAGCTTTCCGGTTTGCGAAGAGTCAATTCCTGCTATGATATAAGGTCTTTGCTGACTTTCAAAATAGTAATACCCGGAATAATATTGATCATATTTATAAAGATAAAAAACAATGGATTCAGATCCGGCCTTTCCTCTCAGCATCAAGAAGGAAGTCACAGGAGTTGCAACGCCCCTGTAGGGGTGAATGCACAAGAGAAAGAAACTGAATAAAATGAGTAATAATTTTGGTTTCATTAGGAATGCTGCTAGCAATTTACCACATTAGCCGTTACCTACCCTAATTTACTTTAGGAAATAAAGGTTTTCCATTAGTCGGCAATTGAATAAATAATTCATTTATTTTGACTCCTTGCTACGGTCAATTTTTTGAATCAGTCTTGTGACCATAAATAATGAGAGGGCAATTAAAATAAATTTAATGATTGCAGACACCAGCTTGCCGTATTTAACCGCCTTCCAGCTGAGCTGGTCAATATCAGCCACTCCAGCTGCTTCTGTGGCGGGAATCAAAATCAACGGAGTAATCACATCTTCCACAAGTGAACTCACGATGTCTCCAAAGGCCGCACCGATTACAACTGCAACAGCTAATTCAACTACATTGTCTTTTAATGCAAATTTTTTAAAATCCTGCACAAACCCCATAACGTATTTTTTTATTATTAATTATCAATTACTAATTATTAATTATCAATTACTAATTCTTAATTACAAAACTCCCTCTGCTCATCCCTTCCGAAGTCTTTAATCCGGCTCTATAAAAACCGTTCGGTAAGTTCTTCGTTGGTATTTGAACAAAATAGTCGTGATTTAATTTTCTTTTCAAAATGATTCTGCCTGTAATATCCCAAATAATCAATTCAGCTGTTTCATGAGGATGTGGATTCACGAATTGAAGCCATGATGCTACCGGATTCGGGAAAAATTTCAATTCATTGCCGTGGTGATGATGTTGTGTCGGTATTTCTGTAACGAGCAAACTGCTGTCAAGAATGATATTTTCATCTCCGGGCTGATAAGGTGTGTAGGCAAAATACACCAGCATCATTTCGTCCGTCGTACCCTCGCCTAAACGTACATCTACCGGAGGATTAACCGGATTATGGGGGTTGGAAGTCGTATTATTATAGACAATTTTTGCCTGTAATTTGGTTTTGGGAGGCAATACCACCGGCTTCTGAAACTGATAGTCGCCCTGCCAGTGAAAATCCCAGTGAGGAATTTTAATTAATCGGATGGTATCATTATTGACCGCTTTATTTCCCCACACCTGTATGGATTCTCCTATTAAATGCATGTGAGGGGCAACAGACAATACACTTACACTGATACCCGCCGGTGTTGTATAAGCAGCATTAAAAGATTTAACGGTATTGGCAGGGATGAACAAAGGACCATTCGTGAGGGTAGAGGAATGATTGAGGACTGGTTGTAAATACACTTCTCTTGCCTGGGCATTATTGTTAAAATACAAGTTCACTTTGGTGCTGTCTTGCTTTCCTGCGCTGCCTGCGGGGTAATGCACTTGAATGACGATATCACTATTTTTATATAGACGATTCCCAAAAGCAGCGGGTAGTCTGCGCGTAACCGTACCGGGCACCCAGGCATTTAGCATAGGGGCACTGGGAACGCCAATGCCTCCAAAACTGGTATAACCAGGCTCAGCACTTGCCGCATCTAATTTCCTCGCTTTTTTGTTTGCCGTTGTATCCTGATACACCAATACATGATGTACGATGGAACGATTGCCTGGAACCACTTCTATGGCGGATAATATTTTATCGGTTGACAAATCAGTTGGCAGTACAAAACACTGATAAATATCTCTGTCAACCGCCGTACTGGTGAAGGTGGGCATCTTAAGGATTTTATCGGGCGTGCCGAGATTTCCTGTCTTGGATGTCGGAGGCTCCGGTTCTATAGCAGTATTTCCTCTTGGCGCACCCTTATCTACCCAACTCACTATGGAACTGATTTCTGTAGGGGTTAGAATCCGCTGATCAGTAAATGTGGTATAGGACGGGTCGGGGGGCCAGGGCGGCATGTGCTTTCCTGTGACTGCACTTTTGATGGAAAATCTATGTAAAAAAACATTTTCATAACTCGTTAACGCTATCGGTGCAATGCCCCCTTCTTTATGACAAGAAGAGCAGTTTTTATAAATAATCGTTGCAACATGCTCACTCCATGTTTGAGCTTTCAGGGAAGCCAAAAATGTAAAAAAACAGATTAAGCAGATAAATAGTAAGCGCATAAATAAAAAGTATCCAAATATAGGATACAAAAAATTATGATAAAATAGTTTTACTTTGCTCAACAAATTTTTAGTAGAATGAGATTTTCAATAAAAACCCTGCTGCCCCACCTGGGCGCCATCGCTATTTTCTTACTCATTTCCATCATCTACTGTAAACCCGCACTAGAGGGGAAAGTGCTGAATGCGCACGACAATCAAGGCTGGAAAGGAATGGCGCAACAAAGCTTTGAATACAAAGAAAAGTACGGGCGTTTTCCCTTGTGGACCAACAGTATGTTTAGTGGAATGCCTACTTTTCAGATTGCCATGGATGGTATCTATCATTTCAACATACAATGGTTAGGTACCGTACTTACTCTCGGACTACCCAAGCCAATAAATTTTTTCTTTTTAGCATGCTTAGCTTTCTATCTGCTTGCCCTTTCACTCCAATGGAACAGATGGATAGGAATACTTACTGCCTTAGGTTATGCTTTTGCAACCTACAATCCGATCATTATAGGGGCAGGACATGATACTAAAATGCTCGCAATAGGATACGCGCCACTTGTAGTAGCAGGCGTATTGCTTATAATTAACCAAAGAAAAGCGCTCGGAATTGCCGGATTTTCAACCGGGCTTGCACTCCAAATCAGTACCGGGCATCTGCAAATAGTGTATTATACCGGTTTAATTATTGGAATTATAACGATTGGATTTCTCCTCCGTCAAATTCAAAAAAAATCATTCAAACAAGTTTTAATTACACTAATTACTTTGGCAATCATAAGTGTAATCGCATTTGGCTATAACGCCGGCTCAACTTTACCAACAATGGATTATTCAAAAGCATCCATGCGAGGAGGAGAGAGTGAATTAAAGGATATAAAAGATAAAAATACAACGGGCGGCGGTCTTGACAAGGACTATGCTTTTAAATACAGCGTGGGACTGGGGGAAACTTTTACTATGCTGGTCCCTGGTCTGTATGGAGGAAGTAATGGAGGAGATGAATATACCAATTCCGCTTTTGCAGAAAAACTTACCGAAGTAGGATATCCGGAAGACCAGGCATTGCAATATGCCAACGGCATTTCTTACTGGGGCGATCAGCAACCCACATCAGGCCCTGTTTATTTTGGAGCTGTCATGATTTTTCTTTTATTCATCAGTATGCTCCAGAAAAAAGATTATCTCAAATGGAGTTTGCTGGCTGCCGGCATCATCGGCATTATCCTGGCATGGGGGAAAAATCTATCGGCTGTCAACTATTTTCTTTTTGATTATTTACCCTATTATAAAAAATTCCGCGCTCCGTCCATGGCACTTTTTATGCCCCAACTCACATTTACCGTGATCGCCGGAATGGGATTACAACAATTATTTTCTCCCTCTCAAAATATTGAACTTAAAAAATTTCTTAAAAAAGCACTTGTCAGCATCGTTGGACTTTCAGTGATTACCGGTTATATATACCTGTCCAATGAATATTCAGGTTCAGGCGATAAAGACCTTAAAGAAGGAATGAAATCCGCTATGCTTCAGCAATCCTCACCAACTGGAGCTGCCAATCCTGCCCTTGAACAGGAAGCTGAAAAATTCGGAAAAGAATTTGTTACAGCTATTCAAACAGACCGGAAATCGCTTGCGGGCGCTGATCTGATTAGAAGTATTATTTTAATGGCATTGGCATTCGTCATTATCTGGTGGGCACTCAAACAAAAACAATATACCGGAGGGATCATTGCACTAGGTGTGCTTTGCTTATTTGATTTGTTGTCAATTGACAAGCGTTATCTCAACAATGATAAGTTTGTAGAGCAAACAGATTTTCAAAACAGTTTTGCAATGAGCGCTGCGGATACTCAGATTAAACAAGACACCGGATATTTCAGAGTGTTCAACACTGCGACCGATCCTTTCAATGAATCTATAACCGCCTATCATCACAATTCCATCGGTGGGTATCATCCGGCAAAATTGCAGCTCTATCAGGATCTGATTGAATACCAGATTTCAAAAAATAACAGGCAGGTTTTGAATATGCTGAATACTAAATATGTGATCATCAGAAATCCGCAAACCGGCGAAACAATGGCGCAGCAAAATCCGGAAGCATTTGGCCCCTGCTGGCTGGCAAAAGGAATCAAATACGTGAATAACGGCAAAGAAGAAATGAATGCTTTAGACAATACTCCTTTAAAAGACACCGCCGTTGTACAGGTAAAATTCAAAAAAAATATCCCTTCTAATCCTATTGCAGACAGTACAGCCAGCCTGAATTTTATTTTCAATAAAAATGACAGCATTCGGTACAGAAGCGCTGCGAATTCTCCGCAATTTGCAGTATTCAGTGAAGTGTATTATGACAGAGGTTGGAATGCATTTATTGATGACCAACCTGCTCCGATTATTAAGACTAATTATGCGTTGAGGGGTTTATTTATCCCCGCCGGCAAGCATGAAATCCTATTTAAATTTGAACCAAAGTCTTATTTTACCGGCGGACTAATAAGTCTGATCTGTTCGATTTTGATTTACCTGATTCTTGCAGCTGCAGTCTACATGGAATGGCGTCAATCAAGAGATTTAACTTCATGAAAAAGATTGCAACGGTTGTCCCATACCCTTTTTTGCCCGCTTTATCCGGCGGGCAAAAATTGATTTCGCTATTTAATAGCCATTTAGGACAACAATCAGAGTTACATGTAATCGGAACGCCAAACAATGAAATCCCCCCTAATGCTGCCTACCGTTTTTATCCTTTACTTAAAGAAAAAAGGTGGCGATATATAGACCCCACTCTGCCGGCAAGAATTATCCGCCTCATCAAAGAAAAACAAATTGAAATCATCATCCTAGAACATCCCTACTTAGGTTGGCTGATTCCTTTTTTGAGAATATTTACTAAGGTTATCGTGATGTGCCACACCCATAATGTGGAGTCCGAAAGATTCAGAAGTATCGGAAAATCATGGTGGAAATTGCTAAGCATCTATGAAGGATATGTATTAAGAAAATGCGACCTGGTTTTTTGCATAACCGAGGAAGACAAAGAATACATGGTAGAAAAGATGAAAGTGTCGGCAGAAAAATGTCTTTTTGTACCTTATGGCATAGAAGCAAAACAAGCTCCTCAAAATAAGCATATTGCAAAACAAGCTATATGCGATCAATATCATTTAGATGTCGGCTTGCCGCTTCTATTTTTTAACGGCGTACTAGACTACAAGCCGAATCTGGACGCATTGGAGATTATTCTGCATACGATTCAACCAAAACTAAAATCCAAACAATACCGCTGCAATATTCTGATTGCGGGAAACAAACTGCCCGTATCTTTCAACCAGCTAAAAGCATTCAATAAGGAATTGATTTTTTATGTAGGATTTGTTGACGATATTGATTTTTATACCAAAGCGGCTGATATTTTACTGAATCCGGTTATATCAGGAGGAGGTGTAAAAACAAAAATGATTGAAGCAATCGGTTTAAATACCACGGTAATTTCAGTAAAATCCGGAGCCAAAGGAGTCTCGCAGGAATGGAGTGGCGAGAAATTAATAATTGTTCCGGATAATGATTGGGATCAATTTACGGATGCCATTATTAGTGCGGAAGCCGTGCGTAATACCTTAACGCCGGAAAAATTTTACGCAGTTTTTAGCTGGGATCAGATTATAGGTAGAGTTATTAAAGAATTTTAGAGCTTTATTGACAATCCGTCTCTAGTGGCTTTTATCAATTGTTTTTTTCTTTGTTTGTCAAATCTCAGATAATACAGGAAGAAGCGCGTTAAAAAATAGTAAGCGAAGAGATACCATTTGTGCAAGCCCTTAAAAAACTTGCGAATAAAAATAATTTTGTTCCTGTTTCCATAGTAAATGTAAAAAAGCGAATCATCCCCTCCACTACTGGTAGAAACTTTATGATAGATGATTAGGGAAGATTCATACCAAACTCTGAAGCCCACTTTAACAGCACGATGTACAAAATCAGTATCGTCGTAATAGGCAAAATACAGCTCATCCATAACTCCAATTTCTCTAATCACAGACATATCAACCGCTAGAAAACAAGTAGGTGCATAGGTAACATATTTTGACTGATTAATAGCCTGAGAATCTTTCTGATTCATCCCATAGTGAACGCCAATAGCTTTGAATAAATCAATATAGCCACCCGCCATCCAGATTAAATCCGTATTATGGTAATAAATTTTGGGAGTAACCATTTTATGCGATTGGCAAAGTTCATAGATTTTTCCAAGCATAAATGACTGAGAAATGGTGATGTCGTTATTCAGGAATATAATACACCTGCATCCATCTGCTTGTGCTTGATACAAACCAAGATTATTGCCGGCGGCTACACCAATATTTCCACCACTATTAATATGCAGGTAATCAGTGATCGGATAACGTTGAATTAAATTCTGAATCAATTGCGTTGATTCAGAATTAAAAGAATTATCCACTAAATAAAGCTTATAATCTTTAAAGTCCTGATGTGAAATACCAGAAATAAAATCTTCCAATACTAAATCAGCATGATACAAAACCGTTATAAGCGCTATCTGAGGCATATTATTTCATTAATCCTCTTGATTTCATTTCCTGGAGCGACTGTTCATACGCAATCAGTGAATGATCTTGCTGATTAACCCATTTTGCAAACAATTGAATTCCCTCTGTAAAAGAAACCCTGGGTTGATATCCAAGCACTGATTGAATTTTTGTCAAATCTGCATAATTATGACGGATGTCTCCTACCCTAAAATCACCACTGACATTCAAAGGCACTTCATTGCCAAATGCCTTAACAAGGGTTTGAGCAACCTGTATGACAGTAGTTGGCACGCCAGATCCGACATTAAAAATCTCTCCGTTGGCAACAGCACTTTCTATTCCCGCAACAGTAGCATCTACCACATCATTGATAAAGACAAAATCACGGCTTTCATTGCCATCTTCAAAAATATTAATCGGCTGACGATGCTTGATTAAATTAGAGAAAATGGATAATATACCTGTATAAGGATTCTTAAGAGATTGACCAGGGCCGTAAACATTCTGATAGCGAAAAGATACCGGAGCTATGTTTAAAGAGCGGCAAACCGTCATCACCAACTGCTCCTGGAATTGCTTGGTGATTCCGTAAACTGAATTAGGATGAACCGCACTGTTTTCATCGGTGGCAACTAGTTGCAAGTCTTCTTGTCCATTATACGCTACTTCAAATTTTCCGGAAGACATGCGTTCTTTGGATCTTGACAGTGGATATACAAAATCACCTTGCACATTCCTGTATTTACCTTCTCCATAAATGGCGCGGGAGGAAGCAACCACCACTTTTTTAACCGTATGTTTCTTATTAGCCAGCAAATCAAGCATAACAGCTGTACCGCCAATATTTACATCCGAGTATTTTTTTATTTGGTACATGGATTGTCCTGTTCCGGTTTCAGCGGCGAAGTGTACAATCACATCCTGATTTGGCAACACTTTTTCCCAATCTTCTACAAGACAAACATCTCCTCTGACGAACGTCACTTTATCTTTTATTTTATTAAAAAGAAAAGAATGCTGTTCAGGATTTGTTCCGTGGATCTGTTCAGATAAATTATCAAGTATAGTAACTACATGACCTCGTTCTATGAGTGACAATGCAAGCGAAGAACCTATAAAACCAGCTCCTCCTGTAATTAAAATATTCATCCTTACTATTAATTTTATTTTAATCTACTAAACGATTAACGAACATCTAAATCAATTATTCAAATTCACCATTTTCATTTGTTTTTTGCCAAACACCGGTTGCCTGATTATATCTTTTTATGATTTTTGCCGGCGACCCTACCGCTACACAATAATCCGGTATATCATGAAGCACCACGGAATTGGCACCAATCACAGTGTTTAAACCAATTGTAGCGCCAACCACGCAAACATTTTCTCCCAGCCAGCAGCCATCTTTAAGAATGACCGGTTTTAATTGTTTTACCGGCTGATCTATAATTGGAACATCGACATTTTGATAAGTATGGGTATTGTCGCTCAGATAAACTCTGTCTGCCAACAAAACTTTTTTCCCGATTTCAATTTTTGATGTTGCATAAATATGACAAAAATTGCCAATGTAAGTGTCGTCACCAATTTTTAAAACAACGGAAGCAGTATCATTAATTGGCTTTGCCGCTAACCAGGTGTTTTTTCTGATAAATACATTTTTACCGATAAAAACATTTGATCCACCCGTTATTAAAGGTTGATGAAGTTTACTTCCTAACCCGATTGCACCTAATCGTAATTTATAGACAGGAAACTGGAATAAATAATAAATGATTTTCCTGATCATGCTAACGTAATTTTTTACCCAATTCCTTATCCACCATAAAAATCTGATTTTCTTCAGAAAAAAACCGTTTCAGAAAACGAATCATCATGCTATACCTCCTGATTCCGATCATTATTCTGATAAAATTAAAAAAGGATTGAACAACACGGTATTTGGCATCAAAGTTTGGAATGTTTTTATTCGATATTTTATCAGCGGAAACAGGAGTAAAATCCAGCAAACGCTTCGACTTAAGCAACTGATAAAAGCTACCCTCCCCCACACAGAAAGGAGTATGATAGGTTTTGCCCCCCTCAGATAAGCTACGGTACAAACGGCGGTGAAGAGACAATATCCCTACTCGATTTTCAAAATAATTATAGGAATAAACCTGTGATATGTAAGTATTAAAATCACTGTTATTCAGTGCCTCCGCATACTGAGAAAACAAAGAATGAAGGTCAGGATAATCAATGATGGATGTGGTTTTATGTACCGCTTTATCCTGCCCTATCAATTGGTAATCATACCCTGAAAAATGAACGAATAAAAGCGACACTTTATCACTCTTTTCATTTTCTCTATCCTGAACAAATAGCGACCCATTTTCAAATAAAATTTTTCTTTCATGAAAATTCCAGGGCGCCATATTCATACCTAAGTGGCGAGATACCTGATATGCATTGGCAGGCAATAAAGCAGGTAACAGATTTAACCATTTCTGGTCAGTAGCCATTCCTTTTTCAAAATCAAAAAAGGCCTCATTGATCAAGCGAGACTGCCACCATTCGAGAAAAAAAAGCGAAGTCGGATGTTTTTTTAAAGCAATAAATCCGAGATTAAATGTTCCGTTTAAAAGAAATAAATAATCCGGATAATTCCCTAGATAAGGGATTTGCATTTTAACAATATGCGGTGTTACTAAAACAGGAGCGGTTTCTAAATACTCATAAACAGGGCTCAGAGTATTAAAAACATAGATATCAGGATCAAAATAAATAATATTTTCATATTGCTTTTTCAGCAGATATTGAAAACATGCAGGCTTTATAGCGGTGCAGAATTCAACTAAATTATATTGAAACGCCATCTGCTCCCACAATTCAGGAGAAAAGTCCAGTGTTTCTCTTGCAACTATTACATTATCCGGCAGCTTTTTATTGCCTTCCCATTCGTCGGCTATAAAAATAAAAAAGTCGGCTGAGTCATTTTGTTTTACAGATTTTTCCAGTACCTGAGCCAGCCCGGTATAATTTTTTGCAACTATCGTAAAAACTGCGTTCAATATTTTTTGATTTGATCTGAAATGAGTTGTAAAGGAAAAAACAAAAATCCTAATGCGATTGACATCATCATCCGCAGATTGAATCCGTTTTGACTTAAATTTATTTTAACGAAAGTAATGATTTCAGCAAATTTCCCTTGTATTAAAAAATGATGGACAATTCCCCGATGCAGGCGGAATTGAACAGAAACCGGCTGTGAATGTATCCTTCTTGCTACTGAAAAGCCTTTTAAAAAAATATCCTTGAATACAGATTTAAGTTTTTCATCATCAAAATTTACCAATTCGATTAAATTATCCGTTGACTTTCCCCATCGTTTAAGCGTAATTGATAAAGGATTAAAATAATAGGCGTCAGGTGAAAGAATCTGAACTAAAGGAATGGGCTTTGCCGCGATACTTACAGCCCCCCAACTGATTCCGCTGGAGCAGCCTAAGAGCAGGGTACAGTAATGGGTGAGCGCAATGGTTTCTCTAATAGACAAGCTATTGCCATCAATGATATGAGGAACATTAAAATTATAAGCTCGAGGAGCGGACAATATGACACAGGTCGATTCTTGCTGAACCATTAATGCTGCATACCTAAGAATAATATTATCCGTTAAAGACAATTGATTGGTCTGGGGAGCACATTCAAATAAAATGACTTGCCGGTAAGTATGCAATTGATGAGATTGCGCAAAGGCAGCTGCTGCCTGATGTTCTTCAGCAGAAAGATAGATTCTTGGAGAAGGATCTACTGTAATTTTACACCCCGCACTTCTGAACAGTGAAGAAGATACAATACCATCATAATATTTAAGATTATCCCCTAATAGCTGAGGAATAATTATCTTCTCATAAACACCTGCCTGCTTTTTTCTATGCGCATCTGCAACCACCTGCATGAAAATTTTTTCATTCTGAGAAACATCAGGAATCTGCACTTCTTCAACAACATCAATGTCCGGATTGCCTAAAAGAACAGCTTTGCATTTAGCAGATACAGCCCAGGTGATGTGAGCTTTGGGGTTATTGTATTTAATTTGGCGGGCAATGGCGGTGACATACATGCAATCGCCATTGGAAAAAAGCTGTACTATTAAAACCTTTTCATAACCCATAATTATTCCATCATCAATTGTGCTAATTGTTTCAGTGATGTTTTCGGTTGCCAACCCATTGAATGGATTAAAGAGGCGTCAGAAATAAGCTGACTGTATTCCGATTTAAATCCAGGTTCGATCTCTACATAATCGCTCCAGTTCTTATCAATCAAGGTGAAACAAACCTCCAAGAAGTCCTTTATAGAATAGCCAATACCCGAACTTAAATTGGCTTCATAAACCTGATCCTGATTCACCAACAGCCAGATTGCCTCAACCACATCTCCCGCATACGTCCACTCTTTAACCGTATTTACATCACCAATCAATAAACGTTCAGCGCTGTCATTGGCAATTCTTTTTACTGCCTGAATAATTTTTTGGGCAACATGGCGCTCTGATCTTCTTGGACTATCATGATTAAAGAAATAACCAACATAAGTCTTTATCTGATGAACATCCCTGAAATAACGAGCCGCATAAACAGAGTGTATTCGGCTTACTGAATACGCATCTCTTGCTTCAAAGAGGTCTGTTTCTTTTATGGGTCGATTATGATTGATGAACTGCAACCCGCTTCCTGAAATAAAAACTTTAGTTGCTGCGCTATGAAGGCGAACGCTTTCAAGAATATTCAAAGTGCCTGTTGAGATGGTTTGATGATTTTCAAATAAAGCGTCATGCCTGGTGGTTGAATTGGCGGCCAGATGGAATACATAATCCGGTTTTTCATTTTGGATAAGTTTTTGTACCTCATCAAAATCAGCCATATCAACACGCAGAAAATTTCCGGATCTTGAAATGCCCAATACTTCCACTCCATTTTTCACCAGGAGTTGATTCAAATAATAGCCATCCTGCCCGTTTGCTCCGAAAATTATTGCCTTCATATTGATTTAAACAAGTCACTTCTGCAAAACAGCGTATTTAAATTTGTATCTGCATAAACCCGATAACCCTGTTTTTGCATGTATTCAATGATTTCATTATTTTTTTCCAAGGTGTTATTCATAGAAAACAAAATCGTTTCAACGCAAACCAACTCGGGTCTTATCTTATTGAAGTCGATGCTTTTCAAAATTGGCAAATCCAATCCTTCAACATCAATTGAAAGGTAATTGATATGCCCGATCATAAAGTTCTCTAATATTTGATTGACAGTATCCAGTTTTACTTTATTGATGGCATATTGAATGCCTGATTCTTTCTTCTTCTTTTCTGCATCTTCTTTTAAAAAGGTATTCCATGCGTTGTGATATCCGGGAAAGGAATAAAATTCAGCTTCAGAAGTACTATTTGCAGAAATGCCCATATTTAAGACCAAATCTCTGGGGCGTTTTTGCTTTAACTGTGGTATCAGGGAACTATCCGGCTCAACACATACCCCCTTTGCTCCATTGAGATAGAACAAATAGGTGTTATTGCCCTTAACAGGATGATTTGCGCCAATATCCATATAAAAGGGGTTTTTGACGCCGATGCTATTGAAAAAATAGGTTGCAATCAAGTCCTCCCCACTTTGCGCATAGCTGACACTTGAACGCAAAAGAATCGAATCAATCGCCTTTTTCAATTTCAATATAATTCTACCGGGATGCACGATGCAAAAAAAGGGGGCTATTTTTTATAAATATCGATGCTAGGTATAGGGAAAATAAATCCGGTTCCTTTTTCCAGCGCCTCTTTTTCCCGCTCAATAAACTCGGCTTTAAAGTGCCAGGGAAGCACCAGGTAATAATCAGGGTTCATTGCCCTGCTTTCTGCCTCGCTGATAATAGGGATATTGGTTCCAAGTGTATAGGCACCATACTTGTCGGGATTTCTTTCTGCCGCATATTCCACCAACATATTGTTAATGTCGCACCACTGTAAAATGGTATTTCCTTTAGTGGAAGCACCATAAATATGGACTTTTTTGCCTTGCTTTTTTAATTCAACCAGCAACTGCTGTAAATCATCTTTTACTTTTTCAATTCTATACTGGAAAGCAATATAGGGTTTATCTGTATCCAACTCCAGATCAAATTCCTTTTGTCTTATTTCATTCATAAAATGATGATCAGACAAACTGTAATACAAGCCGCTTTCCTTGTGAGTGGCAAAACAACGGATACTGCCCCCATTGATGTCATTAAAACTGATTTTAAAAATTTTCATTTGCGCTTTCGCTGCAATCTTCTCCAGCACTGCCAGACTATAGTACTCCAGATGCTCATGACATATAGTATCATAGCTGTCAAGCTCAAGCATACGGGGCATATAACTCATCTCGAAAATCCAGATACCTTCCGGAGAAAGTGCATTTTTTATATTTCGAACAAAAGCTACCGGATCTTCCAGATCGTAAAACATGGCGATGGAAGTAATGATATCCAGCTTGTTTCCGTCCATTACTTTATCCAATTCGGCTGAAGGGAAAATATCCTGAACGACTTTCGCTCCTTTAACTTCCTGTGCCACATCACTGGGATCACAACCGTATTTTACAAAGTGTTGAGGGTAATACCCCAATAATGTTCCATCATTACAGCCAATATCCAGCACCTTGCAGTTGTCTTTTTTTACGATGGCGAGCGCCTCGTCGGCAATATTTTTGAGGTGATTCCTCATTGTAGTGTTGGTACCGCTTCTGTACCAATATGCCGCATACAAGATTTCAGGCGGTACACTGTGTTCCATCTGCAGCAACCCACAGGCATTCTCGTCGAGTTGCGGATTACAGCGAACGAGTGAACAATTTATTTTTCGGGTTGAAGGCATTTCCTTTCCAGGTTTTACAAATGAACCTTGCAAATACTGGGGTCCCAGATCAATTACCGGCGTTAATGAGGAAGAACCACATACCCTGCAGGTGGTTCGTTTACGTACGTGCATATTCAACTATTTTGAAGACAAAATCAATTCTTTGAATGTAAGATCAATCGCATCTATGCAATTATTGCGCTCCAGATTCAGTACCGCCAACTGCTTAATCAGCTTGTCTTTTTGATCCATTGGCACATTTTCAATATCATAACCTTTTTCAACCTCATGCCACAATTTACAATTCACCTCAGACAATTGATAAAACAGGGCTCCAATATTTCCCTTAGCCTCCGCTACTTCATTGCCTTCTTTTTTGAAAACCTTATTCGCCGCAAAGGTTAATTTTTCAATTGGAATTAATCCGGCTATTGATTGAGCCACAAAATCATCAATTTCCTGTTGTAATTGGCTGGATTGTTTAGCAAGACTCTCCAATCGAGCAGCATCATCGGTATGATACTCTTTTAATTTTACGATCGTGAGCTTGTCGCAAAGCATGCCCAAAGTTTCTGCCATAAAGAGATTTCTATATTGAGCAAAGATATTGGCTAGGTGTTAAATACAAGCATAAAAACACCGCTTAATCTTTCATGAACTGCTTATACCAATTTAGAAACAAGCCCATCCCTTTCAGATAATCAGGCGTCAAACGATAGGCAATACAGTTTTTATAATATTTTCCCAAGTCAAAATGTGGATACGCTTGAAGTTGGATGATGGTCTCTATAAATTGTTGCCCTAATTGATTAACCTGATTGAACAAATCAATCCATTCTTTATCCATCTCCCTCAAACTCACCCATACCGCAAACACAAATGGCAAGCCAGTCATTGCTCTCCAGGCCGTTGCCAAATCATGGCGATAAGCAAACCGATCATGGAATTGCAATGCCCTGTCTCCAATAATCAATCCGGCCGTATCCCCCTGAATCTTGTCAATATAGCTTTCGTTCGTGGCAGCCAGCCATTCCACCTCCTGCTTCCAATGTTCTTTGAATAAAATTTTAAGCAAGGCCACCGACGTCCTGCTCTGATAATCCAAATAGACTTTTTTTATTTCCGACAACGGTTTTTCGCTGAACAAACAAACTGATGCCACTTCAAAATCGGAGGCAATACAGTAATCACTTACAATATGATATTCGGGCAATTCAGGTAAGATAGCAACCGGTACAAGCGCAACATCCAGCTCCCCTTTCTTCAGCATCTCCGCCAACCGAGCAGGATATGACAATATGAGTTCATGATCTTTCAAAAAAGATTCCTGCTGCATACCGTATATCAGCGGCTTGGTATTCAAATAAGTAACCGCCCCGATCTTTATCTTCTTCAATTGAATTAATTTTGCCCTGCAAAGAAACAACATTAATGGAAGGAAAGGGTATTTAGTCCCATCTAAAAAAACATCCAATCTTTCCCAAAATAAAGAAATCAGCCATGGAGCTTCAAGCCCTTACTGCTCTCTCCCCCATTGACGGAAGATATCGAAATCAATTGCAACATCTGGATGCTTATTTTTCAGAATTTGCACTGATTCAGCATCGCATCGAAATAGAAATTCAGTACTTCCTGTTTCTGAGTGAAAAGAAATTTTTCAAGGTGTCAGAAAAAGATAAGAAAGCACTACACGCGATCTACCAAAATTTTACCCCAGAGCAGGCAAAAGCCGTCAAGGATCTTGAAAAAATTACGAATCACGACGTTAAAGCCGTTGAATATTTCATTAAAGCTGAGCTGGAAAAGATCGGCTTATCTCCATTGAAAGAATGGGTACATTTTGGTCTGACCTCACAGGACATCAACAACACTGCCATTCCACTTAGCTGGAAAAGATCCCTGGAAAATGAATACCTGCCGGCTATCAGCAACCTGATCCTGCAATTAACAACAATGGCTAAGGATTGGAAAAACATTCCCATGCTGGCACGCACCCACGGTCAACCAGCCTCTCCAACCATGCTGGGGAAAGAAATTATGGTTTTTGTGGAACGATTATCCAATCAATTTAACCGTCTCGCTGAAATGCCCACTGGTGCTAAATTCGGAGGAGCTACGGGTAATTTTAATGCGCATCAAGTGGCTTTTCCCAATACAGACTGGATCGCTTTCGGGAACGAATTTGTAGAAAAGAAACTGGGATTAAAACGACAACAGTTTACCACTCAAATAGAACATTACGATTCATTAGCCGAACAGATGGATGCCCTCAAAAGAATCAATACCATTCTTATTGATTTTTGCAGGGATATCTGGACCTATATTTCAATGGACTATTTCGGACAAAAAATTAAAAAGGGAGAAGTCGGCTCTTCCGCCATGCCGCATAAAGTAAACCCCATTGATTTTGAAAATGCCGAAGGAAATTTAGGTATTGCCAATGCTTTATGGAAGCATTTGTCAGCTAAATTACCAGTTTCACGATTACAGCGGGATCTCACCGATTCTACTGTCTTAAGAAATCTAGGTGTTCCGTTTGCGCATACCATTCTTTCTTTAAAATCCATTGAGAAAGGACTGCAAAAGCTAATCCTGCGGGAAGACAAATTAAAGGCAGATCTTGAAGCCAACTGGGCGGTGGTAACGGAGGCTATCCAGACTATTTTAAGAAGAGAAAACTACCCCAATCCGTACGAGGCATTAAAGGACTTAAGTCGAGGAAATCAATTGATCAACAAGGAAGCCATTCATCATTTTATTGATAGCCTCAAAATTTCTGCAGCCTTAAAAAAAGAACTGAAGAAAATCAGTCCTCATAATTATACGGGTAGAATATTGGTTAATTAATAATTAGTAATTAATAATTAATAATTGGAAACCCACAACCTACAACCAACAACTTCTTCTAGCTTCAACCTCTTTACCCAATATCTTCAATCAATGTAATTTGAGGCTCCTGTTCACTCTGCAATAGAATACTGAGAATATCATACTGCACCCTGATCCGATTATCTTTATACCGATGAAGGTAGGCTGCTCCGGCAGCTTTCATGCGCCTGAACTTGGCACGGGTAACGCCTTCCTCCGGGTACCCGTACTGTAAACTCTTTCGGGTTTTCACTTCTACAAAATGAAGTGTCTCCCCCTTTTCAGCCACAATATCCAGTTCATAATGGTAACAGCGCCAATTAGTGTGTAAAATGAAAAATCCCTGACGGGATAGCCAGTTAATCGCAATCACTTCGCCCTCCTGGCCGGTTGCATGGTGTTGATTCATAAAGGTGTTTTGTGCAAATTTCAGGAATATCCACATACGTGAAAACTTATTTCTTTACAGATTGACGAAATGGAATGCTTTTTAACTATTTTTGACCCTCAATTTGAATTTTATGCAACAGAAAAAAAATATACTCCTTACACTTGCCGCCTTTATTTTAGTTGCCGGTCTTTACAGATTGATTCCGGAACGTCCGCTCGGCTTTGCTCCTCAAATAGCGATGGCGCTTTTCGCCGGATCGGTGATTCAAAATAAAAAATGGGCGTTTGCCATTCCCCTCTCGAGCATACTGATCGGAGATATTCTTTTCGAGTTGCTTTACCAAAACGGGCTGAGTGCCTTTGGCGGATTTTATGAAGGGCAATTCCTCAACTATCTTTTATTCGCAAGCATTACTGTAATTGGATTTTTAATACAGAATCAAAAAATAGGTTCCATCGCAGCCGGCTCTCTGGCAGCTCCTACTTTCTATTTCCTAATCAGCAATTTCGCTGTATGGATCAGTGGTGGCGGCTTTAATCGCCCTAAAACATTTGAAGGATTAATGACTGCTTATATTGATGGCATTCCCTTTTATCAAGGCAGTTTAATGGCCACCCTGTTATTCTCAGCGATATTCTTTGGCACATTTATTTTGACACAAAAAAACAAGGTAGTTAACACGGTGATTGAGTAAATCAATTTCTTACAACCTACAACTTACAACCTACAACTTACAACCTACAACTTACAACCTATAACTTTTTCACACCTGAAACACCCCCAACTTCATCTCTTCCATAACAGGTTGATGATTGGCAGCGCTTATTCCTTCGCTGATAACCCTTCTGGTTTCTTTCGGATCAATGATGGCGTCCACCCACAAACGGGCAGCGGCGTAATAAGGAGTGGTTTGGGTTTCGTATTTCTGCTTGATTTCCTGTAATAATTTTTGTTCCGCTTCCGGGGAAACTTCCCCACCCTTCGCTTTCATCGCAGCTACCTGAATTTGCAATAAAGTCTTGGCCGCCTGTTCACCGCCCATCACGGCTATTTTTGCCGTAGGCCAAGCGTAGATAAACCGGGGATCGTAAGCTTTTCCACACATGGCATAATTGCCGGCTCCGTAAGAATTTCCTACCACGATAGTAATCTTCGGCACTACGCTATTGGCGACTGCATTCACTAACTTAGCGCCATCTTTGATAATTCCGGAATGCTCACTTCTACTGCCCACCATAAAACCAGTGACATCCTGCAAAAACACCAATGGAATTTTTTTCTGGTTGCAATTTAAAATAAATCTTGCTGCCTTATCCGCACTGTCATTATAAATCACTCCCCCCATCTGCATCTCGCCTTTCTTATTTTTAAAAACCAGACGCTGATTGGCTACAATGCCCACAGACCATCCATCAACACGGGCATAACCGCAGATAATGGATTTCCCATAATCTTCTTTAAACTGATCAAATTCACTGTTGTCAACAATCCGCTCAATGATCTGCAGCATATCGTACGTTTTACCATCAGAAGGAAAAATCTGATATAATTCTTCCGGATCTTTTTTGGGTGCAACGGAAGCGATACGATCAAAACCTGCTTTGGGTTTGGCACCAATACGACTCATGATTTTTTTCACTTCATCCAGACACTCCTGTTCTGTTTTGAATTTATAGTCGGCAATACCGCTCAGTTCCGTATGCGTTACCGCACCACCCAACGTTTCTGCATCAATATCTTCTCCAATAGCTGCCTTTACCAAATAAGGTCCAGCCAAAAAGATAGAACCGTTTCCTTCTACCATCAGTGTTTCATCACTCATAATGGGTAGATAAGCCCCTCCTGCCACACAAGCACCCATCACCGCAGCGATTTGTGTAATACCCATAGCACTCATTTTGGCATTGTTGCGAAAGATGCGACCAAAATGTTCTTTATCGGGGAATATCTCATCCTGCATGGGAAGAAAGACTCCAGCACTATCCACCAGATAAATGATTGGCAAATGATTTTCCATCGCAATCTCCTGCATCCTCAAATTCTTCTTTGCACTGATAGGAAACCATGCCCCCGCTTTTACGGTCTGATCATTGGCCGCAATCACACACTGACGACCGCTTACATATCCAATCCCCGCAACTGTTCCTCCTGCCGGACAGCCTCCCTGCTCTTTATACATATCATACCCCACAAAAGCTCCTATTTCAATGAAGGGACGGTCTTCATCAATGAGATATTCAATGCGCTCACGTGCAGTGAGCTTGTTCCTTTCTTTTTGTTTGGCAATTGACTTCTTCCCTCCACCTTCTGCAATGATCGCTAAGCGGCGACGCATTTCAGACAAGGCTAATTTGAGGGTGTCTTCGTTTTTATTTAATTGAATATCCATATGTGATTAATTAGAAATTAATAATTAGTAATTAACAATATTCGACAGAATTATATTCAATTCTTAATTATTAATTATCAATTATTAATTCGTCAACAAAACCTCCCCCTTCTCCCAATCCACCGACACATTCTGAGAGAAAATGGTATCAATTGCTCTTCCTACATAATCAGGCTGTATGGGCAATTGTCTGTTAAATCTGCGATCAGCAAGCACACACAATTCCACTTTGGAAGGCCTGCCAAAATCAATCAGAGCATCCATCGCCGCACGAATCGTTCTGCCCGTATACAGGACATCATCAATCAGGATTACCTGTTTGTTTTCAATCTGAAAATCTATCGTTGTCTGATTGGCAATATGCAATTCCTTATGCACATCATCACGATAAAAAGTTATATCCAGCTTTCCGTAGCGAATCGTTAATTCGGGATAGGCTGTCCGAATCGTTTCTACAATTCGCTCTGCCAATAGCACTCCTCTTGGCTGCAACCCTACTATGACGGTATCGGTAAATGGATAATGATTCTCGATCAACTGGTACGACAACCGCTGGATGGTCAATTGCAATTGCTCTCGGGATAATATAACTTTTGCTGCCATGATTATTTGTCAAACATATTAAATCTTAGGCTTCTTCCAAAAAAGGATATCCGTAATGTTTGGGCGGATTCAACGTTTCCTTGATGGTGCGAGCACTCAGCCATCTGTATAAATTGAGCATACTGCCTGCCTTATCATTAGTGCCGCTGGCTCTTGCACCGCCAAATGGCTGCTGTCCTACTACTGCGCCGGTTGGCTTATCGTTGATATAAAAATTACCCGCCGCATTTTGTAAGCGCTTCGTTGCCAATTCCAAAGCATTTCTGTCGGTACTGATTAACGCACCTGTCAATGCATAAGCTGAAGTACTGTCCACCAAATCAATCGTTTTTTCAAACTGATTGGCAGGATAAACGTACAATGTAAGCACCGGACCAAAAATCTCTTCACACATGGTGACAGATTTTGGATTTTTTGTCTCGATAATGGTAGGCTGTACAAAAAAACCTTCTTTCTTATCACATTTTCCGCCAACTAAAATTTCAGCTTTGGGATCTTTTTTCGCCAGGTCTATGTAAGATTTGATCTTATCAAAACTTTTTTCATCAATCACTGCATTGATGAAATTTCTGAAATCTTCCGTGGTTCCCATTTTAAAAGATTTCACACCGGCAATCAGTTTCTTTTTGATTTCTTCTGCCAGATTTGAAGGAATATAAGCTCTCGATGCTGCAGAACATTTTTGTCCCTGAAATTCAAAAGCGCCTCTGTGTAGCGCAGCCACCGCAATATCCACATCTGCAGATTTATGCACTAATACAAAGTCTTTACCACCTGTCTCCCCTACAATTCTTGGGTACGTTTTATATTTATTGATATTCTTTCCAATCATCTCCCACATCTGATTGAATACTTTGGAAGAACCGGTGAAGTGTACCCCTGCAAAATCAGGGTGACTGAAACAAATCTCTCCAACAGTCGGTCCATCTGCATAAATCAAATTGATCACTCCATCCGGCAATCCGGCTTCTTTCATGATGCGCATGAAAACATTGGCGCTATATACTTGTGTGTCCGCACATTTCCATACAACCGTATTTCCACAAAGCGCAACGCAAGCAGCAAGATTGGCACCGATAGCCGTGAAGTTGAACGGCGTTACAGCCAGTACAAATCCTTCCAACGGACGATACTCCATTCTATTTTGAATACCCGGAGAACTAATGGGTTGCTGTCTGTAAATTTCACTTAGATAATGAACGTTAAACCGCAAAAAATCCACCAACTCACAAGCCGCATCAATCTCAGCCTGATACACATTTTTACTTTGTCCGAGCATCGTTGCTCCGTTGATATAGGGACGATAAGTAGTCGCAAGAAGATCAGCAGCTTTTAAAAAAATATTGGCACGATTTTCCCAACTCAAAGCAGCCCATTGCGTTTTTGCTTCGAGAGAGGCATCAATCGCCTGGCGCACATGCTTCGCCTCTCCGTAATGAAAGTACCCCAGTAAATGTTTTCTTTCATGTGGCGGATGAATGGATATTTTCTTCCCGGTTCTTACTTCCTTACCTCCGATATACATTGGGATATCTTCGACTTTCTTTTTTAGTTCGGCAAGCACTTTTTTCAAACGCTTCTTTTCCGGCGATCCCGGCGCATAATTGTACACCGGTTCGTTGACGGGTGTGGGGTAGTAAAAGGAACCTTTATTCATATGACAAGTTTAATCGTTGGTCGTTGGTCGTTTTTCGATAAAATTACTTAATTGAGTTAATCAGTTTATTGAGCATCATTTTAACTCTAATGCAGAGCCTATCTACTTTTTCATAATCGCTTTCATTCAGGTATCCTAATTCTTTGGCCAGAAATGCGTGATAATGCGTTTCTTCAGCTGATCCTCTTGAAACATAAAGAAATTGTACAAATTCTTTTTTATATTGCCTGGCCTGTCCCTCAATAATATTCGCAGGAATACTACTCGCTCCACGCCTCAATTGACTAGTAATTCCAAATTCTTCAGATTTCGGAAAATCTTTGGTTAAATCATAAACTAATAATGTCAATTCATGGGCAACTGCCCATACTTCTAGTTTGTTTTTCATAAATTATTGTTTAGGTGTAAGAAATAAATTTAGCCACGTTTTTCGAAAAACGATAAACGAAAGACGATAAACGACTAGCTTTCGGCCTCCTTCTCACTCATCAGATACGCTTTGATGAATCCATCCAGTTCACCGTCCATTACGGGCTGTACATTGCCTACTTCAAAATCGGTGCGATGATCCTTGATCATTTTGTAAGGATGGAAGACATAGCTTCTGATCTGACTACCCCATTCTATTTTTTTCTTACCGGCATTGGCGGCGTCGCGGAGTTCGTTGCGTTTTCTCAGCTCTTCTTCGTACAAACGACTCTTCAACATCTGCATTGCTTTTTCACGGTTGCCGAGCTGCGTTCTTTCAGTCTGACAAATTACTGTAATGCCCGAGGGTATATGCGTTAGAAATACTTTTGTTTCTACTTTGTTGACATTCTGTCCACCAGCTCCACCGCTTCGAGCCGTTTCCATTTTTACTTCACTGTCTTTGATATCAATATCAATGGTATCATCCACCAGCGGATAAACAAACACGCTGGCGAAAGAAGTATGTCTGCGTGCATTACTATCGAATGGAGAAATTCGAACCAGGCGATGCACCCCACTCTCCGCCTTTAAAAACCCGTAGGCAAAAGCTCCGTCAAATTGATAGGTACAGGTTTTTATACCGGCACCATCACCGTCTTGCCAATCAATCTCCGTCACCTTCCAACCTTGCTTTTCACCGTACATACGATACATACGCGCCAGTATCTGAGCCCAGTCCTGACTTTCGGTACCACCCGCACCTGAATTGATTTGCAATACTGCACTTAATTCGTCTTCAGGCTGATTGAGCGTGCTTTTGAATTCAGCATCTTCCAAAGAAGCAAGGGCATGGTTGTAGGCTTCCTGAGTTTCCTCTTCGGTGGCATCCCCTTCTTTCCAAAAATCAAATAACACGGCAAAATCCTCCACCGAAGTATTGGTATGCTCATACAACTGAATCCAGTATTCGTTATTCTTGATTTCCTTAAGAATCTCCGTGGCACGCTTGTTGTCATCCCAGAAACCTGGGCTCAGCGAGCGCTGTTTGTCTTCATTGATTTTTAATTGTCGGTTCTCGACGTCAAAGAAACCTCCTCAGGACAAGCAAACGTTCCCTTATATCATTTAATTTTTCTTGTGTCATAACGGAGCAAAATTACGGATAAACAAGTCATTTTTTGTAATTTGCCCGTCCCGCATGATTTCGCAGCAAACCATAGATCAAATTCTCAACAGAACCGACATTATTGAGGTAGTCGGAGGTTTTATCAAACTGAAGAAAAGAGGCGCCAATTATCTGGGACTTTGTCCTTTTCACAACGAAAAATCACCTTCCTTTACCGTTTCTCCTACCAAAGAAATTTATAAGTGTTTTGGTTGCGGCAAGTCGGGCAATACCATCAGCTTCCTGATGGATCATGAAAAAATTTCCTACGTAGAAGCGCTTCGCTGGCTGGCGGCCAAATACCAGGTTGAAATTGAAGAGACCTACCAAAGTCCGGAAACCCAACAACTAAAATTAACCGGCGACAGTATTGCCATCATCAATCAGTTTGCTGTAGAATTTTTCAGACAACAATTGCTTGAAACAGAGGAAGGAAATACTATTGCACTTACTTATTTACGTGAAAGAGGTTTTCGGGATGAAATACTGGATAAATTTCTCATTGGATATTGTCCCGCTGCCCCCGATCACTTTGCCAAAGCCGCGTTAGCCAAACAATTCAGCAAAGAAGTTTTGCTGAAAACCGGACTAGTAGTTGAACGAGGCGGATCATTGATGGATAATTATCGGGAAAGAATCATTTTCCCCATCCACGGCACCACCGGAAAAATCATTGGATTTGGCGCGCGTATTATTGGGAAGAAAGAGAACGCACCTAAATATATCAACACCCCGGAAAATGAATTATATGTCAAAAGCAGGATTTTGTATGGCTCCTATCTTGGCAGACAAGCAGTTGATAAATTCGATGAATGTCTGCTAGTAGAGGGTTATACCGATGTAATGGCATTGCATCAGGCAGGCGTTGAAAATGTAATGGCAAGCGGCGGTACTTCACTGACGCCCGATCAGCTACGACTGATCAAAAAATACTCGAATAATCTTACGATTTTATATGATGGAGATGCGGCGGGGATTAAAGCCGCCATGCGCGGACTGGATCTGGCATTGGAAGAGGGTTTAAGTGTGCAATTGGTATTACTTCCCGATAAAGAGGATCCGGATAGTTATGTACATCGGGTAGGCACAGAGGCTTTCCGGCAATACATACAAAAAAACAAAAAAGATATTATTCTCTTTCAGCTGGAAGTAATGTTGAAAGATGCCGGAAATGATTCTGCTAAAAAAGCTTCTGCTGTCAATACCATTGCGGAGAGCATCAGCAAAATCAATAAGGCGGAAGATTTTACCCGGCAGCAGGATTATATCCGAAGAAGTGCCGAATTGCTGAAAATTGATGAGTCAGGACTGCATACACTCGTCAACAAACTGATTCGTGAAAAAATCGCCAAACAGGAAAAAGACAGTCGGACAGTAAGCGAGCCGGTAAAAGAAAAGGACTTCTCTGCTGATGATGAAACCCTTGCGCTTTTTAACAGAGATGAATTACACGAGCGAGCGATGGTAAGATGTCTGATAGAATTCGGACACCTCCCCTGGACCGAAACAGAAAATGTAGCCACTTATCTATTCAATGAGATGGACGCATGGGATATTGAAATGCAACCTGCTTTACAAAAAATTGTTGTAGCATATCAACAACTCCTTAAGAATAATATCGAACCCAATTCTAAGCATTTTCTTTATCATGAAGATGCGGAGATTAGCTCAACCGCTGTTGCGTTGCAAGAAATTAAGGAAGAGGTAAGCAGTCGTTGGAAAGAGGCACCGCACGAAATAAAAGTACCCACCCGGGAAGAACTCTATCTCAATGAAATTTTTTCGGTTATGCTCTACCTCAAACTCAGAAAAATAAAGGGAATGCTTGAAAAGAACCAAAAAGATTTGGAGCAACCGCATACCTCCGAGGATCTGCAACTTCTTCTGAAGACCCATCATGAACTAAAATCCATGGAGATCAAACTGACACAGGAGCTGGGTACGGTCATCCTAAAATAAATAATCCCTTCGGTTTCATAATTCCAAACAAATACTTACATTCGTTAAAATTTCAACCAAAAACCATTTAAAAACCTTTTGTTTTATGAAGAGAAAGTATACTTTGTACCTGATTTTATTTGCATTGAGTTCAAGTTTATTTATGTCTGCAGACATGATGTATTCCTCTACAGCTCCTGCGGGTTATACCGGCGAAACGGCAGGCACAACCTGTACAAATTGCCATGGCGGCAATTCTTTAAATGCTAGCGGTGGGTTTGTAAGCAATACACTTCCCTTACTTTATTCGCCAGACAGCACGTATACTTTTGATATTAGTATTAAACACGGCTCAGCAAACAGAAGTGCCTGGGGTTTTGCCATGAAAGCGGTTGTCAATGGCCAATCCGTGGGCACATTTTCTACTACCACCCCCAATACCATTGTTAATGGAGATGAGCTCACTCACAGTGTTGCTCCAAGAACCGGTAGAATTGCAGCCTTCAATTTTAGAGGTTTAAAATGGAAAGCTCCTTCCAACTTGAATCCTCTAGATACCATCTATTTTTACCTGGTCGGTAATGCAGCAAATGGTGGTGGCTCGAGTGGAGATTTTATTTACACCAATGTTAAAAAGATGGCGCTTGATCCCGTTCCTACTTCTGTTACCAATCATCTGATAGAATCAGATCAGTGGAAAATAATCAGTGCAGGGAAAAATGTAAACATCCAAATGAACTTGAAAAAATCTGCCAAAATGCAGGTTAGTATTTTCTCTGTAGGTGGACAAAAATTAATAGAGAAACCCGCTCAGACTTATCCTGCAGGTGCCAATACCATCCAACTGGAAAGCAGTGGACTGAAAAGCGGCACTTACATCGTTATCCTGCAAAATGAAAAAGGGAAAACAAGCAAAAAAATTATACTATAATATTGCAGAACCCCTATAAAAAAACCGAGGACTATTCCTCGGTTTTTTTATGCCTTAAGCGCTGGTATCTTTCCTCATGTTGCTCCCATTCCATCCTCCCTTTTAGCAGAGCATAAAAAACAGCCACTAATACGCAGCCCGTTAGAATTAACAATAATTGTGTTCCGGAAATAAAAGGCATTCTTTTATACCAACCTCTGAACATAACCATCAATAAAATGGGGAAACTGAGCATCAATCCCATACCCGCTCCTTTTATCAAGCTGCGTGACCAGGCTTTTTCCGACACCTTGTTTTTTTCCCACCAATCCACAAACTCGTTGTCAGATAATTTCATTTGCAGCTATTAAAAAAGATTAAAATAAATTATTTACCGGCCATCCATTGAGTTCTTCCATAACCGGGTATTACATGCTTTTCGCTATGATAAGAGGAACGAACCAGTGGGCCGCTTTCTACATAATCCAATCCAAGTCTGTATCCAATTTCCCGGTATTCCGCGAATTCATCCGGATGTACAAAGCGTTGCACTTCGAGGTGTTTTTTAGTGGGTTGCAGGTATTGACCAATCGTAATTACATCTACTCCGTTGTTGTACAAATCTTTCATCGTTTGTACAACTTCATCCCGGGTTTCACCTAAACCAACCATGATACCGCTTTTAACCCTCATTCCTTTTGATTTGAGATAGCTGAGTATTTCCATACTGCGCCAGTATTTTGCCTGAATACGCACCTGACGGGTCAATCTTTCAACCGTTTCAATATTATGGGAAACAACTTCGGGATGTGCTTCTACAACACGTTGCGCCTGATCTGTATTCCCTTTAAAATCGGGGATTAAAGTTTCCAGTGTTGTTTCCGGATTCAGCTCTTTCACTGCCCGAATGGTATTATACCAGATCGTACTGCCACCATCGGGTAGCTCATCTCTGTCCACCGAAGTAATCACCGCATGTTTTACTTTCATCAAATGAATCGCCTCCGCTACCCTTTGCGGTTCATCCCAATCCACTGCTTCAGGTCTACCAGTGGCCACCGAACAAAACCCGCAACTACGGGTACAGATATTCCCTAAAATCATAAAGGTTGCAGTACCGGCTCCCCAGCATTCACCCATGTTGGGACAATTTCCGCTTTCACAAATGGTGTGAAGTTTGTGCGTATCTACTAGTCCACGTACATGACGATAATTTTCGCCGATTGGCAACCGTACTCTAAGCCAGTCTGGCTTGCGTAATTTTTCTGTATTTTGATCCAATGAAGGAGTACCTGAACAACTCATGATGATTCAACAAATAGAGGGCAAAATTAGTTTACTTTCTTTTACCAAAAAGAATTGCCACATAAGCATTGAAGAAAAATTGTTGGGAAGGATTATTGACCATCATTTCTATGCCATTCATGTAAAAATCAGCATAGATCCCTGTTTCAATAGCGGACACCAATTCATTAAACCTGCCGTAATCAAACCGTAGCGCATTTCTTGCATGCACCCCGGGCACAATTTTCATTTCATTCCAGCCATTCCTTAATCCTGTTCCTTCCAGAATATTAGCGGCATTGAGAAAAGAAGCGGGATTGGCAGGATCGAATCTGACTTCTTTTTCAACAAAATCATTCGCAGCCACTTCTTCCAAAATGCGGATATAATAAGGGCGTAACAATCCGAGAGAAAGCCCACCTGAATAAATCCAGTGAATGCCAATGCCGTTCTTATTCGCTTTTCCCCCTATGAGCATTTGTCTACCAAAACCGGACTTACATTCATAAAAATGATTTTGCTTCCCATATACATAAGCATTCCCCTCTGAAACCAGGTTGCCGGACACAAGGGTATTGGTCACTTTATTTTCTTTGGGGTGGTGCTTCTCTCCCACCTCCAGGTAAAATAAATTGGCAGACTTGATGGTTCTGGATTTGCCGGCTTCGTAAAAAAAACTCCATCCATCGGTATTTAATTTAAAGGCAAATACCGACTGTTTATTAAAAACCAAGGCTCCTTCTTCCTGCTGACGTATGTAACTTTCAATTTTCTCCTGACGCACTTTTTTACGGAGTGCTCTCGGAGAGGCAGCAGGCAATTGAATATCTTGTGCTATGGTTATGTGAACAGTAAACATCATCATGAGCACAGACAAAAATTTTCGGCAATCAAAAAGAGTTGTATTCATTTCGTGGTTAAATTTACAACATATACCCTCCCAATTATTCAAAATTCACGCAAATCATTTGAGATGATGACCTCTTCCATTATTTATTCCGGTCAACTACGTACCACTGCCACGCATCAGCAAAGCCAATCGCTTATTGAAACCGATGCGCCCACCGATAATCATGGGAAAGGTGAACGATTCTCTCCTACTGATATTGTGGCCACTGCGCTCGGCTCCTGTATGCTCACTATTATGGGCATCAAAGCTAATGACCTTAAAATCAATCTGGAAGGCGTCCGCATTGATATTCAAAAACACATGAAATCCGACCCCAGACGTATCGGCGCAGTAGATGTTATTTTTCATTTCCCCGAACACTTACAGCTAAGTGATAAAGACAAAACCATCCTTCAAAACGCTGCACTTACCTGTCCGGTTGCCAAAAGTCTGCATCCTGAAATTGAACAACATGTAACCTTCAACTGGCCCTCTTAAAGTGTATTGTATCTCCTTTTAAAATGGCAGTTCCAATAGCGCAGGAAAGACATTTTTTTTGGCTGCAATAGTTACGGTATAATCCAAGCAGGGCTTGTGAATCAGCTGCATTATCTACGCTTATTCCCGCTTGTTTCCAGTACGTCATAATATGATTTTTTTCTGCATTCAAATCTGCTAGAACCTGCAACACCCAGTCCTGTTGTTCTGCATCTTTTTTCCGAAGCGCTATCATCAAACGCAAAGGCAATACCGTATTAATCATAAGATTGTGAATCATATTCAATCCTAAATGTTTTTCCCGAAAGACTGTTGCATGGTCAATAGAATAATGACGATGCCAGAAATCATTGGCTGTTACCTTGAAGGCTTGGAGCACAGCAGATAAATTTGTTTCCTTAGTAGCAACTGTAAATAAATTTCTTTTTTCATGCAGGAGCATTGCCAGCTGAGCCAATCGAACAGCCGGAAAGTGGGCCGGCCGCATTCTGAGTGTAGAAACCAGTAAAGCAGGAGCCTTTAGCTCATATTTACTTTTTAAATACCGGTATTCTTTTTGTAGCAAAACAAGATAATGTTCTTCCGAAACCGCTTCTAAAAATCCGGCTTGTCCCAAGAGTAATGCCTCTACCACCTGAATGCGTTCTGATACTTTTGTCCATACGGGAAAAGGAACACTGAAGAAAATACTTTCAAATGCATCCACATTAACAGGCATCCCCATATTCCGGAATAAAAGACACCAAAACACTGCTGCAGTATCTCCGTTTAACCGATTGAGTAATAGCTCCACCAAAGTTGATTTTTGCAAAAAGCGTTCCACCAACATTCGTTCCTTCCACTGGGAGAGAACCAGTGGATCAACCGTTGGCAAATGAGCAGCACAGGAGATGCTTCCGGCATTGGCAACTAATTTGGCGTATTTATCCAGCAATAAACCAGATAATCTTCCTTGCAGGCTTAGTACCGGAATGGATAGATTAAAATCCGAATCATGTTGCCATACGAGATGAAGGATTACATTTTGATAGTGTTTGTCTCCCGTATGTTGATGGCGTTCCCACATTGAAGTTTTGAGGTGAACCTCAACGGAACCAAACAGTTCAACTTCATTAATTTTAATGCGTGCATGCAGAAAATCAGGCCCCTGATTTCGGTTATGCTGACCGGGGTCAATCACTAAAACTTTTTGTCCGTCTTCTGTAGTTAATTGGGAAGCATCATACAAACGATGCAGCCAGACATGCTGTAAGAGGTGTTCATTCATGGTGTTTGATTTTCACACCAAAAATAATTAAAAAAGCAAAATCAAATCCAATGGGCTAATTGTTGTACTACTCTGCTTACCGGCAACCCCATTACATTGTAAAAATCCCCTTCTACAGCTGCAATCCCCACTACTCCAATCCACTCCTGTATAGCATAGGCACCGGCTTTATCATAGGGTTTGTAAGTGTCTACATAATATTCGATCTGATCAAGTGATAAAGGATGAAAAAGTACTTTGGTAATATCTGCAAAAGAAACCATCTGTTCCCCTTTGAGGAATACCACGCCGGTGATCACCTGATGCGTTCTTCCAGATAATTGTTGCAAAATTGCAATCGCGTGTTCCCTTGATTCGGGTTTGCCGATGATTTGCTGATCTATGACCACAACCGTATCTGCTGCCAAAATGATCCGGTCGGAATCCTTTATGATTTTCTGTACTTCGAGCGCTTTGTTTTTGGCAATAAAAACCGGAACTTCTTCTACGGATAAAGAGAGCGGGAACGATTCATCAGTCGGCTGAACTAATATCTCATAAGGAATTTCAGCCCAGGAGAGCAACTGATGTCTGCGCGGAGAAGCAGATGCTAAAATAATTTTTTTCATTATGCAAATATCCTGAAGAGCAACATAGAAAGAATGCCGGACAGCATAATTCCTTTAATCCATTGACTTACTTTTCCAAAATCAGCGGGAGTTTGGGATTGCTGCAAGTATCTAAAGGTTGCAATTGCGGGAAGCAATAGAAAAAGCAGGTTATAGATTGCTGGTATCCACATGCGATATTGGAGAATGTAAAACAATGCCAGCACCAGCAGAGAAAGTAAAAAAATCATAAATATGGTTACAATGATTTTACTTACCTGAAGACCCCAGATGATGGGCATGGTTTTACAACCATAACGGCGGTCTCCTTCCACATCTTCCATATCTTTTACCATCTCTCTGATCAGGGTAATCAAAAAAGCGAAAGCAGCATACAATAGCGTTATGCGAAAAAATTTCTGCAAAGCATCCAGGTGAAATTTTGTTACTACAGTAAAATCGGTATTGAGCAATACATAAAAATAGATCACAAGGAGAGACCATGCCGTTAGTACTGCGATGAGCACATTACCATACACCGCTCTCTTCTTTAAAGCGGTACTGTAAATCCATAACAGTAAAGCCACGCAGGTATGTGCAAACCCAATCAACCAGTTGCCGGTTTGAAGTCCGATGTAGAAACCCATAAGAATGCCTGCAAGCGAAAAAATAAAATGAAAAAAAATTGCCCAACGCCTGCTGATGCCATTGTCCACCACCAGCTTTTGTGGCTTGTTAACCAGATCGATATTGATATCGAAATAGTCGTTAATGATGTAGCCGGCAGCAGCAATCAGCAAGGAAGAAAAACATAAAACAAAAAAAAGCAGATGAAATTCACGAGTAAAAAACTGATACGGAGAGAGAATTGGTTTAGCGATAGCAAAAAACAAAAGCCCCTGTGTAAGTGCAATAAAAAAAAGATTCTGCCAGCGAATCAGTTTGAAAAATTGCAAAAGAAGCTTCATAGTAGGGAGCTGTTGAATACTACAACATAATTTCAGGAATTTCTCCTTCAACCACAAGTTTTCCGGCTGTTTTTGCCACAATCTCCTCCACACTTACCCCAGGAGCACGTTCCAGCAATTTGAAACCTTCCGGAGTAACATCCAAGACAGCCAAATCACTCACAATTTTTTTCACACATCTTACTCCCGTAATAGGAAGTGTACATGCGGGCAGCAGCTTGCTCTCACCTTTAGGATTAGTATGCATCATGGCAACGATAATATTTTTCGCACTTGCCACCAGATCCATGGCACCCCCCATTCCTTTCACCATTTTACCCGGAATTTTCCAATTGGCAATATCTCCGCTGTCACTTACTTCCATCGCTCCTAAAACAGTCAGATCCACTTTGCCGGCTCTGATCATGCCAAAACTCAAGGCACTGTCAAAAAAAGCAGAACCCGGAACAGTGGTGATGGTTTGTTTACCCGCATTGATTAAATCAGGATCTTCGGCTCCTTCGTACGGGAATGGGCCCATCCCCAGCAACCCGTTTTCGCTCTGCAATACAACGTGCATATCCTTGGGAATATAATTTGCTACCAGCGTAGGAATACCTATTCCAAGATTCACATAATATCCGCTTTTCAGTTCTTTGGCAATACGTTGTGCTATTTGTTCTTTCGTGAGAGACATTTATTCTTAATTATTTATTCTCAATTATTAATTCTTAATTACTAATTATTAATTACTAATTATTAATTTTTACGAACCGTTCTTTGCTCAATTCGCTTCTGATAATCTTTTCCTTGAAAAATCCGGTGAACATAAATGCCGGGGGTATGAATCTGATTGGGATCCAAACTTCCGGCTTCCACCAGTTCTTCCACTTCGGCAATCGTTATCTTTCCAGCCATTGCCATCAGAGGATTAAAATTGCGCGCAGTGTCCTTAAAAATAAGATTGCCATGCGTATCCCCTTTCCATGCCTTTACAATAGCAAAATCAGCTTCAAAAGCATATTCCATCAGATAATCCTTGCCGTTGAAATTTCTAACTTCTTTCCCAATTGCTACTTCTGTACCTACACCTGCAGGAGTAAAAATAGCAGGCATACCATAACCGGCTGCCATACAGCGGGTAGCCAGTGTTCCCTGAGGTATTAATTCTACTTCCAGTTCACCACTCAGCAACTGACGTTCAAACTCGGCATTTTCTCCCACGTAGGAGGAAATCATTTTGCGAACCTGCTTTTTTTGCAGCATCAATCCGATGCCAAAATCATCTACCCCCGCATTATTGGAAATGCAGGTCAACTCTTTTACGCCTTTTTCGACCAGCGCACTGATACAATTTTCGGGAATACCGCAAAGACCGAAACCACCTAACATAAGTACCATTCCATCCTGTATATCACGAATGGCGTCAGCAGCATTGGCAACTACTTTATTCATACAAGCAATCAATTTTAATGCAATATAAAGAAAGTTGAAAGCTTAAAAGTTGAAAGTTAATAGGATTAAGGATGATTTATGGATTATTAAAGTTTATAAACTTGTTATTATTCATTAGCTTGGCATTTTACTACAAAAGCAAATGGCACAAAAAAAATTTTATGTCGTATGGAAAGGCCTAAATCCCGGCATTTATGATTCCTGGGAAGGCTGTAAAAAGCAGGTAGAAGGATTTAAAGGAGCTGCCTATAAGGGATTTCTCAATCGGGCTGAAGCAGAGGCTGCCTATCAATCCAACCCGGCAAGATTTATTTTCAAATCCGATAAGCCAGCTGCGGAAAAAGCGAAACATTCCATTCCAATTATTGAAAGTATTGTGGTAGATGCCGCCTGGAACAGTGTTAATAAAGACATGGAATATCAGGGCATTTTTTATCATACGGGAAAAAGAATTTTTCATGTAGGCCCCTTGGCTAATGGCACCAACAATATCGGAGAGTTTTTGGCGATTGTACACGCACTGGGTTATTGCCTGAAACATAACCTGCCTACCCTTCCCATTTACAGCGACAGTCGCAATGCGATTGGTTGGGTAAAAGCAAAAAAATGTAAAACCAATCTAGAGGAAAGCACTGAGACAAAGCATATTTTTGATCTGATCAGAAGAGCAGAAAACTGGCTCTCGCAAAACGCATTCAGCAATCCGATTTTAAAATGGGAGACGAAATCCTGGGGAGAAAATCCTGCGGATTTTGGTAGAAAATAAGAGACGCACTGCAGTGCGTCTCTAACAAAAACCTACAACCTTCTTCTACGCACTCACCTTTCCTTTCACTTTGGCGATTACTTCCTCTGCGACATTGTTTGGCGCAGGTGCATAGTGACTGAATTCCATGGTTGAAGTGGCACGACCGGAAGAAAGCGAACGCAGTTGCGTTACATATCCAAACATTTCACTCAAAGGAACTTTGGCACGAATCACCTGTGCATTTCCTTTAGTATCCATTCCTTCGAGCATACCGCGACGACGGTTAAGGTCACCGGTTACATCACCCATATACTGATCGGGCGTCACCACTTCCACTTTCATGATCGGCTCAAGTAAAGTAGGCTTGGCTTTGCGACCCGCTTCTCTGAATCCGCTTTTGGCGCACAACTCGAAAGACATTGCATCAGAATCCACATCATGGTAAGAACCATCAAATACGCGGATCTTCATATCTACCATCGGATAGTTGGCCAATACCCCATTAGACATTGCGTTTTCAAAACCTTTGGTAATGGCTGGTACAAATTCTTTCGGAATAGAACCTCCGAAAATATCATTCACAAACTGGAAATGTTTACCAGGATTTTCTTTCATCCATTCTTCATCGGCAGGACCAATTTCGAACACGATGTCGGCGAATTTACCCCGACCACCCGATTGTTTTTTCAAAACTTCTCTGTGTTCAATCGTTGCTTTGAATGCTTCTTTATATGCCACCATTGGAGCGCCTTGATTGACTTCCACTTTAAACTCGCGACGCATCCGATCAACAATAATCTCCAGGTGCAACTCTCCCATTCCACTCAATACAGTCTGACCGGTTTCTTCGTCTGTCTTTACACGGAGTGTAGGATCTTCTTCTACCAGTTTGGAAATGGCAAGACCCATTTTATCAACATCCGCCTGAGCCTTAGGCTCAACCGCCAATGAAATCACCGGCTCGGGGATGAACATATTCTCGAGCGTGATGGGGTGATTTTCATCACAGAGGGTATCTCCTGTTTTGATCTCTTTGAAACCAACAGCTGCACCAATATCACCCGCTTCAATGAAGTCAATCGGATTTTGTTTGTTGGCAAACATTTTCATGATCCGGCTGATTCTTTCCTTTTTTCCGCTTCTTACATTCAGCACATAAGAACCAGCGTCGAGGTGACCAGAATAACAGCGGAAGAAGGCGAGACGACCCACGAAAGGATCTGTCATGATTTTAAACGCAAGTGCCGCGAAAGGTTCTTTCGCATCCGGCTTACGACTTAATTCCTCTCCTGTATCAGGATCTGTGCCTTTAATAGCTTCTATATCCACCGGAGAAGGCAGATAGCGACATACCGCATCCAATGCCGTTTGTACGCCTTTATTTTTGAAAGAAGAACCGCACATCATTGGAACGATGCTCAGGTCTATTGTTGCTTTACGGATAGCGTTATGGATTTCATCTTCGGAGATGCTGTCCGGATTGTCAAAAAATTTCTCCATCAGCTGATCGTCGTATTCCGCCACTGCTTCAACCAGTTGCGCTCTCCATTCATTTGCTTCTTCCACCATATCAGCAGGCACATCAATTTCATCGAAAGTCATGCCTTCTGTCTCCATGTGCCAAATGATACCTTTCATTTTGATCAGATCAACCACCCCCGTGAAATTATCTTCTGCGCCAATTGGCAATTGAAGAGGAACTGCTTTTGATCCCAGCATTTCACGTACTTGTTTTACCACATTGAGAAAGTCGGCACCCGCACGATCCATTTTATTGACGAATCCGATACGAGGTACATTGTATCGGTTTGCCTGACGCCATACAGTTTCAGATTGAGGCTCTACCCCATCCACCGCAGAGAACAGCGCAATCAAACCATCCAATACACGCATACTGCGTTCTACTTCCACAGTAAAGTCCACGTGACCCGGCGTATCAATGATATTGAACTGATATTTTTTAGTATCCGATGTTGCTTTTCCCAATACAGTAGGGAAATTCCACTGACAGCTAACAGCTGCTGAAGTGATCGTGATCCCTCTTTCTTTTTCCTGCTCCATCCAGTCGGTAGTAGCCGCACCTTCATGCACTTCTCCAATGCGATGAATCATCCCTGTATAGCGAAGGATACGCTCTGTAGTAGTTGTTTTACCGGCATCAATGTGAGCCGCAATACCAAAATTTCGCTGAAATTTTAAATCTGCCATGAGAGTTTTTTTGAGTGATTATGCCAAGACCGCAATCAGGATTGTTTCGATTGTTCCCTTAGGCGGCGCAAAGGTATGATTTTTTTCTATTTCTTCCTATAGAATAAAAGAAAAACCCCTCTAGAGGAGGGGCTTAACATAAAGGTCGTAATCCATTATCTGAAATGCGCAAAAGCTTTATTTGCTTCAGCCATTCTGTGAGTATCTTCTTTTTTCTTGAAAGCAGCACCTTCTCCTTTACTTGCCGCTACAATTTCATTGGCTAATTTATCCGCCATGCTGCGACCATTTCTGTCACGGCTGTAACGAATCAGCCATTTCATGCTCAAAGAAATTTTTCTGTCCGGGCGAACCTCTGTAGGAATCTGAAAGGTAGCACCTCCGATTCTGCGACTTCTCACCTCAACGGAGGGCGTAACGTTAGCGATCGCACGTTTCCAAATTTCATATCCGTTCTCTCCGGTTTGTTTGGCAACTTTTTCAACCGCATCGTAGAAAATGGTATAGGCAATACTTTTTTTACCCTGCCACATCAGATTGTTTACAAAACGGCTCACCAATACATCGTTGAATTTAGGATCCGGAGCGAGCGCAATCTTTTTAGGTTTTGTCTTCCTCATGAATTTGATTTTACAGGAAAGCCGGCTTATGACCGACCTTCACGAGTTTATTTTTTTGCTTTTTCTTTCTTAGTTCCGTATTTAGAACGGCTTTTTTTACGGTCTTTTACCCCTGCTGTATCCAGTGAACCACGCACAATATGGTAACGTACACCCGGAAGATCCTTCACACGACCTCCACGCACCAGTACGATAGAGTGCTCTTGCAAATTGTGCCCTTCACCGGGGATGTAGGCAATAACTTCGACTTTATTCGTCAACCTCACCTTCGCTACTTTACGTAAAGCAGAGTTTGGTTTTTTAGGAGTAGTAGTGTACACACGAGTACAAACACCACGACGAAATGGACAGGAATCAAGTGCTCTTGATTTGCTCTTTGTCCGAATGATTTCTCTACCTTTTCTTACTAATTGTTGAATTGTAGGCATTATTTACCTTTTATTTTGGGAGGGCAAAAGTAAGCCATTCCCTTTAACTAACAAAAACTTTGTGAAATTTTTAATTTCCGCATTTTAGGATCTGTTATACTTTAAACAGCCATTTCTTCGTATCAGCGGCTTTCCCCTCTCTGATATCAGAAAGAAGTTGCTTAACTCGGGGGGCAATTTCCCATTGCTTTATATCAAAATCCATTTTTATATCCTTATAACCCAGCTCTCTGATGAGTGAAATAGTAGCGGCGGTTCCGGTACCAAATACTTCCTTTAATTTGCCGCTTTGATAGCTGCTTATAATTTCATCAATACTGATAGGACGTTCGGAAACTTTCAATCCCATATCCTGCAACACTTCTATCACACTGTCGCGGGTAACCCCTGCCAAAATAGTACCCTCCTTTAAATCGGGCGTTACAGCTTCTCCTTCAAAAATGAAAAACACATTCATCGTGCCACACTCCTGCACGTATTTATGTTCGATAGCATCCATCCACAACACCTGGTCGTATCCTTTTTTCTTTGCCTCAGCAGTAGCATGCATAGCAGCTGCGTAATTCCCAGCAGCTTTGGCAAAACCAATACCGCCCGGTACGGCACGGACAAAATATTCTTCCACGTAAATCTTCATCGGCGCAGCGTAATACGGACCTGTAGGACTTAATATAATCATGAAAGCGTAGGACTCACTGGGTTTAACACCAATGGTGTCGTCCATCGCAAACATAAAAGGACGTACATAGAGAGAATGATCTGCAAAACCAGGAATCCAGTTTCGGTCGAGGTCAATCAGCCGACGCATGCCTTCAATAAAAATATCTTCAGGAACGGCAGGCATCTGTAAACGGGCTGCTGACGCATTAAAACGACGATAGTTGTCGTAGGGACGGAAAATATGACTGGAACCATCCGCATGACGATAAGCCTTAATACCTTCGAAAATACTTTGTCCGTAATGAATCGCCGCATTGGCAGGAGATAAAGACAAAGGCTGGAAAGGCTTTATTTCCGGCGTACCCCATTGGCCATTTTCATAAATGGCAATAAGCATATGATCTGAAAAATGCTTACCGAATGGAATATTTTGCATATTCAATTCCTGTGCACGACTTTTTTCTGTGAGGGTAACACGAATGTTCATAACAACTACTTAATTCTTTATAATTTTGGCAAAGAAACAAAAAAAAGCCTACTCATTCCCTGATTTATTGAATCTACAATGGAAAAATTACATTTATCCAAACCGCTGGTGGCCCATATATACAAAAACCACCTGGTATTGGTTGAAAATCAAGGCTCAACGGGTCTAGAGGGAGAGGAATCCGGTACTAATTCTGCTGCTTTATATAAGGGAGGGTTTGAAAAAAAAATTCTTTGGATACACCGGGAATCAGCAGCTCCCTTTATTGCAGAAGATGATTTTGAAATGCTGACAAAAATTCTGGAAGCCTGTCGTCTGGGATGGAATGATATTGCACTGGTAAATATCACGAATCAACCCGGCAGAGATGAAGTTTTAGAAGAACTGCTGCCCGTTTGTGTAATTGATTCCACAGAAGATAAATCCGAAGAATGGTACGCGGTAACGAACAAACAAAATGCTGTGTTTCTTTACACCCACCCCCTGAAAGACATCCGGCAAGACAAGAACCTAAAAATAAGGTTATGGAATGCTTTGAAAATAATTTTTAAAATGAATTAATCGCTCTTCTTTTCATGCAATTATTATTCGCCACAACCAACAAAAACAAGATTGCTGAAATCAAAGCAGCACTCTCCGACAATTTTCGTTTATTGTCGCTGGAGGAAGTTGGACTGGCTGATGCAGAGGTAGAAGAACCCTACCTTACCCTTGCTGAGAATGCCATTCACAAAGCCACGTGTTACGAACAACTCAGCGGGATAGATTGCTTTTCGGAAGATACCGGTCTGGAAGCAGATGTACTGAACGGAGCGCCAGGGGTACTCAGTGCCCGTTATGCAGGGATGCCGGCAAACAGCAATAAAAATATTGAAAAATTACTGAGGGAAATGGAAGGAAAAAACAATCGGAGCGCCCGATTCAGAACAGTAATTGCTTTACGAATGGGAGGAGAAACACATGCTTTTGAAGGAATCTGTGAAGGCACAATTTTATTCAGCAAACAAGGGGAAGCCGGATTTGGATACGATCCTGTTTTTAAACCTGAAGGCGCTGACAGCAGTTTTGCAGAGATGACCACCCATGAAAAAAATCAATACAGTCATCGCAAAAAAGCACTGATAAAGTTGATTCAATTTTTAGAATCAAACCGATAATTTTTAATAACCGTATAATTTCGAAAATCAAATAGTCGTTTGCCAGTCAATCTTTCAATAAAATTCAGCAAGCGGTCTTTTAGTGAATAAATATTGTTGCGCGTATCAAAATTCAGCTGCCAGTTTTGTTTCAAGATACGCTGTTGCATCACTAAAGGATGACTTCCATTGAATAAAGCGAGCTTTCCGTAATTATCAAATTCAAACGTGCGGACTTCTTCTTTAAATTTTTTTATCCCTTCATCATCATTATTGTAAAACACGATAGTAGTATCTATTTTTTGTTTCATATTATGCGGACTTTTCACCCATCCGTAGTGAAAGATTTGAGCTTTTGTTTGGGCTACTTTCAATTTACGGCCGTATCTCCGAAAACCTTGCGCATCTTTATAAGAGTAAATGCCCGGCACATTTTTAATCATTCTTACTTCGTGTTTATACCATTTTCTTCCTACACCGACATAATCATAGGTTCCATAAAAATGCAGATACTCGAATAAGAGTCCTTCAATCTGCGGATTATCATTATAGGCTTCGGCAGCCTTTCTGATGAGTGTATAATCTGCCTCATGAATAACTTCATCCGCCTGGATATAAAAAATCCAATCTGCTTTGGGGTTGATTGCAGCAATTGCCTTGTTGGTTTCATCGGCATACACTTTCCCTCCTTCTCTTTTGTTCATGTCCCAATGAGAAGGAATAATTTTGATTTTAGGGTCGGCAATTTTTTGGATAAGTTCTTCTGTATTATCATCGCCTTTGTCAATGCTTACAATCATCTCATCCACCAAAGGCAATACCGATTGAATTGCCTCTACAGCAGGATAGTCGTTGATAACCGCATTTCTTAATATGATGACTCCGGAAATAAGCATTCAGGTATGAGATTTTAATATATGGGTTGAAGGTAATGAAAAGTTACACAGCAGGTATAGAAGTCACAATTGTGCGTCTCTACTAACAAATCGATTTCAAACATGAAGCACTCAACCCTAAACCTCTCAACTACTGAACATATCAACTCTCACTCTCCGTAAACCGTCTTATTCACTTGCTCTGGGAGAAAAGGAGAAGCATCTCCCCCGTTTCTGATAACATCGCGTACGAGCGTGGAAGCGACCGATGTGTATTGCGGCAGACAGGTAAGATAAATGGTTTCGATGCTGCCATCCAGACTTCTGTTCATATCTGCAATGGCTTTCTCATATTCAAAATCATTGACGTAACGGATACCTCTGAGAATATATTGAGCGCCGATTTTTCGGCAACATTGCACGGTTAATCCTTCATATACTACCACTTCCACCTTGGGTTCATTGGCAAAAATATCACGTATCCATTGAACGCGTTGCTCCTCTGAATACATCGGCGTTTTATTGGCATTTCTTCCAATTCCAATGTAGAGTTTATCAAATAAAGGAAGCGATCTTTCAATAATATCTAAATGACCAACCGTTATAGGATCAAAAGTTCCGGGGAATAAGGCAATGCGTTGCATGAATCAGCAATCAGTTTGCATTTTTAAGAAAATCATCTATGCCATAATCTACAAAAGCTTTGCAAGCCATACGGACTCCTTTGTTGTATTTTTCTGGATCAACAGGAATGGCTGTAACTTTTTCCATAAATGAATTTTCGACTTCAAAATATTTAAATAGCCCCGCACTCACGCCCCAGCTTATGTTAGCGACAGCAACAGCTTTTACTTTAGTCTTTTCCAGAACTCCTTCTATATCCAGATCTTCTTTCAGTGAATACTGACAGATACTTGTCGGTAGTCCCATAGCCTCACTGTTCACAAAAGAACAGTTGGTGCCGAGTGCATTGGAAATACCCTTTCCGGAAACACCGCGCTTGCTCAGTTTTAAAGCTGTTTGTCCTACCACTTTCGCTCCGCCCAGATCAAAGGCAGCACTCATGTACGACTCGCCATCTTCAGCCATTGGAACAACTAAACTAATTTTCAATACACTCACATTATCACCTTGATAAGAAATTTTTGCACTGTTATCCGTAAAAGTATTTTTTTCCCGACCATCCTCTTTGGTGCCTTTAATAAAGTATTCAAAATTCGTTGGAGTACTCATTAGGAATCCTTCAAACTGAACATTGCTCAACCCTCCTCCTTTCTTCCGCTCCCAACCTTTGAATTCTTTAATACCCGCCATTTCATCCGGCGTAACAATCTGATAGCCGGCAGCAGTGAGTTTTTGTACCACATGATTGTACAGATAATCGGTATTGCTCACCAAATCAGCTTCAGAAATACCCTGAAGTCCCATTGATATTTTTGCATCCGTAGCACTTTGAATCATGTCACTGTAAACACGTGCTTTCTTTTTTTCCTGAGCCACATAGAGTACCTGATAACAAACTTTAAAGTCAGCGATATACACTTTCTTAGGTGCTTTACGCAATTTGCCCTTCCCGGTTTCAGTAGAAGAAACCTGTAATTCGGAAATACTTTGAGCATCAGCGGTATTCAGTGCAAATACCAATGTTAGAAAAAGGTAAGAGAGACGATACATAAGCTTAGTTTTAGTTGTTAAATTTTTCTATCTATTATTAATTAATAATTACTAATTACTAATTATTAATTATTAATTACTAATTATTAATTATTAATTACTAATCATCTAATTCAACCCCCTGAAATCCACCGGCACCAGTTTGCTCACACCCGCTTCCTGCATCGTTACGCCGTAAATAACATCCACCGCACTCATGGTCATTTTATTGTGCGTTACAATGATAAATTGAGAGTTTTCGCTGAACTGTCGTATCATATTGGTAAACTTGCTCACATTTGCATCATCCAGCGGCGCATCCACCTCATCCAAAATACAAAAAGGAGCCGGCTTAATCAAATAAATGGCGAATAACATGGCAGTAGCCGTGAGCGTCTTCTCTCCCCCACTCAATTGTGTAATGCTGCTCGGACGTTTGCCTTTGGGCTTCGCCACAATATCAATGCCGGTTTCAGCCAAGTTATCCGGATTCTCCAGAATCATATCGGCTGTATCTTCTTCCGTAAACAAGGCCTTGAATACTTTCTGGAAATTTTCTCTTACCTGATTGAAAGTATCGAGGAAACGTTGATTTGCGGTAGCTTCCACTTCCTGAATAGTTTGCAATAAAGATTCTTTAGCGGTGACCAGATCATTCTTTTGCTCCACAATAAATTCGTAGCGCTTTCTCATTTCTTCAAAAGCTTCAATAGCAGTGGGGTTTACTTCGCCCAAATTCTCAATCCGCTTTTTAATGCGATCTACCGATTGTTGTAAATCTTCTACGGATTCTTCTCCGGTACGCGGCTCTTCCATTACTTCTTCCAGGTTCACTTTGAATTCCACACTGAGGCGCTCTTTGGTACCGCTTAATTGCAGTTTAAGCTCATTCAGTTTATCCTTCAACTCATTGATGAGCTGATCCGCTTGTTCTTTTTCTTTTTGCTTCAGACGCAAAGCACTTTCTTTATCAGACAGAACATTTCTTAAGTTGTAATAGGCCTGATCGGCTTCATTCAGCGCCTTCTCTTCTGTTTCCTTCTGTGAAAGCAATTGTACCATTTCATCACCGGCAGCTGTTAATTTTTGTCCGGCCTCCTCCATCTGAGTCGAAGTTTGTCCCAACTGCTCCTGATTGGCTTTGATTTGCGTCGTAAGCGTTTGCAGTTGATTGCGTTTGAAATCAAGCTCCTGTTTCAATCCGCTTACTTTACTTTGCTGGCGGGTAAGATTCAGATTGGCCTCATTAAACTGTGCGCGAACTGCATTGTATGCTTCTTCCGCTTCTCTGTATGTCTGTTCCGCTTCCTGCGTTTTACCGGTAATCTCCGTCAGCTCTGTTTGCGCTGCATTCAAATTAGTTTTATTCTGTTCAAGGGTACTGCCCGATTGTTCGAGTTGCTGCGTCAATTCCTGCAGCCGCTGTTGCGAACGTGTTTCATTCGCATTCAGGTTCTCCATTTTATTTTCAACGGAATATAACTGATTGGTAAGTTGATTAATCGCTTTTTCTGTTTCGCGGATGGCAGCTTCCTTCAATTGCTCATTGAATCCAATCACTTCATTATGGCGCGACTGTATGCGATGTTTTAAATCAGCAACTACTTTTTCCTGTGCAACAATCTCTTCATGCAAACGCTCCAGATTTTTGGAACGACCTATTTTTTTCCCTTCAAACAACCCGACACTTCCTCCGGTCAAGGTATATTTTCCTTTGAAATATTTTCCCGATTTATCCACCACCGTTCCTGTAAAATCTGCAGCAACCTGCAAAGAATCTTCCGCAATCACCACTTTCCCAAGCAGGTAATGTGCGAGAGAACGATAACGCTCATCCACTTCCACTACATCGAGGGCTTTGACCGTTCCGGCCGGTATTTCTCCAATGGTTTCTTGTGAAGTAAACTGATCGAGTAAAAAGAAATTCGCTTTCCCTTTTTTATTGTTTTGTAGAAGATTGACAGCCGCAACTGCTTCTTCCAAATTGTCGGCTACATAATAATTCAAATAAGACTCGAGCAGACTTTCAATGGCAGTGCGGTATTCTTCCTTACACACCATTACATCACTTAACAATGGCACGCCCCTTCTCCACTGCGGATTATTGTGTAAGAACTTGACACTGTCCGGATACCCTTCCATGGAGTCAATCAGGCTCTTCAATAACGCATGCTCATTTTTTTTGGCGTCCAGTTTTCGATTTTCTTCTGCCAGTTGCTGGCGCAATTGTTCGAGATCTCCCTGTGCCTGCAGAATCTGTTCTTTCGTAAGATCATGCTGTTCCTGCAACTGCTTTAATTCTTCCGTACGATTTTCTTTTTCGTAGCTCCATTTGGCTTTCTCCGCCTCTAGTTGCTGCAATTGTTTTGCGCGCGCTTCCTGTTCATCTTTAAGTTGGTTGATGAGGCGTTGCTGATTCTGAATACCGGTTTCTGCTACGGCTACATTTTTTTCTACTTCAAAATGACGGCGCTGAACTTGCTGATACGATCTGCGGAGTTCTTCCAATGCAAGACGTTTGTCGTCAAAAACAATCCTTTTCTCCTCAACTGATTTTTTGATTTCATTCAAGCTTCCATCAACGCTGTTCAATTGTTTCTCTTCCTCTTCCAGCTGCTTGCCGGAAAAAGCGATACTATCCTCTATGCCTTTCAACTGACCACTGTCACGTTGGATGGCTTCATTAAGATTTTTTTCTTTGTCTTTCAGAAAACCCAGACTTTGCTGCGCAAGATTTTTTTCATTCTCTTTGGTACGAATCGTTTGCAGCAATTCATTGAACTGCTGTTGTTTTTGCTGCAGCGCTCTTTCTTTCTCAATAAAATCTGTTCGCTCCTGCTCTATGCCCGCTTCTCCCGTAGCCACTGCTGCTTCGAGTTCAACTTTGCGATTCGTTTCTGCATCAAGTTGATCATTCAGCGTTTTCCAAGACAATTGAAATCCCTGCAATGCTGCTTTGGCAAGTTCGATGCTGAGTATTTTATATTCCTTTTTTAACTCGTGATATTTCTCCGCTTTCTTCGCCTGATTTTCTAAGGTTTTGAGTTGGTTATTGATTTCAAACAATAAATCTTCAATACGGGCGAGATCCTGCTCTGTAGCATCAAGTTTAGATTTGGCCTCTTTCTTTCTCGTTTTATAAATGGTAATGCCTGCTGCCTGCTCGAGCATGCGACGACGACTATTGTCTTTATCCTTGATGATATCATCCACCATGCCCAATTCAATAATGGCATAGCTGTCGGTGCTGACTCCGGTGTCGAGGAATAAATTCTGAATATCTTTCAAACGACACTGTACATCGTTGAGCCGGTATTCACTCTCCCCGCTCTTGTAGAATTTGCGCGTGACCGTTACCGTATTGAATTCAGTGGGCAATAGATTGCGGGTGTTTTCAAAAGTAAGACTCACTTCGGCCAAACCGGAAGCGCTTCTCGATTTAGACCCGTTGAAGACAAGGCTTTCAAGATTTTCACTTCGGAGATGACTGATTTTTTGTTCACCGATCACCCATCGGATGCTGTCGATGATATTACTTTTTCCGCAGCCGTTGGGGCCAATAATGCCCGTAACGCCTTCGTCAAAACTGAGAATTGTTTTGTCGGCAAAACTTTTAAAACCTTTGATTTCAAGACTCTTTAAACGCACGATATTAACATTTTAGCAGGGCGACAAATATAAGTTATTCGGAGGAGGGGCGAAAAATTTTTCGCCCTTACGGTTTAGGGATTGGGGGGCGAAAAATTTTTCGCCCTTACCCTTTAGTACGACATCCTATCTTCGCAGCCTATGTATGTATTTTTGACCTTAGTGAGATACCGGAAGCGGTTTATCTACTTCGCGCTGACGGCGATGGCGGTTCACCGAATTCCCCTTTTTTTCAGCAGGCGGGTGAAATTTCACAAAACGCTGGGCTGTGGCAAGGGGGTCAGTTTCAGCCGGCAGGCCGACTGGCAGCAGTACGGATTGCTGGTGGTGGTGGAAGAAAAAGAGGGAGAAAAGGTACTTTCCTTACCCTCAGAGCAATGGAGAAAACAGGTTTATGGGCGTTTTATCAACGCCTGGTGGCGATTTTTTGGAGTGGAATGTTATACGATTGCATTGAAACCTATTGAGGGACATGGCACTTGGGATGGGAAAAAAGCTTTTGGAGATTTGCCCGCCAAAACTGATTACGAAGGCCCGATAGCTGTATTAACCAGGGCTACTATAAGAAGAAAGAAGTACGACCGTTTTTGGGAACACGTGGAAGATGCATCCAATGAGATGCTGAAAGCACCCGGGTATTTGTATTCCGTTGGGGTTGGAGAAACCCCTTTCCTAAAACAGGCTACCTTTTCGGTTTGGAAGAGTAAGGTGGAGATGAAAGCCTTTGCATACGGCATGCAGCATCATAAGGCCGTGATTCAAAAAACGAGAAAGGAAAACTGGTATGGAGAAGATATGTTTGTGCGATTTAAAATCATTCGAACTTTGGGAACATTGAGGGGGAAGGATCCGATCGGAATGAAAATAAAAACCCCCGATTGATGTAACCGGGGGTTTGAAATGATTTATAATCTTTCAGCAATTACTGTACTACATCCGTAGCAGGATTTCTGATCCCAATTTGCTTGGTAGTTTTAAACTGACTGAGATAACCGGTTATAGATTTAACAGAGGCAGGATAGCTTTGGGAGGAGAATGTAGCTGCTGTAGCAGTGAACATTACTAAAGTGCCTCCTGTACCCGTTAAAGTAACACTACCTGAGTATTTTCCCGCACTGCCCCCTGAAAGTTGGAGATCAGCTATTTTCACCAAAGTGGACTCCCATGTTTCAAAATTGGTATTGATTTCTTGAATGGTAGCAACTCTTGGGGTAATTGATTTCCCTTTAACAATGAGCGTGGCATTTTCAAGCGGGATATTACTCACCTGTAACGTGCTGTTAAATTCACTCAGACTAACTCCGGAAACATTCACACGGATAGAATCTCCTAAATCAAAATTGTGGGCGGCCGTAAAGCGAACGACAATACCCGCCTTATCATTCCCTTGCTGTAAAACAAGGTTTTGGGCATTGATATTGGCAGTAGATTTATCACTGATCACTATCCCTGTAATGCTTGTACCGGCAGTCACAGTAACTGGAGCTCCGGAGAATAGTTGTCTTACTTCAGCAATATCCTTCGTAGTAGTGGGGCCGGATCCGCATCTGAAACCTTTGAATTGAACATCTGAAGTATCTCTCAATATCAATTGTTTTTTATCAGAGCGAGTGGGCATATAAACCGTATAAATGGCAACCAGATTACCATTCCCTGAAGGGACTCTTACGCCTGAGAAATTGGAATATCCGCTTGTACGAATATTGATCTTTGCCCCTCCGCAATTTTTAATCAGAACATTTTCAGTTTGCTTGTATGCAGATGTATCAGAATAGGTTTTGGTAGTATCTTCAAACTGAAAGTCTTTCAATTGAATAAGATTTCCTAACAATGGATCCTGCATATCATTATCAACTAAATCTCTTATTTCGTTAACCTCTGTGATTTTAACAGGATTATTCAAGGAGCCACCAATTACTTTTTCACTAATCAGATTAGAGGCGACAGCCTGGATGGAAGGCGTACCTCCTGTCAAAGCTTTCACACCCAATTGAATCATGCCGCCATAATCAGACACACACATTCCTTTACACTTTACAAATACTTTTCTTCCCACAGGAAATGAATTATACAATCCGGAAGCATCGAGCATTAGTTGAAGCGCACCGGTTTCATCCTGGATATAGATTTGCTTATAAAGATTGCCGGATTTATCATTGGCAATCACTACTCCGGAAACAATCATATCTTCCTGAATAGAATCAAGTACACCCGGCTCCACGTGAATTGCTTTGAGTTGAGCAATGGTATGGGTAGCTTTCAGATCGGGATCTTTCGGCAATGCCGGCTCGTCGAATGTTTTTTTACAGGAAAAAAAGAGTCCGATACCGGAAATCAAGAGTAGAAAATAAAATAAACCTGGTTTCAAATGCTTCATATACTTCTGAATTAATAATTAAAAACGTAATGTGATACTTGCAAAATAGTTGGCGCCATATCCGTAGAACAAACGGGGTGGAAATTTATTGATATTGCGATCATCAAAATCAAAACGCAATTGTTCAAAACCACCGGTAATAATTTGCTGATTATTGAGCAGGTTATTAACCCCGACATTGAATACTAAAAAGAGCGGCTTTCCCTGAACATTCATAGTGGCAGGCAATTTCCAGGAATAACCCCCGAAGAAATCAACTGTATATTGACCAGCCCATTGGGTTTGCCGTAAGATATCGTTGCGTAAAGGACTTTTATCCGCTAATCCATCCACGGCAGCATCTGTACGTCGGATCGGATTAAAATCGAGCCACATCTGATCAAAGTAATTAGCAGTTAAGTTTACAAACCAGAATTTGGGAGAACGATAGCTGATGCCCAGGCTATAAGCTTCCTGAGGTGTAGATGGAACACGATAATTTTGGCTATAAATCGTTTCATCTTTTCCTAAAATAGCTGTAGTGTTATCCAGTGTAATAAATGCTTTTTGACGACTATCGAAATAATACCTGCCTAATGCGGCGGCACCGGTCAAAGTAAGGGTAGAACTCAATCTGGTTTCAAAGCCCAACTCCGCACCATAATGTACTTTATTGATATTACTTAAGGCATAATTCACAAAATTTCGGTAATCATCATGGAAGAAAGATAGAACATTATAATCGTTACGCGTAGTGGTATAATATAAATTGGCTCTGAATTTTAAATTAGGAGCATTTAAAATATAACCGCCTTCAAAACTATTGACGGCAACACTCTTTAAATCTTGTTCTTGCTGGAAATCTCTGTTGCGGGGAGCGAGATAGACATTTTCAAAGAAGGGCGGCTTGGTTAGAGTAGCAGCATTGGCATAGAAGTAATTACGACCATTTATTTTGTAGGTTAGTCCGCCTTTCAACCCGAAATTATAGAAAGTATTCGTAGCAGATTTTCCGAACGAATTATTGGGGAACAGTCCGTTTCTGACCAGTCCTTCTCTCCAGAATTGGGTATAGGAGGCTTCTGCGGCAAAGAAGTAATCCAGCTTGGCCGTTTTAAAATCAAATTGCATCCAGGATGCGGTCTTATTGATGTTTATATTATAGTTATATCCGTACTGATCTCCTTTTTTGACAATTCGGTTGGGTTGATCAATATTATTCTGACTGATATTCGGATTATTAGGGAAATTTCTTTCTGCAAACTGATTCAGATCTACGTAAAAATCACCTCCCAATAAATCTGCTACCCTTTGGAAGTAATGATTTTTTTGCTGCTGGTAGGAAAGTCCCCAGGTGAAATTGTGTCCGCCAATCAATTGTGAGTTGAGAACCGTATTAAAATTCAATCGGTTTGAATTGATGACTCTTTCCTGCAATATATAACGGGAGCGATTGCCGGTGATATTATTACCTGCAATGCCATCTACGTTTTGGATGGTTTCGTTGTTGACCCGATTAGCAAGATATAGTTTGTCCCATTTGATTTGACGAAGATTGATGTCATTACTCATGGCATTGCGCATGGCGGCCGCTTGTAGCGGATCATCTTCTTCATAATGGCTTGGCAAATAGCGATAGTAATCCGGTCTGGGATCAGCACCATTATACCAATCGAGCGCAGAGACTGCTCTTTCACCGAAGGAATAACTAATACCCGTATTCAGACGTGCATTATTTTTTATTCTGAATTCGTGGCTCAGCAGGAAGAAAGGCTGGTGGGTGGTAGCGACACTGGCATTTCTTTTTTTACCGTTTTGGTAACCCCAGAAAGGGTTATAAAAATTGGTACCTGCCAGTTGCTGCATTTCTTTGAGCGAAGCACCCTGACGACCATTGGAAGTGGGAGCACCGAGGACGGAGAAGGAGAATAAATGTTTTTGACCCACCAGTTTGTCAACCGCTAAAAAATAGCTTTTGCTGTCATAGAAAGTTCCCGGAACATATCCTTCATCCGCATAACGAATGCTGCCGCTGAAAGTGAAAGCCCAGCCTTGTTTATTTAGTCCGGTGGAATGGGTAAGCATGGCGCGGTGGCGATAGTTCCGGTTGGAAATAGCGTAACTGAAACTGGTTTGTTTGCGTTGTTTACTAGCGCGTACATCTATATTAGTGTTGCTGCCAATATCTCCAAATCCGAAGCTGGTAGGACGGAGGCCGACGGTAATATCACGATTACGCATCACATCATTTAAACCACCCCACAAGCCGAAAGGCGTAAATCCGTTATCGAGGTTTTCCATCGGGATGCCGTTGATGAAGGTTGTAAACATGTCCGCATCATATCCTCTCATGCGAAAACGAGCCGGACTCCAGTTAAAGGCGGCAGCGGAAAAGAAAGGATCTCTTCCGGCCGTTAGTACCGAGGCTACATTTTGTGAGCTGGCATCCGATGCATCGTTGTCATCCACCGATACCACCGGTATATTATCCAATACTCCTTCCTTAAACTCCTCGATGAGGGTATCCCTGGTTGGGAGAGTGTCATTGGCAGGAAGAGATTGAGCATAGGTGGTTAAGATTGAAAAAGAAAAAATCGTTGAGACCAGTAAGTTCCTGTACATGCAATTGGTTTATAAAATTCAAAAGTAGTTTTTTTGGGTAATCAGCAGTAAGAGTACTCAAAAAGTAACTGTAAGTTTATACAAGGATATTAAAAAATAACTGTAAATTTAGCTTTTATTTTTAAATTTTCAAATTATGAAGCGATTATTTTGGAGATTATTGATTTTAGTCAGTATCTCTCCTATTCTTTCAACAGCGCAGCAAAACAAAAAAAACTATAAAATATCAATCATTGGTTTTTATAACCTGGAGAATTTATATGATACGATAGACAATCCGATGGTGGACGATAATGAATTCATTCCCACCGGTCCCAAAAAATACAACGGAGAAGTTTATTTTGACAAGCTGCAGAAGCTGGCCACCGTGATTGCGGAAATGGGGGCTGATAAAACACCGGATGGGCCTGCTATACTAGGCGTTGCGGAAGTTGAGAATGATACCGTGCTTTCCGATTTGGTGAAACAGCCGTTGATTGCCAAAAGAAATTATCAAATCATTCATTACGATTCCAAAGATGCCCGTGGGGTTGATGTTGGATTGCTTTATAACCCTAAATATTTTAAACCCGAAGCCAGCGACAAATTATTTGTGCAATTACCAACCGGCGCTAAGGATGCTTATTTTACCAGAGATGTGTTGTGGGTAAAAGGGCGCTTTGACGGTGAAATGATTCATGTGTATGTAAACCACTGGCCCAGCCGGAGGGGGGGAGAAAAAAGAAGTGAACCCGGCAGAAAAGCAGCCGCTCAGGTTTGCCGGAATCACATGGATTCTATTCTTAAATTGGATCCTAATGCAAAATTTGTGGTAATGGGCGATTTGAATGACCACCCCCTCAATGTTAGTATAACAGAGGTAATTGGCGCAAAAGCAAAGATTGAAGAGGTAAAAACGGGCGGCATGTATAACCCCTGGACTGATTTGTATAACAATGGAATCGGAACACTGGCCTATCAGGATGCCTGGGGCTTATTTGATCAGATTCTGATTTCCCATGGCTGGTTAAACCATGATCAAGAAGGATTTTTCTTTAAATCAAGATTCATTTTCAACAAACCCTATCTGGTGGAAAATATGGGACGTTACAAGGGCTACCCTATGCGCACCTGGGATGGCAATATCTATCGAGGAGGGTATAGTGATCACTTCCCAACCTATCTGGTGCTACTGAAGAAGGCGTTGTAGAGCAGGTTGTAGGTTATTGGTTGTAAGTTGTTGGTTTTTATAGCCATGACTTTCCTCTTTTTTGCATATAACATATTTAAGCTACGTTTTTGAGATACTGTGCCGCTCCAGGCCCTTCATTAAGGATCAAATCCAAAATGGAGAGGTTGGGCACAAATCCTCCGTGTCGATCGGCGAAGACTTGGGGGTAAGAGGGGAGATTAGATGGAGGTTGGGGGTTGGAGGTTGGAGGCGTAGAGACGTACTGCAGTGCGTCTCCGGGCAAGAGCGAGGAAGGATGATTTGCAAGGAATTCAGATTCCAAAAAAGACATTATGTCAGTTTTTATTTTTAACGCATTCAGTGCCCATTTGGTGCAAGCCAAATTCCATTCCCATAAAAAGATGTACTTTTTAGCGTAGAGATTTTGAAGAGATGGAGCATATTCTTCAAACCAGGGCGCTTTCCGGTAGCTGTCGTGGATGCTCCTCCAGTGGATGCGTTGCCATGCCTCATCGGCCGCAATGCAGATGCTTGAAAGCGGAGCCTTGACCGATCTGCCTCCTTTCAGCGGAACGGATAAAGTTAGGATTTGATTGGCTCCCAAAATGCGGATTCGGTTCAATCCGAGGCCTTTTTGATGCCCTCTTTCATTAAAATAATATATATGCGTTGAATTTATTAATTTTAAATAATAGTTAATATCTCCAAAATAATGAATATCAACAAATTGTATATTTTTAATCATAGTTTAATTACTTTTTAATTTGGATACTAATTTTAGCTTCATCGAAGAATAATTTTGTTATTATTATTCAAATTAAAGTTCAGTTTTTATATTATAATTAAGTGTATTTCATTATTTTATAAATAATTTAATTAAACTAAATATTTTAATAAATTCATTTCGAACTTATTTTTTATTAATTACGAAATTTGTTAGCAATAAAAAAAGCTTAATTTCGTTTGAGTATTTAATCAATTATGCAACATACCGTGTATTCCCTATTCCGCTCAGTCCGTCAATTACTGACTGCATTTATTGTCCTTTTTTTCCTATTACCCCTACCCTCCTGCCGTGTTATACAGACACCGGAATATCGGGCATTTAAGGAGTTAAAACTTTCACAAGTCGGATTAAAGGAAAGCACATTATCCCTAAAATTGGTCTATTTTAACCCCAACCCTTTTGGATATAAAATTAAAAATTTTAGTGCAGATATTTACGTTGATGGTATCCATTTAGGAAAAACCAATTCCTCTGAATTTATCCATGTTGCCAAAAAGGCAGATTTTTCAATTCCAATGGAAATTAAGGTAAACATGAAAAACATCCCCCTGCATTCGCTTAATTTGTTGCTCCATAAAAAAATAAACATAAGATTAAGCGGGTCAGCTCTGGTTGGAGTAAACAAACTATACAAGGAGATCCCGATACAATATGAGGGAGAACAGGAGCTAAAAATTTTATAGTTTTACCCCACTCCAGTTGGCGGGATCTTTAGACCATTGCAACAGCATTTCCTGTTTATCCGTACTGATTAATCCTTTTTGAATCGCCAATTCTATCAAAACAGGGTAAGTAGTTAGAGAATAAAAAGGTATGCCGGCTGCTTCAAAAGAACGGGTAGCAGTATCAAAACCATATTGAAAAATGGAGACCATTCCCAGCACTTCAACTTGGTTTTGTCGCAAAACATCCACCACCTGTAAACTACTTTTACCCGTAGAAATCAGATCTTCTACCACCACCACTTTCTGCCCCGGCTCAAAAAATCCTTCAATTTGATTACCAAGTCCGTGTTCTTTAGGTTTTGGTCGCACGTAAATAAAGGGCAATTTGAGCTGATCTGCCGCCAAAGCCCCCCAGGCAATGCCTGCAGTCGCAACGCCGGCAAGTAGATCCGCCTCCTCAAAAGTGCTGAAAATAAGATTACTCATCTCGCTTTTGATGAATTCCCTTTCGTGCGGGAAGGACAAAACGCGCCGATTATCGCAATAGATCGGGCTTTTCCAGCCACTAGCCCAGGTAAAAGGAGTCTCAGTATTCAGCCGAATGGCTTTAATTTGTAATAATTTTTCGGCAACGGCTTGTTGGTTTGTCATGCCGCAAATTTGAGCAATCCGTTCAATAAATTGAAATTTAATTATGACTGTAAAGATTTACAAAGAGGATCAATTGATTCTACTGACAGATAACAAGGAGGTTGTATCGGAGCAATATAAACACCACCCCGGAGTTTTTTGGATAGATTTTCGTTTAACTGATAAGATGGAAGACTTACTGCAACAAATAAGCCAATCCGGCATAACCGTTGCGGTGTTATACAGCAGCGATTTGGCTACTCTAAAAGCATTATTTTTTGCTTCTTTTTCCTTGATACAGGCGGCGGGAGGATTGGTAGAGAATGAGCGTGGTGAGCAGTTAATCATCTACAGATGCGGCAAGTGGGACTTGCCAAAGGGGAAAATAGACGAAGGAGAAACCCCGTCTCAATGCGCCGTGAGGGAGGTAGAGGAAGAGACAGGTCTGAAGCAAATACAGTTGCAACAACCTCTAACTACTACCTATCACATATATTCAGAAAAAGGGCAGGCCATACTCAAAGAAACCTTTTGGTTTAAGATGAAAGTAACGGGAGAACAAGTTCTAAGTCCTCAGGCGGAAGAAGATATTGAAGCAGTAAAATGGATACTACCATCAGCCTGGTCTGAATATGCAAAGGAAACTTACCCTTCTATTCGGGAAGTGATGGGGGATTAACATAAGTGAAAATTCAAAAGTCAAAACCAAAAAGTTTTTGCTTTTGAACCTTTGGCTTAAACCCACAACTTACAACCTACACCTTTACCCAACACTCTCAATCACCATCGCACTGGCGCCACCGCCTCCGTTGCAGATACCGGCCGCACCATAGCGCGCGCCACGGGCTTTCAGCACATGGATAAGCGTAACCAGTATGCGCGCGCCACTGGCTCCCAAAGGATGCCCGAGCGACACCGCCCCACCATGCACATTCACTTTGGCTGGGTCAATCTTTAATCTTTTTGTATTCTCAATGCCGACTACCGAAAAAGCTTCATTCAACTCCCAATACGCAATATCTTCCATCTTTAACCCCGCCTTTGCAACCGCTTTCGGCACTGCCAGTGCAGGTGTGGTGGTAAACCACTGAGGGGCCTGCTCGGCATCGGCATAAGATAAAATTTTAGCAATCGGCTTTAATCCCAGCGACTCCGCTTTCTCTTTACTCATCAATATCAAGACCGCCGCTCCGTCATTCATCGTACTTGCATTGGCCGCTGTAATGGTGCCGTCTTTCTTGAAAGCGGGCGACAACGTGGGAATCTTATCAAATTTTACATTAAATGGCTCTTCATCTTTTGCAAAAACAACCGGATCGCCTTTGCGCTGGGGAATTTCTACGGAAACAATTTCTTCATTGAATAGACCCTGCTCCCAGGCTGCCTGAGAACGCTTGTAACTTTCAATGGCAAATGCATCCTGATCTGCTCTGGTTATTCCGCACTCACTCGCACATAGCTCTGCTGCTACGCCCATTGCTTGTCCGTCATATACATCCGTCAAACCGTCTTTTGCCAGACCGTCAATCAAAGAAGTATGTCCATATTTATTACCCCATCTCAGACTGTCTGTATAAAAAGGCACATTGCTCATGCTCTCCATACCGCCGGCAATGACCACTTCAGCATCTCCTAATAAAATGCTTTGGGCACCCTGCGCAACTGCCTTCATGCCGCTGGCACAAACTTTATTCACAGTAGTACAATTCACCTCATCGGGCAAGCCGGCAAATTTCGCCGCCTGACGCGCAGGAGCCTGTCCGAGATTCGCCTGCAACACTGAACCCATCAATACATCATTCACCAATTTACCATCTACACCGGCTTTCTTTAATGCACCTTTGATAGCTGCGGCTCCAAGCTGGGTAGCCGATAAGCTTTTCAAACTTCCGCCAAAACTACCCATAGCTGTACGCACGGCAGCAATTACATAAACTTCTGTCATATATTGTTTTTATTTAGAGATAGATGTGGATGCACTACAAGCAATCATTCTGAGCAAGCCATCCATTTTGCGTAGCAAAGAAAAGAAAATTATTGTAGATGGGCAACTGGAATACAAAGACCGTTATTGCCAACTTCGGCGGATTGTCGCGCCCTGCGGAGTGTTCTCAACCCTAAACCCACAACCATATTCAAAGCACTCCATTAATAGCCGACTCCTTCATTTTATTAAAGCCTGAATAAACACCAATAACGCCGCTCACTACCGAAGCACCCATAGCGAAATAAGCCACCATCGCACTTTTCCCGTATTGCCCGTGATAAATGCCCAACAATGCCCAGCACAAAACAAAGGCAAATACAGGCTCCCTTCTCTTCCCTCCTATCCACACACTCAACAGTAAGGCAACTGCCATCATCAGCACACTCCACAAGGGACCATTGTCAAACCAATGATCTGCTTTTATCTTAATCAACAAAGCGGCTACATTGGCAATGGTAGCGACACATATCCACGCCAGATAGGACACAAATACAACCGGTATAAACCAACTGATCCAACCTTCAGGGGGTACTGTCAACGCCCGAAGCTGAATATAGATGGTAATCAATACCAGCAACAATAGCACCATCACGATCAGGGAAAGACTGATCTGTAAAAAATGCCAGGCCATAATCCAGAAAGCATTCAACATACAAGCCAATGAAAAATAAGGCATCAACAAAGCAATCAGACCGGCAGCGGGCAGGTCGTCTTTTTTCTGAAAGGCAACACGCAGAGAAAATAAAATCCACCATGACTGCAACAAGTACAACACCAGCCAGATGCTAAACGTATAACCCGCCGGCACAAAAAAATTGGGATACATTGCACTGATTTCACCCGTAGTAAGTCCGTTCAGCGGAAGGATATTCGCCGCCGCATTGATGGCCAGCATGAGTAAAAAGGCAACCAGTTGCACCAACGCATTAATCTTATTGGCTTTATGCATGCTAAAAAGTTTATCGGTAAAAAATCTTCTGAATGACGCAACAATTTACGGTAATGTATCAATAAAAGCGCTGATCTATTTCCATAAAACATAGGCTCTCGCGCCAATAATAGCCCATAAGGGCAAAGTGATCGCAGCTCCTGCAGGCAAAAAGAAAGCAGCCGTAAACCAGATTAACAATAACCAAAAAGGATAAGCCAACGCCATCAAAGAATACATCAGACTATCATAATGAATACTGCCGCGATTGATATAGTTGACCAAATATTTGAAAAAATAAAAAAACGGAAAGTGCAGTAAAAAACCAACCATTGCCAATGGCAAAAGCATTCGGTTGAATTTATTTTTTTCAGGAGGTGAGGGTATCTGCGATAAGGTTGCCAATTGCTGCGCCGTTTCCTGATTGATCCACTGCATGGTAAGCGCCGGATTCAACCCTTCCTCCATTTCTTTTTTTCCAAAGGGAATGCCCGGCATCAGATCAATGGTTTTGGGGAAATCCTTGAATGAATTATACCGCATCCATAAGGGCAGCATTTCCACTGAAGTTCCCTCCTCCCAACTTTGCAGCAACATTCTTGCTGCTCCTTTTTTCAAGGGCTGCAGGGTAGTTTGATGGTCACAAAATCCTTCTACAAAAATGAGTACATGTTCTCCATTCTTCAAGTGTGTGCAACCTTCTTTAAAACTTGTATCGTTCAATCCTAATTTATCTTTTCCATCGCGGATGCGGTACACCGGAATCATTTGCAACTGACGTAGTAAGTAACGCACCCAACTCCATTTAAAAACATCACTGCGCGTCATAAAATGAACGGGCAACCGCATATAGGCGCCGACAATGATGGCATCAAAAAAAGAGTTGGGATGATGGGCGCCAATCAGCAAAGGATGCCGATGTTGCAAAATGGAAGTATCATGCCAGGTAATTCGCTTACAGTAAAGATGAAGGGTAAAGCGTACCCAGTATTTTACCAGGAGATATATAAGATTAATCACTTCGAAAAGAGTTTTGAGGTCTTGTATTGAAACCGCTTAAACGGTTATCAATACGATTGCAAAGTAAAGTAATTTAGGCAGTACTCTAACGATATATAGCAGTATGGAATTTTCCATTCACATCCACAGACCCTCTGAACATGCCGGAAGTGGTAAAATTAAATACAATATTCCCGTTCTTGTCAATCGCAATACAACCTCCTCTTCCTTTTGATGATTTTAATTTGAGCTGTATGGTCTGACTAACTGCGGCTTGTAAGGATAGATGACCATACTTTATGCGCGAAGCAATATCGTAGGCAACAACGTGTTTTATAAAATCTTCTCCTTTGCCGGTACAAGAAACAGCACACACGCCATTTTCAGCATAAGTGCCCGCTCCAATTAAAGGAGAATCACCAATTCGATGATACTTTTTATTGACCAATCCTCCGGTACTGGTACCGGCAGCCAAATTACCGGCCTGGTCTAAAGCTACACAACCGACTGTCCCAAATTTTTCATCTGTTTCATTGGTTTTTTTTCCATAATCCCCGCTGTCGTGATCCAGTTGCATGCCGCCTTCTTCCAGCTTAACGCGTTCCAATTGACGGCGACGTTGTTCTGTAAAAAAATAAGAAGTATCAACCAGTTCCATACCTTGCTGCACTACAAAATCTTCAGCCCCGGAACCATAAAGGAAAACAGATTTCGATTTGGATAAAATCAATTTAGCGGCTGAAATCGGGTTTTTAATTCTGCGAACTCCTGCAACGGCACCTACATCCAAAGTCTTTCCGTTCATAATGGCGGCGTCCATTTCAATAGTTCCGTCATTACATAATACCGAACCTTTTCCTGCATTGAATAATGGAGAATCTTCGAGTACCATTATCACTTTTTCTACCGCCAGCAAACTGCTGCCTCCGGTTTTAAGCACCTCATACCCCACTTTTAAAGCACTGTCAAGCACTGCACGATAGGCTTTTTGTTCTTCCACACTCAATTTCATTTTATCAATATTGCCACTGCCGCCATGGATAGCCAATGCAAATTTCCCAAGAGAAGGTTTATTGTCTTTTACCTGCGCCATGCCAGTTAAAAATGACATTGTAAATAAGATTAAAAAAAAGAAATAATTAGGTTTCATATTACAGGGTGAAATTACAGCCAATACCCCATACATAAAACGTGTAAGGGTTTTTTCGGTTGATTTGTTGTTGAATTTGAAAAATATGATCAATAGAAAGATGGCGGTTTAAGCGATAACTCATACCGGCGCCCCACCTCACCTGATCAAAAGGAGCGCGTTCAGGTCGGTTCAACGGCTGAAACAGTTCGACATTCAAACCCGCACGCCAGTGGTAATTAATAGACCTGGCAATTCCAACTCTGAATCGATGATAATAATAAGGACCTTTATACGCATCCTTAAAATGAGTCCCATATGCCATCCCTTGCCAACGGGTTCTGGCTGACATTGTCCAACCCTTCCAGCTCAATCTTCCATTCAGCGCATAATAAATCATTTCCCTGTCTTCAAAATTATCATCCAATCTTTTCTGATTTATCAAGCGAAGATGAAGCTCCTGCGACAGATGTTGAGTTATACGATGAGACAAAGAAAGATCATGCAGAAAAAGCCACCATTCCGATGCATTCTCATTTCGCATGATCTGTTCCGAAAAAGAAACCTGCCAACGCTCATTCAACTTGTAATTCAAATTAACATAGTTCCAGGTAGTAAAATCTTTTTGCTGAGCATAAGGCGCCACATTACTGAATAAAACCAAAAAGAATAGTATGCGGATTTTATTCATCACCTGGAAAAATGATAGTTTTTTTCATAAATAATTTTTCCAGCTCCGTCAGTATGAACCTGCTTTTCCAGCAATCCTTCTTTGTTATAAGTATAAAGTTTGATTAAACTGAGCTTGCCATTCTTATAAATCCTTTCTGTGACTTTATTTCCCCATTTGTCAAATTCAGTCAGCGTCTCTTTGTCTTTTCCTTTTCGGATATCAGAAAAAAACTGTCTTATCTTTCTTCCTTTCCGATCATATTCAATAATCTCCCTTGATCTCAGACTGTCATTTCGGGCATAAATACAACGCTCAAATTTTCGCTTCGAATAAGTGTTGACGGTATGCTTGGAAAGCCTGTTATTTTCATTCCACTCCCACGACTCAAGGACTTTCCCTTTTCGGCTAATCAACTCAACAAGCCGACCACTTTTTTCAGGATCATCGTGATCTACTGTTTTGGTTTCAACTTTTCTGTAGCCATGCCTGGCCCATCTTTTTTGTTGAGCCGTCACGTTCAGTCCGGCTAAAAGCAAAACAAAACAAATGATAAGAGTTAGCCTATTCATATACAAAGAATTCAGGCATTTGAAATTGCTGATTTTTCGACAACTGTATTTCTTTTTTCACCACCATTTGACCGGAAATTTGTGTTCCGGTATTGTCTGACGAATACGTATAGAGGGTGTATTTCCCGGGATATAAAAAAGAAAAGCGATACGCTCCGTTGTAATCGGTTTTGATTCTTCTGTCATAACCCACGTTATCTCCGAAAACAATATAAACATATTGATCTGCGGCAGGATAAAAAAAGGAATCCGTACCTGTCGCATTAAATTTTATGGCTGTCACCTTACCCTCAATACTTCCGTTACCTCCTATTCCGGGTTCTTTTTTACAGGAGTAGAGTAAAAAAAAGGCGAACAAAAAAAGAAGCATTTTATTCATATACGTAAAATATTTTTTTATTTGTTTTAGCTACTAAAGATAAGAAAATATCTATCTCTTCTCGATCTAGTTTACGCGTTAAATCATCTTTGCAAATAATGATTCCTCCAGGATGTAAAAGACATTTGAAGAGATGCAACCAAACCAATTGACGTTCAGTACAGTTCGTCCTATCTGCTTTCGCTTTCCAATGAAAAAGATGCCACTCTTCGCTCTTAAAAGAAAGAAAGAAATCAAACAGTACCGGTTGTTGCACTGATTCTTTGTCTGAAAGCACAAAAGATAAAAAGGTTTCACCACGCAAAGGGTTATTTAAATCAAGCAAAGCTATTTTACTGAAAATATTTTTATAAAATGACTCCTCTACTATTTGCGTTGAATAAAATAATGGCATAAGCTCCTTGCAGTCGGCAGCGTTTAACGTATCCTGATTTTTCAATTTCAATGTTAGTTGCTCCAGCTGTTCATCGGGAATAGCAGTAGCGAGTTTGGATTCTGTTTGATTGAACGCTGTTTTCCATTTTTCTTCTATCCATTGAATCATTCTCCAATGTTCAGGAGCCCGGAAACTTCTCATAAAGGCTGACTGACTGTAAATAATCAGCAGTACCAGTTGAAGTGTAATAGCTGAATCAGTCTCCGATACCTGAAATACACGAGCCAGCAGAAAAATAAACCCGAAAAAATATACAGGATAGAACCCGGATGTCCACGCTTTTTGAAAAGCAAAACTTTTAATTAGTTGACGAGCTTTCTTTTCCCTTCTGAAGAGGATACGAACATCTTTCTTCCATTGCTGATCGCGTTTTAACGCATGGCGATTTGAAACAAGAAATTTCCATTTCCTTTGGAAAGCAACTCCGGCGAGCTTCCATGCTTGTTTGCGTTTGAGATAATAATGAACAACCCACCCTCTAAATACAATGCCGATAATCCATAATAATATCCAGGAGATGGCTACCCAAACATGCAAGTGTAATAAGAGCAGAAAAATCAATATCAAAAGGAACAGATCTGCCACCCATACTACGTGACCTTTGATCAATGCCCTGGCATATCGCTTGATGTCTTTTTCAGGTTGCAAAAGCGCTCCTCCAATATTTTTTAATAGCAAATGTTGCTGAAGAGCTGTTTGCATATTGAAGGGCACTACCTGTAAAAAATAATTTCGAGAAGCCGTGCCAAAAAATTTCAAAATCAATAATCCAAAAACCCAGTACCACTGATCTTCTACTCTAAATTTTCCCAACAGCAGTAATTGCAAAAGCCTGGATTTGGTTGAATCGGTTTGAGTAATCATTTGTCCAACCAGCAACAAAAGCAGTATAGTTACCAGCGCATGTATAAAATGAAAAAATCCTGCAGCGAAAAGCTGCCGGATTAGTGGTCTGTTTCCGGTTAAAAATTGCCGCATCATTATTATCTATTGGAATAAAGCGTTAGCAGCTTTTTGCTCAAGATGATCTATGCTGAAAACAGGCATATCTACAAATTGTCTGACCTCCCGAATCAGCAGTTCACTCATGGTAAACCTACCTGAAAGCAAATCAGGCTTGATCTGTAAACTTTGTAACACTTCGAGACCTTTTAAAGCACTCAGACTATCGCCACAGGAAAACACAACATGACTGATGGTATTCATGAAATCCTTGTTCGTAATCAACCCCATCGTTTCCCTTTGAAGAATGCCATCCGCAATTTCCATTACAATGTAATCCAGTCCTCCGAAATCAATCATCTTATTTCTTAAAAATTCATAGATATCTAAAATTTCAGGAACCGGAATGGTGAAAGTGCTGGGATATCCCGCATCGGAAAAATCAAGGGTAAATATAGCACCCGTATCAAAAACAAAATCCTTGTCCTTGGTAAATGCAGTACCGGTCAGCTTGATGAAGCCCACTTTTTTTCCCTCCAGATACAATCCTCTTGTCAAAAAGGCGGCTGTAGTAGTTTTACCGCTATCCATGGTTGCGCCCAATGAAAGAATAACCTTTGGCCCTTTTTTATCGCCCTTGAACCGCGGACGGTTCATGCGGTAAAATTTCGTGTTGATAATTTGATTAGAATCATCTACTGCGTAACCCAGCCATTTAACTGTAGTGGGCTCAATATCTTCCAGCGCTGCATTTTTAGATTTTACTACTCCAATCACACCACCCGCTCCGAGAATATGATATTCCGGTAAAATTTCCGTTGGTACATATCCTTCAAATTGAGAAGTAGCATAACGGTCTGCGAAAGCAGCTAAAATATAATCTCCCGAAAAAATCGAAACACTTCTTTTGGAATCCGATTGCATAGATTGATGTTTACCTATCTCTACTATTTCAAACATGGCAACATCACCCGAAGCAGGCAGATAAGTTTCGAAACCCTCTTTTACAATTCGATATTCCTGCAAAAATTGCGTAACCAGCGATTTTTTAATTTTCATTCTAGGATTAGTTTTTTATAATTTGAAAAGATTGCATCCCTTTTGTTCCGGCAAGCGTAATTATGTATGAACCCGGAAGCCATTTTTTACAATCAACCTGTTTTTGAGAATCTCCGCGAAGCCAGGTTTCCTGATGTATCAACTTGCCAGACTGATCCCAGGCTTTCAAACTTACATCTGAACCGAATTTTCCCTGTACAACAAAATAATCTGCTGCAGGATTCGGAAACACGGATATGCGTGCAGGTGCAATTTCATTGATGCCGGTTGGAATAACGGTGTATTTGCCAAGCAATGCATCGCGTTGTGCAGCAGCTGACCAAGAACTCCCTCCCACATACAAGGCATTCAAATTATTATTCCAAAGTAAACTGTTTGCTACATCTATAGTATCTGATATATTTCTTTGATAGGCCAAGGTTAAAGCATTGCTGTTGAGCATAAGTAGTCGCATGGCATAATCCACATCTGAACCTGTTGCAGTATTGGTGTGAATAGCAAGGCAGGGCTCGACATTGTTAATCATAACCAAATCATCTGCCACATCATCGCTAGCAGTTTGATAAAAAGTCGGGCTATTTTGTAAACTGTTCCCTTTTGCATCATAGTGCATTAAGAAGACATCCAGATTTTCATTCGTGCCTGCATCGGCATCTATATGCCCGGTCAGCCAGATCGAATTATCGGAAGCCAGCGACAAAGCAATACCTTCATCCTGACCGTTGCCGCCATTTTGAATGAAGCGTATCCAGTCTTGTTGTCCGGCAGCATTCACCATACAGATGTAGGCGTCATAATCTGAAGAACCACTGTTCAATTGTGACTGTCCGGTGAGGAGAATATTGCCTGCATTATCGAGTATCATATCATTGAGTCTGTCGTTGGCTCCTCTGAAATCGAGCACTTTTACCCAGTGCTGCACTCCGGTGTTACTATATTTAATCACGATGATATTATCGTTGGTACCATTTTGCAAAACCCCTGCAACAATTACTTCATTGGCATTGTTTAAGCGAACAATTTGCGCTTTGTCTAGCAAAGAGGAAGGTGCAGCATAAGTAGCCGTCCAAAGCAGCTGTCCGGCGTTGCTCACTTTCATCACTAAAAGTTCATCATTGACTTGCCAGGAAGTATCTATATCAGTCTTTCCACACAGATACGCATTTCCGGTATTATCCAACACCATATCTAATGCACGATCCGACTCACTCGTTGGAGCATCGTAACGAAAATTCCAAATTCTAGTTCCCTGATTGGTTAGTTTTTCCAGATAAACATCAGAGGATGTGCCCGAATTTTTCAGAAAGCCGCTCACGTAAACATTTCCGCCTCCATCCAATGCGATGGCATTGGCTTCTTCATCACTCCCATAGAGAGAACCGGTAGTATCTTTCGACCATTGAAGCACACCGGCTGCGTTTAATTTTCCGTAATAAAAATCCCTGTTATTATCCTGCCGAACGCTATATCCGCAAAAAAACAAATTCCCGCTTGCATCCGCAGTGAGGGCGCGTATATTTTCTCCATTATCTCCTAGTCCACTCCAGATGTTTTGTGCCAGCGGAGCTGTATTGCCATTGTAAATCAAAAGCAAAGCGTTATGCTGATTATTGCTTTCAGCTGTAAAGCCCACCACAGCAATATTTCCGTTGGGAGATATAGCTACTCCTTCACCTTCATCATCTTTATTGGCAGTGCCGTTAAAAGTTTGTTTAATCAGTTCAGCGCCTGTGTTACTATATTGTAACAACACCAGATCCTTGCTTACATTCACGGTATTATCCCTGTCGGTAAAACCGGTTACCAAAGCTTTTCCGTCTGCGGTTACGGATAAGCCAACGGGCACATCATCATTGCCGGCTGCTCCTGCGTAAATAGCTACCCAAAGCCTGGTGCCGGTAGCAGAATAGGATACCGTACGAATATCATAATTAATACCGGCGGCCGGATTGCCATCGCTTCTGCCTGTAACAATACACCCACCGGAGGGCAATACAACCATTTCAACCGGACGGTCATGACCGCTCACATCATAGATCACATTAAACAATTGAGTGCCCGATGCATCGTATTTAATGGTTCGGTAATCATCGTTCGTGCCATTGCTAGACCTCCCTGTAACATATACATTCGAGGCATTATCAACCCCAATGGATACCGGACGATCGGTGCCTACCCCGTTATATGATTTCTGCCATTGTTTGATGCCGTCCGGATTATATTTTATGGTTACATAATCATCGTCATTGCCATTGAACGACCTGCCGGTAATATAGATATTATTAGTGGCATCCGTAGTTACAGCAAGCGCCCGATCGTTATTATTGGCAGGCAAGTTTTCCCGAACTTCCCACTGTAATAAACCCGCGCTATTGTACTTAATAGTTAGAAAATCATTATTCAGAAAGGCGGAAGGATCCTGATCACTTTCGCCTGTGATAATAATATTGCCTTGGCCATCTATTGCTATTCCATTGGGTTCATCATACAAATTGGTGGTTGGACTATTATACAAGCGAGACCAGACAGTATCGCCGGAAGGATTCAGCATGATTGTCCAGAAATCATTGCCGACCGATTTATTATTTCCATATCCCGTAACAACAATATTGCCACCGGGATGCAATACAATTTTCTTGGCCTCATCAGGGCCATTGCCCGGAGCAGCAAAAATCTTTCTCCATAAAACTTTTGCCTGCGCATCATATTTAACAATCAAAAAATCGCGATCAGTGTTGGGGCTCACCGTATAACCGGCAGCATACAGGTTGTTGTTCTTATCTGCAACCACAGCATTAAGTTTATCTCCAAAATCTCCGGTACCATTCAGCAAGGTTTCCCAATTAGAGGAAATCTGACCGATTACAGTTGCATAAGGCAATAAAATGCTTAGCATAACAACAATAGAGAATCTTGTCTTCATCATTTTATTTTGAATAAATTGAAAAATTTAAAGAGAGTTGGCCAGATGCGAAAAGAATCTAAGGAAAAGTAATTTGTTCGCAATCAATTAGTTGTAAAGATAAAAAAATGAATTAAACAAACAAAAGGGGTTGGAACTTAATTATGAATACAGCTCATTTCTATGATCTGCTCATGCAGTGAAGGATCATTCCATTTCTCTGCAATATCGGGCAAATCCATAAAGGGTTGCATAATTGCCTCCTGTCTCCGTCCTCTTTGCATCGCTTCACTGTAACGCACCTGTGGACTGAAAGTTACGAGTGAATAAGCGGGTATCCATTCATTGGGGTATTTTTCGTGCAAGACCGCTTCAATTTTTTTCTGCAATAAAAATTTCGCATCGGCAGTTTTATCACGCATCTCCGTAAAATTCTGAATCGCTAAATCCGCAATAGCATCTCCATCGGGCTTGCGCAGTCGTTGATATTCGCTAAGGATGGTGTGCCAGTCTTCCCCGTATTGCTCCATCAATTCATCTAACACCCGGCAATCTTCAAAGCCGCAGTTCATGCCCTGTCCAAAGAAGGGTACAATCGCATGTGCCGCATCACCGATCAAAGCAAAATAATCTTCCCGAATCCAGGGAGAACATTTCACTGTAACGAGGGAAGAAGTGGGATTGTGAAAGAATTCATGAATATAATCTTTCATCAATGGAACCGCATCAGCAAAATTCTCTTCAAAGAAAGCGCGTACCTCATCCTCTGTTTTCAAACGATCAAAAGATGCTGGCCCTTCAAACGGGAAAAATAAAGTGCAAGTAAATGTTTTATCCAGATTCGGTAATGCAATCAACATATAATCCTTGCGCGGCCAAATATGCAGGGCATTAATCTCCATTGCGAAGTCTCCATTTTCATTGGGGAGAATTGTCAGCTCCTTATAACCGCAGTCAATATAAAACTGATGGTAATCAAAACGATCCTGCTGCAACATGTGCTGCATGCGTCCGGCAGAAAATGCACCATCCGATCCGAAAATTAAATCGGCCTGATCTTTTACCACTTCGTCGTTATCGGTGTGTTCAAACACCACTTCTTTATTTTCCCAATTAATCGAATGGCAACGATGATTGAAAAAAATCTCTACGCCATGTTCCTCTGCCAGATCCATTAATCGCATATTCAATGTGCCTCTTGAAACAGAATTGATAAACTGTCCTTCTTTGCCATAAGGCTGATAGGCCATAGTGCCATCAAGATGATGTATAGCCCGACGATGCATGGGTATGGAAATAGCTTTGATGGCATCCGCTAAGCCGACTTTCTCCAATGCCATCAATCCTCTGTCGCTCATCGCCAAATTGATCGATCTTCCGGCACGCATGGCTTCCTTGCGCATATCTCCTCTGCGTTCATAAACACGCACGCTGTATCCGCGTTTGCTCAAATAAATGGATAACAAGGAACCGACTAATCCGGCGCCGATGATGATGATTTCTTTTTTCATAAAAATATATTTTATTCCTCCCCCCTTCGCCCTCTCCAAAGAGACGCATAGCAATGCGTCTCTTTGGAATTTATCACATGCAAATCATTTTGAGACGCGTAGCAACGCGTCTCTACAGATTTTTCCGAAACGAAAAACATCCTCAAATGAATTATACAACGGAACGGGCGCAATGCGAATCACATTGGGCTCGCGCCAATCGGCAATTACGCCTTGCTCTGTTAATGCATTGAATATTTTTTTGCCGTCTTTCAACATCAACATGGATAACTGACAACCTCTCTTTGTTGGATCATCGGGGGTGATTACTTTTAATACCGGCTCAGTGAAAGAACGATTCACTTCCGACATGACTAAATGCAAATAAGCAGACAACTTTTCTCTTTTCGCATGTAATTGTTCCCATCCTGCTTTTTCAAAAATATTGAGAGATGCTTTGTGCGCTGCCATTGACAATACCGGCGCATTGCTCAATTGCCATCCTTCAGCTGATGGTATGGGACGAAAACCTTTCTCCATTAAAAAACGGGTTTGTTTATCATGTCCCCACCAGCCAGCCAACCGCGGCATATCAATATTGGTTGCATATTTTTCATGAATATAAACGCCTGAAACGCCACCCGGTCCGCTATTCAAATATTTGTATGAACACCAAGTGGCAAAATCCGCATTCCAATCGTGTAATTGCAATCGCACATTCCCTGCTGCATGCGCCAAATCAAAACCTGCATAAGCACCTGCAGCATGCGCAGCCTGGGTGATCGACTGCATATCGAATAACTGTCCGCTGTAATAATTCACTCCTCCCCAGAATACCAATGCCAGTGAATCCTCATGCTGCTGAATCGTTTGAATGATATCTTCTTCTCTGATAAGGTATTCGCCTTCGCGGGGATGGACTTCAATGATTGCATCTTCCGGATTTAATCCATGATGACGAACCTGTGTTTCCAGTGCATACTGATCGGAAGGGAAGGCTTTCGCTTCGCAAATAATTTTATAGCGCTCTTTTGTAGGGCGATAAAAACTAGCCAAGAGCAAGTGAATATTCACAGTGAGCTGATTCATCGCTACCACTTCTGTTTCCTTTGCTCCAACTAATTCTGCTAATTGTTTGGTGAAGAATTCGTGATAAGGCATCCAGGGATGCTTCGCATGAAAATGTCCTTCCACTCCAAGATTCGCCCAATCATCCAGTTCCTGTTGAATGTATGAGGCAACCGACTTAGGTTGTAAACCCAATGAATTACCGGTAAAATAAATCACATCCTTCCCCTTATGTTTCGGAAAGTAAAATTCATCTCTGAATGCTTTCAAAGGATCCGCTGCATCTAAGGCAAGGGCATATTCAATACTAAATTCCTGACTCATAATGAATGGATACGATTAATCAACAGTAGCAATGACTTTTAGTTCTATGGCAATGGGGGTGGGCAGACTTTTTATCTCAACTGTGGTGCGACAAGCCTGCACATTGCTGAAATACTCCGCGTAGATTTTATTGTAAATGGGAAAATCTTTTTTCATGTTTGTTAAAAATACTGTCACATCGACCATGCGATCCCAGCTGCTGCCACTCGCTTCGAGTACGGCTTTCACATTCGCAAATACAGCATGGCATTCCGCTGCAATATCATATTTCAAAATATTTCCTTCGGCATCCAGTTCGAGTCCGGGTATGGAATTATCTGCTGCATTGCGGGGACCGATACCGGAGAGAAATAAGAGATTGCCGACTTTTCTGGCATGCGGGTAAGCCCCTAAGGGTTTGGCGGCTTGGTGGGTATTTATAATTGCACTCATGATAAATTTTTTATCCCCCTCCTAGAGGGGGTGCAGGGGGAGGACAAGACACACAAAAAAAATTCTCCCCCTAAGTCCCCCTCTAAGAGGGGGATATTCTTAATTAATTTTAATACACACATTCTTCGGCTCCGTAAAAAACCGCAACGCCTCCCATCCGCCTTCTCTCCCAACCCCACTGTTTTTCACTCCACCGAAAGGAGTGCGAAGATCACGCATCAGCCAGCAATTTACCCAAACAATACCGGTTTGCAATTGAGAAGATAAGCGATGGGCACGACTCAGATCTTTGGTCCACACGGTTGCCGCTAGTCCATAACTTGAATCATTCGCCAACTGTAAAGCTTCTTCCTCGGTGGTAAAAGGCTGCAAGGTAATGACCGGACCGAATATTTCTTCCTGATTGGTGCTGCAGGAAGAACCTAAACCTTCAATGACTGTCGGTTCAATAAAATAGCCGTTTGCACAACGACCACTGAGTTTGACGGCATTTCCACCGATCAAAATTTTCCCTCCCTCTTGTTTCGCTGTTTCAATGCAACGAAGAATTTTTTGATAATGCGCTTCGCTTACGATCGCTCCTTGTTTGGTGGAAGCCTCCAAGGGATCACCAACGGTTAAAGTCTTCACGCGCGATAAGAAATCTGTCTTGAATTTTTCATAGACCGATGCTTCGATGAGCAAGCGAGAGCCGCATAAACAAATTTCACCCTGATTGCTAAACGCCACCCGCAACAATTCATCCATGGTTTTGTCCCAGTCGCAATCCGCAAAAATCAATGCAGGATTCTTGCCGCCCAATTCAAGCGATAATTTTTTAAACTTCGGAGCAGCGATGGAAGCAATACGTTCCCCTGCACGTGTACTGCCTGTAAAAGAAATCACTTTAATATCCGGATGCGACACAATGGCTTCACCGGCCTTCGGACCTTGTCCGTGTATGATATTCAATACGCCTGCCGGCAAGCCCGCTTCGATACAAATTTTAGAAAGCAGATAAGCTGTAACGGGTGTAACCTCTGAAGGTTTCGCTATAACACAATTACCCGCAGCTAATGCAGGCGCAATCTTCCAGGTGAAGAGATAGAGCGGCAAGTTCCAGGGGGAAATACATCCGGCAATGCCGATAGGCTGACGCAGCGTGTAGTTGATGGCATGATCTTCCATTGCATGACTCTCTGAAGCAAAATGCATAATGCCTGTGGCGAAAAATCTGAAATTGGAAGCGGCACGCGGAATCTCCACCTGCTTGCTTAACCATAGCGGTTTACCATTGTCATTTGTTTCTGCAAGCGCAAGCGTTTCAAAATTTTCTTCGATTAGTTCAGCGATGCGATTGAGGATGCGAAAACGAAATTCATTGGAAGAAGTGCTCCATTGAGGGAAAGCCTTTTTTGCAGCAGCTACTGCTAATTCAATATCTTTTTCATTGGAATCAGGGACTTCATTCCACAATTCACCTGTAGCAGGATTATAATTGGGAAGATAGGATTTGCTCGATGGCGGAATCAATGCTCCGTGGATGTAATTTTCGAGGTGGTATGGTATGGTTAAGTTCATATATGCAGGCAATCGTTCTTTAATTCAAGACCAAGTGTTACATGATTTGTCTATATTAAGTTAAAAGTCAAAAGTTAAAACTTAAAAGTAAATGCATGAATGCATCTTTTAACTTTTAAGTTTTCAGTTTTAAGTTATTACAAATTATATTGACCCCGTCCGTCCTCCATCCACCGGAATACTCACTCCGTTCACGTAAGAAGCTGCGGGCGATGCGAGGAAGACTGCGACATTCGCAATTTCTTCCGCATCGGCAAAACGACGCATGGGAATTTCTTCCGTCATGTGCGCTTCCACTTGATCCACGGAACTGTTTTGTTTTTGCGCCATCACCTCAATTAAAGAACTGAGGCGGCCCGTGCGCGTAGCGCCGGGCAATACATTGTTGACTGTAATTTGATAAGCGCCCAACTCATTTGCCATGGTCTTCGCCCAACTGGCCACCGCCCCGCGAATGGTATTCGATACGCCGAGATTCTTTAATGGAATCTTTACCGAGGTAGAAATCACATTGATGATTCGTCCATAACCACTTCTTTTCATGGAAGGCACTACCGCCTGCGTTAGAATATGATTACAAATGAGATGTTGATTGAAAGCACTCAAAAATGCCATAGTCTCCGCCTCGGTGATTGGACCCGATGCCGGACCGCCACTGTTGTTAATCAGAATGTGCACTTCCTTCTCCTTTACATATTCTGTGATGATCTCTTTTAACTTTTCCGGCTGAGCATAATTGGCCACTCGATAATCGTGGGTTTGTCCGGAAGATGTATCCAGTTTTGATACTGCTTCTTTAAGTGATGCTTCATTTCTTGCCAATAACACACAGGAGGCGCCTTGCAACGCCAGTTCCCGCGCAATGGCAAAACCGATTCCTTGAGTACTGCCGCCAACAACGGCTCGTTTTCCTGAAAGGGATAAGTTCATTTGTACTACTGTTATAAATTTGATTTGTGCGGTCTAATAAAACTGAAAATTAGGTTTTTTTACGTCAAAAGGCAAAAGTCAAAACCATTGCAGTCCGGGGAAAATTCAAATATGAAGATCTTTAAAATATGAATTAACTCTTTTGATGTTTGATTATTTCACGCAAAGCTCGCAAAGAGGCAAAGACCGCCAAGATCGTCATGTTGAGCAATAGCGAAACATCTCATCTTTCGAAGCGTTCTAAACCGGGAGATCCTTCGCTTACGCTCAGGATGACGCTGCCTAAATGTGTGGCGCTGACAAGGCAGAACGCGCGGGCAGGTTTGTTTTTCGCCTTTAGTGGCTCGTTTTTCGTGCTTTTTCGATAGACGAACAACGACCAACGATAAACGAGTACGGTTTGCCCGTCATGTTGAGCGAAAGCGAAACATCTCATTTTTCAGCGCATTCAATCATGAGATCCTTCGCCTACGCTTCCCGTTTACGCTTCGCTACGGGACAGGCAGGATGACGGTTTATAAGTGCTTTGAAGTAACAACAAACAAACTATTCACAATTTCTCCGAAATTCTGTACTTTCAACCCAATTTCACTTATTAAAACTTGTCATATGGCTGTTACTCCTCCTTTCAATCTCAAAAAATGGATTGATGAACATCGTGATTTACTGAAACCACCGGTTGGTAATCAATGTGTTTACAAAGAAGCAGAGGATTTTATTGTGATGGTGGTGGGTGGACCTAACTCCAGAAAAGATTATCATTTCAACGAAACAGAAGAACTTTTTTATCAGCTGGAAGGAGATATTGTAGTAAAGATTGTGGATGATGGTGTACCTAAGGATATTGAAATCAAAGAGGGAGATATGTTTTTATTGCCTGCACGAACACCGCACTCCCCCCAACGCGGATCTAATACGGTTGGACTAGTGATTGAAAAAGTGAGAAAAAATGAAGAAGATGGATTCATGTGGTTTTGTGAAAAATGCGGCAATATGCTGTATGAAGAAAAACTGCATGTCAGCGATATCGTAAAGCAATTGCCTCCTGTAATGGAAGGCTTCTATTCTTCAGAAGAAAGAAGAACCTGCAACAAATGCGGTTCCGTCATGTTGCCGCCCGTGAAAAGATAATTCATTCATACGTTACCATTCGTTTCACATGAAGATTGACATCCACACCCATATCATGCCAGACCGTATGCCCAACTGGACGAAAAAGTTTGGGTACGGCGAATTCATTCATCTGGAGCATCGAAATTGTAAAGCCTGCATGATGAAGGGTGATAAACTATTTCGTGAGGTAGAGGACAATTGTTTTCATGCAGATACGCGCATCAGCGAGATGGATCAGACTCAAGTAAACATTCAGGTGCTATCAACTATACCTGTTCTGTTCAACTACTGGGCGAAGCCGGAAGATGCATTGGAGACTTCACGTTTTTTGAATGATCATATTGCCGATACGGTTGGGAAATACCCTGATCGTTTCATTGGGATTGGTACTGTGCCCATGCAATCCATGGATCATGCGATCAAAGAAATGGAACGCTGTGTGCAGGAGTTAAAAATGCCCGGTCTTGAGATCGGCAGCAATATCAATGGGATGAATTTATCGGATCCGTTCTTTCATCCATTTTTTGAAGCGGCTGAAAAATTGGGATGCGCACTTTTTGTACATCCCTGGGAGATGATGGGTGAAGGACAGATGCAAAAGTACTGGTTGCCCTGGCTGGTGGGTATGCCGGCAGAAACGTCACGCGCGATATGCTCGATGATCTTTGGCGGGGTGCTTGAAAAATTTCCAAAATTAAGGGTTGCCTTTGCCCACGGAGGCGGCTCTTTCCCTTTCACCATGGGCAGAATACAACATGGCTTTGAAGTAAGACCGGATCTGGTTGCGATTGACAACCCGATCTCTCCTAAAAATTATATTGGCAAATTCTGGGTGGACAGTCTGGTGCATGATGCAAATGCCATGCAATACCTGATTGAAGTGATGGGGGAAGATTTTATTTGTCTGGGCAGCGACTATCCCTTCCCATTAGGAGAGCATGTGCCGGGCAAAATGATTCAAGACATGAATCTCTCTCACCTACTACAACAGAAATTATTCAAGGAGAACGCTGTGAAATGGCTGGGCATTAACCCACTCTGTTGAAACCAATTTTTCCCCTGTTTTTCCCAGGATCATTACGAAAATTTATTTCTTCCTGTGCTAATTTCTTGTAATAATCAAGTGTAGGCACGAACCCGGCATCCAGCAAAAAATCTACTAATGATTTTTTTCTAATATTTTCTATTTGCGCACCGGTAAGTGAAAAATCCTCCGATAAAATATCAATGAACGCCTGATCCATGGTGGGGAATTTGGTCTTCCAGATTGCCTTAATCGCATCTATTCCCGGATTGTCAAAATTCATTTTATATAAAAATCTGCGATCAAATGCCTTATCCAAATTGGATTCCATATTTGTGGTTGCGATAAATATCCCTTCAAAATTTTCAAGCTCTTCCAATAAGATATTCTGCAGACTATTTTCCATCTGATCGCCACGATCATTTACAGCTCTTCTTCTTCCCAAAACCGCATCCGCCTCATTGAATAAAAGAATGGGAGCAAGGGTGCATTCTTTTTTCATCTTACGGTATTCCACAAAAAGTTCCCTGATATTTTTTTCCGTCTCCCCTACCCATTTATCCCTGATTTTACTGGCATCAGCAGCAAGCATGACGCGACCAGTTAAACGAGCGATCTGAAAAACCGTCTCCGTTTTACCTGTCCCCGGCCCTCCATACAACAAGATAGTAACCCCTGGTTTCATATTGATTTGACGAAAACGCTCCGTCATTTTTTCAAAAGGTTTAGGCATGAGCAACTCCCTGATTTTCTCAACAGCTGCCTGTTGTTCCGGTTGAAAAATCAATTCCACGGGAGCAATCGTATCCGGATTTTTTTGTTCTAGTAACTTACATTTTGACAACTTATTTTTTACCGGAGCTTTGGGATCAACAATCTGAATAAGTTTATCCGTAAAATCAAAATAATCATCTGAAGAAAAAAAATCTTCTTCCGACTTCTTAACCAAGCCTTTTTTGAAAAAGACATGCGATTCGTCTTCAAATTGACGCATAAAATGATACCTGTCCTCCGATTTATAGAAAAAGTCGTCCGCCATGCTTTTGATACCAAAACCGCTTTTCCCATTATAGAAGTCGAGACATAATTTGAGCAGCATAAGGATATCATTACCCTTGATTTTTTCTTTTTTTAGATATTTACTCAAAGAGTTGGCCGGAGAAACTTTGAGAAGTTCGCTAACCACAGCAGCAAGGTTTTCTACCGGAAGTTTTTTTCTTTTCCAAATTCTAAACTCCTGATTAAACTGATCAAGGAGCTGAAAAGCTGTTTTCGCAGGAGTAAATTTCTTTTGCATCAGCGACCAGTCATTATTGGTTACACAACTGACCAGACGAGCGCTAAACTCATACTCTGTCTTTGGGTATAACTTGACATTGCGACTTGGCTGTATCCAGTCGCGGGTTACAAACACCTGTAGTAAATCATTGATACATACTGCTGCGGAAGGTTTCATGCCCAGATAATCAAGCAACTCACCCACTGAAGTGGTTGTTTGATTGTATTTCATTTGAAGAAGTAGAGAAAAAATGACCACTTCTTCAGGTTTGCAATTAAAGAAACCGGAAAGAGCCTCAATTTCAGTTTTGCAATCGGCCAAAATTTCGTCTGACAAACCCGAATCTTCAAGTTTGGCATGGAGTTCATGTAGATGATCCAGAATGGGGTTGGTTGGTACTTGAAAGATTGGCATAATGGAAGGTTTTAGTGAAGAGGGCAAACTTAGATACTCAGATTGCAATGTATTTACAAAGCAAAATGAAAAGGTGTGATTTAGGATTTTATTATGAAATCAAAGCTGCCGATTCTCTCACCTATTCCAACCCGAAAATACCTTTATTTAAAACCTGCAGGGTTTGTTTTTTATAATCGGATGGAACGAGCAGGGAAACATTATGCGGACTTCCGCCATAGCTGACCATTCTAACCGGAACACCTTCCAGACTTTCAAACAAACGGCTTAATATTTTATCTGTCTTGGCAATCTCATTGCCTACCACTGATACAATGGTCTGATCTCTGTCGATTTCAACCGTTCCCAGTGGATCAAGTTCGCGGAGTATTTGAGAAAGATGAAGATCGCTGTCTATCGTAACAGAGACAGCCACCTCGGAAGTAGTAATCATATCAATTGGGGTACGATATTTTTCAAAAACCTCGAATATTTTACGAAGGAAACCGTAGGCAAGCAACATTCTGCTGCTTTTGATTTTCACAGCAATAATGCCGTCTTTAGCCGCAACCGCTTTGGCACCCACGCTACCCGCTTCTTCTACAATGAGTGTTCCTTTGGCATCCGGCTGCATGGTATTCAGTAGCTTCACCGGCACTTTGGTTACCTGTGCGGGCCAGATGGAAGCAGGGTGTAAAATTTTCGCTCCGAAATAAGCCAGTTCTGCCGCTTCGTCAAAACTTAATTGTTCAACCGGAACGGTTTTACCCACCACTCTCGGATCGTTGTTATGCATCCCGTCAATATCTGTCCATATTTCACAAACACTTGCCTGCACAGCCGCAGCAATCAAAGAAGCGCTGTAATCACTTCCGCCTCTTTTCAAGTTATCTACTTCTCCCCTGGCATTGCGACAAATATATCCTTGCGTAATGAAGATGGGTGTACTTTCTTTCTGTTGGAGTATGGTAGTCAGTTTTTGACGAATAAGATCGAGCGGCGGCTCATCATTTGCATCAATACTCATGAAATCAAGCGCAGGCAACAGTTCATGTAAAATTCCTTTTTCTTCCAAATAGCAACTGAAGAGTTTGGTGCTCATCAATTCTCCTTGCGCGAGTATATCTTTATTGAGTGCTTCATTAAAAGAAATCTTAAGAATAATCTGCATGAACTCAAAATGCTCGCCGATCAATTGAGCTGCTTTGTTACGAGCAGCAGTCGTTTGTAATAAATTTTCTATGAATAAATCGTAGTGCGATTTAAGATTAGCGATGATATCAGCAGCTTCTTGTTTTTTACCTGCAGCAAGCGCATCGCCAATAGAAACGAGCGTATTGGTAGTACCGCTCAAGGCGCTAAGCACGACAATTTTATTTTCCTGATCCCGAGTAATCAAATCCGCTACCTGATGCATTCTTTCCGGCTTGCCTACCGAGGTGCCGCCAAATTTCATAATCTTCATGGATGTTCAGTTATTATTTGAGGGCGCAAAATTAAAGTTTGATGCCGAATTTTTCTCCAAGCGTGGATAAATCTTCCAATACAACCGTTAGTAAGGGAATGCCGTTCTGCATTCGTTCTGCTTCCATACTTCTTTCGGGATCACCGGGTACTAATACTTTTTCTTTACCCGCAACAGGAGTTGCATTTCTGAAGCGCATCAGCCATTGATCCATCTGTGATTTAAATTGCGCAGCCGGTTGAAAAGCATCAATGCGCATCGCTCCAAAAAAATGTCCTATCCCCTTACCGGGTTGCTGCGCCGGCATCGGTACATAGGCAGGAAACGGAGGTACCCATGGACCATAGTTAGCCCCACTAAGTACTCCGGATAAAATATCTACTATTGATCCAAGTGCATATCCTTTATGGCTACCGTGTTCCACATCACTTCCCAGCGGAAGCAACGCGCCACCCGATTTTAGAGCGTGTGCATTATTCGTGGGATTACCCTCTTTATCCTGTATCCATCCTGCTGGCGCATCCGTTCCCTTTCTTTGTAAGATTTCAAGTTTACCATTGGCAGCAGTGGTAGTTGCCAAATCCGCCACGAAAGGGGCTTCATTACCGGCGGGAACAGCGACTGCAATCGGGTTAGTGCCCAGCAATCTTTCATTGGCAAAAGTAGGCGCTACCAACGCAGACGCATTGGTCATGGCAATACCGATCATATCCTGTTGTTGTGCCAACATAGCATGATAGCCGGCAATTCCGAAATGATTGCTGTTTTGCACCGTCACCCATCCGGATCCGCATGCCTTTGCTTTTTTAATTGCCAATTCCATTGCAAAAGGAGCCGACACCAATCCAAGGGCTGCATCCGCATCGAGGGTAGCCGTAGAAGGCGTTTCATGAAGTATTTCGAAGGCAGGACGCGGATTGATTCTGCCGGCTTCATATAACCGCACATAACCCGAGAGGCGGGCGATACCATGACTGTCAATGCCACGCAGGTCTGCACTTAGTAATACTTGTGCAGCCAATCGTGCATCCGTTTCCGGACAGCCGATTGCCAAAAAAACAGCTACCGTAAAATCAAATAATTGCGCGTAAGCAAAGTGCGACTGCATATTGTAATATTCCTTCCCTTATGCCTGTGCAGTGGGTCCCCCGAAATGAAAAGGCAACTGAATTTCTTCAATATCCCGAATCTGACCATTGGATTGTTCATAACGCTGAATATTTTCAGTGAGTGCCTTCATGAGTCTTTTAGCATGCTGAGGTGTCAGAATAATGCGGGATTTTACCTTACTCTTAGGTACGCCGGGCATTACATTGACAAAATCGAGTACAAATTCAGCATGACTGTGGGTAATGATGGCCAGATTGGCGTATTCTCCTTCCGCCACTTCTTCAGTTATTTCGATATTGAGTTGATTCTGATCTTGTTGTTGATTTTCCATTTCCAAGTAATTTTTACAAAGGTAAACGATAGCCCGCCAAGGCGTATTAAAAATTTCAACCTTGCAGAAATACGCATTCCATTGAGTAGCACGTTATTATTGCATTACTACTAAAAAATCATCAATATGACTAAAAATTATTAATTTAGAACAAACCAATTCAAAACCCTCAATAATCACCTTAATACCCAACCTTAAAATATCCATGGCATCACCGAAACCTGTGGCGAGAAAAAACAAGCCCTACCCTCATATAAGTCGATTAGTTATTGACAACCAATTCAGAATCTGGTTACCTGATTTCAATCAACTGGAAATACAACTAACTCCGCTTCCCAAAACCCTATACTTATTCCTGCTAAAAAATCCGGAAGGAATTATGTTCAAGGAACTGTCACAGCATCGAAAAGAATTATTGTCCATCTACTCCAAGACCGGCAACCGGCTGAATCTGGAGCAAATGAAAAAAAGCATCAACGACATGACGGATATTCGTTCCAATTCAATTCATGAAAAATGTTCTCGAATCAGAGCGGCTTTCACCACCAGATTATCGGATAGTAATGCCAGGCACTATTATATACTCGGGGAAAGAAATCAACCTAAAAAAATCCTGCTCCCCGCTTCATTAATCTTTTTACCCGATAATTTCTAACTTCTGCAAGGTTGCAGTTTCATTTTTGTTCTCCCGAAATTTCTTCTTTTTACGTTGAATGAGGACAAACCGGGCAGGAATTGGCAACATATGGCATATCTGCCATTGCCCACTCCCCCTCAAAAAAGCATTTTTGTGTATGCACCTTAGTAAGAAAGAAGTAACCAGAATAATCGGCCAGAAATTACGGGACATCAGAATCCGAAAGAAACTGACTATTGAACAAGCCGCTCATAATGCAGGACTGGAATATACCCAGCTCAGCAGAATTGAGTTAGGCAAAATCAATACCAGCATTTATCATGTATTTAAAATTTCGGAAACGCTTGAGGTAAAAGTGAATGACGTATTTAAGGAATTATATAAAGTGCCTAAAAACGCCGTACAGTACAACGAGGCTAATACGAAAAACAAAATCACCAAAGTTCCTGCTGCCAAAACCAGGTCAAAAGGCAAAAGTCAAAAGCAATAAAGGTTTAAGCCCATTGCTGTCCGGGGAAAATTCAAATTGAACCCCTTCAGGGTTCTGATCTTCTTTCTTTACATAAACCGCCGATAAAATCGGCGGCTATTCATATTGAACCCCGTTGGGGTTTAGCATTCGATTTTAAATACTGCCATATTTATCAATCATGCTAACGAACCCTGAAAGGGTTCTATGTTAATAACCGCCGGCGTGAGCCGGTGGGGAAAACAATAGCCGTATGCTAACAACCCTGAAGGGGTTGAATCTAAATAACCGCCGATAAATCGGCGGCATCTAAATGAAGAAAAATACAGAACCCCAAAAGGGTTCAATGTAATAATTATCCGGACAGCCGTTTTATCTTTATGAACGATTTCAAAAAAGAGAATTAAAAATTTGAATGGATGAGTAGTATAATCTTTAGATTGATACAGAAATGAGGGCTTGTAGCAACCAAAATTGCTAAATTTGAACATCGCTCACAAGGAAAAACTTTTTAAAAGAAGAAAAATCAAATTTTCCCCTGACAGCAATGCTTTTGACTTTTGATTTTTGACTTCTTAAAAATCAATCTCTCCTGCTCAGATAAATTAAAATATACTGCACCAGCATCGCAATGGAGGCAATAGCAGCAACAACATAGGTAGCAGCAGCCCATTTAAGCGCATCTTTCGCGCCTTTATGTTCTTCTCCGTAAGTAATATTCGCTTTGTCAAGCCAGGCAAGCGCGCGGTTGCTGGCGTCAAATTCTACTGGAAGGGTTATGATGGAAAAAAGGGTAGAAGCAGCAAACAAAACAATTCCGATCAATAGTACGGTAGGATTACCTCCTCCAAATCCGAGCATACCCACTCCAATAGCAAGAATCCATTGGGATAAGGAAGTACTTACCTGTACCACTGGTACGAGGCGGGAACGAAGCATCAGCCACTGATAAGCCGTAGCATGCTGTACAGCGTGTCCGCACTCGTGTGCCGCAACAGCAGCGGCTGCAACCGAATTGCCCTGGTAAACATCCGGACTAAGATTAACCGTTTTATTCATTGGATTATAGTGATCACTTAAAAATCCGCCTACGGATACCACCTGCACATCATAAATACCACTGTCGCGCAACATTTTTTCCGCTACTTCTTTACCGGTAAGCCGACTCAACAAAGGCTGTTCGCTGTAGTGACGAAACTTGCTTTTCAATCTCATTTGAACCAAAAAACCAATCGCCATAAACAGCAGCGAGATAACTAAAATTCCGGGAGTCATAATTGTTCTTTTTAATTAAAGTTCCTCAAAAATATAACCAAATACGTTAAACGAATACTATAATTTAGTGTTGTCATTTTGGCGCGTCAAATTGTCGCAGTCTTTTTAAGAAAGCTTTAGGAATAATATTTTTCCCCTTGTAATAGAGGGCATTATTAGCTTATAAATTATTGTATTTCAATTGTTTATGTATTTAATTAACTGGTCCTTTCTGAGCCCCAAACGAGGGGATCCTCCTAAAATTTTTATTCACAAATCCGAAAAATAATTTTGAAATCTACCTGTAATTTGTAATTTAGCAATAGAATTTAATGGGTTAGTAAGTACAAAGGGTTGGAAGAAATTCCAGCCCTTTTACTTTTTATGCTATTCTCATTTTCAAACACCTTTATCTTCAATTTTAATTTTTAAATAGTGCATCGAAAACTAATTGCACACAATTAAAATAAATCAATGGCGAAAATAAAAACCGCTTTTTTCTGTCAGCAGTGTGGATATGAATCGGCTAAATGGATCGGCAAATGTCCTGGCTGTCATGAATGGAACACCTTTGTGGAAGAAGTCATTCATAAAGAGAAAGAAAATGCGGTTGCTAAACAATGGGAAACTCCTTCCTCCGGCAATCTCAAAACAATTTCGATTGCTGAAGTGGACAGTAAAGCAACAGCAAGATGGTTAACGGAAGATGCGGAACTCAATCGTGTACTCGGTGGCGGGATTGTGCCAGGCAGTATTACTTTAGTTGCGGGAGAACCGGGTATCGGCAAATCGACTCTCTTTTTACAAATGGGTTTACAACTGAAAGATCACAAAGTTTTGTATGTGAGCGGTGAAGAAAGTGAGCAACAAATCAAATTGCGTGCAGATCGGTTGGGGATGAATAATGATTCTTTTTACTTGCTTACCGAAACTGAAACACATACCATTTTCCAGGAGATCAAAAAACTTAAACCGGATCTGCTGATCATTGATTCCATTCAAACCTTACACTCCTCCTTGATTGAAAGTGCGGCGGGAAGTATCAGTCAGATACGGGAAACGGCTGCCAATTTTCAACGCTTCGCAAAAGAAACGCAAACCCCTGTCTTTATCATCGGACACATCACCAAAGACGGCAATATTGCAGGACCAAAAATTCTGGAACACATGGTGGATACTGTTTTGCAGTTTGAAGGAGACCGGCACTATGCTTACCGAATGTTGCGCACGATGAAAAACCGCTTTGGCTCTACATCGGAACTGGGCATTTATGAAATGCTGGAAACAGGTATGCGTCCGGTGAGCAATCCGAGTGAAATTCTCATCACTCAAAAAGAAGATGCACTCAGCGGTATTGCCATTGCTGCTACCCTCGAAGGCATTCGTCCTTTATTGATTGAAGTACAGGCACTGGTAACACAAAGCGTATATGGAACGCCGCAACGAACCGTGAGTGGATTCGATTTGAGAAGACTGCAACTATTGCTGGCAGTGCTGGAAAAAAGAGGGGGCTTTCAATTTGGAATGAAAGATGTTTTTTTAAATATCGCAGGTGGGCTGAAAGTAGAAGACCCCTCCATTGATCTTGCTGTCTTAAGTGCCTTGCTCTCGAGTTATGAAGACAGTCCCATCCCGCCGAATGTTTGTTTTGCAGGAGAAGTTGGATTAAGCGGAGAAATCAGAGCGGTGAACCGTATTGAACAAAGAATTGCAGAAGCGGAAAAGCTGGGTTTCGAAAAAATGATTATCAGCAAATACAATCTGTCCGGTAAAGAGCAGAAAGGAAATCCGTTTAAAAAATTCCGGATTCAAATTATTACCATGAGTAAAGTAGAAGAACTGTATCAGTATCTTTTTTAACTTTGGCTCATGCTAACCTCCCTGCAAAAAACCGCCTTTGATTTGCTTCATTTTTTTTATCCGCATACTTGTGCGGGTTGTGGTGAAGCGCTTCCCTCAACAACACAATCCATTTGCGTTGATTGCCTGATTCAATTGCCGGAAACCCGTTTTCAGCACAGTGCCGGCAATCCGGTAGAGCGGCTTTTTTACGGAAGAATAAAACTACGTACTGCGATGGCAAGTTATTTCTTCAGCAAAAAACAGGCGCTCCGACATATTATTCATGCTTTTAAATATGAGCAAAACAAGGAGGTTTGTATTCAAATGGGGAAATTGATGGGAGAACATATTAAGAACTGTGAACGCATGCTGCCGATTGACTATTTAATTCCGATACCCATTCATGATTCCAGAGCAAAAAAGCGCGGGTATAATCAGGCGTTGTTATTGTGCGAGGGCATTGAGCACACTACCGGCATACCGATTCTTGCAAACATAGTACAACGGGCAAAAGCAACGGAAACACAAACGCGCAAAGGAAGATCCGCACGATGGGAAAATGTTGAAGACGGATTTTATATTGGAGAAGAAAAGTTATTGCAGCAAAAACATTTATTGCTGATCGACGATGTTATTACCACAGGTGCTACCCTTGAAGCATGCGGCTCAGTAATCCTGAAGGCACAACCCGCATCCTTAAGTATTGCAGCATTGGCGTGGGCGAGTGAATAATGATTTCCTTCAATGTGTCACTCCGATAATCTTTGTGCGCTATATCACTTCCGGCACTACCCTGTTTCGGATGATATGAAACAGCTTAATACTCAAAGCAGTAAACAACATTTTTGGGTTGGCATTGCGTTCAATATAATAAGCCGCCTTATTGATTTCCGCGGCAACTGCTTCCAGCTGAATAGCATCACATAATTTATTCAGCCTTGCACAAAAATCTTTTTCTGCGGAGGAAGCAGTTAGGTATGCCTCTCCCATGGTGGCCAGGCGAACAGACTGCTCAATCAAGTGCTCAAAATAGCGAAGAAACTGTTTCTGCTTTTCTCTTCCATACTGACTCATCTCTTCCGACCATTTTACCTGCGCCACCGTATCTGCTTTGATGAGGGCGTTCAGCCAGTCTCTCAACACGCCCTGCCAGTCGCTTTCGGCATGTTGCACCAGTTGAAGGGCAAGCCGGTAATTCCCCTCTGATAAAGCAGCTACCTGATAGGCCTGCTCCGATGCTAGTCCGCAGCGACTTGTGAGCGCCTGCGCCATGTCATTCGTGTCAATCGGCGGCACCTGTATCATCTGACAGCGACTTAAAATAGTCGGCAGTACCTGATCATCCTGCTCCGTTACTAGAATGAAAAGTGTATTGGGCGGCGGCTCTTCGATGAGCTTCAGTAATTTATTGCCTTCATTGCCCAAGTATTCGGGCATCCACATCAGCAAAATTTTATATTCGCTTTCAAAACTTTTAAGCTGCAGCTTCCGCAAAATCTCTGCGCACTCGGCAGCCGATATATTTCCTTGTTTATTTTCCGCGCCAATGGATTGCAGCCAGTCGTACAAATTGCCATAAGGCGTTTGATTTAAAAAATTTCTCCATTCGGTAATATAATCTCCGGCTACCGGCTTATCGCCTGTTTTTTTGGGAATCACAGGATAGCTGAAATGAATATCGGGATGCAGGTAGCGATCCGCTTTGAAAAGTCCTTCGGAAGGTGCTGCTGTTGTTTCTCCAAAAAGAGAAACCGATGCCGGGGCATTGGATTGCTCGGTCTGCTCAATTACATAACTCACAAAGGCCAGCGCCAGCGGCAAAGCCCCTGACCCTTCTTTCCCGCATAATAAAAGTGAATGAGGAATACGATTTTGATCCACCAGCTCTTTGAGCTTGTCTATCAATGCGCTTTGTCCTATAATATCCCGAAACTGCATATTGCGAAGGTAAACAGGATTAAGGTCTTTCGTAACATCCGAGATCAGGCAGCGCATCTCTTAGGTTACCATCCAGATCTTGTGGCAATACATTAGGTTTGCCTTTGTTGATGGCGGGAGATTCTTTTTGCAATCGAAAATTAAAATAACGAGCAGCAACATCCGTGCTATCAAAGGCGGGATTTTGATTGCGAATGACATTGGTCAATCTGGTATTGACTGGATCAGCTTTCGCTCTGAAAAGCACATGATCTAAATGTACATCAACAGCTTCCGCCCCTTCCTTCTCTACTACTATCTCATTCTCAACCACGCCCTCACTGCCCCATAGAATGGAATTGACAAAGTTGAGTTTCAGCGGAGCAGAGAAAATACGATTGTTCTGTTTTACAAAATTAGCGGCATAACAAGCCGGCTTGTTATGGGTAATATAATTAGTAGATAAAGACACAACGGTACAATGGTTGAAATCATAATTCCCTCCGTAAATCAGAGAAATATTATTGCCACAATTGGAAATCAGACAATTGTTTGCCTGCAAACGACTGTTGATTGCCAGTACTCCGGTTTCATAAATATTATCGAGTACACAATTATTCAATATCAATTTAGGTTCTGACGATTGATGCTGGTCTAACACGATGCCCTGAAAAGCATTTTTTATATAGACATGTTCCAGCTGATTTTTTTGACTGCTGCCTCTGAAAATAATGCCGGGCCAGGCACCGGGAAAATTACGATAAGGTTCATCAAGCCGATTACCCTGAAACACGATACTGTCTTTTTTAGTTCCTTTCGCCAATAAAGTGCCGTCAATAACCAAGGGTGCATCGGCATTGAGATAAATGCGTGTGCCGGGCTCAATCTGCAGCGTAGCCGGCGTATCCACCAGTACCCCACCTAAAATAACATAAGGCAGTTTGTTATCCCATATCGTGTTAGAGCGAATCAGTTGATTTCTGATATACCGTGCGTTTTGTCCCCATGCCTCCAGTTGCTGAAAGACCGTTTTGCCATTGACACTTATCTGTATGCTGTCGCGAATAATAAATGGAAGTACTTGAGTATCCGGATTCACATTCACGCTGACAAAAACATAAAGACTATCATTGCCTTCAATGGTGAGGTTGCTGAAGCGGGAACCCGGGAGACCGTCCACATTCATATTAAAGGGAGAAGCATTGCCTCCCTTGAGTTCAATACCGTCAATGCGCAGATTGCTGCCGGAATTATTTTTGATGAGAAAAAACTGAGTAACAGAACCGGCTGAGGTAAACACAGTGTCGAAGTGCAGGGTGTCTGAGCTTAAGGAAAATCCGGACGCCCCATCCTCAAATCTATCTTTTTCACAGGAAGCAATGAATGTTCCCGTAAACAATATCAATAGAGTATATAGCTGTTTCACTGATTGTAAAAATAAGCAGGAATTACTGCTTAGAATGCAGAAAGAAGGAAGGCTATTTATTGAATCAGATCTAAAATTAAAATATGCTGGGGTGAAGTCAACTCATCAACCAGTTTGACGCGAGTAGGATTCAGCAAATCATTTAACCATTCCCGGCTCAATAAGTTTAGAAAATTATTATTAGTCAAGATTTCTACGCTAAGCTTAGGAGGATCAGAGTATTCTTCCCAAGAGCCGGAGAATACTTTCCCATCCTGGGTTAATTCAAGTCGGCCATCTTCCTGAAAATATAAAACACTATTGGCAAACTTGGCGGTATTGTCTTGCCCGTTTAAAACGTATTGATGCACTTTGAATTTATTGCCGCTGATTAAACGGGAGGGCGGCGGCGGATCTTGTGGTTTGCGACAAGAGATCACTGCCATCACGAAAAAAACAGAAAGCAAAATGCTATTTTTCATTGCTCATTGCTATTGATGCTGAAAGATAATCGCTGTAAGCTTTGCGAATGTACAATTCCTCGTGCTTTTATGCAACAAATTTTAGGAGGCTATGCCCTACAAAGATTACAGGTGCCTCTTACCACCATATTGGACTCGGAAGGCAAGAATCCCTTGGGTAACTTGACTTTAGGAACCAGTACATGATCCAGGCAGGAGGTTTTACCACAAGTGTTACACAAAAAATGTACATGATTATCATGATGATGCCCGGCCGTGCACTGTTCTTTGCAAAGTGCATATCGCACCATATTGTCGGCTGAAGGAATACTGTGAATTATGCCTTTTTCTTCAAATGTCTGTAAGGTTCGGTAAATGGTTACCCGATCCATTTTATTGCCGGCTTGCTTTTCAATATCTGCATGCGTCATCGCGCCATTGTTACTGTAAAAGAACTGCAGCACTCCGAGGCGACTTTCGGTAATACTTAATCCATATCCTTTTAACAAGGTTCGAATCTTATCTTCCATGCTACTAACTGTATCAGTTTGGATTGTTTTGAAAAATGCCATTCACAAAACGCGGACCGCTATACCTTTCATTCAAAACAAGATTAATATGTTCCGATAATTTTTTTAATTCTTTTTTATCCAGTGCGTCATAAATCCCTCTAACTCCTCCAGCCCGATCTACCAGCGCGAAGAGTTGCGTATGAATAAACTGATCCGCAATGGCAGCTGATTCATCGTGCTGATCGTCGAGTAAATAACTTTTTCTTGCCGCTTCATATAACTTTTCTTTGCTACCCGTCAGCAGCATCCAGCGAGCAGGATTGAGTTGCAGAGAGTCTGCAAAAAAACGCAGCCTTCCTACCGAATCAGTATCCGGATCTACGGTATGACTCACGATGATAAAATCTTCTTCATCTGCTTTTTCTCGGTAAATTTCCATTAAGGCATGATTCATTTTCGGACAAATGCCTTTGCAGGTGGTAAAGAAAAATTCAACTACCTGAACTTTTCCTGCCATTTGCCGCTCAGTAATAGTATCTCCGAACTGATTGACAAATTCAAAGGGCTTTACGCTATTTAAAGTCGGCAGTTTCTTTTTCCAGGAATCCGTTCCCCAGAAAATTGCCAGATAAAATCCGCCCAGCAACAACAAAAAGAAACCAAGATATAGTATAATTTTTCGACGCATGACTGAGTACAAAATTACAGGCAAAGCAAAGGATGGCAAAAGAATGTTTGCATTGCCTGGGTTTCAATAATTTTGCGGTATAACGAGATTCGAAGATGGCATTAAGTCAGGGTCTGCACCAGAAATTACTACAAAAACTTTCTCCCCAGCAAATTCAACTCATGAAACTGCTGCAGGTGCCTACTGCCTTTTTGGAAGAACGGATTAAAGAAGAAATGGAAGACAATCCGGCGCTGGAACAAGGAAACGGAAACGATACGGCGGAGGATGATTTCAGAGAAGAGGGAGATGCTGCTGATGACCATTCAGATAGCGACCCTGATGGCAGCGAAGATGAGTACGAACAGGTGGATATCAGCGAGTATGTGAGTGACAGCGACGATGATATTGCGGATTATAAAATGCGCGATGAATATGCCGGAGGTGAAGACAAATCCATGCCCGTTCGTTCGGAAGTAAGTTTTCATGAGCTCCTCATACAGCAGCTCGCACTGTTGCAGCTGGATGAAAAACAACAAATCATTGCCGAGCAAATTGTAGGAAGCATTGATGATGACGGTTATTTGCGGCGCGACAATACCGCCATTGTAAATGATTTGGCTTTCCGGCAAAATATTGAAACAACACCAGAGGAGGTAGAGTCGCTGATTGAACTCATTCAGCAGTTTGAACCGCATGGCATTTGCGCCCGGCATTTACAGGAATGTTTGCTGATACAGCTTCGTATTAAATCCAAAAAGAAACCCACTCACGCACTCAATGCTGCTATTGCGATTATTGATCGCTGCTTTGATGAATTTGGGAGAAAGCATTTTGAGAAAATTCAAAAAACGCTTCATATAGAAGCGGAGGAGATGAGAGAGGCGATGCAAATCATCACCAAACTCAATCCCAAGCCGGGTGGTGCTGCGGCAGCAGATCGAGAGCCGGGACATATCATCATTCCTGATTTTTTTGTGGTGAACAATAACGGTGTGCTTGAGCTTACCTTACACAACCGAAATGCGCCCGATTTAAAAATCAGCGATGATTACAAATCCATGTTGCAGGATTATGAAAAGGGAAGTAAAAAAGATAAGCGACAAAAAGAAGCCGTACTGTTTATCAAACAAAAAATAGATTCCGCCCGGTGGTTCATTGATGCCATCAAACAAAGACAAACAACTTTGCTGCTTACCATGAATGCCATTCTGGAATACCAGCATGCTTTTTTTCTTTCGGGCGACGAAACAGAATTGCGACCGATGATATTAAAAGATATCGCTGAAAAAACAGCGCTGGATATTTCTACCGTCAGTCGGGTAGCCAACAGTAAATTTGTGCAAACAGAATTCGGAACTTTTCGGTTGAAGTTTTTCTTTAGTGAATCCATCAGCAAGGAAGGAGGAGAAGAAGTATCTACCCGAGAAGTAAAAAAAATATTGCTTGATCTCATTGAAGCAGAGCCGGAACAGGAACCGCTGAGCGATGATCGACTGACGGAATTATTGCAGGCAAAAGGATATCATATTGCCAGGAGAACTATTGCAAAATACCGTGAACAACTGAATATACCGGTAGCCCGACTGCGCAAAAAATTTTAAACCCATTCAACTCTTTCCTTTTCATGGAAGTAACAAACAACGGAGCGCTGCATACATCAGAAAAAAAATCTGTTGCCGATATTTTTTTGACAGTCATTTCCTGGGTACTGCATCCGGTAATTTTGATTGTATGGGTGGCCGCCTATTTGCTTTTCTTACATCCCCGAGTTTTTTTAGGTTTGGATGCTTCACAAAAAAATCTCGTATTGCTGCGTGTCATTGCCACGTCCGTTTTTCTTCCTTTAATGACGGTGCTATTGCTCAAAGGACTAAACTTCATAGATTCTATTCGACTTACTACGCAAAAAGAACGGATCATTCCTTACGTTGCCTGTATTACTTTTTTCTTCTGGAGTTATTATGTGTCCAAAAAACTGGGCGATCCAATTGAACTGAGGGCATTTCTTTTGGCTTTATTTCTGACCGCTTCGGTGGCATTACTGCTCAATAATTATTTTAAAATCAGCATGCACGGATTAGGTTTGGGCGGCGCGAACGCCTTGTTAATTTGTATGCTGTTTGCCGGCAATATGCAGGATGGTTTTATCCTGGCATTCGCCTTTTTATTGACCGGACTGGCTGCTACGGCAAGAATCAAATCGGGAAATCATCATCCCTTCGAAGTTTATGCCGGATTTATTACCGGTTTTTTGATTCAGCTTTTCGCCTGGTGGTTTTTGATGTGAATCCGGCTTGCTGCAACACCGGATGATAAATAAACAGCAGACTCCCGTTCTTGATTAAATCTATAATGCTCTTTGCCTGTTCTACCGGAACCGCAGGACAGCCCCAGCTTCTACCCAGATAACCCTGTCGTTGTAGGTTGGCTGCTGAAACATACGGCGCGCCGTGCATCACGATCGCTCTTTCAAAAGCTTTATCATTGATGTTTTTATCGAGTCCTTCCAGCCTTAGCGAATAACCATTTTCTCCCTGATACGGCTGCAAAGTTTTGAAAAAACCCAGACTGCTTTGATAGGTTTGAGGTTGATTGGAAAAGCGAGTGGCATACAACAACCCGCTATTTTTCCCATGTGACACCCAGGTTTTAAAAACAATTTTTTCTTGCAGAATATTGAGTACAAATAATCTTTGGGAAGAAGAAGGTTTGGAAAAATCAATGATGGTCAGCAACTCCTCCCGAAAACGAATTCCTTTTTCCCGCCAGGTCTCATAGCGGTTGACTGCCATCTCAAATGCCTGCTTGCTTAGTCCGGCTTCTTCCAGACATAAAGTTTCATACAGCGTATGAAGAACGGATGATTTTTTTTCTGTTGTGAAAGTCTTTGAAGAACGAAGCGATAAATTGTCTGCTGTAATCGAAAGCGGGAGTTGAAGTCCGAATAAAAAAACAAAAATGATGAGAAGCCCTTTGGGGATGAATGGTAATTGCATGGAACGGATTTTAGATACATCAAATAAATTCAATGCAAATTGGGCAATTCAACCTAAAAAGGGTGGCAATAAACTGTTAATTAATGCTCGGGATTACCCTAATATCTCCCATACTTCGTTGCCGCGGAGTAATTTATTGAGATCGCCTTTGCCCTTTGCCGCAATCACATCGTCAATCTGTAACTGCATCATTTCTTCATAACAGGGGCGTTGCGTTTCGTAAAACACACCGAATGGACGCGGCAGGTGTCCGGCAATGCGGGGATCGTCAAACATTCTTACGAGTATCTGAGCCTTGTAAAAATCTTTTTCATCATGAATCCACAAATCGTCTTTGCTGAAACCTCCATCCAGCTCCACTACTACCGGCTTAAATCCATCAAGACGGATGCCTTTATTTTGAGTCGCTCCAAACACGAGTGGTTGTCCTTGTGTAAGGAATAAGGCCTCATCAGATTTAGTTGTTTTTTCAGTAAAAACTTCGAATGCACCGTCGTTGAAGATGTTGCAATTCTGATAGATTTCTAGAAGTGAAGCGCCTTTATGGGCATGGGATCTCAACAGGATTTCCTGCAAATGCTTCGGGTCTCTGTCCATACTTCTGGCAATGAAAGAAGCATCGGCTCCCATCGCAAGTGCCAGCGGATTGAAAGGATGATCAAGACTTCCGAACGGCGTACTCTTCGTGATTTTATTTTCTTCTGACGTAGGAGAATATTGTCCTTTCGTTAAACCGTAAATCTGGTTGTTAAAGAGGAGAATGTTGACATCAAAATTTCTTCTCAGCAAATGGATGGTATGATTTCCCCCGATACTCAGTGCATCACCGTCGCCCGTTACGATCCATACACTTAATTCAGGGCGAGTGGCTTTTAAACCGCTGGCAACAGCAGTGGCTCTTCCGTGGATGGAATGCATGCCATAGGTATTCATATAGTAGGGGAAACGGCTGCTGCAACCGATACCGCTGATGATGGCGATATTCTCTCTGGGAATACCCAGGGTAGGCATGATTTTTTGCACCTGCGCCAGAATGGAATAGTCTCCGCAACCGGGGCACCATCTTACTTCCTGGTCGGTCTGAAAATCTTTAACGGTCAATGCAGGAGCGGCCGCTGTAGTAGTTGACATATGTTTTTTTTAGTACTTACTTCCCTAGATCGAATCAATCGAAGCAACGATTTTTTCCGCCAAGGAACTGCAAATTTACAAAAGTGGTGGGCTTTCAACGAATCTTGTGCAAGATTTTGAGGAAGGAGCACCCAATTGGCTTATTTTTTTCCCATCACCCGCTGCACATCGGGATCGGGAGCGAGATTGTGCATTTGCCGCACTACCCAGCGACTTCTTGCAGCCACATATTTGCTGAGCGGCTTTACGGTGTATTTTTTGGGGTTGGGGAGACAAGCGGCAATTTGTGCGGCTTCCTTCTCGGAAAGGCGATTGGCATGTTTTCCATAATACGCCATCGAAGCTGCTTCAACGCCGTAAATGCCTCGACCCATTTCCGCTACATTGAGGTACATTTCAAGGATGCGCTGTTTCCCCCATATCAGTTCGATCATGAAGGTGAAATAGATTTCGAGTCCTTTTCTGAACCAACTTCTGCCCTGCCATAAAAAAACATTTTTAGCGGTTTGTTGCGATAAAGTAGAAGCGCCCCTTACCCTGCCGGGTTTGCGTTTGTTGTAGGCCATTGCTTTTTGGATGCTTTTCCAGTCAAAGCCATTATGATCCGGGAAAAGCTGATCCTCTGCGGCAATCACCGCCAGTCTCATGTCTTTATCAATATCCTCTATAGAAACGTAGTCACGCTTCAATCCATCCCCTGCCATTAGTGATCCAATCTGCGTAAGCGTTACGGGCGGGAAAATCCATTTCAACAGAATCAGATAAACCAGATGCCCTATAAGCAATGTGAGGAATATGCGTTTGAGTAACTTTTTCAGATGAATGAATTTTATATAGGGGCGTTAGGTTCTCTTCGCTAAAAAAGCATTCCAATCCTCCAGCATTTTGCCTTTCAATACCCTTGGAAATTTATGTTGCCCTCCCAGCTTGCCCTTTGATTCCATAAACTCCATGAAAGTAGATTCCGGATGCACATCCAGCAACACCGCTTTCAGGGCACTGCCCCTCTCCACCCCATAATCATCATTGAGCTCACATAAGGCTGCATCAATTTTTTGTCTCAACACATCCGCTTCTACCCCATCATTGCAGGCAACATACCAATGATGCGCAAAAAACTGGTTATAAGGAATCCCTGCCACAGTATATTCCGGGATGGAAACATTCAGTTCTTCACTTACCATCTGAATCGCCTTGTTCATATTGTCCACACTCAAATGCTCTCCTACCATGGAAAGAAAATGCTTGGTACGTCCGGTAATGATGATTTCACAGTTTTCTTTGTCTATAAACCGAATGGTATCTCCTATCAAATACCTCCATGCACCGGCACTGGTGCTCAACAGCAAAGCATAATCTTTTCCTTCCTCCACTTCATGGATCATGCGCACTTCCGGATTCGGTACAATATTGCCGTTGGCATCGAAATTTTTATCATCAAAGGCTACAAACTCATGATAAATATGCTCATTGGTAACGAGTCGCATTCCTTTGGCATTTTGGCGCGACTGATACGCAATGAAGCCTTCGCTTGCCAAATAGGTTTCAATATAAATCAATGGCTTGCCGAGCAATTTTTCAAAACCTTTTTTATAGGGTTCAAAAGAAACGCCTCCGTGTACAAAGAAGGCGAGATTGGGCCATATTTCATGAATATTTTTGAGCTGATACCGTTCCACAATCATTTCCATGCACATCTGTATCCATGCAGGAACCCCAACCACAAAACCAATATCCCAATTGGGTGCTTCTGATACAATGATTTCAAGTTTTTCATTCCAGTCTTTCGTCTTGGCAATCTTTTTACCGGGTTTGTAAAAAGGAGAAAACCAGAAGGGTACTTTTTTGGCAGTGATGCCACTCAGGTCACCGGCATAATAACCTGCAGATCCCTTTTGCAGATCGGTACTGCCGCCGAGCATGAGCCATCCCTTGCCCAGACTTTTAACCGGAAGCGGATCATAGTTGCGCAGACTCAGCAATTGCTTGATCATCGTAACCTTATTTCCCTGCATCAGTTCATTGGTAATGGGGATATATTTACTGGAGGCTTCACTGGTACCCGAGCTGAGTGCGAAATAGTTGATTTTTCCCGGCCAGCAAACATCGGTATGCCCTTCAAGAGTACGATGCCACCATTTTTCGTAAATGCTGTTGTAGTCAGACACCGGAACCAGCTCCTGAAATTTTTTGCCGGGATGGCGACTGTTTAATATTTCATCGAACCGATATTCTTGTCCAAACGCGGTTTGCTTCGCTTTCTTGAGTAATTTTTTAAGCACTTTGTGCTGTTGCCGCTTTGGAGAATTCTCCGGCAGCTTCAGCGCGCGTGACAATGATTTAGGTAAATTAAATTCAATAAGCGACATATCGTAATCTTCGTAAGATGAGCAAAAATAATAGCTGTGAAGTTAGGAAATGCCCAAATATTTATAATGGGTAATGATCAGGTAAATATCACGCAATAGATCAAACTCACCCGCATACCACTCATTCGCCTGTCTGCGCGCAGCTGCTTGAAGCGTGTGGAGGGAAGAGGCAAAGCCGTTGGGCCCGAGTACTGCCGTCGGCAGCGACGGGAGCTCCGACTCCGGCATACCATCATAACCAATCCATGTTTTGCTTCCGATTAAGACCATCCAGGCATTTTTCAAAAGCCGAAGCGGATGTCGGTTGGTGAAAAAATGAATCGGCAGCAGCAACAAGAACAAAAGAGCAAATGCTACATCAATTAACCTTTTCAGACGACGATACACGGGTTCGCTGAGTCGGTATTGTTTCGCACCAATCGCTTCTCCCGAATAAAACTTGGAGTCGCTGCCGATCACCGATTCGCTTCCGCTTGCATGCAACCTCAACTTTATACCGGTCGGCATTTCACGATAATAGGCAATGATTTGTTTGAAAGAAAGATGCGGCCCCTCGCAAAAGATCAACTCATGCACGGGCATACCTTTTACAATCGCTTTTAAATCCTGCATCGTGCCCAGCGTGTCGGGCTCGGCTATCGGACTCACCACTCCCTTCAACGGTGCTGATTTTCCAAATTGCAACATCATTTTTTCGAGCGAAGCGGCCTGCTCCTTCGTTCCTACCACCAGCGTATATCTTTCTTCTTCCTTGATGGCCGACTCCAAAATGCCCACTCGCAACAGAAAAGTTCTCCAGAGGGCAAGACAAATGACACTCAATAAAGAACCCATCACTACAATAGCTCTTGAAAAACGAAACTCCAGCGGCAACAAGGCATAGATCGCCAGTAAAAAAAACAACATGGCAGTGCCCGACTGTATCAGGTACTTATATCTGAATTTATGCTGATAGAGCCCCGTGTAATAGCTGATCAATAAGAATAAAAGCACAAAACCGGTAAATGACTGAATAATCAACAACGGAGGATGCACAATATCCGTTCTTACAGTGTTACTCCATATTGTTTTCGCTCCCCAAAACATCAACCAGATCAATACGCCATCAATTAAGGGAAGTCCGGTTTGCTTGATGAATTGTTTACACACAGTCAAACCCGCTCGCAGCCATATGGCGATTCGCATCAGTCCGCTAAACAACCCGGCGCGCGAGGAAGAATAATGCTTTTGCACAAACTGACTCATAGCGAGATAAAACATCCTTACATAATTAAGCGTTCCTTTGGCTGTACTTTCTCCCTTAAAATGAAGAATAGAAGTATCACTGACATAATAATTTTGCCATGCTTGGCGTGAGGATTCCTGATGCGTTTGCTGTACCCGGTAACTCAAATCAATGTCTTCCCCGTACATGAAAAAATGCTCGTCAAATCCGCCGATTTTATCGAGCAACGATTTGCGAAGCATCATGAATGCGCCGGCCAATACTTCTACCGCATGATTTTCATTTTCATTCAAATACCCAAGATGATAACGCCCAAATATTTTCGAATGAGGAAAGAGGGAAGAAAGTCCGGTCAGCTTGTATAAGGAAACCCACGGAGATGGAAAAGAGCGTTTGCTTTCAGGAAGAAATTGTCCCTTCCCATCCAGCATGCGCACCCCAAGCGCACCCGCATCGGGGTGGGAACGGAAAAATTCCATACAAATATGCAATCCATCTTCGGGCAAAATAGTATCCGGATTCAGAAACAAAACATATTCTCCTTTTGCTTTTGCCAGCGCCTGATTGTTGGCTTTGGCAAAACCCTTG
>JAGWWM010000026.1 GCA_018970395.1 Bacteroidota bacterium
CTCGATAATGGACAAGAAGGATTTGTGGAAGACATCAGCTGGAGAATTACCACCATCCGCAATGCCGCAGACCAGGTAATCATCGTGCCCAACGGGAAATTGTCAAATATGATTACGACCAACTACCTACTCGAGAAAAAAAATTTTACCGCACATTCAGATGTGTATATCGACCGCAGTAATGATCTCAGAAAAGTGGAAGCGGTCACATTGGAAGTAGCCACACAAACGCTGGAACAGGTAACAGGCAAAGCAGCACCGGGAGAAGTAGCCGTTCGCTTTCATAAGTTTGGAGAAAACAGCGTAGAGATGAAAGTGAATTTTACAGTCCATGAATTCGCACAACAATCGCTCATCGTTCATCGCTTTATCCTTCAACTCAAAGAACGTTTTGAACAAGAAGGCATTCAAATGGCCAATCCGGTGAAAGTGTGAAGAGAGAATTATTAATTAGTAATTAATAATTAGTAATTAGTAATTAGTAATTGGAAAACTACAACTTTCAACCCTCAGAGAGTTCCATAATCACTTTCCATTCCTCCGGCTTCACTTTGGAAACGCTTAATCTAGACAAACGAATAATCTCCATATTCGCAAGACGATTATCTGATTTGATCTGCTGAAGCGTAACCGGATTTTTTAAAGTCTTTACGGGTGCCACATCCACCACTACCCACGCATCGTCATCGGTAGTAGGATCCAGATAATATTCTTTTACTACTTTGGCAACACCCACAATCGCAAGCCCTTCGTTACTGTGATAAAAAAACAACTCATCTCCCAGCTTCATTGCTTTCAGATTGTTTCGCGCAGCATAATTGCGCACCCCATCCCAAAAAGTTTTTTTGTCTTTGAGCAACTGCTCCCAACTGTATTTGAAAGGTTCAGATTTGATTAGCCAGTAGGACATGAATACATTTTTTACAATTTTATTTATCCTGTTGTAAGTTGTAGGTTAACACAATACTTACTACCTACAACCTACAACCTACAACCTTAGCTACCCGCTAACACATCCGCAATATGCATCGTCTTCAGATCGTATCCTTTTTCATTGATATATCCTTGCAGATGCATCAGGCAACTCAGATCGGTCGATATCATATATTTAGCGCCGGTAGCCAAAGCATTTTGTACTTTCTGATCGGCCATGGCAATAGAGATGGGCTCAAACTTCACGGCGAATGTGCCGCCAAAACCGCAACAGGTTTCCACCTCATTCATTTCCACCAGTTCAAGTCCGGCTACATTTTTTAATAGCGTACGGGGCGCTTCTTTAATGCGGCATTCACGTAGGGCTGCGCAACTGTCGTGATAGGTTGCTTTCCCTTCCAGCTTCGCCCCTTCAATTTTTTCTACACCCATCACCTGTGTAAGAAACTCACTGAATTCAAACATTCTTTTTTGCAATCCCTTGACTGCATTATGCTGAGAAGAGTTATCAAATATTTTCGGATAATAATTTCTTACAAATCCGGCACAACTGGCACTGGGGGAAACAACATAATCTTCTCCCTTCAAATCTGTTACCAGCTTGGAAGCAACTGCTCTGCAATCCTCTCTGAAACCCGCATTGTAGGCGGGCTGACCGCAACAGGTTTGTTTTTCATTATAGGAGACGGTACAACCTACTTTCTCTAATACCCGAATCATATTGAAGGCAGTATCAGGGAAAAGCTGATCTACAAAACATGGTATGAATAACTGAACATTCATGCTGAATTCTTACCCTTTCATTTGTCGGTTGAGTTGAATCATTTTTACAGCAGTTATAGCGGCCTCTTCTCCTTTATGTCCGTGCTTTCCTCCAATTCTTTCCAATGCCTGTGTTTCATTATTGACGGTAAGGACGCCAAATATTACCGGACGATCCAGCATCAGATTCAATTGGGTGATGCCTTGGGTTACAGACTGGCATACATAATCGAAATGAGGGGTATCCCCCTTGATCACGCATCCCAAAGCAATGACTGCATCGGGCTTGCCGTTTTTAACATCGAGACTGCGCTGTTTGATAGCAAAAGGAATTTCAACCGCACCCGGCACAACGATGGTCTGCACATTGGTAATTCCTAGCTCAAGAAAAATTTTTCGGCAACCTTTTTCGAGCTCATCAGTAATGGCCGCGTTCCATTCGGTTTTCACCAAAACAATACAGGCACTCTTGAGATCCGGAGTGCCTGCCTGAAAATGAAGTATTTCTTGATTGGTCAATCCCATTGAATCAATCGTTTTCTATTACACCCATACTGGCAAGGTATTTATCAACATTGGCCGCCTTCTCAGTAGTGGGATATTTTTCCTTTAATGTTTTGAAGACTTCGATTGCTTCCTTATTTTTCCCTTCTGCTGTATAAGCCAGTGCGGCGAGATACAGATTTTCAGAAGAAGTAAATTCATCCGCTTCATTGAGTTTACCAGCTTTCAGATAATACTCGATGCCCTTCTCTTTTTTTCCGCTGCTCATATAAGCATCACCCAGCATTCTCCAGGCAGCACTTTGAATTTGCGTGGCCTTAGTAGAAAATTTTTCCAGATACTTGATCGCATTAGGAAAATCTTCCTGACGAAGATAAATCGCGCCAGCATAATAATGAGCCAGGTTAGCTGCATCCGTACCGCTGTAATTCTTGATAATTTTCAGAAAACCGGCACTGGAACCATCTCCATTCAAAGCTAATTTCAATGAATCTTTCGCAAAATAAGCCTGTGCTTTACTGATAGCATCATTGGCTTTCTTTTGTTGTGGCTCCAGCACAAACTGACGATACCCTAACCAACCTCCTGCGAGGAGAATAATCAACGCACCTCCATAAATGATAGGTTTTGAAAACCGTGTCCAGAAGTCTTTAGCTTTTGCCACTACTTTTTCTTCCTGTGATTCAGCAGTTTGATTGATAGTCTTTGCCATAAAAATTATTACAATTATACAGTGTTAAAAATAGGAATTAATCTACAACAAACGGATAGTTCTCTTCCGCATATACGTCTTTGAGCAATTCATCATCAGAAGGCCAGGGACTTTCTTCCGCAAATGTAACACTCTCTTCAACCTGAGCTCTTACTCTTTCATTCATGACTTCAATATCGGCTTCCGAAACATTGAATTGTTCCAATAAAACTTTTTTGCAATGTTCGATCGGATCACGCTCTTTATATTCTTCTACTTCTTCCTTGGAACGGTACTTCTGCGGATCGCTCATAGAGTGTCCTTTGTAGCGATAGGTTTTAATTTCGAGTAAAGTAGGTCCGCCGCCCTGACGCGCGCGGTTCACAGCACGGATAATGCCTTCATGAACAGCTTCCGGACTCATGCCATCTACACTATCACCGGGCATATCGTATGCATCCGCCAGCTTGTAAATATCATATACATTAGAAGTACGCTCAACGGAAGTACCCATCGCATAGTTATTGTTTTCGCAAATGAAAACAACCGGCAGCTTCCAAAGCATTGCAAGATTGAATGTTTCATGCAACATGCCCTGACGAGCAGCACCATCTCCGAAGAAGGTGAGACAAACATTTTCTGTGCCTTTATATTTTTCCGCAAAAGCGAGACCGGCACCCGTACCAATTTGTGCACCCACAATACCATGTCCCCCGAAGAAGCCTACATCCACTCCGAAAAAGTGCATGCTTCCACCTTTTCCTTTAGCACAGCCTGTTGCTTTACCATACAACTCAGCCATACAGCTTTTCGCACTTACGCCTTTGGCAATCGCAAGACCGTGGTCACGATATGCCGTGATGAACTTATCATCAGGACGGGTAGCCGTCATGGCTCCGGCAGCCACTGCTTCCTGCCCAATGTAGAGATGACAGAAACCTCTGATTTTCTGCATGCCATAGAGCTGACCCGATTTTTCTTCAAATCTTCTCAGGAGGAGCATCAGTTCATACCAGTAGAGGTATGTTTCTTTTGTAAATTTCGTTGCCACTTGCCTTAAAATTTTAGGCGGCAAAGATAAGGGAGGCTATTGAAATTCATAGCCTTTGTGAAAGGAAAAAGGGAGAAAGCTCCTGTTTACAAATAGGGGGCGATAACGCTGGAAGGTTCCAATTTAAGGTCGGATGGGGTGCCGGCAAATACCAGATTCCCTCCTCCTTCACCGGCTTCAGGCCCCAGTTCGATCACCCAGTCTGCCCTTTTGATTACATCGGTATTATGTTCCACCACCAGCACGGAATGTCCGCGCTCGATGAGCGCATGAAAACTTTGCAGCAGTTTGCCGATATCATGGAAATGAAGGCCTGTGGTTGGTTCGTCGAATATGAACAATAGTTTTCCCTGTGAGTTGCCTCTTCCGAGGAAGGAGGCAAGTTTTACCCGTTGGGCTTCGCCGCCACTAAGGGTATCACTGCTTTGTCCGAGCTTAATATAACCCAATCCTACTTCCTGCAAGGGAGATAATTTATGAACCAGTTCTTTTTCTTCACTGAAAAAATGCATCGCTTCTTCCACACTCAGCTCGAGTACTTCATGAATATTTTTGCCCTTGTATTGCACTTCCAGCACAGACTCTTTAAATCGTTTGCCATTACATACTTCGCAGGTGAGGTGTACATCTGCCAGGAACTGCATTTCAATGAGTTGTTCCCCTTCTCCTTTACAGGCATCGCACCGGCCACCGTCCACATTGAAGGAAAAAGTGCCCGGCTTATAGCCTCGGATTTTGCTGAGGGTTTGCTCCGCAAAGAGGTAGCGAATTTCGTCGTAGGCTTTTACGTAAGTAACCGGATTACTGCGGCTGCTTTTGCCGATGGGTTGCTGATCCACCATTTCTACCTGTATAAAAGCGTCGAGGTCACCGGAAATATTTTTAAAGTTACCCGGCAATTGCACCGGTTCTCCTTTAATTTTTTTGAGGGCGGGGTAGAGGATATGTTGCACCAAGGTGGTTTTGCCGCTGCCGCTCACGCCGCAAACAACGCAGAGTACATTGAGGGGAAATTGTACAGTGATATTTTTAAGGTTATGCTGCCGCGCCCCATCTACCGTTATCGCCTTGGTCCAGCGTCTGGGCGCGGCAGGAGCAGGGATTTGTTTTTTGCCGCTCAAATATTGTCCGGTCAAACTATCGGGATGCTTGCGAATAAAATCAATATTGCCGGCCGCCATCACACGACCACCCAGATAACCCGCCAGTGGTCCCATGTCAATAATATGATCGGCTTCCCGCATCATCATCTCATCATGTTCCACCACCACTACCGTATTGCTCAGATTGCGGAGTGATTGCAATACCCCAATCAAACGAGCCGTATCTCTCGGATGCAATCCGATAGAAGGTTCATCTAAAATGTATAATGAATCGGTAAGATTACTTCCCAACATTCTTGTAAGCTGAATACGCTGACTCTCTCCACCGCTCAAAGTATTCGCAGGGCGATTCAAGGTAAGGTATCCTAATCCTACTGCCAGCAACGTATCCATCCGCTGACGCAATTCAATCAATATACGTGCTGCCAGTTCCTTTTCATAATTAGAGAGAGAAAGATGATGCAACCAGTCTGACAAATCTTTGACTGGCATATTACTCAGCTTACCAATAGTCAGCCCATCCACTCGTACATAACCGGCTTCTTTACGTAAGCGGCTTCCCTTACAATCCGGACAAGTGGTACGCCCTCTGTAACGACTCAACATTACCCGATACTGTACTTTGTACAGATTGGCTTCAACTTCTTTGAAGAAATGATGAATACCATATGCTGCACCGATTCCATTCCATAATTGCTCATATTGTTCGGCCGTAAGCTCTGCAATCGGTTTATGAATCGGAAACTTTTCTTTGGAAGCCGCTTTGATAAATTGCTCCCTCCACCAACCAAGCTTCTCTCCTTTCCAGGGAGCAACACCTCCTTCATATACACTCAGGCTCCTGTCAGGAATAACAAGGTGTTCATCTATCCCCAATACCTGACTGTACCCTTCGCAGGTAGGGCAGGCCCCATAAGAATTATTGAACGCGAAGAGATTGGGAGAAGGTTCTTCAAAACGCATGCCATCCATTTCAAAACGGCGGGAAAAAGAATGCAGTGCCCCATCTACCTCAAGCCACAAAACGCCATCGCCTTCTTCATAAGCAAGGGTAAGACTATCGGCCAAGCGGTGTAGATCATCATCTTCCATTTTTTTGGTAATCAACCGATCTACCACTACAAATAAGCGATCATCAGCTTTCAACCAGCCCGTATTTTCTTTTTGCTCGAGCAAATCTTCAATCAATAAAACCGAAGGCGCGGAAGCCTTCTTTTTTTTGTTGACCGACACCACCATTACTCTGGTAAAACCTTTTTGCAACAAGAGCGATAATAATTCAGGAAGATTTGTTTTAGATGTAACTGATATAGCAGAGAGGATTTGGATTTTTATGCCGTTATCGTATCCCTGAATTTCCCGAACAACATCACTCACTTCTTGTTTACTTACGACCTTATTGCTGATGGGAGAATAGGTTTTGCCAACCCTTGCAAAAAGCAAGCGCACATAGTCATAAATTTCCGTCATCGTGCCAACCGTACTCCTTGGAGTGCGGGTAATGACTTTTTGTTCGATGGCAATCGCCGGACAAAGTCCTTTGATATAATCCACCTCCGGTTTATGCATGCGGTTCAGAAACTGACGGGCATAGGCGCTTAGACTTTCCGCATAGCGACGCTGGCCTTCGGCAAAAAGCGTATCCATCGTGAGCGAAGATTTTCCGGAACCTGAAACACCGGTCACTACTGTAAAGCTTCCTCTGGGAATGGTAACATCTACCTGCTGAAGGTTGTGCGCTCGTGCGCCCTTGATAACAATGGGGTCTTTGGGCATGGCTTCAAAATTAATCAGTTATCCGAATAAAGTTTTATAACATTTCATTAAGAAGCTTTGTTATTGCTTTTTTAAAAAATTATTTATATTTTGCATTCAAATTAATTAACCGCCTATCGCATATACTTCTACTCAATAATTGTTTTTGCTCTTATTGTAAACCCTAAAACCGAAGTATATGCAATCCTTTAAACAATTTACCGATCATGAATTGGTATGCCATTTTCAAAATGGACATTTAGAAGCGTTGGAAACGCTCATCCTCAGACACAAGGATAAAATTTATACTTCCATTTATTTACTGGTAAAAGATAAATACCTCGCTGAAGACATGTTTCAGGATGTATTTATCAAAATCATTGACACGCTGAAAAACAAGAAATATAATGAGGAGGGAAAGTTTCTCCCATGGGCACTGCGTATTGCACATAATTTGTGCGTGGATCATTTCAGGAAAGTTAAGCGCCGTCCGGCCATTAAAACAACGGACAATTACGACATTTTTGAAGTGTTGAATTTCGCAGAGGAATCCGCAGAAGACAAAACGATGCGCCTCCAAAGTTATGGACGTGTTCAGAAGATGCTGGATTTATTGCCTGAGGAGCAAAGAGAAGTACTCATCCTCCGCCATTTTGCTGATTTGAGTTTTAAAGAAATTGCCGAACTGATGAACTGCAGTATCAACACTGCCCTTGGCAGAATGCGGTATGGATTGATAAATCTGAGAAAAATGATGACAGAAAAGCAAATTGCGTTGTAGTTTGAGATCGCAAGAGAATTAAAGTTCAAAATACAAAACCTAAAATTGTTGTTAGTTGCTGGTTGTTGGTTGAACGGTTTAACTTTGAAAAATATCTTTCAATTTATATCGTGAAATTGACTAAGCAACTATTCCTGTCTACCCAAAAACAAATTTGGATAATCATAAGTATCTGGACAATAGCTCAGGTATCATGTTATATTTTATGGGGCACTCAGACCGGACTAGAAAGCATTAAGTACATTGAAGCAGCAAATTATTTTATTGAACACGGAAATTTTCCCGAAAAAAGATACTGGTTCTACAGCATCACCATTTTTGCAATTGCTTTTTCAAAATGGCTGAATGCAGGCTTAGGGTTTGTGTTTACAATTCAGCTCCTTTTAAGTGTTGCAGCGCACCTGTCTTTTTTCAAAGCAATTCGTTCGCAATCCGAATGTAATGATCCTGCACCATTATTAATTACAACCATTCTGTGTCTCGTACTTCCTTACCATCAGTGGAACTTTACACTATACACAGAGTCTATTTTTTACTCACTCGTATTGTTATTTTTTTCTTCCTGTATTAGAAAAATGCACTTTACAATTAAAAATTTATTAATTCAGAGCGCCCTGCTATTCCTCGTAATCTTTTCCAGGCCGCTCGGCATTTTGATTATATTGCCATGGATCATGTATCTTTTTTTTCATGCTCCAACAAAGATTAAATATATTATTTGCGGTTTTGGCGCCTTGAGTTTATTAGTTGTAAGTTTTTTGGCTAATACGATTCTTTCCTCAATTGGAGACTGGAATGTAATGTTACCTTTTGAAGAAAAATCCATTATTTGTTATTCACTGCCACTAAAAAAATCAACATCTAAGATAGCATGTATTAATAAAAATCCTCTTACACAAATCTTTTATTTCATCAATGCTTATCCGAAAGAGTTCTTGATTTTAAGTTATAAAAAAACGAATGCGTTTTTTTTGATGACAAGAGATTATTACAGTGCTCGGCATAATCTGTTTTTAATTTTACTATCTTTTATTTTTTATTTGCCAATACTGCTATCATTTTGGGTAAAAAAAATTGACACCACCTGCATTTTTACAATCACCATCATTCTGTTTTTTTACGCCGCGGTTGTTCTACAATGCGATGACTATCACAACCGATTTATAATCACGCTTGTTCCCCTTTTCTTATACGCAGGATTATTCAGATTGATTAAAAAAACAGCTTGAAAAAAGAATTGACAATTCATAGTAGTATTCCTATCTTTATATTTACGCTATACTTTTTACAAAAAATGAATGTAAAATTTGGTTTAATTTTTTTCTCCTCGATTGAGATTCAAAATATCCGCTTTTACTTTGAGCCGCCCGTGATTAAATACACCGACAAATTTATAGGCTTATGTATAATAAAAATTATTTCGGTTTAATGAATTGCTGGGTTTTTACCCTGCTTTTTTTAATGAACTGCCCGACTGTTTTCGGACAAACGTTTACAGGTAGCGGAGGGAATATTCCGGGTACCGGATCTTCTCCTACTTGTTTTAATAATACCGTTTCAGGTGTGGGAGTCATTAATTCAACCAAAGGACTGGAAGAGGTCTGCTTAACAATTACCCACCCGAGCATAGATGAATTAGAAATTCTCCTACAGAGTCCTGACGGCATCTATGTGCCTTTATCCATTCAAAACGGAGCTGCAGGTGCAGACAATTACACCAACACCTGTTTTAAGGCTACTGCAATCAGTCCAGTCAAATTCAATACTGCACCTTTTACCGGCACATTTTTACCTGAAGGTCATCTAGGCGCAGTAAACAACGGACAAAATGCAAATGGGATATGGAAATTATGTATCCTTGATAGAAGAAATAATTCGAATGCAGGCACACTGAATAGCTGGTCGATAAAATTCAGCAATAACCCTGCTCCGCAACCCCCCGATTTTCCCAATTGCAGCACCACTATTCCACTTAATGTAGATTGTTCCAACGCAACTCCCATTTGCGATTTCAATGGAGCATGCGGAAAAACAACGGGAACAAAAAAATCATGGACTGCATTAGATAATGCCTCCTGCTTTGGCCTTAACAATAACTCATTTGTAAAATTTATTGCTAATTCAAGCACCGTATCGTTTTCTGTTTGGGTGAATAGTTCTACCAGTGGTTTTAATAATGTAAATGGGGGGATTCAAATGTTATTTCTTAGTACACCGAGTTGTGGCGGTTCGCCTGTAAATACGTTTGGATGTTACAACAGAATTTATCCCTACCCACCCAGTGGCAAGCCGCTGATTTCAATTGTATATGCGACTGGTTTAACCCCGGGAAATACTTATTATTTAATGACGGATGGCGCAAACGGTGATGTATGTGAATTTCACATTGCTGCCAACTCAGGTATCAACGCATTGAATATTTCCACTCCAGGTATTTCAACCGGAGGTACCCCTGAAATTTGTTTAGGACAAACCATTAATCTCAGTGCAACAGGCGGAAATGGCACTTATAGTTGGTCGAATGTAACCACAGGAGGCGGATTATTAACTACTTCAGGTTCCAGTGTAAGTGCTATACCTGCCGCAGCCGGTGAATTTACTTATCGAGTTACCAGTTCAACCGGACTGGGCTGTCCTGCCTCTAAAGAAATCAAAGTTAAAGTAAATGCTTTGCCGGGAGCTCCTGCTGCCACCCCAACAAGTCCATCCTGTAATAGCTCAACAGGCTCCATAACTGTTGCCCCGCAAGCTGGTGTAACCTATAGTATCAATGGGGGTACTTATGTAAGTAATAATGTATTCACCGGACTGAATCCAGGAAATTACAATGTTACCGTAAAAAATAGTTCCGACTGTGTTTCCAATCCCATTTCAGTAACTATTAATAACCCTCCAAGCGCTCCAGGTTTAGTGTATAGCATCATTGATCCTACCTGCACTAAACCCACCGGCTCTGTTGTCATTCAAACACCCACGGGAAGCGATTATGAATTTCAGATAGATGGAGGATCCTTTAAAAATCAAAGTGACATTGAAAAGGAAAATCTGGTGAGCGGCGCACATACCCTGATCGCAAGAGATATATCTTCCGGATGTGTGACCCCTGTTTCTTCATTCAATGTTCCTCCAGCTCCGATTGTACCTGCAGATCCGGTGTATAGCATAACACAACCCGATTGTGCGACTCCTGCCGGATCAATTACCTTGAATACAGTGGCCGATTGTTCTTATAGCATAAATGGTATTAATTATCAAATTTCAAATGTATTTACGAGTCTCACACCGGGTAATTATACCGTTTCCTTAAAGCATAATAATTCCGGTTGCGAATCCAAAAAAACAGCTGTAACAATTAACCCTTTCACTGGCACGATCGCCCCCCCTGTTGTTTCGATTGTTCAACCCACTTGTTCGCTAAATACCGGTACTATTTCTATTAATCCTGTTGCAGGATACACTTACAGTATCGATGGAATTAGCTATCAGACCGGCTCTGTATTTGGAGGATTAAGTGCAGGCAACTACAATGTAACAGTTAAAAACTTATCCGGCTGTACTTCCGGGATAACGCCTGCAACCATTACAGGAATAACCTGTTTGGATGACTTATTTGCTCCCAATGCCTTTACCCCCAATGGTGATGGGAAGAATGATGTATGGCTGGTCAAAGGCACCTCCATTCAATCCATTCAAGTGATTATTTTCAATCAGTGGGGAGAAAAGGTTTTTGAATCTAACCGTATTGATCAAGGATGGGATGGAAAATCAGGTGGAAAGGATCAGCCGGTTGGGGTGTACGTTTATACTTTTCAGGTCACGCTGAATGACGGTAGAAACCTCACTAAGCAAGGCTCCATTACTTTAATTCGATAAGATTGAAGCGCGTCATTTTCCTTATAAGACACTTCTTATTACTGTGCGGATCTGTTGGCGCTAATGCGCAAACAGATCCGCATTTTTCTCAGTATTACTTTTTTTCCCAACAAATCAATCCGGCCATGACCGGTATTATGGATGGAGCAGTAAGAGTCTCCGGCATTTACCGCAATCAATGGAGCAGTATCACTAACCCTTACGAAACGCCGGGCGCACAGGTTGAGGTTGCCACAACACGTAATCTCAACTTTGGTGCCAACATCATGAACCAACAGGCAGGCGATGGAGGATTCAGATATTTTCAAACCAGCCTTACGTTGAATTATACAGGCATTCGCTGGGGAAGCAATCAAAACCATCACCTCAACGTCGCACTGCAAGCAGGAATGATTCAACGCTCTCTGGATCCTTCCAAACTCCGACTCGGTGATCAATGGGTGCCGGGATTTGGATATGATCCTGATTTAGTCAGCAACGATTATATCCGTGGCGGATCAACGCAAGTAGCAGATATAGGGGCAGGTTTTTTTTATTACAACGATTCGGAAGACAAAAGAGTATTGCCCTTCATTGGATTTGCAGCCTATCATCTCAATCAACCGGCAGATCCTTTTTTTACAGAAGCCACGCCGCAAAATATGGCGATCCGTTATGTCGCTCAGGCTGGGTTCGCCATTCATATTTCGGAAACAACTTCCCTCACCCCACATATGCTCTACATGTACCAGGGAACTGCAATGAACCTGATTGCAGGTGGACAATTGAAACAGCAAGTCAACGACAATACTCAATTTATGCTTGGCGCTTACTATCGGCTTAGGGATGCGGTTATCCCCTTTGCTGCCATCGGCATTGGTCGCTCCACTATTGGATTAAGTTATGATATTACCAATTCTTCTCTTGCCCAGCGGGTAAACGGAACCGGCAGTCTGGAGTTGTCTTTTTCCCATGTTTTCAACAAAAGGCAACCCGGTATCAGTCCACATTTCGAGTGTCCGAGATTATAAAATAAACAGTAAATAAAAAATCCCCTCACTTGCGTGAAGGGATTTAGGTTTTTCTGCGGATATTTTTTATCTTCTCAATCAGTCGGGCTTATTGCCATCCAGGAAAGAATTCAATTTGTTGATGTGAGACTGATTATTTTCATCATTCTTAACCGTATAGTTGCTGTAAAAATTTTCAGCGGGAGAAATAGTACTGTACAAATCCAGGTTTCTTCTCATATAAGCGGGTACCGTATCAAAATCATGATTGGCGTCCCCACCGTAAATATTGAAAGAAATATTCCTTAGTTTTTGCAATCTTTCAGCCGCTTTTTTCTTTTGTTCATCTTCCTCATCTACTATGCCGGGCTGCTCATCAGCATGCATATTTCGCGTTAGATTGACTGGTACTTGATCTGTCAATGCTACATCCTTTTCAATCAACTGCATATCAAACACATCCGTATCATCCTGAATCCACTGAATAGTAGGCGAAGGAACTGCAACATCTTCTTTTTCAGATGCCACAGGATGACCTGATTCCTGCTCATAAATAACAGTGGGTTTGGTCAGATACCCTCCACTATTTGCAGCTGCCGTCTGATCTTGCTCGGCCTCAGCAATAAACGGTTGCGTAGGATAGGAAAAAGGAAGTTCTTCCTGCTGTGCAGCAATCGCCGGCTGAAATTGAACTTGCTCGGTTTTTGTGGGTGTGGTTTCTTCGCCAAGCACCAACACTACTTTCTCGGGCTCTTTTGGTACTACAGTTTTTGAAGGCACGACGGCGTTTTTATATTCGCCTTCTTTTTTCTCTTCAAAACCGGTAGCAATTAATGTAATGCCGATCTGATCGCCAAGACTTTCATCATACCCCATACCCATAATCACATCTGTATCTTCGCCGGCCTGCGACAAAACAATATTTTGAATCACTTCCACCTCGTCCATTGTAAACTCAAATTCACCTGCACTGCTATTGATATTGATTAAGATCCAGCGGGCTCCTCTGATATCATTATCATTGAGCAGCGGAGAATTCAACGCTTCTTCAATCGCTTTTCTTGCACGATCTTCGCCTGCAGCAGCAGCATTGCCGAGGATCGCTTTGCCTCCATTTCTCATAACAGTACATACATCCGCAAAGTCCACATTAATCTGTCCGGTGCTGTTGATGACATCCGTGATACATTTTGCAGCAGTTGCCAGTACATTATCCGCTTTGGAGAAAGCCTCTTTCATTTTCAGATTACCAAACTGATGACGCAGCTTGTCATTACTGATGATTAAAAGCGTATCTACATATTCCTTCATCCTGCTGATACCCTCATCTGCCTGTTGTTGTCTCTTCTTCCCTTCATAACCAAAAGGAGTAGTAACAATTCCTACAGTGAGGATACCAAGATCTTTACAAATTTTGGAAATGATAGGTGCCCCGCCGGTACCGGTACCGCCACCCATTCCCGCTGTGATGAAGGCCATTTTGGTATTGACTTCCAAAATGCGTTTGATCTCTTCCAGACTTTCTTCCGTTGCCTGACGACCAATATCCGGATTGGCTCCGGCACCCAGCCCTTGCGTAAGATTAGGTCCCAACTGTATTTTATTGGGCACATTACTTTGAGCGATCGCCTGTGCATCCGTATTGCATATAATGAAATTAACGCCCTCAATAGACTGTGCATGCATGTGATTGACAGCGTTGCTTCCTCCTCCACCTACACCAATAACTTTGATGATGGAAGACTTTTCTTTGGGTAAATCAAAATGAATCATAAGCGGGAAAAATTAATGGGTTAAAAAATGGTTATGATAATTTGGCGTCTTCCTCTTCTTTAAATAAATCTATCAAGCCGGTCTTAATGCCGTTGATGAATTGCTTCAGAGTCTTTCTTCCCTGTGTGGGTGTTACTGAAATAATAACAGGCTCCTTCTCCTTCTCTTGCCCTTGTGTTGTAGTAATAACAACCGGCCCCTCTTCATTCACTTCCTCCACTTTCTGAACTTGCTTCTGAATGAGCGAGTTAAGGGAACTTTCATACACATCCTGTCCTTTCAGTATCAAACCAATACAGGTAGAATACATAGGATTCGCCAGTTCTTCCAGATGTCCGTTCGCAAGATGCTCATTGGGATACCCGATTCTTGCATTGAGTCCGGTAACATATTCTGTAAGTTGAATCAGATGTTTTAACTGAGATCCTCCGCCCGTAAGGATAACGCCACCATTCAGCATGCGATTATTAAGTCCGATTTGTTTTAAATGGAAGGTTACAAAATCCAGTATTTCGGTCATACGCGCCTGAATGATATTGGCCAGATTGTGTACACTGATTTCCTTAGGGGCAAGTCCTTTAATGCCCGGAATAGTAATGAACTGATTCGACTTTTTTTCTTCAGCCAAAGCGCTTCCAAACTTGATTTTCATTTGTTCCGCGTGAGACCTCAATACGCCAAGACCAATTTTGATATCATTGGTAATATTTTCCCCTCCAAATGGGATGACAGCAGTAGCTCTTAAAATGCCCTCATAAAATACTGCAAGATCCGTTGTGCCACCCCCTATATCTACAATCGCTACCCCTGCTTCAAGATCTTGCTCACACATTACGGCAGCCGCAGATGCCAACGGTTGCAGCACCAGATCTTTTACCTGCAGACTGCTTTTTTCTACACTCCTTTTGATATTTCGAATAGCATTGCGATCACCGGTAATAATGTGAAAATTAGCACCCACTTTGACCCCGCTGTAACCAACAGGACTTTGTAAGTTAGAAATATTATCTACGGTGTATTCCTGCGGAATGATATCAATGATCTGATCACCGGCAGGAATATAGGTCTGATGCTGATCCTTGATCAGACGATCCACATCTTTTTGTGAGATTTCATTTTCGTTATCCTCACGAACAATATCACCGCGCGTTTGCAGCGATTTGATATGATGACCTGCAATGCCCACATACACTTCCTTGATCGACAGGCCAGGGTTGCTTTTATAGCAATTTTCCAAGGCCTGCTGGATGGCGCTGATGGTTTTATCAATATTTAAAACCATTCCATGTTTGACACCATGACTGGTCGCGCGTCCAAATCCCAAAATTTCGAGTTTACCATGTTCATTCATTCTCCCTGCAATGGCCGCAATTTTTGTAGTTCCTACATCTAATCCTACAATGATCGGATTATTATTCTCGGGTGCAGTTGTTGCTGTTGTTGCTTCCGGCTCAGCTCCGGGCTTGTTTGACACTTGTTGCATATTTGTTTCTTTTTAGTTGATGGTTTAATTTTTATTGATTTGATAATATCGCTTTTGGTTTAGGTTTGTTCTGTTCTGCTTTTTTATGAGGTTCTTTTTTTTCTGCTCCTTTATTTTCTTTTTTTATAACCGGTGAAGGTTTATTTTTTTTAACCACTATTGTATCTTTTATATTGGCACTGCTATCTTTTACAATCAGACTTTTCTGCAAAGTGTCTAACACCGGCAGAAAAGATGTCAACAAGTGTGCACTATCCGTTTTGAAAGCCACTAACTGCTTATCGTAACGCAGGTCAAGTGTCCGATAATAGTTTACCCCTGCCCGAGTCAATATCTGGTCGTAAAACAATTGAAGTCTTTTAAATTTCTCAGCAACTTTTTCTCCGCTTCCAAAAATGATTTCAAATTTTCCGGAAGAAGGCAGCATGCGCACAGCTGTTGAATCCCAAACAATCTGATCTATTTCACGCATCCACCTTTCATTCGCGGTGATGTAATTGCCAATAGCAACAATTTCTTGTTTTAAAATACTGTCCGTTTGGTTAGAAGCATGGTTACTGAAAGGGAATCCGGTAAACACAGGCACATACGCGATCTGATCTGCGTTGACAGGCAGGTGAAACCCTTTTTCATCCAGATAAAAACTCTGACCCTCTGTTGTAAATACCCGAGCAACAGGAGTACGTTCCTCTATCTCAGCATGCAAAGCGCCGGTATTGTCAAAATATAATTCCGCATTGCGAATCCATAGATGTTCTTCGAGCAATGATTCAAGTTCAACCAAATTGAATCTTTTGATGGGTGTTCGTACCAACGCAGCAGAATCTCCCTTTGAAATGATTCCTATAATTTCGGAGGCAGAGATGTGACTGGTTTTGCCGGAGCCATTCATACTTACCACTACATCAGAACAAAGCGTATTACCCTGATACATATTGGCAGCAACAAGCAGGACTAATGTTGAAGTGCCAACTAGTATCCATAATACCAGGATCGAAATTTTCTTTATCGTTTCCTTCCGCTTATTCATGTATCAGTTTTTTTCTCAAGTCGGGCAACAGGGCATCAATATCACCTGCACCCGCCGTGATTACCACCATCTTTTGAACATTATTTTTATTTTTATATCGATTTAAAACGATTTCAATCTGATTGATCAGTTCTTGTTTATCTAGCAGGTATTTATCAGCTGAAATTATCTTATCAAAAATGATATTCGCTGAAACTCCTTCTATTGGCAATTCACGGGCGGGATAAATGGGAAGCAAAATAGAAATATCCGCCGCGGATAAGCTTTCCGCAAAGCCCGCTGCCAGATCGCGCGTGCGTGAATAAAGATGGGGCTGGAAAACAATAGCGATGGCATGATCCGGGAAGAGATGTTTCGCTCCGCTGATCAAAGCACGTAACTCCTCCGGATGATGTGCATAGTCATCTATCAGAATATAATCTCCCTGGGCCGGAGAAATAATATATTCAAATCTTCTTTTCACCCCACGAAAAGCAGCCAGTGCTGTACGAATAGACTCATCCGAGATTCCGAGCAAGTATGCAAGCGTTACTGCCGGCAAAGTATTCTCAACATTATGCAATCCGCCGACAGATAAAGAAAGATGATTGATCACATGCGTGACGCCCGCATTTTTTATGACCACATCAAACGTATAGCCGCCGGGTTGTATCTGGAGATCTTGCGTATGAACATCTGCTTGCGAATCAGTAACATGATACGACAACCGATTACTTCCCTTTAAATCTACTGCCCGTTTTAATCCATATTTATAGAGCAGCAGGCCGCCAGTTTTTATTTTGCCTGAAAACTCAATAAAAGCATTTTCCACATTTTGTGCAGTTCCGTAAATGTCCAGATGATCCGGATCCATTGAACTGATGACCGCATAATCAGGAGAGAGTTTATGGAAAGAACGATCATACTCATCCGCTTCCACTACACAAAGTGAGCTAGTACTGCTCCAGTAATTGGTATTGTAGTTGACGGAAATACCTCCCAGAAAAGCATGGCAGCCATACCCGGTTTCACGGAGCAGATAAGCAGTCAGTGTGCTGATGGTCGTTTTGCCATGTGTACCTGCCACACAAATATTGGTGGCGCCAGCTGTGATAATTTGCAGCACATCGCTGCGTTTCACTACCGAATATCCATGTGTACGATAATAGGTCAATTCAGTATGATGCTCAGGGATTGCCGGTGTATATACTACCAGCTGTACCTCTTTTGGCGCGCGGTCAATATTTTCATCATAATACACAACCAACCCCTCCACTTCCAACTGATGCGTTAAAGGAGTGGGTGTTTTATCGTACCCGCTCACCTTCACTCCAAGGGAATGAAAGTAGCGCGCCAGCGCACTCATGCCAATGCCGCCAATTCCAATAAAATAGACCGCCTGTATTTCTTTCAACGTTATCAAGATCCAATCTGTTTAATAATCTCTTTTGCAATGTGTTCATCGGCGTCTTTCACAGCTAAAGCAAGGAGGTTATTTTTCATGGTTGATCTCTTATCATGATCGCCTGCTAAGGCAATGACCTGATCTATTAATTTTTGTGCTGCCTCCCGATCTGGTATCAGAAGCGCAGCATCGCGATTGACCAAATGCAGCGCATTGGATGTCTGATGATCCTCGGCAGCAAAAGGATAAGGAATAAAAATGGCAGGCTTTCCGGCAAGAGCGATTTCTGCTACCGACATGGCACCAGCTCTTGAAACCAGCAGATCTGCGGCAGCATAAGCCAGATGCATATCCTGGATAAAATCATTCACCCATACTCCTTTCAATCCGGAACAAACTGATTTAGCTTCATTGATAAATGGCTTCCCGGTTTGCCAGATGAGTTGTATGCCATACGACTGCAGTCGGTTAATGCCGGCAGCAACTGCACGATTGATTGAAACCGCACCCAGACTACCTCCTATTATCAACAAGGTTGTTTGATGCGCTTCCAGTCCAAAACCTGCAAGTGCTTCGGCTCTGTCAACTGAAAGATGCGCGATTGACTGACGAACCGGATTGCCGGTTACAATTGTTTTCTGAGCAGGGAAAAACCGCTCCATCCCGGAAGTGCCTGTAAATATTTTCAAAGCCTTCTTCGCCAGCAACTGATTTGATTTACCCGCAAATGCATTGGCCTCATGAATAAATGTGGGAATGTTTTTGAACTGTGCCCATCTCAACACCGGATAGGTAGAATATCCGCCCACCCCGATTACTGCATCCGGTTTAAATTCATGAACTATTCGGCGAACCTGTAAAAAACTTTTCATCAATTGATAAGGCAGTAGAATATTTTTAAACCATTCTTTTCTGTTAAACCCTGCAATATCAAGCCCCACAATTTTAAATCCGCTCTGCGGCACTTTTTCCATTTCCATTTTCCCCTTTGCGCCCACAAACAAAAATTCAGCTAGTGGCATCATTTTCCGAATTGCCTGTGCGATGGCAATGGCAGGGAAAATATGTCCTCCCGTTCCTCCTCCTGCTATGATAAATCGCTTACTCATGCAACTGATCCGTTTTTATTTTCCGCTTCCTCTTCAATCACTTCAACATTTCTTCCAACACTTAAAATGATACCAATAGCGATGCTGGTAAAAATGATGCTGCTTCCTCCCATACTTACTAAGGGCAAGGTCACTCCCGTAACAGGAAACAACCCCACATTCACAGCCATATTCGCCATCGCCTGTATCACCAGCGTAAAACTCAATGCAATGGAAAGAAAAGCGCCAAAGGCATAACCGCATTTACGGAAAATTTTAATGGCTCTGAACAGAAAAATCATATAAATGAAAACAATAAACGTACCCCCTAAGAGTCCATACTCCTCGAGAATGATCGCATAAATAAAATCAGAATAAGGATGGGGCAGAAAGTTTCTCTGTTCACTGTTCCCGGGGCCCAATCCAAAGAAGCCGCCTTTAGCAACGGCAATCTTAGCCTGCTGAACCTGATAGGGCGCTTCATCATTTTTGGCATACATAAAATCCTGCACCCTTTTAATCCAGGTTGATACTCGCTTGATGGATAAAGCGGCAGGCAGCTCCTTCGATCTGCCATTGGCTTCATCATAATATGCTCTTGCCAAAAACACCAGCGTTCCAATGAAAAATGCGCCGACTGCCACTACCAGTAAAAGATGTTTCATGCTGACTCTTCCAATAAACAAAAGCAGCATACCCGTTGCGCCGGTAAGTAATGCAGTGGACAGATTATCGGGGGCGATTAAACCGCAGATAATCACAATCGGAAGCATGAGTGGAATAAATCCTTTCTTGAAATCTTTTATAACCTCTTGTTTTTTAGAAAGCAATCTCGACAAATACATAAAGAGTGCGAGCTTAGCGAGGTCTGAAGTTTGAACGGTAAAATTAAGCAAGGGTAATCGAATCCAACGATTGGCTTCATTGAGGCTGGTACCGAAAAACAAAGTATAAATGAGTAAAATGATGGCGATAACAAACAGGAACCGAGCCCATCTGGAATAGATAGTATAGTTAACCAGATGCGCGAAATAAACTATGACAATACCCACAGCAACGACTGAGAATTGTCTGAATAGAAATACCCAGGTATTGCCTTTGTGAAGTTTATAGGCAAGTGAATTGGTAGCACTATAAACCACCAGCAATCCGCAGATAGATAACAGGATAATGATAGCCCAGATCGCTTTATCGCCCCGGGTTTTCACATCCAGTCCCTGCGCACCAAATACCTGTTGAATATTTTTTTCTATTGTCTCCATCGCTTAGACTCGATCAAAGTGCTTTTACTGCATTTTTAAATTGAATGCCTCTGTCTTCATAATTTTTAAACAAATCAAAACTGGCGCATGCCGGACTTAACAAAACTGCATCACCGCTTTGCGCAAAATGATACGCCAGCTTCACTGCTTCTTCCGCACTTCTGGCATCAGCCATCTTAATTCCGGTATCCCTGAATTCATCATGTAATTTCTGATTGTCCAGTCCAAGACAGATAATTGCTTTTACTTTCTCCTGTACCAGTGATTTCAGAATACTGTAATCATTTCCCTTATCCACTCCCCCAAGAATCAACAGGGTGGGCTGACTCATACTTTCAAGCGCAAACCAGGTTGAATTGATATTCGTTGCTTTACTATCGTTGATATAAGTCACTCCTTTCACCGTTGCCACATACTCCATGCGATGTTCCAAATTTTCAAAATTGGTAATGGCTTCGCGAATACTGACTTTACGAATACCTAAGACTGCCGCAGCCAATCCTGCCGCCATCGTGTTGTACTGATTATGTCTGCCCTTCAGCTTAAAATCATCAACACTCATGCTGATCGATTCATCATTAACCTCAATGGTCATCATCTGATTTTTAATAAAAGCTCCTCTTTTAGGCTCTTGCTGCATAGTAATGGGATATAAATTTGAAGGAATGGAATATTGATTGAAATATTGTTGGGTTACCGGATCATCAGCGCAAAAAATAAAGGCATCTGTAGATTGCTGATTTTGTATGATTTTAAATTTAGCCTTGATATAATTTTCAAACCGGTACTCGTAACGATCAAGATGATCTTCCGTTATATTCGTTAGTACTGCCACATCCGCTCTGAAATCCTTGATATCATCCAGCTGAAAACTGCTCACTTCCGTTACATAGAGCGCCTTGGGATCCAGTGCCACCTGACGTGCCATGCTCAATCCGATATTGCCCACCAGCGCGCAATCCATTCCGGCTGTTTTACAGATATGATAAGTAAGTGAAGTAGTGGTAGTCTTACCATTGCTGCCTGTAATGGCAACGATGCGACTGTTTCCCTTGAAGCGCCAGGCCAGTTCAATCTCACTGATTACGGGAATGCCTTTAGCACGAATCGCTTTCAACAATTCATTTTTTTCAGGGATACCCGGACTCTTCACAATTTCATCCGCCATTAAAATTTTCTCACGGTTATGCCCTCCCTCTTCAAAAGCAATTCCATAAGCCAACAGTTCTTCTTTATACTGATTACCGATTTTACCGGCATCACTCAGAAAAACTTCATAGCCCTGCTTTGCAGCAAGAATAGCCGCTCCTGTACCGCTTTCCCCTCCACCTAATATGTAGCACTTATATGCCATCTTTTTTTTTACTTCGATTATCTGATTTTTAAGGTTACTACCGACAACACCACACATAATAAGGTTACTATCCAGAATCGCGTAACGATTTTACTTTCATGAAAGCCCGCTTTCTGATAATGATGATGAAGCGGACTCATCAAAAATATCCGTCTGCCTTCCCCGTATTTTTTTCGGGTATATTTAAAATAGCTCACCTGTAAAACCACACTTAAATTCTCCACGAGAAAGACTCCGCAAAAAATGGGAATGAGTAATTCTTTCCGAACCAGAAAAGCTAGCGATGCGATAATCCCTCCGAGCATCAAACTGCCGGTATCTCCCATAAAGACCTGAGCAGGATAAGCATTGTACCATAAAAAACCGATGCAGGCGCCAACCATTGCAGCAATAAAAACTGACAACTCACCGAGATTAGGGATATACATGATATTGAGATATTCCGCTACGCGCAGGTTACCGCTGGCATAGGCAAATACGCCCAATCCTATTCCAATAATTGCCGACACTCCTGTGGCTAGTCCGTCAATTCCATCTGTAATATTAGCGCCATTGGAAACAGCTGTCACGATAAATACAACGATGAGTATGTATAATATCGAAGTAAATCCTCGCCATGATGCAGGCAGTAATTTGGAATAATTGAATTCATGCGTACGCACAAAAGGAATCGTCGTAATAGGATCGTTCGCTTGCACCATTATTTTTTCACTCCCGTTAAGCGTGACTTTTTTGTAGGAACCGGCAGGGGGTAATCCGTTGCCTTCAAACTCCCGGTAAACACTAATTGTATCGTTGAATAATAAAGTAGCTGCAACGGCAATACCCAACACAACTTGTCCGAGAATTTTAAACCAGCCTGCTAATCCGTCATCATCTCCTTTTTTATAAGTAATTCCCTTTTGTTGCGCCAATCTTTTGGCTCTCAGCTTTAAATAATCATCCACAAAACCGATAAGCCCCATCCATAATGTTGCGAATATCATGAGCAGAATGTACACCTTACTGATATCGGCAAGCAGCAGCGTTGGAATCAAAATGGCCAGAATAATGATAACCCCTCCCATAGTAGGCGTTCCCTTTTTTTGTTGCTCACCTGCAAGACCCAGTTCTCGTACAGATTCCCCTACTTGTTTTTTTCTTAAAAACCCTATAATCTTTTTACCAAAAATGGCTGAAATCACAAGGGACAAAACCATTGCGAGCATTACCCGGCTGGTGATGTATTGGAACAGCGGAGCTCCGGGAACATCTATTCCGTTTTCAGTCAACCAGTTAAAAAAATGTTTCAGCATTTTGTTCCTTTATTTATCGGTCATGAATGAAGTATCCATTTGCGCAAAAATTTCACTCAACACAGATTTATCATCAAAAGGATATTTAACCCCTTTTATCTCCTGATATTTTTCATGTCCTTTACCGGCGAGTAGAATGATATCCCTGCAGCCTGCAATCTTCACTGCAGTTTCAATCGCTTGCTTCCGGTCTTCAATCACCAATAATTTTTTTCTTTCGGCACTACTCAGCTCAGCCTGCATATCCGTTAAAATAGACTCCGGATTCTCTGAACGAGGATTATCGCTGGTAAAAATGACCCGATCACTCAAGGCGCAAGCCACTGAACCCATAAGCGGACGTTTGGTCTTATCCCGATCTCCACCGCAACCCACAATCGTGATGAGTTGTTCCTGCTGTTGCTTGAGCTGTTGAATGGTGGATAACACATTCTTCAGCGCATCGGGTGTGTGCGCATAATCAATAATGCCCAACAATTCTTTTTTATTCGAACGAATCGTCTCAAATCTTCCCTGTGCTCCGGAGAGATTACTAAGGGTACTCAAGACCAACTCTTTATTTTCTCCCATTAAAACTGCAGCGGCATATACTGCCAGCAGATTATACGCATTAAAGGCGCCGATTAACCGGAAATGCACCTGATGGTGTTCGATGCTCAGTTGTAATCCTTCCAGATTATTCTCCAGCATTTTTCCTTTGAAATCAGAAATATTTTTTAGTCCGTAAGTATATTTTTTGGCTTTAGTATTTTGCAACATCACAGTCCCGCGCGCGTCATCCGCATTGGTAAGAGCAAACGCATCAGAACCAATCCTGTCAAAAAATCCTTTTTTGGCTTTGATATAGGCATCAAAAGTTTGGTGATAATCCAGATGATCGTGCGTGATATTGGTAAAAATGGCGCCTGTAAATTGAATGCCCGCAATACGATGCTGGTGAATGGCATGACTACTGCACTCCATAAACACATGAGTACAACCCGCAGCATGCATTTGACTCAATAAAGTATTGAGCTGAATCGCATCGGGAGTGGTATGCGTTGCGACAAGCGTTTCCGAACCGATGCGATTCGCAACGGTAGAAATTAATCCGCATTGGTAACCCAGCGAGGAAAAAAGCTGGTACAATAACGTTGCAACCGTTGTCTTTCCATTCGTACCCGTTACCCCTACTATTTTCAGCTGATTGCTAACGTTTCCAAAAAAGGCATGTGCCATATAGCCTGCAGCTTCGGCACTGTTCCGAACCTGTATATAAGTAATTTCATCCTGTAATGTTTCCGGCAGTTGTTCACACACAACAGCCACTGCGCCTGCTTCTATTGCCTGAGAAATATGCTGATGCCCGTCCGTATGCACTCCCTTAATGGCAATAAAGCAAGTACCCGGTTGCACCATTCTTGAATCAATAATTAATTGCTGTACAGCAACCGTTGCCTTACCTTGTATCTGAAGGATGGAAGTCTTGTATAATATGTCTTGTAAAATCTTCATTAATTCAAATACAATACAATGGGTTCATTTTTGGGAAGTGTCGTTCCTTTTGCCAGCGACTGACTTACTACTTTGCCTTTTCCGTTGACGATTACTCTCAGACCATGACTCTCCAGCAGGTATAAAGCATCTTTTAACCCCATACCCGTTACATCAGGTATAATCGTTTTGGGCTCTTTACGCAAGGCTATGAGTCGTTCTGCCTCAAACTCAGTTTTGTTTTTCTCAACTGAAAAAACAGATTCGCTCGTTGAAGCAGGAGCACTATCCGTGCGTTGACCGGCAGTATTATTATTTTTTTGTTTGAAAGCAGTATTCATCGAGTCTGCCAAAGTCTTGTTGAAAGCAATGGTTTGAGGTTGTGTATATTTATACAAATGATCCGCTATCTCTTTAAATACGGGCGCAGCTACTGAACTTCCGTAGATATTGGTAGTTTTAGGAGCGTTCTTGATGACAACAATCATCGAATAGACCGGTCGTTCAGCAGGGAAATAACCTGCGAAGGCAGATTGATATACTTTATCATCATAGTTAAAAAATCCATCATTCACTTTTGCCGTACCGGTTTTGCCGGCTGCTTTATAAGGGGTTGTTTTAAAAACATCTTTAGCGGTACCTTCGGTACAGGTTGCTGCCAAACATTCTTTTAATTGTTGGATCGTTGCGGGAGAAGCGATAGCAGGCTCAAGGATGACCGGTTCGTTTTTGTACACTAACGTACCATACTGGCGGATTTCATTCAGGAGATAGGGTTTCATCATTTTACCATTATTGGCAACTGCATTATACACCATCAGTAACTGAAGGGGTGATACCTGTAACTCATACCCAAATCCCCAGGATATAAGGGTAGTAGGATGCCAATACTTTTCTTTGGAAGGATTTTTAATGCCGGGGAAAAATTCCTCTTTTAACTCAATACCAGATTTTCGGGTAAGCCGCAGACGGTCGAGATGTTTATAATAAGAAACGGGACTTTTTGAATAGTGCTGAAATGCAAGTTTGCTCATGGCTACATTCGAACTATGGGCGAAGGCATATTTAAACGAAACAGAAGCAGGCCCATCATGATCATCTTCGACTTTTCTTCCTGAGATATTCCAGATGCCGCCATTAATGAAAATTGAATCATTAATGGTAACATATTTATCCTCCAATGCTGCCAGCAGCGTAATGAGTTTGATGGTAGAACCTGGCTCGGATGTTTTGAGGGCATAATTGTCAATTTCAAAATAATTGCCTTCTTTAGTTCTACCCAAATTAGCCATGGCTTTGATTTTACCCGTCGCCACTTCCATCACTACACAGGTTCCTTCCAGCGCCTGATTTGCTACCATTTTTTTCATCAATGCTCTTTCGGCTATATCCTGAATATTAACATCAAGTGTTGTATAGATATCCTGGCCGTTTTCAGGAGATAATTCAAATCCCTCCACCGGCATCATCATGCCACCAGCAGCAAAACGAACCAGTCGCTTACCGGCAGCACCTTTTAATACACTGTCAAACGAACGCTCAAGTCCAACCAGCTTTCCATGCTCTCTGTACAACCCAATCGTTCTGAATCCTAGTTCTCCGAAAGGATTCAGTCTTTTTGTTTTAACATCTACAATAAAACCGCTTTTGTTTTTCCCTTCTTTAATCAGTGGGAATTTTCTAAAGCGCTTATATTCCTCAAAAGAGACTCTCTTTTTAAAGGCATAATATCTGTTTTTAGAAGCATAGGCATCCTTTAATTCTTTTTTATAAAAGGCAGCCGTCTTGTCGGCAAAAAGATGCGATAGACTGTCTGACAATGAATCAATTTTCTGGTAAAATATGGCTCCGTTGTTTTTACGCAATCCTTCCGCACCAAAATCAATATAGATATCAAACTCCGGCAATGAGGTACTTAGCATGCTGCCATCCTCGCTGTAAATGGTACCTCTTTCTGCATCCAGATCAATGATTTTGGTATGCAGACTATCGCCCATTTTTTTCCAGTAATTCCCTTCAAATTTTTGAATGTAAAATGCTTTCCCTAGTATGAGTATGCCAAATAATATCAGTCCGATAAAACTGAGATAAACCCTCCAGGATATGTCTTTTTTTACTTCCATTTATTTTTGAATGGTACTGTCTTTAAGCAATATGGGTTGTGCTACGGATTCCTGTAAACCAATGGATGCTACCGATTTCGAAATTTCTGTTTGACGGTTTTGAAACATCAGTTTGCCGTTCAGCATTTTATATTCGTATTCCTGTTCTTTTAAATTTTTTTTGGTAAGATTGATTTCTCTTACGGTATTGTCGGCGTAATGTCCGTTAGCGATATAGAGCAGTGCCAGTACAGACAGATAGATAAAAAAGGGCAGGTTACGAATGATCCAACGATAGTTGAACCATTTATTGATATCCGCTTTTTGTTCTTTTAAAGCCATCTCCTATACTCTTTGGTTGCGGTTGGCAACAATTACTGTTTTTTTATTTTTTTTCGGCAATACGCAGCCGGGCGCTTCTTGATCTAGAATTGGATTTAATTTCCTCCGCTCCGGGTTCAATCGGTTTTTTGGTAATGACCCGAAAAGGACTTGTTGGCTTTTCTTTGGAAAATGGATGGTCGGGTTGTTCTTGCAGGCTGCCTTCTTTAAAAAATCGTTTCACCATCCTGTCTTCCAGCGAATGGAAAGAAAGGATGACTGCACGTGCACCGGGCAACAGGAGATCCGGCAGTTGCGTTAATAATTCTTCGAGTGCCAGGAGCTCTTCATTCACTTCAATGCGCAATGCCTGAAATACCTGTGCCCAATATTTATTGGGATTTCCTTTCACCCAAGTATGCAGTGCTTCCTTAAACTGACGGATCGTATGAAAAGGAGTCATACTCCTCTGTTGTACGATCGCAGCAGCAAGGGTTTTGGCATTGGTCACTTCTCCGTATCGCTCCAGCATTTTATGGAGCTGCTCTTGCGAAAATTCGCGTAGCACCCACTCGGCGGTTTTGGGCTGCGCCGGATCCATACGCATATCCAGCGGACCATCAAAACGAATGGAAAAACCTCTGGACGCATCATCAAACTGCTTACTGGATACCCCAAGATCAGCCAGTACTCCATGCACTTGCGCTACCTGATGCAGTTTCAAAAAACGAGCGAGATGGCGAAAATTATGTGGCACAAATACCACCCGTTCATCGGTCGGCACATTGCTTTTTGCCTGAGGATCCTGATCAAATACAATAAGTCTTCCTGAAGCATCAAGGCGACTTAAAATTTCTCGGCTATGCCCCCCTCCTCCAAGTGTGCAATCCACATAAATACCCGAAGGATTCGTCACCAGTGAGTCCACCGCTTCCTTCAGCATGACCGTAACATGATAGACCTCCCGGTCATTCAGCTTGCTCATATCTTGATCAAGCATCTTTTTTTACCATTACTTCTCCCGCTAATTGACTGAATGCATCGGGTGAAAAGTTTTCAAAGAACTGTTGATACTTACGCTTATCCCAAATCTCTATTTTTTTAACAGCTGCTACCAGCACCGCATCCTTATCAAGGGAAGCATAGGTTTTTAAGTTGGGCGGCAATAAGAGCCTTCCGGCACTGTCCAGCTCAACAGTAGTAGCTCCATTCAAAAAATAGCGCTGAAATTGTCTTACTTTGGGATCGAAATCGTTCAGTTGACTGATTTCGGAGAATATAGGCTCCCATGACTTCATGGGATAAAGGGTCAGACAAGGTTCAATACCCCGACTGATAACAAAGAGGTTTCCCCATTCTTCCGGGATTTGCTTTTTAAAGCCGGCCGGAAGGAGGAAGCGCCCCTTAGCGTCAATCGTTACCTCATATTCTCCTAAAAAACCGATCATTTGTGCGATTTGAAATGGCATTTGCCATAATTCAACACAAAATAACACTTTTTCCCACTTTTAATCCAAATCTGTGGCTGTTTATTTTTTCCACAGAACAGAAACCTTTACCACAAAGGGTTTGAAGCGATTTTAATGGGATGTAAACTGAAAATATGTGGATTACCGTGAATTAACTGTGGATAACCTTTGTAGAATACACAAAACAGCCCGCAAAACTGTGTATCATAGGTGAATAGTATGAAAATTGCTGAAAAAAAGAAAGATGCCTACCCTCCCATTGGAAACTCGAGTGAAAAAATACTGCCTTTCCCGGGTACGCTTTCGGCTTTAATGCTGCCGCCATGAGCATCGGTGATGGTTTTTACATAGCTTAAGCCCAAACCAAATCCCTTTACATTATGCAGATTACCCGTATGAGCACGATAAAATTTTTCAAAGATTTTTGAGAGCGTATCCCTGCTCATTCCAATTCCGTTATCCTCGATGCTAAAGCGAAACCATCTAGCATTACTCCTGGATGTAATAGTAATTTTTAAGGGTATATCTCGAGAATACTTTATGGCGTTATCCAACAGATTACTAATCAGGTTCAAAAAATGGGGTTCATTGACTGACAGCAAATCATTAACAGCATCCAGCTTCAGCACCACCTCCCCATGCTTCTGTTCAATTTGTAAAGCATGCTGCTCTAATGACTGGTGAATTAATGCATGGATATGGGTAGGTTTTTTTTCCAATTGTAAATCTCCCGCTTGCAATTGCGCCGCCTGCAAGATCGTTTCCACATGACGATTCATTCTTTTGTTTTCATCTCGTATCATTCCGGTAAAATACGCTCTCTTCGTTTCGTCCCCGATTACCTTCTCACTTTTTAAAGCATCCACCGCCAGCGAAATAGTTGCCAGTGGAGTTTTCAACTCGTGGGTCATATTGTTGATGAAATCCGTTTTCATCTCACTCAACTTTTTTTGTCGCAATAAAGCGCTAAAAGTCATGTAAAATGTCACAATGATAATAACGGTGAAAATCAGTGCGCCGGCAATCATCCAACCTAAGGATTTCAGTACGATGGATTTGATATCCGGCACAACGATAATTAATATTTCCTCTGGAGTCAGGCTTTCCATAAAAGTACCTGTACCCGGGGTCAGGGGATATAAAATTTTAAGGTGATGAACACTATCGGACATCATTTCCATAAAACGAGTGGACTTTAATGCATAGTGTTCCAAAACCTGATCTCCGGCAACTGCAAATTCAAACTGAGTGTTTTTTAAATGATGTTTTGAAAATGATTCCTGTATGATTTCTCTAAGTTCAAATAACGTAAAACGATTCGTGATTGAATTGCGCCGGTTAAGATCATATAAATCTCCTTCATGTAGCAGATCTTGATCTTCAGGCTGAATCATGATAGCCTCACTCACCTCCTGTATGATAACAGATAATTTCTCCTTTAGCTGCTCTTCTCTGAAAAGCGCCAGTGTCTTAAGCCAGGAATACT
>JAGWWM010000027.1 GCA_018970395.1 Bacteroidota bacterium
AATGTGGCAGTATTTAAAATCGAATGCTAAACCCCAACGGGGTTCAATATGAATAGCCGCCGATAAAGTCGGCGGTTTATGTAAAGAAAGAAGATCAGAACCCTGAAGGGGTTCAATTTAAATTTCCCCCGGACAGCAATGAGTCTTAATTCAAGACTTCTATATCTACCATGTGTTGAGTTAAATACCCTTTGCCAAAATAATCAAAGGCCTTAATTTTTTTACCAATATTTTTTTGCCTGCATTTCAAAACAGCTGATTGTATTAATCTGAAATCTTTTGCGTCATACTGCCCATCGCCGTCAATATCAAGAACGAATAAATCAATCGCCTTGCCTTTAAGATGATTTGAATTGGGTACAGAGTTATCAAGAATTTTATTAAATATTCGATATCTTTTTTGAGAAATGATAAACCAACGAGGGCTATATCCATTTTTAATTAGTTCATTTCGGATTTCACCAACTTTTTGATACGTAGTAGGATGTGCGCCTATAACCGGATTTAGCAATTGCCAGTGCGATTGTATTCAATAACCCAAATAGAATTGCCCCCAAAATGCCGGCATACAAAAAACCGGTTATCAAGGCAATAAATCAAGCTAACTCTTGAAAAGCTGCTCCTTCTTCGCCGGTATTGAACCAATTGAACTTTTCATGTAACGCAATCACCGACCCAATGATGACTAAGGAAGGTGAAGCAAAAGCCGGATCGGGAAATTGTTGATTGAACTTAGCTAAGGTGGTCACAGAGACTTTTTGTTGTGCAGTAGTAGCTTGCTCTATGATGGCTATCAATGTATCAACAAATGCGCCTTGATGCAGTAATTTTTCTACCACATGCGTCAGATTTTTAGACGCCATATAACAAACTAAGGTATCATCGGTATGAGCTATTTCATTCCAGGTATTTTCAGTATAAACCGTATTGGGATTGAATGTCAGAAATCTTACCCCCTGCGCATATCCGCGCGCAGTAAGGGGTATGCTTGCGTAGGCGGAAGCACCGGATGCTGCGGTAATACCGGGTATGATTTCAAAAGGAATTTGATTTTCCGTTAGACCGATCAACTCGTCAAGCACATTGCTGAAAAATGCTACATCACCTCCTTTTAATCGCAACACTTTTTTCCCTTCCAATGCGTAACTGATAATCAACTTTGTAATTTCTTCCTGTGTAAAGGATGCATCATTGTATCCCTGTTTGCCGGCAAGAATAACATGGGTATCAGCACTGGCATTGAACTGAATAATGTCGGGATGCACCAGTCTATCAGCAATGATCACATCTGCCTCCCTTAATCTTCGCTGCAATTTCAAAGTAATTAATTCCGGATCACCCGGACCAGCTCCTGCCAGCACCACAAAACCTTTGGATGAAGGAATGGATGACATAAAAATCAATTAACGAAGCAGTACGGCTGCCACCGTTGAATTACCGGTTTCATCCACCAGAATAGCCGCTCCATTAGTATTGAGTTCTTCAAAACTATCATATACCAATGGCGAAGCTGTCTTGAGGGTTGCTTTCACCACTTCATTCAGCTTCACGCCTCCTTCTACCGGCTGCTGCTGCAAGGTATTCACATCTAATTTGTAGGCAATATCACGTACCATCGCACGCACTAAGCGACTGTTATGCTGCAATAAATATTTGTTGCCCTGCTGCAATGGCTTCTCATCCAGCCAACACAACAATACTTCCATTTCGCTTGCCGTCTTTGGTTGTGTAGCTACATGCACAATACTGTCACCCCTACTGATATCTATATCATCCGCCAGGTGTAACACAACGCCCTGGGGAGCAAATGCTGCTTCTACTTCTTTGCCCGCAACTTCTATTTTTGAAATGGTGGTTTGTATCTGCTGCGGCAAAACGACAACTGCATCTCCTTTGCGATAAATACCGCTGGTAATTTTTCCAGCATAGCCTCTGTAATCGTGTAAATCTTCGGTCTGCGGACGAATCACAAACTGCACCTGAAAGCGGGGTTGGGTAAGATTGATATCCTGATTCAATTCCACTTCTTCCAGAAATTGCAACAAAGGTTTGCCGGTGTACCAAGGTGTTTTAGGAGAAGCATCCACAATATTATCTCCCTGCAACGCACTCATTGGAATGTAGGTTACTTCTTTCAATCCAAGCTGTTGCGCCACACCTTCATAATCTTTGACGATCTCATTGAATCTTTCTTCCGAAAAATCAACCAGATCCATTTTATTGATAGCGACCACTACGTGTGGAATTTTCAATAATGAAGCAATGATGGAATGACGACGGGTTTGCTCTACCACCCCCTGACGGGCATCAATCAAAACAATAATCAGACTGGCATTGCTCGCACCGGTAATCATATTGCGGGTGTATTGTACGTGTCCGGGCGCGTCGGCAATGATAAATTTTCTTTTAGGTGTCGTGAAATAACGGTAAGCCACATCAATCGTAATGCCCTGTTCTCTTTCCGCACGTAAACCATCCGTAAGCAAAGCAAGATCAATCTCTCCGTTATCCTTGTTCTTCGTGCTGCGTTCAATTGCCTCCAACTGATCTGCCAAAATGCTTTTGCTGTCGTATAAGAGTCGGCCGATTAGCGTACTCTTTCCGTCATCTACACTTCCTGCTGTGATAAATCGTAGTAAATCCATATTAAATTATTTTATGTCCTCTCACTTCGCCCCCTGCAGAGAGCGATAAATCCTAATTATTTGAATATGACCAAAGTGTCAAAAAAAGTAAAAATTTTACTCATTTTTAATTACTAATTATTAATTATTAATTAAAAATACCCTCCTTTCTTCCTGTCCTCCATCGCCGCTTCTGTTACCCGATCATCAATCCTGGTTTCGCCACGTTCGCTGATGCGAGTGGCTTTGATTTCATTCACTACTTCATCAAGTGTAGTAGCTTCACTTTCCACCGCAGCGGTACAGGTCATATCACCAACGGTGCGGTAGCGCACTTTCTTTTTTACAATAATATCCGTTTCTTCTATCGTAATAAATTCAGACAAAGCAATCAATTGTCCTTCATGCACCAACACTTCTCTTTCATGAGCAAAATAGATGGAAGGAAGAGGAATATTTTCTGTCTTGATATAATTCCACACATCTAATTCAGTCCAGTTGCTGATGGGGAACACCCGCACGTTCTCTCCTTTATGAATGCGACCATTGTAAATATTCCAGAGTTCGGGTCTTTGCAATTTGGGATCCCATTCACCAAAATCATTCCGAACGGAAAAGATGCGTTCTTTGGCGCGCGCTTTTTCTTCATCCCTGCGGGCGCCTCCGATGCAGGCATCGAATTTGAATTCTTCAATGGTATCCAACAGCGTGTACGTTTGCAACCAGTTACGGCTTGCAAATTTCCCTTTTGGCTCTGTCAGATTTTTGGCTTTGATCGTATCTTCCACCTTACGGACAATCAACTCTGCTCCTACTTCTTTCGCCAGCCAATCGCGGTATTCCAAAGCTTCCGGAAAATTATGTCCGGTATCAATATGCACCAACGGGAATGGAAACTTGCCGGGAGCAAAGGCTTTTTTAGCAAGCTGCACCAGCGTGATGGAATCTTTTCCCCCGCTGAAAAGAAGCGCCGGCCGCTCAAACTGAGCTGCCACTTCCCTGAAAATATGGATACTTTCCGCTTCCAGTTGTTGTAAATAATCTAGCCGATATGTACTCATAAAATGATTATTACTCTATTATTTGGGTAGATTTTCGCATGCAAAGAAACATCATTTTTTACGAATAGCATGTGAAAATTATGAATTCACGCCGAGGGGTTGGAGGGGCGAAAGATTTTTCAGCCTTACAAGTTTGCTATTTTTGTAAGATGACTCGAGTAATGATTTTTTTATTTTTTTTAAGTAGTGTATGGCTTTCGTGTAAAGAGCAACCAACAACCCACAATCTCCAACCCGACACCCCGACAACAGACCGGGGTAACAGGGGCGGAGACCTTGACAACTCATCCCCCCTACTGCAACTTCAGCAGTATGCGGAAAATGGAGATTCTCAAACCCTTGCCTATGCTGACAGCTTGCTCAGCAACCCTGATTTAGCCGCCTACAGTTCCGATATTCTGACGATGAAAGTGATTTATTTCGGAAAGCAAAAAAAATACAAGGAAGCGGAGGCGCTCTGCGACCTTATTATTAAAAATGATTATACTTATCTGCAGGCTTACCTTGAAAAAGGATGGCTGCTGTTTGAACAAAATAAACCTAATGAAGCGTTGAAAGTATTTGAACTGGCGACAACTGTTAAGAATAATTTCGCGGAAGCGTATTTCTGGAAAGGGCGCTGTTATCAAAAACTGAAACAACCTGATACTGCCATTCTTGAATTCAAAAAAGCCCTTGCGCTCGACCCCGGCCTTGAAGAAGCAAGAACTGAGTTGAAAAGTATGGGCGCAATTCAATAATTTTACGCCAACAGATATTTACACACAATGCCGCTCATCGCCCCCTCTCTGCTTTCTGCCAACTTCCTGCAATTACAGGCCGATTGCGATATGTTGAACCAAAGTAAGGCCGACTGGTATCATCTCGATGTCATGGATGGCGTATTCGTTCCCAATATCAGCTTTGGCCCCATGCTGGTGAATTTTTTCAGAAAAGCAACGCAAAAAACATGCGATGTTCATCTGATGATCGAGCATCCCGAACAGTATGCGGAAGCTTTTAAAAATGCGGGAGCGGACATCCTAACTGTTCATATCGAAGCATGTAAACACCTGCACCGCAACGTGCAACAAATCAAACAGCTCGGCATGAAAGCGGGCGTTGCCATCAACCCCCACACTCCGGCGGAATCCCTTCGCAATATTTTAAGCGATATTGATCTGGTCTGCGTCATGAGCGTGAACCCGGGCTTTGGCGGACAGACCTTTATTCCTGATACGCTGAAAAAAATAAAAACGCTGAAGCAGATGATTACAGAAGGAAATCATGCTGTACTTATTGAAGTGGATGGCGGTGTTACGCTCGAGAATGCTCATTCAATAGTAGCGGCAGGCGCAGATGTATTAGTAGCCGGCAATACGGTCTTCAAATCGGATAATCCCCTGCAAACCATCGAAGCACTGAAGCATATTTAAATCATCTGTTGTCAATATTCTTCATGCACCACTCTATCAACAACGTTTTTTCTTTATTAGCCAATTATATCTGTTGCCTGCTCATTTTTTTGGTTTCTATGTCTGCGAATGGGCAAAAAAGAACAGCTATTATTCAGGGGAAAGTGGTAGATGAAAATGAAAATCCGCTGCAGCAGGTTTCAGTAATGATTTTAGGAAAAACAACCGGCGTTTTCACCAACGACTCAGGACGATTTACGCTTAAAGTTCCTTCAGGTAAGGCTCTTGCGCTGGTATTTAGTTCTACCGGATATATCACCTCCCAAAGAAATTTTTTTCTGAATGAAAATGAAACAGAATCCCTCGTAGTACGGCTGGAGAAGGGGGTGCGTGAATTGCAGGAGGTAACCATTCAGTCCGACAAACTGCGGATGGAAAGTTCCTCGCTTCGTATCAACCCCAAAAACGCCTTGCAACTTCCCACTGCTACCGGCGGCATCGAATCACTCATTAAAATATTTGTGGGCAGCAACAATGAGCTTACATCTCAATATTCAGTAAGGGGTGGCAACTATGATGAAAATCTCATTTATGTGAATGACTTTGAAATTTTCCGACCTTACCTGGTACGACAAGGTCAGCAAGAAGGGTTGAGTTTTATCAATCCTGAAATGGCGAAAAATGTTACTTTCTACAATGGCGGCTTTCAGGCTAAATATGGAGATAAGATGAGTTCCGTGCTCGATATTCAATACAAACGTCCGACTAAATTTGGTGGCTCTGCCTACATCTCCCTGCTCGAACAAGGGCTCCAGCTGGAAGGCTCCTTGAAAAAACAAACAGTAACTTATCTCATCGGCGTACGTAATCGCAATAATCAAAACTTATTAAGCAGTCAGGAAATCAAGGGCAGTTATGTACCATCCAGCAATGATGTGCAGGCTTATATCACCTGGCAACCCAAAGAAAAATGGCTCTTCGAACTGATGTCGAATCATTCGCGCACGGCGTTCAGTCTTGCCCCGGAATTCAGCAATCAAACCAGCTCTGTCCTATCTCCTTTCTTCACCGCTAATCTTGGTCTTGATGTCTATTTCGGCGGCGGAGAAAAAGATGAATACAGTACCGCAATGACCGGTGTCGCTACTACTTTTCAACCCAACAAAAATCTCAGACTGAAATGGATGATCAGCCATTTCATGAATAGAGAAAGAGAATACTTCGATATCCAGGGCGCTTACCTTTTTGGAGAAAGAGATTTTGATAAAAGCAAACCTACTTTCGGATCCATTGTGAATCCGCTCGGCGCAGGGGTATTTCAAAATTTTGCACGCAACCGGCTCAACATAGAAATCATCAATGCTACTCACAAAGGAAGTTATGAAAGGGGCAAGCATTTTTTTCAATGGGGACAGAGTCTGGAAAGACAAACGATTCAAGACCGTTTGAATGAATGGGAATTGCAGGACAGCGCGGGCTACACCTTGCCTTTCAATCCATCTGCCCTGCTGATGAGAAAAGTGATTAAATCCACTGCTTCACTGGAAATCATCCGCACACAGGGCTATGTGCAGGACAATATCAATCTCAGCAAAGGAAATAACAATATCACCCTGCAGGTTGGACTCCGTTATAATTTCAATACACTTAACCAGGAATTACTTTTACAACCGCGCGTTCAATTTGCCTTGCAGCCCCAATGGAAACAGGATATCGTTTTCCGCATGGCGGCAGGCGCCTATCACCAACCTCCGCTCTATCGGGAATTAAGGAGATATGACGGAAGTCTGAATGAAACCGTACGTGCTCAAAAAAGCTGGCAGTTTACGGGAGGGTTCGACTGGAATTTCAAAGGATGGGGCAATCGTCCTTTCAAACTGCAAACAGAACTCTATTATAAATCGCTTTACGATGTAGTACCCTATGATATAGACAATGTGCGCATCCGTTATTCGGGCGTGAATGAAGCCGTTGCCTACACTACCGGTTTGGAGGCGAGATTGTTTGGTGAACTGGTAAAAGATGCAGAGAGTTGGATTAGTATTGGCATCATGCGGAGCCGTGAAAATCTCTCCAACGATCAATGGTATAATTATACGCTGGATGCGCAGGGGAAGCCGCAAGACAGCACTCTGGTGCAGGGCGGATGGGTAAGAAGACCCACCGATCGATTGTTTACGGTTGGCATGTTTATACAGGACTATCTTCCTACCAATAAAAACTTTCGCTTTCACATGCATTGTCTTTATGGCAGCAACATGCCTTACAATATTCCCAACTTTGTCAAATTCAGAAATGCGTTGCGGATTGACCCCTATATCAGAGTAGATTTTGGATTTAGTGCTTTGTTGCTGGATAGTGAGAAAAGCAAAAGAAGAAGCAGGAATCCTTTCCGTAATTTTAAAGATATGTGGGCCAGCCTGGAAGTATTTAATGTGATTGATCGCGCCAATACCATCTCATATTTACTGATCAAAGATTTTTCCAATAATATCTTTACCATTCCCAATCGCCTGACGCCCCGATTGGTAAATTTTAAAATCGTTGCAAGATGGTAGGATTATGAAGATCAATATCAAAATTCACAACTTGTTAATAATTATATGCGCTTAGTCAATTATAAATTGATTAATATTGAAAGCATAAGAACCCTTTAAATTTTATTTCAATTGACAGAAACCATCATCAATCTCGAGAGCGTTAACCCCATTGAATTCTTCGGTGTGAATAACGGCAAACTGGATTTATTAAAAAAGAAATTTCCTCTTTTAAAAATTCTCTCCCGCGGCACGCAAATCAAATTGAGCGGCAGCCCAGAGCAGATTGAGCAAGCAAAAGAAAAAATAGATTTACTGGTGGCTTATCTTGAACGCAACGGACAGGTGAGTGAGCAGTATTTTGAGCAGATACTAGGAGGAGATGACAAAGAAACCATTGATCATTTTGTAGAGCGACATCCGAATGATGTATTGGTGTTTGGTCCGAACGGAAAGACCGTACGCGCGCGCACTCAAAATCAAAAGAAACTGGTTGGCGCTGCCGAAAAGAATGATATTGTTTTTGCCATTGGTCCTGCCGGCACTGGAAAGACCTACACCGCGGTAGCACTTGCGGTGCGTGCTTTAAAAAATAAAATCGTCAAAAAAATTATTCTCACCCGTCCCGCTGTTGAAGCCGGAGAAAGTCTGGGTTTTTTACCGGGAGACCTCAAAGAAAAAATCGATCCTTACTTACGCCCACTCTACGACGCACTGGATGACATGATTCCTGCCGACAAGCTTGGCTACTATATGAGCACCCGGGTAATTGAAATAGCGCCGCTAGCGTATATGAGAGGACGTACACTCGATAATGCTTTTATCATTTTGGACGAAGCACAGAACACGACCGATCTTCAGTTGAAGATGTTCCTCACACGTATTGGTGCCAATGCGAAAGCTATCATCACCGGTGATTTGACGCAGGTGGATCTGCCCAAGAATCAGCGCAGCGGTTTGGAAAAAGGGATTCGTATTCTGAAAAATATTGATGGTATTGCGCATATTGAACTGGATGAAGAAGACGTAGTTCGACATCGGCTGGTGAAAGCGATCATTAAAGCTTATCATCGGGATCAGGATCAGGAACATCGCTCGCTTTAATGCAGAGAGCGATATAAATGCTTTAGCTTTGCAGACAAACAAACGCATCCCTCATGCATCGGTTATTAATTCTAATAAGCGGTTTTCTTTTAGTGTTTGGCTGTGAGCCGAAGACTGAACGACCCGCTGATGCGCTGAGTACAGCTCGTGTATTTATCCGCAGTTCACTCGACGGAGATTATAAAATGGCGGAGGGCTTACTCTGGAAAGACAGCATCAATCTGCTCGTGCTGAAGGAACTGGAGAAAAGCTACGAGCGTAAAATGTCAAAAGACGAAAAAGAAGCATTTAAAAATTCATCCATTCTCATTCATTCTTTGGATCAGGTAAGCGACTCAGTTGTCATTATCAGCTATTCCAACACCTATCAAAAAAAGAAAATGCCTATAAAAGTAATTTTGAAAGATGGGCTGTGGCAGGTTGATTTGAATTATACATTTTCCGGAAATCTTTAATTGCTAGGATATGAATATCAAAGATTATCTGCTTGTGGCTTTAGGCGGAGGATTGGGGAGTGTATTTCGTTATGCCACTCTTCCACATTTTAACCAGTATTCTGTTAGGTATAATGATGAGCTGGATCGGCTATTCATTAGCAAAATAAGCCTCCGCAATCAGCAGGTCTGAAGGAGTAGTGATTTTGATGTTGCTCTCCTCTCCTTCCACCAATTCCACTTTGCCACCCGCAGCTTCCACCACACTTGCCTCGTCTGTAAAAGCAGTTGCATATTCACATTCAAAAGCCGGCAATAAAATTTCAGTCTTGAAAGTCTGGGGGGTTTGTACCAAACGGAGTACAGAACGGTCAACTACTTTATGATGACCTGTATCTGCTACACTTCGAACGCTGTCTTTAACAGGAATGACAGGTATTGCAGTTCCTTTTTCGATTGTTTGCTGATAGCAACGCCGAATCAAATCAGGAGTAATCAGACATCTTACTGCATCGTGTACGAAAACCACACACTCCTCCTTCACCACCTTCAATCCGTTTTGAACTGAATGGAATCTAGTTTCTCCGCCTGCAACCAATTCAACCGGATAATTAAAATTATATTCTTTCAGCAAGGTTTGAGTATAAGCAATATAATCGGCCGGCAATACCAAAACGAGATTAACTTCTTCCAGCGCGTTTGTAAACACTTCTAAAGTATGAAGCAATAAAGGTCTTCCTGCAACGAGAAGAAATTGTTTGGGCGTAGCGGATTGCATTCTGCTTCCGTTTCCACCAGCTACGATAATGGCATAAGGTTTCATTCTTGCAAATTACGAATCAGGATAAATGGAGACACTCATCGAGCAGTCGGCTTTTCGAAATAGGAACAGTTCCTACTTCCTCGCATACCAGTCCTCCTGCAAGGTTAGACAGCTTCGCCATCAGTGCCGCATCTTTAGTCAAAAGATATACTAGTGAAGCTACTGCAATCACTGTATCTCCTGCTCCACTTACATCAGCAATCGTACGTACATGAGTGGGGAGGAGTGCCGATTCTTCAAGATCCTGATAAAAAATTCCTTTTTCAGATAAAGTAATCAGTGAAATACGGTGAGAAAGATTTTCATGCAGCAATCGATGGATGGTTTTCATGCTATCGAGATGAACGTCATTCTGCTGTAATTGAAGCGCTTCTCTTACTTCTTTCAGATTGGGTTTGAAAATATCAACACCCTGATAAGCAAAGAAATTTTTCTTCTTGGGATCAACGGTCATCAGAATCTCACGTTCCTTACACCACGCAATGACCTGGCTGATTACATTTTGAGTAAGTACGCCTTTGTTATAGTCTTCGAAAATGAGCACCTGTGGATTTTCTTTCTCAATAAAACTTTTAATATTTTCTAAAAAAGCTGCTTCTAGTTCATTGGAAAGATCAGCTGTCACTTCATGATCCAGTCTAAGAATGTGCTGATTGCGACTGATAATGCGCGTTTTGGTAGTGGTAATCCGCTCTTCGCTTTGCAAAATATAATCGGTGTTGATTTGATTTTGCTGCAACAGCTGCAACATGGCATCGCCTGCCTCATCTCTACCAACAATACTCAGTAAAAAAACCCGACTATTCAGTGCGGCTCCGTTGAGTGCTACATTCCCCGCGCCACCGAGACGATTTTCTTTTTTTCCCATTGTCACAATCGGCACCGGAGCTTCCGGTGAAATGCGCTCTACCTGTCCCCATATATAACTATCGAGCATCACATCTCCAATGACCGCCATCCTGACATCCGACATCTGACTAAACAATGCTACAAAATCCAACGACATATTCAATTATTTCTTCTGCGAAGCTACGGCAATAAAATATATTGGAATACCAATCAGCGTGATTATCAAACCCGGCCAGGTAAATTGGGGCTTGTAAACAATCAGCAATATACAGAAACAGGCACCCATCAAAATATAGAGCGCAGGCAAAAAAGGATATCCAAAGGTTTTATAAGGTCTCTCTGCATCAGGTCTGTTCTTTCTTAGTATAAATACTCCTGCAATGGTTAAAATATAAAAGATGACTACAACAAAGGAAACCATATCCAGCAGGTCGCCGTATTTCCCGCTTAAACAAAGTACACATGCCATGAGACATTGAATCCATAAAGCCCATTCGGGAACGATATTTTTATTGAGACTACCGGCATTTTTGAAAAACAATTTATCGTTGGCCATGGTATAATACACTCTTGCTCCGGCAATGATTAAACCATTGTTGCAACCAAAGGTGGAAATCATAATCATAATGGCGATGATAATGGTACCATAGCTTCCAAATATAGCTTCAGATGCACTCAGCGCTACTCTGTTATCTTTAGCAAATGCCAAATCGTTCAACGGCACATTCGCCAGATAGATCACATTCATCAGCACATAAATCAATGTAACAATCAAGGTGCCCAACAATAAACTTAAACCAATATTTTTTTTCGGATTTTTTATTTCTCCCGCAATAAATGTCACATTATTCCATGCGTCACTGCTGAAAATGCTCCCAACCATGGCACTGGCAATTGCGCCTAAAGCAACTCCATTGATTAAAGGTTCAAAGTTGATGGTACCGTCAGCATTTTTAGTCAGCTGTTTTAATGACCACGCATTTTCCCAGTTAGCCTGCCATACATCCCATTTGAAAGCAATGAATCCCGCGATAATTAAACCAAACAGAGAAAGCAGTTTAGTAGAAGTAAATAATGTCTGTATCCACTTACCCGCCTGAATCCCTTTGGTGTTGATATAAGTAAGCAACACGATCAAGAGGATCGCCACTACCTGGGCATAATGAATTGCCAGTCCGGATATCGAAAATGTATTTTCATCTTCCCATGCAAGCGCAGGAAAGAAATAGCCCGCGAATTTGGCAAAGCCCACTGCTACCGCTGCAATGGTGCCGGTTTGAATGACGGAGAAAAAACTCCAGCCATACAGAAATCCAATCAGCGGGTTATAGGCTTCTTTCAGATACACATATTGACCACCCGCTTTTGGAAACATGCCACTCAATTCGCCATAACTCAATGCAGCAGTAAGTGTCATAAATCCGGTGATCAGCCAAACCGCCAGCAACCAGCCGGCACTTCCGATATCTTTCAACATATCAGCGCTCACAATAAAAATGCCCGACCCGATCATGGAACCGGAAACAATCATCGTCGCATCAAATAATGAAAGGGTTGGTTTGAATGGCGTGGTTGTGGACATAGCAGTTGGTTAAATGGTAAAAGAACGAAGCTGAGTTGCTTCAGGAAAGATAAGTATAATTCCTTTAAACCTTATTCATTACGACAACAAAGGATGCCGGTTGAACGGCAGCGAAGGATCAAACTGATAACGAAAGGTAATGAGCCGGCGGCTGATTTGAGTGCCCAGACTTTCCGCCACATTCATCATTTTCGGATTAAAATCTCCGATCCATTGAAGCTCATACTCTTCATATAGTTGTCTTCCCTGGATAATCTTCCCTCCTTCCACAATCATATAGGCATCTACTCCCTTTGCCTGAAATTCAGGAATCACGCCAAAAATTATTCCATTGAATTTTTTATTTTTTCTGAAGGTTTTAAGCCATAAAAATTTGAGTTTGCCCCACCAGTCAAACCTTCCATTCAGATATTTAAACCATTGATTCAAATCAACAATATTAACCCAGAAACCAATCGGTTCATTGTTGTAATAAGCGAACCAGCTGATATTTTCATCCATCACCGGTTTCATGCGCTCAAACATACCAATGACCAGCTTTTCATCCATTTGTTTGAGTCCACCATGACCCGCCCATGCTTTGTTATAAACGACCGTAAAATCTTTGGCAAATTTGACCAATTCCTTTTTGGTAACATGCCTGGCGGAATAAGCGGGATCTTTTGCCAGGGCGGCATGGCGCATGTAAAATTTTTCCTGGAGTTTATCTTTTACTTTTAATGCGTAGCAATATTGGTTGAAAAAAAGTCGAAAGCCATAATTTTCAAACAAATCCCGGTAATACGGCGGATTGTAATTCATGCAATAGAGCGGCTGCTGAAAGCCATCCACCTGCAATCCCCACCAGCGGTCTCTTTCTCCAAAATTGATTGGACCATCCATCGCTCCCATCCCTTTTTCCTGCAACCATTGCTTACAAGCTTCGAATAAAATATGGGCAGCAGTCAGGTCATTGATACATTCAAAAAAACCCATGCCGCCTACCGGCCCTGTATCGCCCTTGGTTTTATATTTTTTATTCACGAAAGCCGCTACCCTTCCAATCAGTTTTCCCTGTCCATCTTTCAATATCCACCGAATAGCTTCGCCGTGCCGGAAGGCTTTGTTTTGTTTTTTATCAAATACCAGTTCTATGTCTTTATCCAGCGGACGAATCCAGTTGGGGTCGTTGCGGTAAATACCCAGCGGCATTTCCAAAAATGCGCGGATTGTTTTTTTATCAGTTACCTCAACCAGGGTCATTTTGAATTTTTGTAAGGAGATTAAAAATACAACTTGGAAAAAATGTATAAAATTTTATAAGTGACATATATTTGAAAGCAGAAATTCACCCCACTTAAAAGCTACAACATGAAAAACAAAATTAACCCCTGCTGCGTTAAGCAAGAGATTGAACAAACTGTAAAATTTCGGCAAAAATACAAAATAGCAACTAGCAGATTGACGGGTTATGACTATGGCTCAAATGGCTTTTACTATGTTACCATTTGTACGAACAAAATGATTCATTTTTTTGGCAAAATCGTAGAGACGCACAATTGTGCGTCTCTACAGAAAACACAAATTGGTCAAATTTCAGAAGATTACTGGCAGCGGATACCGATGCATTATCCATTTGTTGAGGTAGATGAATTCATTATCATGCCGAATCACATCCATGGAATTTTATTTTTCAACCTTCCTGAAAAAAAAGACTGGATCTTCAATCAATTTGGAAAACAATCTCAAAATTTAGGATCAGTAATTCGAGCATTCAAGAGTTCTGTAAAACGGTATGCCAATCAAAACCATATTGAATTCTCCTGGCAACCACGATTTTATGACAGAATTATTAGGAATAATACGGAATTAAACACTGTAAGACAATACATTATAGATAATCCTACTCGTTGGGGAAAGACGAATATGGATGTTTGATCCACCGATATCCCCCCATCTAATAATTTTCCATTTTTCAATTAGGTGCCGCCCCCTTACCTTTGCGACCTGTATAAATAACCCTTTTTTAAAATTCTTTATATGGCCACAACTGGTAAGGTAAAACAGGTAATCGGTGCGGTGGTTGACGTACAATTTGAAGGTCAACTTCCTGAAATCTATAGCGCCCTCGAATTAAAACGACCCAACGGCGAAGTACTCGTACTTGAAGTACAGCAACACCTTGGGGAAGACAGCGTACGTACTATTGCGATGGACGGAACGGAAGGATTAGTCCGCGGCATGAAAGTAGCCGACACCGGCAAAAACATCCTGATGCCTACCGGCGAAGCCATCAATGGACGTCTTTTCAATGTTACAGGCGATCCGATTGACGGCCTGCCTGCTGTAAGCAAAGCAGCCGGTCGCCCGATCCATGCTAAGCCCCCTGCTTTTGACCAACTCTCTACTGCTAGTGAAGTGTTGTTTACGGGCATTAAAGTAATTGACCTGATCGAGCCTTACGCTAAAGGAGGTAAGATCGGATTGTTCGGTGGTGCGGGTGTGGGCAAAACGGTATTGATTCAAGAATTGATTAATAATATCGCAAAAGGATATGGTGGATTGTCCGTATTTGCAGGGGTTGGAGAACGTACCCGTGAAGGCAATGATCTTTTGCGTGAGATGATCGAAGCCGGTATCATGAAATATGGCGACAATTTCAAACACAGCATGGAAGAAGGCGGATGGGATCTGAGTAAAGTGGATATGGAAGGACTGAAAGATTCCAAAGCAACTTTCGTATTCGGACAAATGAACGAACCCCCGGGAGCCCGTGCCCGTGTGGCATTGAGCGGACTGACCATTGCTGAATATTTCCGCGACGGTGATGGACAAGGAAAAGGGAAAGACATTCTTTTCTTCGTGGACAATATCTTCCGTTTCACTCAGGCAGGTTCTGAAGTATCAGCACTATTGGGAAGGATGCCTTCAGCCGTGGGTTATCAGCCTACTCTGGCTACCGAGATGGGATTAATGCAGGAAAGAATTACTTCTACCAAAAACGGTTCTATCACTTCCGTACAGGCGGTATATGTACCGGCGGATGACTTAACGGATCCCGCTCCGGCTACTACTTTCGCCCACTTGGATGCGACAACGGTACTGGATCGTAAGATTGCGGATTTGGGAATCTATCCCGCCGTTAACCCACTGGAGTCCACTTCAAGAATTCTTTCACCTGCCATCGTTGGAGAAGCGCACTACAATTGTGCCAACAGAGTGAAATTGATTTTACAGCGTTATAAAGAATTACAGGATATCATCGCCATCCTCGGTATGGATGAGCTGAGTGAAGAAGATAAGAAAACCGTGCAACGTGCGCGTAAAGTACAGCGTTTCTTATCGCAGCCTTTCCACGTGGCAGAAGCCTTTACCGGTCTGAAAGGGGTTTTCGTAAGTATCGAAGACACCATCCGCGGTTTCAACATGATTATGGACGGAGAAGTTGATGAGTATCCGGAAGCAGCTTTCAACTTGGTAGGTACCATTGAAGATGCCATCGAAAAAGGTAAAAAATTACTGGCTGCTGCCAAAGGATAATTGAAATACAATCATAAGAAACATGAACGTACAGATATTAACCCCAACCGGTAAAACATACAGCGGTGAAGTGATGGGAATTCAATTGCCCGGCATTACCGGGAGTTTTGAAGTACTCAAGAACCACGCACCCTTAGTAAGCGCCCTTAAGGCAGGCAAACTGAAAATACTGGTTGACAAAACGCGCAATGAATTTTATCAGATTGAAGAAGGATTTGTAGAAGTGCTCAACAATCAGGTGACGGTAATGGTGGAAGGTGCGAAAGCGGTTGAGTAATACCATCCTATAACTTTTCAAAAAGCGATCTGCGAATGCGGGTCGCTTTTTTGTTTAAGTCAGTTCTTGTTTCTGGCAATAGCTTAACGAAATAAGTTATCCGCATTTTATAAGCTCTTTTTTTTATTTTTTAATAGTCATATAGTATAGCCTGAAAAGATCATTCAAGTTGTTGTCGAAATTTCGTTATGGCTATTTCATTACCTTTGTCAACCCCTGAAAAAGGGGGAATAATATTCTATTTTTTGATTCATAATTAACTACCGATATGTTTGGTTTTTTATCAAAGCTTTTTGGAGGCAGTAAAAGTGAAAAGGACGTGCAGAAGATCATGCCTGTGATTGAAAAAACACATCAGCACTATGCTACTCTTGAACATCTCTCCAACGACGCTCTTCGCGCCAAGACAAGTGAATTCAAAGGCCGTATTCAGGATAGACTGTCTTCAGTAAATGACACCATTCAATCCCTGCAACAGCAAGCAGATGCGCTCAGCGAAGCAGAGATTCATGAGAAAGACCGCCTCTTTCAGGAAATAGATCAGTGGCGCAAAAAAAGAGACCAGGAAATTGAAGCCGCACTAGCGGAGATTCACCCCGAAGCATTTGCAGTAGTTAAAGAAGCCGCCCGTCGTTTTACTCAGGCAACAGAAGAAATACAGGCTACCGCTACCGATCTCGATCGGGCACTTGCTCCAAAACGTCCGCACATGAGAATAGAAGGCGATCAGGTATTTTACAAAAAAAGCTGGATGGCTGCAGGCGGACAGGTCACCTGGAACATGGTGCATTATGATGTGCAGTTGATTGGGGGCAGCGCTTTGCATCAGGGAAAAATTGCAGAGATGGCCACCGGTGAGGGAAAAACGCTGGTTTCCACCCTACCCGCTTATCTCAACGCTTTGGCAGGAGAAGGCGTTCACCTTGTTACCGTGAATGATTACCTGGCCCGTCGAGACAGCGAATGGAATGGCACCCTCTTTGAATTTTTAGGTCTTACCGTTGATTGTATTGATAAACATACGCCCAACAGTGAAGCGAGAAGAAATGCGTATTTAGCAGACATCACTTACGGCACCAACAATGAATTCGGATTTGATTACCTGCGCGACAATATGGTGGTGAATGCTGCCGAAAAAGTGCAACGCAAACTGCACTTCGCTATGGTGGATGAGGTGGACAGTATTCTAATAGATGAAGCACGTACTCCGCTTATCATCGCCGGACCGGTGAGTGCCGGCAGCGACGAACAGCAATACCAGCACATGAAGCCGCGTATTGAGAAACTGGTGGAAGCGCAGAAAAGACTGGTACAGCAATATCTTAATGAGGCGAAGAAACTGATAGCAGAGGGACAAGACGATCCCAAAACCGGTGGACTAGCTCTGATGCGTGCTTGGAGAGGTTTGCCCAAATATGGTCCACTCATCAAATACCTGAGTGAGCCCGGCATCAAAGTGAAATTGCAAAAGGCGGAAAATTATTACTTGGCCGATCAGCAAAAAGAAATGCCGAAGGTGGATGAAGGACTACTCTTTCATATTGATGAAAAAAGCAATGCCGTTGATCTTACTGATAAAGGACTTTCCACCATTACGAAAGATCATGAGGATGCGCAGTTCTTTGTATTGCCCGACATCAGTACTTCACTCGCTGCTATTGAAAAAAGTGATGCCCCGGCAGAAGAAAAATTACAGCAAAAAGAACATTTGCTTTCAGACTACGCCGCTAAATCAGTCCGCATTCACACCATTCTGCAATTGCTGAAAGCCTATACACTATTTGAAAAAGATGTAGAGTATGTAGTGCTCGACGAGCAGGTAAAAATCGTAGATGAACAGACCGGACGTATTCTGGATGGAAGAAGATACAGCGACGGATTGCATCAGGCCATTGAAGCAAAAGAAAATGTGCGCATCGAAGCCGCTACTCAAACCTATGCCACCATCACGTTGCAGAATTATTTCAGGATGTATCACAAGCTTGCGGGCATGACCGGAACAGCGGAAACAGAGGCAGGAGAATTCTGGGATATTTACAAACTGGATGTGGTGAGCATACCCACGAATCTTAAGATGATTCGGGAGGACAGGGAAGACCTAATCTACAAAACGAAAAGAGAAAAATACAAGGCAGTCATTGAGGAGATAGAAGTGATGCGTGCCGCCGGCAGACCGGTACTGGTAGGTACTACTTCAGTGGAAGTGAGTGAGTTGCTGAGCAAGATGTTGCAGGTGAAAAAAATTCCGCATAATGTACTGAATGCGAAACAGCATGCCAGGGAGGCTCAGATAGTAGTGGAGGCAGGTTTACCCGGCAATGTGACCATTGCAACGAATATGGCCGGCCGCGGTACCGACATCAAACTCGGCGCCGGCGTGAAAGAGGCCGGAGGCCTCGCCATTCTCGGCACAGAGCGGCATGACAGCCGGCGCGTGGACAGACAGCTCCGCGGCCGGGCGGGCAGACAAGGAGACCCGGGCTCCTCCCAGTTCTACGTCTCCCTCGAAGACGATCTCATGCGCATGTTCGGCAGCGACCGCATCGCCGGTATGATGGATAAACTAGGGTACAAAGAAGGCGAAGTGATCCAGCACAGCATGATCACCAAATCCATCGAACGCGCCCAGAAAAAAGTAGAAGAAAACAACTTCGGCATCCGTAAACGACTCCTCGAATACGATGACGTCATGAACAAACAACGCTCCGCTATCTACACCCGAAGAAATCATGCGCTTAGCGGAGAACGACTCACACTCGATGTTGACAACGCCTTCTATTCAGTAGCAGAAAGCCTCATTCATTCCTTCCAGGAAAGCAATGACATAGAAGGATTCAAAATGGCTTGTATCGTACACTTCGGCATTGATACCAAAGTAGCAGATGAAAATTTTGGCAAAGCCGATGCGCATATGCTGGCTGAAAAATTATACCTGGAAGCTAAAGGCAATTACCTGCAACGTGCAGAGCAAATTAAAAAAGAAATTCTTCCCGTATTCCAGAATATCATGGTAACACAGGGAAGAGGAGTTGAAAATGTTTTCGTTCCCTTTGGCGACAATCTGAAAGCATTACAGGTACTTTCTAATCTCAATAAAACCCTCGATACCAAAGGACAGGAACTCATCCTCTCACTCGAAAGAACCGTTACCCTCGCCATCATTGATGATGCCTGGAAAGAACATCTGAGGGCAATGGATGACCTCAGAACCTCCGTACAAAATGCCACCTATGAACAGAAAGATCCACTCGTCATTTACAAAGTGGAGGCTTTCACGCTGTTCGAAAGATTGAACGGAGAAATCAATAAACAGATTGTTGCTTTCCTGTGCCATGCGTTTATTCCTGCCCAACAGGGAGAACCTGCCATACGAGAAGGAAAAGCGCAGAAAACAGACATGACCAAACTGCGACAATCCAAAGCGGAATCCGTAGGCACAGGAACACAAGACTACATTGACCCATCTGATGAACCTCAAAAACAGGAGCCAATAAAAGCAGGCCCTAAAGTCGGACGCAATGATCCCTGCCCCTGCGGAAGTGGTAAAAAATATAAAAGTTGTCACGGCAAAGAATATTGATACAAAGCCTCTAAATGAAACATCCCGTTATTTACTGCGGGATGTTTTACTATAAAAACTACTAAATTATTTGTAAGTTTATCTCTTCAATTGTACTTAAATGGTATCCAATCAAACAATCGTCATCCCCGACTTCAGGCAAACGCCTCGTGTAGATCAAGTGGGTATTGAAGAAAGAGCGGCTCGGATTACGAAGAGAAGTTTAAAGAAAGAAACCAAACTCAACGGACTGCTGCTGGCATTAAACATGATTGACCTCACTACCCTTGAAGGAAAAGATACCCAGGGCAAGGTGAAACAATTATGCTACAAAGCCATGCATCTGCACGACAGTTATCCCGGCTTGCCAACCGTTGCTGCAGTATGTGTCTATCCGTCCATGGTAAAAACAGCGAAAACTGCGTTGGGCAATTCAGGTATCAAAGTAGCTGCAGTGGCAACTGCTTTTCCCAGTGGACAAGCCCCACGAGATGTAAAAATCAGAGATACCAAATTTGCCGTACAGGAAGGTGCCGATGAAATTGATATGGTCATTTCCAGAGGTAAATTTTTGGAAGGGGAATACCATTTCGTTTTCGATGAAATTGCATCCATCAAGGAAGCCTGCGGCAATGCAAGATTGAAAGTGATTTTGGAAACCGGTGAGCTGGGATCCTACGATAAGGTTAGAAGAGCCAGCGATATCGCCATGTACGCCGGCGCCGATTTCATCAAAACTTCTACCGGCAAAATCAGTCCGGCTGCTACCCTACCCGTAACGCTTGTGATGCTGGAAGCCATTCGTGATTTCTATTACCAAACAGGCAAAATGATTGCGATGAAACCGGCAGGTGGTATCTCCCGCTCCAAGCTTGCGCTGCATTATCTCGTCATGGTCAAAGAAATTTTAGGAGATGCCTGGATGAATAATGAGTGGTTCCGTTTCGGTGCCAGCAGTCTTGCCAACGATTTATTGATGCAGATTGTGAAAGAAAAAACAGGAGTCTATCAAAGCAAAGACTATTTCTCCATTGATTAATCATCATAAACAAAAGTGTTCAAATCATGGCTGTAAAAAAATCAAATAATACCCTCAAACTTCAATTTGATACCAGCAGACAATATGCGCCGGCTCCTGAGAGTGCAAGCATTGCGTCCATCAAATCTCGCTACGAATTATTTATCAACGGAGCCTTTGTAGCGCCCACAGAAAAAAAATATTTTAATACTATTAATCCTGCCACTGAAAGCGTGTTAAGTAGTGTGGCGGAAGCCGGGAAAAAAGATGTGGACAAAGCTGTTGTTTCGGCGAGAACCGCACTGAATAAGTACTGGAAAAAAATGCCCGGCAAAGAACGCGCAAAATATATTTTTCGCATTGCGCGAATGATACAGGAAAGAGCCAGGGAATTTGCTGTGATTGAAACCTTGGATGGCGGCAAACCGATCAGAGAAAGCAGGGATTTTGATGTACCGACCGCCGCCAATCACTTTTTTTATTATGCCGGTTGGGCAGATAAACTTGAATATGCTTTCCCCAATCGAAAAGTACAGGCACTAGGCGTAGCCGGACAAATCATCCCCTGGAATTTTCCTTTGCTGATGGCAGCATGGAAAATAGCGCCTGCACTGGCAACCGGCAATACGGTTGTATTGAAACCGGCGGAATCAACTCCGCTCACGGCACTTAAACTCGCTGAAATTATTCAGGAAGCTGATTTGCCCCCTGGTGTAGTGAATATTATTACCGGAGCAGGCAGCACCGGTGCTGCCATCGTGCAGCATCCGGATATCAACAAAATCGCTTTCACCGGCTCTACTGATGTAGGAAAAATTATTCAAAGAGCTATCGCAGGCAGTTCCAAAAAAGCAACGCTTGAACTAGGCGGGAAAGCAGCCAATATTATTTTTGAAGATGCACCTTTGGATCAGGCAGTGGAAGGCGTTATCAATGGCATCTTCTTCAATCAGGGACATGTTTGTTGTGCAGGTTCTCGTCTCTACGTACAGGAATCAGTGTATAAAATTGTGTTGCAAAAATTAAAAGATCGCCTCGAGACTTTAATCGTCGGTGATCCGATGGATAAGAATACAGATATCGGCGCGATCAATTCAAAACAACAATTGGAAACTATTCAGAAATATTTGCAAATCGGACAGAAAGAAGGAGCAGAGATGTACCAAAGCAGTTGCGCTTTGCCAAAGAAAGGATTTTTCTGTCGCCCTACCCTCTTTACTAATGTAGCACAGTCAAGTCGCATTGCACAGGAAGAAATTTTTGGTCCGGTATTGGCCATTCAAACTTTCCGCACGGAAGAAGAAGTAATCGAAAAAGCCAACAACACGCCTTTTGGTTTATCTGCAGGCGTATGGACCGACAAAGGTTCTAAAATTTTCAATATGACTTCACAGTTAAAAGCGGGAGTTGTATGGGCGAATACGTATAACAAATTCGATCCTGCCTCTCCCTTTGGCGGTTACAAGGAAAGTGGATTTGGAAGAGAAGGCGGACTGCATGGCTTATCGGCTTATGTGCATTTGATTTAATAAAAAACTCATTATGGCAACATCAGTAAATACAGAAAGATTGGAAGTACTCAAAACATATAAAATTTACATAGGCGGACAGTTTCCCCGCACGGAATCAGGTCGCTATTATGTACCGTTGAACAAGTCGGGTAAAAAACTCGGCAATCTTTGCCTAAGTTCCAGAAAAGATCTTCGCGATGCAATTGAAATAGCCCGCAACGCACAAGGCAGTTGGAGTGCTAGAGCGCCTTTTAATCGCGGACAGATATTGTATAGAATGGCAGAAATGCTGGAAGGCAGAAAAGCGCAGTTTATAGAGGAATTGATAGCGCAGGATGCTACCCGTCAGCAAGCAACCCGCGAAGTAAATGAATCGATTGACCGATTGATTTATTATGCAGGATGGGCAGATAAATATCAGCAGGTCATTAGTTCCGTGAATGCTGTGAGTTCCGCGCATTTTAATTTTTCTATTGGAGAACCCATGGGTGTGGTGGGTATCATTGCTCCCCAATCCAATAGCTTACTCGGACTGATATCGGTGATGGCGCCGGTAATTGCAGGCGGCAATACTTGCGTAATCGTAGCGTCATATCAAAAACCATTGTGTTCAGTCACTTTTGCGGAGGTCTTGAATGCTTCTGATTTACCCGGTGGAGTAGTGAACATATTGACCGGCAAGCCGGAAGAGTTGATTAGCTGGATGGCGGATCATCTGGATGTTAATGCTATCATTTATTGTGAAAAAAATCAGCCAACGATCCAATTAATTCAGGAAAAAGCAGCCGGTAACCTGAAACGGGTTTTACTTTATGATGCTATCAATTGGAATACAAATGAAGCACAGTCCCCCTATTACATTCAAGATACACAGGAAATAAAAACCACCTGGCACCCCATTGAAAAAACAGGAAGCGGGGGATCAAAATATTAAACCTATCCATGAAATTTCAAATTTTATTCATCCTGTCCCTGCTATGTTCCATTTCATCAATGGCACAAATGCAAAGAGATACACTTACGAACGGCATAGTTGTGGTAAAAGATATTCGCTATGATCTTTTAAGTGATAAAAAAGCGGAGATCAATAAAAAAGCACTGCTTGCCAGAACTCCCGTAAAGGGTTTTCGATTACAAATCATGAATACCACTGACAGAGCAGAAGCATTAAACGCGAAATCGAAAATGCTGACGCTTTATCCTGAGCAAAAATTATACCTCTCCTATCAGGCGCCTTACTTTAAGTTACGAATGGGAAATTTCAGAGAATACTCAGAAGCTTCAGATTTTAAGAAACGCATCAATGAGCTCTTTCCCAAAGGTATTACCATCGTGCCTGCTAACATAGAATATAAGGCTGAAGTGGTGGAATGATAGCTGCCGAAGGTTGATGCGTTGATTTGTTGATTTGTTCTCCCCGTTTCCCATTAATTTTGTCTCCATGCTGAAAGAAAAGATCAAAAATCTTGCCCGGGAGTATCATCAGGAAATTACTGCAATCAGAAGGCATTTGCATCAATACCCTGAATTGAGCTATCAGGAATTTGAAACCAGTCGCTTTATTCAGCAACAACTCATTAACATCGGTATTCCCTTTGAAGTAATGGCTGAAACAGGTGTAGTTGGCATTATCGAAGGCAAAAATCCATCCAAAAAAATCATCGCACTACGCGCAGATATAGATGCCCTTCCGATTCAGGAAGCGAATGACATATCTTATAAATCTCAAAGAGAAGGGATCATGCACGCCTGTGGTCATGATGTGCATACTTCCTGCCTTTTAGGCGCTGCAAAAATTTTGCATGCCCTCAAAGATGAATGGGAAGGCACGATCAAACTTATTTTTCAACCCGGAGAAGAAAAAAATCCGGGTGGCGCCAGCATCATGATCAAAGAAGGCGTGCTTGACAATCCATGCCCTCAAGCCATTTATGCATTGCATGTGCACCCTGGTTTAGCTTTGGGACAATTGAGTTTCCGCTCCGGTATGGTGATGGCAAGTGCCGATGAATTGTATTTTACTATCAAAGGAAAAGGCGGACATGCAGCTTCGCCACATCTTGCCATTGACCCTATTCTGATTGGATCTCATTTGATTATTGCGTTACAACAAATCATCAGCAGAAATAAAAATCCACTCTTCCCTTCCGTATTATCCATTACCTCTTTTCAGGGCGGCAACACAACCAATGTGATTCCGCACGAAGTAAAATTAATGGGCACTTTCAGGGCTATGGATGAAAACTGGAGAACGGAAGCACATCAGCTAATTGAACGTATCAGTCATCAGGTGGTGGAAAGTATGGGTGGAAAACTCGAGTTGCACATTGACAAAGGATATCCGGTCGTCTTTAATGATACTTCACTCACGGAAAAAGCGGTGATACATGCCGGCAATTATTTAGGTACACAACATATTGAAGAAACGGAAATGCGCATGGGCGCAGAAGATTTTGGCTACTACTCCCAACAAATACCAGGCTGTTTCTTCCGATTGGGCGTGATGAATAAAGAAAAAGGAATCGTACATGGGGTACATACGCCCAACTTTAATATTGATGAAGCCGCTATCGAAATTGGTATGGGCATGATGGCCTGGCTGGGTGCTGTTAGCGGATCATAAACCCTTTCTTTGGTTTTTCGTACCTTGCCTCTCCTACCCTGATTTTTTGATCAAAACTTACGCATGACTAAAGAGCAACTTCGTCGCCAGCAGGCGCTTGAATACCACGCAAAAGGAAGGCCCGGAAAAATTGAGGTCATCCCGACTAAAGAAGCCAAAACGCAAAGAGATCTCTCCCTTGCCTATTCTCCCGGTGTGGCAGAACCTTGCATGGAGATTTTCAACAATCCGGAAGACGTTTACAAATACACGGCAAAGGGCAATCTCGTGGCCGTTATCAGTAATGGCACGGCCGTATTAGGGTTAGGCGATATTGGTCCTGAAGCAGGCAAACCCGTGATGGAAGGGAAAGGGGTTTTGTTTAAAATCTTTGCCGACATTGATGTCTATGATATTGAAATCAATGAAAAAGATCCGGAGAAATTTGTACAGATTGTAAAAGCGCTGGAACCCACTTTCGGCGGCATTAATCTGGAAGACATCAAAGCGCCCGAATGTTTTTACATCGAACAAAAATTAAAAGAAGAGATGAAGATTCCGCTGATGCATGACGATCAGCACGGAACCGCCATCATCAGCGCAGCAGCACTATTGAACGCGCTGGAATTACAAAAAAAGAAAATAGAAAAAGTAAAGTTCGTAGTGAATGGCGCAGGCGCCGCCTCTATGGCTTGTATGAAATTATATGAAGCGTTGGGTGCCAAAAGGGAAAACTTCATGGTATTCGACAGCAAAGGATTGATTCATACTTCCAGAACAGATCTGGATGCACAAAAACAATCTTTTGCATACAAAGGGAAAAATGCGGATATGGCACAAGCCATGAAAGGTGCAGATGTATTCATCGGTTTGAGCAAAGGGAATGTGGTGAGTAAAGAAATGGTAAAGAGCATGGCAAAGCATCCGGTCGTTTTCGCCATGGCAAATCCCGATCCGGAGATTACCTGGCATGATGCGGTTAGTGTGAGAGAAGATATCATCATGGCAACCGGCAGAAGCGATTACCCCAATCAGGTGAATAATGTACTAGGCTTCCCTTACATTTTCAGAGGCGCATTGGATGTACGTGCCACACAAATTAATGAAGCCATGAAGCTCGCCGCCGTGAAAGCGCTGGCATCATTGGCTAAAACGCCTGTGCCTGATATTGTGAATATGGCTTATAATGAAAAGAATATTTCATTCGGTCCGAACTATATTATTCCCAAACCACTTGACCCGCGTTTGTTAAGTACCGTCGCACCTGCAGTAGCAAAAGCTGCCATTGAAAGTGGTGTAGCGCAAAAGAAAATTACCAACTGGGAGGAGTATGAATTGCAGCTGAATAAGCGATTAGGCATAGACAATCAACTGATGCGCGCCATCGGCAACAAAGCAAGAAAAGATCCCAAGCGCATCGTGTTTAGTGAAGCAGAAAATATTAAGATCATCAAAGCAGCACAAATTGCTTACGAAGAAGGTATCGCTCATCCTGTATTGCTAGGTAACGTTGAAAAAATACGAGAGATTGCAGAGGCTAACGGAATTGACCTGGATGATATTCCTATCCTAGATCCGAGAAGCAAGGAAATGGAAGAAAAGCGAGAAGCCTTCGGACAGTTGCTCTACGAAAAAAGACAACGGAAAGGGATGAACCGCTACGAAGCAATCAAGATCATGAAAGACCGTACACATTTCGGTTGCATGTTGGTAGAAACAGGAGAAGCGGATTCGATGATCAGCGGACTCACCCGAAAATATGCCGACACCATCCGACCCGCGCTGGAAATTATCGGTGCTGATCCTGCTGTGAAAAAAATTGCAGGCATGTATATTATGCTCACTAAAAAAGGACCTTTGTTCTTAGCAGATGCCACCGTCAACTTCAATCCAACTGCGGAAGAACTCGCTGATATTACCTTATTGGTAGCCAAAGAAGTGAAGTCTTTTGGCATTAAACCAAGAGTAGCGATGTTGAGTTATTCCAACTTTGGCAGCAGCGATTCTCCGGAAGCCAAACTCATGGCAACAGCTAGAACTATTGTCAAAGATCGTGACCCGAAACTCGTTTGTGACGGTGAAATACAACCCATCGTCGCATTCAACAAAGAGATACTGAAAGAAAATTATCCATTCAGTGAATTAGTAGATGGCGAACCAAATATCCTCATATTCCCCAATCTGGCCAGCGGCAACATTGCCTACAATCTGTTACAGGAAGTAGGCGAAGCCGATGCTATTGGCCCGGTACTGCTGGGATTAAATAAACCCATTCATGTATTGCAGTTAGGCAGTTCGGTAAGATCCATTTTAAACATGGTGCTGATTGCAGTTGTAGAAGCACAGATGAAACAAATGCAGGAAACAACAAGCACAAGAAAAAGAGTCCCTTTTTGGAAAAAATAACTTAATCAAACATGAACTTTTTTACCCATTTAGGAAGATATCTTTTGATGCTGAAGCAGATGATTTCCAAACCGGAAAACTGGCGATTATATTGGAAAGAATTAATGCATCAGTGCAATGAAATCGGCATTCGCTCCCTTACGATTGTTGTTATCATTTCCATATTCCTTGGCGCTGTGACTACCGTACAGACCGCCTATCAATTGGTGACACCCTTCGTTCCCAAATCCATCATCGCAGTCATTGTGCGGGATAATTTTATTCTGGAACTGGCACCTACGCTGATCTGCGTTGTACTTGCAGGCGTGGTCGGTTCGCGCATTGCATCGGAGTTAGGCAATATGCGCATATCCGAGCAAATTGACGCTTTGAAAATGATGGGCATCAATACCAAAACCTATTTGATTCTTCCTAAAATTATTGCAGCGCTTATCGTAGTGCCTTGTTTGGTGGTATTGGCCATTGTACTTGGCATTTGGGGAGGGCGACTGGCAGGACAATTATCCGGTATTCTGCCCACTTCCATTTTTGATGAAGGATTGATGCAAACATTCATTCCCTACAATGTATTCTTTGGATTAAGCAAAGCCTATACATATGCATTTATCATTTCAACCATACCGGCATATTTTGGATATTATGTAGAAGGAGGCGCTTTGGAAATCGGCCGATCCAGTACAAAATCTGTGATCATCAGTTGTATTCTCATTTTATTTGCCGACTATGTACTGGCAGCAATACTTTTATAAATCATGATCGAATTAAAAAATATCAAAAAAAGTTTTGGCGACAAATCGGTCATCAAAGATGTATCCGTTCAGTTTGAAGCCACCAAATGCAATCTCATTATTGGTGCCAGCGGCAGCGGTAAAACCGTTTTGATGAAATGCATTGTCGGATTATTCGAGCCCGATGGAGGAGAGATATTGTATGATGGCAACAACTTTACCCACATGCACGAAGAAAAAAGAAAAACACTCCGTCAGCAAATCGGCATGCTCTTCCAGGGGTCTGCTTTATTTGACTCGATGACGGTATTGGAGAATGTAATCTTCCCGCTCGACATGTTTGCCAAAATGAATGCCAAACAAAAAACAGACCGCGCCATGGAAGTGCTGGAAAGGGTAAACCTTACAGGCGCTGAAAAAAAATATCCTGCGGAAATCAGCGGTGGAATGAAAAAAAGAGTCGGTATCGCAAGAGCCATCGTATTGAATCCCAAATACCTATTTTGCGACGAACCCAACTCCGGATTGGATCCCAAAACTTCTTTGGTCATAGACAAACTGATTAAAGAAATCACCCACGAGTACAATATGACCACTATTATCAATACCCACGACATGAACAGTGTGATGGAGATTGGGGAGAAGATCATCTTTATGCATCAGGGTGCGAAAGAATGGGAAGGCTCCAATAATGACATTATCTTCAGCAAGAATACAGAACTCAATAACTTCATCTTCGCATCCGACTTTTTGAAAGATGCGAAAGACATGCGGATGCTGGAATTGAAGGGGAAGATTGATAATCAACGCAACATGGACGAGCTGTTGCGATAACCCTGAAAAAAACATCAGCGACCTCCTTGCCAATACGCTTCCTCCCTTATCTTTGCGGCTCAATAATTATTCTTTTATGAGTATTCTACTGGACGCCCAATCAAAAGTCATCGTTCAAGGTTTTACCGGCAGTGAAGGCACTTTTCATGCCACGCAAATGATTGAATACGGCACCCAATTAGTGGGTGGTGTAACCCCCGGAAAAGGCGGAACGAAACATTTGGATCGTCCGGTTTTCAATACCGTAAAAGAAGCAGTTGACGCAACCGCCGCCAACGTGAGCATTATTTTTGTACCGCCTGCATTCGCGGCGGATGCGATTATGGAAGCTGCTGATGCGGGCATTGCCTTGGTAGTTTGTATTACCGAAGGCATCCCCGTACAAGATATGGTGCAAGCTAAAAATTATCTACTTTCAAAAAATACAAGACTCATCGGGCCCAACTGTCCCGGTGTTATCACCGCCGGCGTTAGCAAAGTGGGTATCATGCCCGGATTCATTTTTATTCCCGGCAGAATCGGAATCGTATCCAAAAGCGGTACACTAACTTACGAAGCAGCCGATCAGGTAGCCAAAGCAGGTTTGGGTGTGAGTACAGCGGTAGGTATTGGAGGTGATCCGATCATTGGAACTACTACAAAAGAAGTGCTTGAACTTTTCATGAACGATCCCAATACTGATGCGGTGGTGATGATTGGAGAAATTGGAGGAGGAATGGAAGCCGAGGCAGCACGTTGGTATAAAGAAAATGCTAAAAAACCGGTGGTTGGTTTCATTGCCGGACAGACCGCGCCTCCCGGGCGTCGTATGGGTCATGCCGGTGCCATCATTGGAGGCGCGGAGGATACTGCCGAAGCCAAAATGAAAATCATGAGCGAATGCGGCAT
>JAGWWM010000028.1 GCA_018970395.1 Bacteroidota bacterium
AGCGCCCCTTCCCATAATATTGTAACGGTTTCAAAACCTTTGTGCGGATGCACATCCACTCCCCTCGGGAAATCTGTAGGCGACAAATCCCAGGGTTCAAAATAATCCAGCATTAAAAACGGACTAACCTCTTCCCATACAGAAGAATGAATATACGGCCGCACCTTAAACCCATCCCCCACCATGTGAGTGGAAGTGTTGGAAAATACCTGGTCGATTTTTTTTATAGAAAACATATGTTGAATTAATAATTAGTAATTAATAGTTAATAATTGGAAACCTACAACCCACAACCCACAACCCCTTCCTACAAATCCGCCTTTAACGACAACAGAAACGATTTGATCCTCTGCAACTTTTCAATCATCTCAAATCGCACGGTGGCATCATCCTGATGTTGCTTGAGATATGCTTTCGCACCCTCAATCGTATATTTTCGCTCCCGCAATAAAAAATAAATCTGTTGCAGCCATTTGATGTCCGCCAAATTATAAAAACGATCTCCCTTCTTGTTTTTTCTGGGTTTGATTTGCTTGAATTCGGTTTCCCAGTAACGCAGCAAAGAAGGATTGACCCCAAAAAATCCACTCACCTCACTGATGCTGTGATAAAGTTTTTTCGCCAACACTTCATCGGAAGGCATTTCCAAAATCGCAGCTTCCTCTGACTGCACTTTCAGACTTTTTCGACCCCGCTTTCCGATAGAAGGTTTCAACTCCTTTTTGGAAACAGATTTTTTTTCCGGTGGCGGTGGATTGAAATCGAACGCAATTTGCATGATATGAATAATGACGGCTAACAAAATTAATCAAATTGATACTAATCCAAACGAGTACTCCTATCCTTATTTCTCAAAGCGTTGAAACCCGTTATCTTTGTAATATGAATTCTTTGTCGACACAAATAGAATCGCTCAAAAAAGAAATTGCCTCTTTTTCCATTCAAAATGCGAAAGAGCTGGAAGCTTTTCGTATTCAGTTTCTGGGTACGAAAGGCGTGGTAAAAAACCTGATGGCAGAAATGAAACAGGTTCCGCCTGAAGAGAAAAGAGCAATGGGACAATTGCTCAATGAGTTTAAAATTTTTGCGGAAGAAAAATACAATACTGCAAAAGAACAAATAGATGATGGATCTGGAGACGATAAACCCGCAATGGATTTTTCGCTGCCGGGCAACGCGTTGCTGTCAGGCAGCCGTCACCCCATCAGTTTAATGCGCAATCGCATCGTAGAAATATTTCAGCATCTCGGATTTTCGGTAGCAGACGGACCTGAAATTGAAGATGACTGGCATAATTTCACTGCCCTCAATCTCCCCGAAAATCATCCGGCGCGCGATATGCAGGATACCTTTTATGTACAGCAGGAACCTGCCTGGCTGTTGCGCACCCACACCAGCAATGTGCAAATCAGAGAAATGGAAAAGGGAAAACTTCCCATTCGAATGATTATGCCGGGAAGGGTTTATCGGAACGAGACCATCAGCGCCCGAAGCCATTGTTTTTTTCATCAGATAGAAGGATTATATATTGATGAGCAAGTGAGTTTTGCCGACCTTAAACAAACCCTTTATTTCTTTGTGCGCGAACTCTTTGGCCAAAATGTGAAAGTGCGCTTTCGCCCCTCTTATTTCCCGTTTACCGAACCCAGTGCGGAAATGGACATCAGTTGTATGCTTTGCGAAGGGAAAGGATGTAGTGTCTGTAAAAAAACAGGCTGGCTTGAAATTTTAGGTTGCGGTATGGTACACCCCAAAGTATTGGAAAACTGCGGCATCGATCCTCAAAAATATTCCGGCTTTGCTTTCGGCATGGGTATCGAAAGACCAACCATGTTGAAATACGGCATTAAGGATATTCGTTTATTCAGTGAAAACGATGTGCGCTTTCTGCAACAATTTACCGGCGCTTATTAATGGAGATTCCTTCTCAATCCATACTTCAGTCTTCGACTTTTTCTGCTGAGCCTGTTTTTGTAACCGGTGCTTCCGGTCTGATTGGTTCAGCATTATTATCGCAACTGCTGGAGAGAAATATTCCGGTAAAAGCATTATTTCATCAGCAACAATCTCCGCTGCTTACCCGCGAACAGACTGAAAAGATTGAATGGATTAAAGGAGATATTCTTGATGCAGGATTGCTTACTGATATCATGCAACAATGCCAACGGGTATATCATTGCGCCGCGGTGGTTTCCTTTCATACTTCCCGCAGAGAAAAAATGTACCAGATCAATGTAGAAGGAACCGCCAATATGGTGAATGCCGCTTTGGATGGTGGGGTAAAAAAACTGGTATATGTCAGTTCGGTTGCCGCTATTGGAAGAGGAAATGGTAATGAACCCATACACGAATCGCTGCAATGGACGGAAGCGGAGAATACCTCGCATTATGGCAAGAGCAAATACCTGGCAGAAATGGAAGTGTGGAGAGGAATTGCAGAAGGGTTGCCCGCTGTAATGGTCAACCCCGCGATTGTATTGGGAGAGGGAAATCCCTTACAGGGTTCTTCGGCTATCTATAAGAAAGCGTGGGACGCTTTTCGTTTTTATACAGAAGGCGCTACCGGTTTTGTAGATGCAAAAGATGTAGCATCAGCGATGATGCTTTTGATGGAATCTGACATTACGGGAGAACGATTCATCCTTTCTGCAGGCGAAATGAACTATCGCAATATCCTCCATCAAATGGCTTCTTTATTCGGAAAGCAACCGCCTTCCTTTCGCGCGCCAGCATTCTTGCTTGGATTAGCGTGGAGACTGGAAGCATTTCGTGCCCGTTTCACTCAACAGGAACCGCTTATTACCAAAGAGACCGTACAAAAAGCGTTTACTCATACCCGATATGCGGGAGATAAAATTAAAAAATGGTTACCCTCTTTTCAATACACCCCGCTTGATATAACTTTACGACGTACCTGTAACTGGTACCTGCAAAACCCCCATTTATTCCAAGCATAATCCATGTTATTCACTATCCTGTTCAATAAATTTTCCGCTTCAACGTTTCAAATAAAAAAAATGCGTTTCATTCTATTTCTTTGTGCTTGTTTTTGTGTTCAATTTGCTTTTGCGCAAACCAGTTTTTATGTAAAAGGAAAAGTGCTCGACGATAGCAGCAGTCTTCCCCTCGAAGGGGCTTCTGTCATTTGTGAAAATACCACGCGCGGCACTTATACGGATGCTGAAGGCGTTTTTGGGTTGCAGCTTCCCATGGGAGGGCACAACATTGTTGTTAGCTTTTCGGGATACGACATGAAAGAAATAAAAATCAGTGCTACTGAAGACGTTACGGGAGAACGCGAGATACGGCTGAAGAAAAAAACAAAACAGCTGGAAGAGGTAGTCGTACAGGCTTCCAACGAAGTTGCAGATGGCTGGCAGCAATACGGAAAAGAGTTTGCTTCTTATTTTATAGGAAATTCTTCCAATGCCACGGCATGCACTATCTCTAACCCCGAGGTGTTGAAGTTCTTCTATTCCAAAAAGAAAAACCGGCTAAAAGTAAAAATACAGGCGGACGAACCAATTGTGGTAATGAATTATGCGCTTGGCTATAAAATTCGTTACATGCTGGATTCTTTTATTCTTGAATACGGCAATAAAAAAAGCAGTTATGCCGGTGCTGCCTTTTATCAGGAATTAGACAGTACGGAGGAACAAAAAAACAAGTGGAAAATCAATCGTGAAAAAGCTTATTACGGATCAAGGCTTCATTTTATACGTTGCTATTACGACAGCACCCTGGCAGAAAATGGATATAGCATAACTGAAGTACAAATGGATACTTCAAATGTACCCGTTAATAAAGTGCTGATAGAAAACCCTTACGATCCGAGTTTTTATACCCAACTCAATGCAAACGAAAAAGAAATACTACTGATAGGAAAATATCTCATCGAATATCAGGGGAGTGAACCAATGGAACGGGCTTATCTTAAAGTGAATAAATATCCTGTATCGGCTAAAGAACAATTATCTACCATTGAATTGCTAGATGGTTTTATTATGTCGGAGAACGGCTTTTTTTACAATCAAAAGAACGTTATCAACAGTGGCTACTGGGCCTGGAAAAATTTGGCCGATCAGTTGCCTTACGATTACTGGCCTGAAGGTACATGGTCGGAATAATATTTACTTGCGCATCAGTTGTTCTACATTTTTTAATCGCTCCCAGATTTCAGGAATCCGTTTTACCCATACTAGTTCGCGGCGTTTCACAGCAGCATCTTCGGCAGGGTAACCAAAATAAGTTTTGTTGCCCTCTAGTGAAGAAGGTACGCCTGTTTGCGCAAGCACTACTGCGTTTTCTCCAATCGTGAGCGTCTTGCTTACACCCACTTGCCCCCACAATATCGCTCCATCTTTAATCTCTACTGCACCTGCTACTCCCACCTGTGCAGCGAGCAGACAGTTTTTACCAATAACCGTATCATGACCAATGTGCACCTGGTTGTCGAGTTTGGTACCGCTTCCGATAATGGTATCATGCGTTACGCCGCGATCGATCGTGCAACCTGCTCCGAGTTCAACATCGTCTTCAATCAATACCCTTCCGCAACTTTGCATTTTCTTGTACCAGGCAGTTCTGTTTTTTCTGGTGTTGAAATAAAACGCGTCACTGCCAATTACAGAACCAGAATGAATGACGACACGCTCTCCAATATGAACGTGATCATAGAGCGTAACATTCGGATGAATGACCGATCCTGCTCCTATGGTAACATGGTTGCCAACAAATACTCCCGGCATCACCACTGCGCTCGGATGAATGGATGCACTGTCTGAAATGCTTTTTTCAGCAGGAACAAAAGGTCTGAAATGATTGACGATTTTCAGATACGCATCAAAAGGCTCTTTGCAAATCAGCAAAGCTTTTCCTTCCGGAATATCCGTACTGTCATTGATGATTATAAAGTCGGCATTCGACTCAATACACTTCTTGTAATATTTCGGATGATCCACAAAAACAAGATCTCCTTTTTCTACTTTATGAATTTCGTTGATCCCAATTGCAAAACCTTTTTTGTTGCCAACGAGTTCTGCTTCTATCAGTGAAGCAATCCATTCAACAGACACCGGCGCAGGAAATTTCATATCTGAATTTTTTGTTTTTTCAAGTTGTGAATATAGAAGAATAAATCATACCATCACCGATTTCCACACACGCGTTTAAAATTGTGTATAAAATATTTTGAAAATTTTTTTAATATCAATGAAATTATTTTTAATATTGTGAAGGGAATGCAAATTCCCGGTACTTACTAACTCATCCATAATTAAAAAGCCCGGATTCTTCCGGGCTTTTTTTGTGCGTTGATTGGTGGGCACAGTCCTAGTAAAATTGTTTACATTGCTTAAAATATAAATTATGTTACAGTCAATGACCGGTTATGGAAGAGTGGAAGAAGGAGTAGAGGATAAGGTATTTCTCATTGAGCTAAAATCCCTCAATGGAAAACAGTACGAGTTGAATCTTAAACTTACCCCGTTACTTAAGCCGTATGAATTTTCCATTCGACAGTTGTTGTCTGAAAAATTGATTCGCGGTTCGGTTGAATGTACGATTTCCTTAAAACAAAGTTCAGGTGGCGGAGCCATCACAATTAACAAAAGCATTGCGAAAAGTTATTTTCTGCCGCTTCAGGAAATGGCAGGCGAACTGAATATTCAGGTGAGCGAATATGTGCTCGCTGCATTACTCCGCCTGCCGGATGTGGTCGTTCCCAATACGGAAATGCTTTCGCCGGAGCAATATGGGAAGTTTCAGCAACTGCTTGAAACCGCTATTCAGAATATTACCCTGCATCGTCGTACAGAAGGTGCGGCGCTGGAGGCAGATTTGTCGGAAAGAATCAATACCATTCTTTCCATTCAGGAAAAGATTGCAGTACTGGAACCTGCGCGTCAGCAGCGATTACAACAAGAGCTTCGTAAAAAAATTACCGATCAGGTAGGAGGCGAAAATCTCGATAAGAATCGGTTTGAACAAGAGATTATCTACTACATTGAAAAAATGGATATCAGCGAAGAGCAGGTTCGCCTCAAAAACCATTGCCAATATTTTTTCTCGATCTTAAAGGAAGCAGAAGAGGCGAAAGGAAAAAAACTGGGGTTCATTCTGCAGGAAATCGGAAGAGAAATCAATACAACCGGCGCAAAAGCCAATGATGCCCAAATTCAGCAACTGGTGGTATTGATGAAAGATGAACTTGAAAAAGCGAAGGAACAGATTTTGAATGTGCTGTAATTCTAACTTAATATCTTTACAGTACAATATTCAAGCATGAAAAGGTATTTCGTTATGATCGCGTTGCTAGGCTTAGGATTCTACGGCTGTATGCCTATCAATCGGTTCGAGCGCAACGTGCAAATCCCTCAAAATAAATGGTTCTATTCTTTTACTCCCGAAATCTCTTTTGATATTACAGACACTACGTCACTCTATAATGTTTTTGTCAATCTGCGTCACACCGACGCGTATGCTTACCGCAATATCTGGCTGGAAATTGAAACGCGCCGTCCTGCAGATAGTTTGTTTCAAAAAGAACGCTTCGAACTGAATCTGCAACAGCCAGACGGACAATGGATGGGTACGGGTTATGCAGATATATGGGAAGTACGGCATCCATTATTTAGCGGCATCCAATTTAAAAGAAGCGGTACCTATACGGTTCGGCTTCGCCAGATTATGCGCGACGATCCCCTAGCGCATGTGATGAACGCCGGCATTCGCGTCGAAAAAATCAACCAATGAAAGGCTGGCTTTCATATTTTAGATTCCGGAATTTTTCCTTCTGGTTTTGGGGAATGCTTACCTATATTATTGCTGCTTTAATCTGGTGGTTTATTTCACTTGAAACACAAAACCGGCAGATGACCCGTTTTCGTTTAGAGCGGCTTAATACACAATCGGCTGCCTATGACAAACAAACACAACAAATTCTTTCCGAGCAAAAAAGAAATACCACCAAATACGTCAGCGAGGGCATCACTTTTCTGGCACTCCTGTTGTTTGGCGCTTTTGTGGTCTATCGCTCTTTTCGCCGGCGCATCAGTTATATCGCCATGCAACAGAATTTTATGATGGCGGTCACCCACGAATTAAAAACACCCATTGCTACTACCAGATTAAGTCTTGAAACAATCTTACACCGTAAACTCGAAGAAAGTCAGCAGCAAAAACTATTGCAAAACGCTTTAGCAGAAACAGGCAGGCTGGATGTGCTGACTAATAATATATTGCTTGCTTCAAAGGTTGAAGAAAGTGGCGGGATATCAACTTCAACACCTTTCTGCCTTTCCGTATTGCTCGAACAAACTGTCACAGAATACACCGCTCGGTTTCCCGCTCGAAAGATTGATGCATCTGTTGAAAAAGATATCAGTATCATCGGGGAAGAAAAATGGATGCAGATAGCGCTAAGCAATCTGTTGGATAACGCATTAAAATATGCGCCAAAGGAAACTCCCGTCTCCGTCCGTTTGTATGCCGATTCTTCAAAAGCTGTTTTGTCAGTGGCAGATCAGGGAAGCGGCATTCCGCAAACTGAAAAGAAAAAAATATTTTATAAGTTCTATCGGATCGGCAACGAAATCACCCGCTCTACCAAAGGAACCGGACTCGGTTTATACCTCACCCAAAAAATTATTGCCAAGCATTGCGGTCGTATTGAGGTGAAAGATAATCTGCCAAAGGGAAGTATTTTTGTAATAGAAATTCCGCTTTATGCGCATTGACAAGCCCGCCATTTTATTAGTAGAAGATGAAGAATCGCTCCGCGAAGCGCTCACCCTCAATTTAGAAATAGAAGGATATGAAGTGACCGCAGTAGGAGATGGTGTGGAAGCATTGGAAGCTGTGAGCAAAGCACACTACGATTTAATCATTATGGATGTGATGATGCCTGAGCTGGATGGCATCAGTACCACTGAAATGCTGCGCGTTCGTCAGGATGATACTCCTGTGTTGATGCTGAGTGCAAAAAGCAGTGCCGCTGATCGGATTGCCGGATTGAAGAAAGGAGCGGATGACTATGTTACCAAGCCGTTTCATCTGGAAGAACTGATGTTGCGCATTCGCAAACTGATTGACAAACATCCCAAAACAGAAGAACTGAAAAAAACAGGAAGTATAGTGCAGTTTGGTGGAAACACGATTGATCTGCAACAAGGCATAGCGACAAATTTTAAGGAAGAAAAAATCGAACTTAGCAAAAAGGAATTGATGTTGCTTCGGCTGTTTGTTGAAAACAAGAATACCATTATCAGTCGCGAAAAAATTTTACAAACCGTTTGGGGCTATCAGGTTTATCCCACCACCCGCACCATTGACAATTTCATTTTAAATTTTAGAAAATATTTTGAAGCAGACAGCCGCCATCCCGTTTATTTTCATTCGGTGAGGGGAATGGGGTATCGATTTACAGATGAGCGAGGTTGAAGGCGACTACTTCACCAAGGTCAATTCATCCACCAAATGTTTTGCTTGCCCTAGTTTATCAACACACCACAATACATAACGTATATCCACACAGATCGTTCTGTTCAAATCCTTGTCGAATGTAAGCTTATGACTTAACGCTTCATAGTTGCCATCAAAAGCCAGTCCGATCAAACGGCCATTGCCATCAATAACAGGTGATCCGCTGTTACCACCGGTAATATCATTGGTGGTGATAAAAGCAATCACAAGGTCTTTTCTGCTTTTATCAACATATTGACCGAAATCTTTTTGGCGAAGCAGTTCTACCTGACGCTTAGGCAAATCGAATTCATAATCGCCGGCCACATATTTTTGCAAGAGCCCTTTTGAAGTGGTGATAAAATCATATTTAACCGCATCTCTTGGCGCATAACTTTTCACATTGCCATAAGAAGTGCGCATGGTGAAAGTAGCATCCGGATACATTTTCTTTGCGGCGGCGGTATCCATCTCCATAATGCCTTTCAGATATAAGCGGGCATATTCATTGTTGCGAGTAACAAATTCAACAGACCTAGGTGCAATACGGGCAGTCCAGTTTTGAGCGTAGTGATTGGCAGTAATGAACAAAGGATCTTGTTGTAAGGCTGCTGCAGTTGGCTTAGCTAGAAATGCATTCCATTTACCTTCGTTCAAGACCAGGTTATTGATAAAAACATGATCGGCATATTTTTGATAGGTCGCTTCTTCATCTTTTTTACCATAGGCAGTAATCACAGAATCATAAAATTGAGCGGGGCGCTGTTCGGGTGCGATATCCAGATAATACATCCACATCGCCTTAGCAAATATTTTCTGATCACTTACCGCATCGTGCTCACTGATAAATGTTTTTCTTGCAGTGGAAGCGGCTTCTATTGCTTTGCGGATATCTTCTTCTGTGGCATTTGATTTAGAAAGTGCCGACTCGAGTTCATTCAGCGTACTCACCGCGAAACCCACCAATTGTGTTCCGTAAATTCCTTCTCTCATATAAGTTCTGTGTTTTGCATAAGGCCTCCATGCCTCATAGGCTTTTTCCCAGCCGGAGAAAACGGTGTCATATTCCGGTTTGTTTTTTGCCCAGGCAATGAATTTTGCCTCATTGCTTTTCTTCTGACCATACACGTCAAACTTGAGCAATTGTTTGGTTTCTCCGTCAAAAAATTTCCAGTAGTTGGCAACAGAAGCATAGTTGGAAGCGAGTTTGATTTTTACTGCCGGATCTTTTTGCATTTCAGCGAGCATATATTTCAGTCGCATATCGCGCAGTTTCACCAGCGTAGGGTTACTGATATCGGTTGCCAGTTTGATGCCCATTGAACTTTCATAACGATTGGTGCTGCCGGGGTATCCCCATGTCATAGCAAAATCGCCGTCTTTGATTCCTTTCAGTGAAACAGGAAGATGATATTTAGGTTTCAGCGGAATATTGTTTTCATTGTATTCCGCAGCAGATCCATCCGGAGCAGTGTAAACGCGGAAGATGGAGAAATCGCCCGTATGGCGAGGCCATTCCCAGTTGTCGGTATCACCACCGAATTTTCCCACTGATTCAGGAGGGGTTCCTACCAAACGGATATCTTTATAACGTTTGTAGATAAATACGAGGAATTGATTGCCTTTGAAGAGCGGACTTACACTCGCCTCAATGCTTTCTTCCGTTTTACTCAATCTTTTATTGATAGCAGCGATAACTGCGGATTGTTTTTTGGCTCGCTCTGCACCTGAGAGTCCTTTCAGGGAGTCTAATACTTCTTTGGTTACATCGTCAATACGAACCAGGAACTGAACCGATAGCGTTGTTTTGATTTCTTCTTTTAAATTTTTGGCATAGAATCCGTCTTTCAGGTAATTGTGTTCAACACTGGATGCATCAGCGATCGCGTCGTATCCGCAGTGGTGATTGGTGAAGATGAGTCCTTTGTTACTCACGATTTCTCCCGTACAACCACCTCCGAAAATGATAATGGCATCTTTGAGAGAAGCTTTATTAATGTTGTAGAGCTGTGCGGGCGTAAGCTTCAGTCCTTTCTTTTTCATATCGGCATACACTTGTTTACCGAGTAAGAGGGGTAGCCACATGCCTTCGTCGGCATAAGTTTGTAAGAGCGTAAGGCTCAATGCAATCGTTGCGAGAATACGTTTCATTTTGAAGATTTTAAATTCAGGAATACTTAGGGTGACAAACGTACGTTAAAAAGGGGAAATAGGAAACATATAAACTCAAAAGTAAAAAGTCAAAACCAATAACCTTCAACCTACAGCCTCCAACTTTTTTTCCTCACCGTATCCCCACCCAGCTTCTTGTTGCACTGTCGTACAGCCAGTAAAGATTGTTGCAATAAGCGAAGTTTAATTTGTCTCTCACCGATATTTCGTCCGGTATTTTGAGGCGGGTGTTCATGAGTCCGTCTGTAGCGCTGTACAGTTCAATTTCCTTTTTTTCTACATTGAGGAGACCAAACTCTGACTGTGCGATACCGGTATAGATGAGGGTAGTGGAGTTATAGTCTTTACGTATCGTGAAGCTGTCCGCCTGCCATCCGGCAGGCGGCAGCGATTTCTTGCCATACCCTAGTTTCAATAATTTGTTTTTTTCTGCTAATGGATTGCCAGAGTTGGCATCGTACGCCATCGCCATACTGCCCTTTAAAAAATATACTATGTTTTCGCGTTGACTGAATTGTCCGACCGACTGCGGAAAAGGTTGCCTTTGTCCTTCATACTTTACATTCGCATCATACGGAATACCCGACTCATCTATCGTGTATTTTATCCAACCCGTACTGCCAAATGCATTGGCATAAAATGTTTTTTCAACCGGATGATACCACAAGCCGCGGATGTCATACAACAATGCCAGATCAGGAGGAGAAACCAATTCCGCAGCGCCATTGAATATCGCCATTGAATAGGCTTTGCTGCCGGCAATAGTGGCATAATAATTTCTGTTTTTAAGATTTGCCGCAACTGTACCTCCATTGTCGCCTCCGCCCGAAGGCATTTCCAGGCGCATGATCTCCTGAAGTGAACGAACATTTTGTGCAGCTGCTTTCCATCCAATGAAAAGAGAAATCAAAAAAATGAATCGGAGCATATAAAGATTTATCCTAAAGTTAAAACTTAAATCCAAACCCCTATCTTCGTTTTTACCTTAGAAAAAAACAAATGGATAAACAATATCTGAACTATATTTCTAATGAGCACTTGTTCAGCTGTATTGAAAATTTACATCAGGCTTATTTGAAGGCTAAAAACAATATTTCAAAAAAACAATTTTATAGCAATAAGATAGATAGTTTTAAGTTAACCTTTGATGCTCTTTTCAACGGGATAGATGAAGAAAGTCTGATTCAGAGTGAAATCCTTCGACAAATAGATAAGTCAATCAACAACTCTATTGGCACTTTTCATGAACAAATTTTAGGCGGGATTAAAGGCTATCAAATGGGAAAACTGAGCGGATTTGATATTAAAGCCAATGATGATACCTTGTATGCCGACATTAAAAATAAACACAACACGATGAACAGCAGTGCCGCGGAGGCGCTTTTTCAAAAATTGGCGCGCTATGCCAATGATTTCAAACAAGCGAAATGTTATTGGGTGCAGATTTTAGCTAAGGATAGTTTTTGTGAATTATGGTCGGGTGAAATCAATGGAAAAGAATATAGCCATAGCAGAGTATATAAAATATCAGGGGATCGGTTTTATGCCTTGTTAACCGGAGAAGAAGATGCGCTCTTTCAATTATATTCAGTGTTACCCAAAGCAATCAGAGAATATTTAGAACGAACAGGATTAACAGTGATGCATTCGGGAAGTTCAGCACTGGAAGAAATCAAAAGTGAAACATCGTCCACTCAAAGAAGTGTCATCGATCAGATAACTTTTGAAAATTATGCCTACTATTTGGGTTTTGATAAATTATAATGACTGTTCAGAAATTTGACAATTGAATAGCCTATTTCTTTTCCTAAATTGACCGGAACCGCATTCCCAATTTGTTTGTATTGTTGTGCAATAGAGCCCTCAAAATGCCAGTTGTCAGGAAAGGTTTGAATTCTTGCATATTCCCTCACTGTAAATGGTCTTGTTTCATCGGGATGGCATCTTTCTGTTTGCTTTTGAGCCGGACTACAGGTTAAAGTCAAACAAGGTTCATCCCAGCCAATCCTTCTCGCAATTCCTGTCTTTCCTCCTCCTAAATAAAAACTTCCTCCCATAAAATCTTTTTGAATATCAATCGGCAAATCTCGCCAATAGCCTTTGGGAGGCACCAAATCCAATACAGCTTTTTTGCTTTTCGGATATTTTACACCTGGAGCCTTGGGGACATCCGTATCAAATAAAGATCCCTTCTTCAGCGCATCCTTGAGATTAAAAATTTTATGGTAAGGCTTAGGATATTCAAAATTGACAAATGTATCTTTTCGAACACCTACTAAAATCAGTCTTTCTCTTTTTTGAGGGACTTTATATTGAATTGCTTTTAGCACCTGAACTGGAACAACATTATATCCGATTTCATCTAAAATGGAAATCATTCCTTGGAGCGTTTTCCCATTGTCATGAGACAACAACCCTCTTACATTTTCTCCAATGCATAGGATCGGATTTACTTGTTTTACCACTCGGGCAAATTCATAAAACAGGGTTCCTCTTGCATCTGCCATCCCTAATTTTTTTCCGGCATAACTAAAGGCCTGGCAAGGAAATCCTCCGGCTACAACATCCACTTTGTTCCGATAAGATTTAAAATCAATATCCTTGATGTCTCCTTCCATAATATTCCACTGGGGACGGTTTTTTCTTAACGTTTGACAGGCCCATTTATCTATCTCATTTAAGCCAACACAATGAAGCCCAGCCAGTTCCAACCCAACCGCTAACCCACCCGCCCCTGCAAAAAGTTCAAGTACATTGTAGGTATGATCAGGTGCGACAAAATTGATGTCAGTTTCCTTTTGCTCTGCATCTACAAACTTTGAAAAAAGCGTTTCCACCTGCTTTCGCTCATACACGCGGTAATTGCTCATCGGTTCACGTACCGCTGTCAATTTTCCCTCACGATCCCAGCGTCGTAAAGTTTCTTTACTCTTTCCAATCAGTCGAGCTGCTTCACCTAATGTGATGTATTTACTCATAACCAAATATATTAACCTTATACAATGGTTACAAATATAGGAATAAAAAAATAGAAATTGCTAAAAATTTTAGTCTCGATTCAGCTCCGTCCATAATATATCTTTCAACGTATTCAACCCTTTGCCCGTAACGGAAGAAATGAATACATGCGGAATGTTGGCGGGTAATTCTTTGGTGATGGCTGACTGTAATTCTTCATCCAGCATGTCTGCCTTACTCACTGCAACTACCAGTTGCTTGTGCATCATTTCGGGATTATATTTTTCCAATTCATGGATCAGTATATCAAACTCTTTCCGATGATCTTTACTGTCGGCGGGTATTACAATCAGCAACACACTGTTGCGTTCAATATGTCGCAGAAAACGATGTCCGAGTCCTTTTCCTTCTGCCGCTCCTTCAATAATGCCGGGCAGATCTGCCATGCAAAAACTCTTATTGTCGCGATACGCCACCATGCCTAGCTGAGGAGTGAGTGTGGTGAATGCGTAGTCTGCAATTTTGGGTTTTGCAGCGGTGATACTGCTCAGCAAGGTTGACTTGCCCGCATTGGGAAAACCGACTAGTCCTACATCGGCTAATACTTTCAGCTCCAGAATTTTCCAACCTTCTTCTCCGGGTTCACCGGGCTGCGCATATTCGGGGGCCTGATTGGTGGGGGTAGCAAAATGGGTATTCCCCAGTCCGCCTCTTCCGCCTTTCATGAGATAAGCTTCCTGCGTGTCGGATAAAATTTCCGCTATTACTTTTCCGGTTTCTTCATCTTTAGCAATCGTACCCAGCGGCACTTCAATGATGATATCTTTACCATCCTTGCCGGTCATATTGTTTTTATTGCCGGGCGCACCGTTTTCTGCCAATACATTTTTGTAATAGCGCAAGTGTAGCAGGGTCCATAATTGTGCATTGCCTTTGAGGATGATATGTCCTCCTCTTCCGCCATCACCACCGTCGGGGCCGGCTTTCGGGTTGAATTTAGTGCGGGCGAAATGCTTGCTGCCGGCACCGCCATGTCCGCTTCGGCAAAAAATCCGGATATAATCAATAAAATTTTTTTCCATTTGAATTATTGCAAATGTAGGCAAGCGCTTACAAATCCGTATTTTGCAACCTGTTCTTCATGTATTCAACTCTATATCTATGCTAAAAAAAGTATTGCTTGTTTTGTCCGGCGCACTCATTGTCGCCACCGCTTCGCTTAAAGCACAACCTAAACTCGTAGAAAAAGTGGTAAAAAAAGGAAAAGAAATTCTTATTCCTTATGAGAAATATGTACTGCCGAATGGATTAACGGTGATTCTTCACGAAGATCACAGTGATCCCCTGGTACATGTAGATGTTACCTATCATGTTGGCAGTGCCCGTGAAGAAATTGGCAAAAGCGGCTTCGCACATTTTTTTGAACACATGATGTTTCAGGGAAGTGACCACGTAGCTGATGAACAACATTTTAAAATTGTAACGGAAGCAGGCGGAACCATGAACGGTAGTACCAATCGCGATCGTACGAATTATTTTCAAACCGTTCCGGGTAATCAATTGGAAAAAATACTCTGGCTCGAAGCCGATCGCATGGGCTTTCTCCTCGATGCAGTGACTCAAAAAAAGTTTGAAGTTCAGCGCGCTACGGTGAAAAACGAGCGAGGACAAAACTATGACAACCGTCCTTACGGACTCGTGCAGGAATACACAGCTAAAAATCTTTACCCCTACGGTCATCCATACAGTTGGCTGACCATCGGCTATGTGGAAGACCTCAACAGAGTTGATGTGAATGATCTAAAAAACTTTTTCCTCCGCTGGTATGGGCCTAACAATGCCACGTTGACCATTGGAGGAGACATCAATCCCGCTCAGACATTAAAATGGGTGCAAAAATATTTTGGATCTATTCCGCGCGGACCGCAGGTGAATAATATGACGCCTGTTAAAGCGGTGATTGAAAAAGATCGTTTTACGCATTATGTTGACAATTACGCAAAATTTCCAGTCATCTTTAATACGTTTCCAACCGTTCCCAACTATCATAAAGACATGGCCGCTTTAAGTTGTCTGGCTCAGGTACTCGGACAGGGCAACAATTCCATTCTTTATCAGCAGTTGGTGAAAAAACAACTGGCTTTATCCGCTTCTGCCAACAGTCAGCTTTATGAACTGGGAGGTGAGCTTTCTTTCATTCTCCTTCCTATGCCGGGCAAATCGACTGATACAATTTATCAGCTTTTCCGTCAGGCGCTGGATAGTTTTGAAGTGAGAGGTGTAACGGATGAAGACATTGCCAAATTCAAAGGAGGCATGCAGGCGCAACTCATCAACGGACTTCAAAGTGTTTCCGGAAAAGTTTCGCAGTTGGCAGCATTCCAGACTTTCACCGGCAATCCGAATAAAATCAAAGATCTCTTCAATATGTATGAGAAAGTAACCAAAGAAGAGGTAATGCGTGTTTATAAGCAGTATATCAAAAATCAAAAGAGTGTGGTGCTTACCATTCTTCCGAAAGGACAGGAAAAAGCATTGACCGCACCCGATAATTATACCATTGATTCTTCTCAATACAAAGCGCCAGATTATGGTTATGCCGGATTGAAATACAAGAAACCGAAAGACAAGTTTGACAGAAGTAAAATACCCGGCAACGGAGCGAATCCGGTGGTGAATGTGCCCGCTTACTGGACAAAAACTTTATCCAATGGTATTCGACTCATTGGTGCAGCCAATAATGAACTGCCAACAGTGACCTTAACGCTTAAGTTAAAAGGAGGTCATTTGTTGCAGGCTGATCGTTTCGATCAACTCGGTCTTGCAAGCTTTGCAGCGGGATTGATGAATGAAGACACTAAAAAAAGAACCGCAGAAGAAATGAGCAAGGCTTTGCAGAAACTTGGCAGCACGGTCAATATTTCAAGTAATGTGGATGGATTGAATGTTTCCGTACAGTGTTTGAAGAAAAATCTTTCCGCGACACTGACATTGATGGAAGAAAAATTGTTGTCGCCCCTCTTTACCGAAGAGGCATTTAAAAGAATACAAAAACAGGAGTTGGAATCTTTCAAACAATTGAAAGCACAGCCCGCTGCGGTAGCGGATCTTGTATTTGATAAATTGAATTATGGTGATAACAATATCTTAGGTGCCAGTGAAGATGGAACAGAAGAAACCATCAAAAAACTGCAACTCAAAGATGTGCAGTCTTATTACGATAGCACGCTTACTTCCGATGGAGGCTTGCTGTTTGTAGTGGGAGATATTACTGCTGCTGAATTGTTGCCGCAGCTTGCCTTTTTAAACAAGCTTCCCAGCAAAAAAATCAATTTACCTAAGACAGCTGAAGGAGTGGTGGTAGAAAAAACAAAAATTTATCTCATAGATATTCCCAAAGCAGCTCAAACAGAGTTTCGGATCGGATTTCCGACCAATCTACCCTATGATGCAACCGGAGAATATTATAAAGCCGGGTTGATGAACTACAATTTGGGCGCAGCATTCAACAGTCGCATCAATTTGAATTTGAGAGAAGAAAAAGGATGGACTTATGGCGCTTCTACTGCTTTCAGCAGCAATAAATACGGGGGCACATTTGAATTTGCTTCAGGAATAAAAACAGAAGCAACGGATAGTGCGTTGGTGGAAGTGCTCAAGGAAATAAATAATTATACTTCCAAGGGCATTACAGACGAGGAAATGGTTTTCATGAAAAAGGCAATCGGACAGCGCGATGCGCTTCGTTATGAAACGCCTACGCAGAAAGCCGGCTTCATCGGAAGAATTTTGGAATACAATCTGCCGGGCGATTATGTGACCCGTCAAAACCAGATTTTGAACAACATCACTAAAGCCGAGGTAGATGCGCTTGCTAAGAAATGGCTCAACACGGAGAAGATGAATATCCTGCTTGTGGGCGATAAGGCTAAAATCCTTGATCGCTTAAAGCCTTTCAATTATGAAATCGTTGAGCTGGATACAGACGGAAAGTTGAAGAAATAAGAAAGAAAAAAAGGGGGAGTTAGTTCACCCAGCTGACTTCCCCAACTTTATAGGTAGTGTATCCACTGCTGCCTTCAAGAATTAATGCGCCAGTTTCATCTACGCCTGATAAAGCTGCACTGATGAGTGCTTCTTTGGTTTGAAGAGATATCGGTTGGTGTTTTTTGTAGAGATATTTGTTGTAGTGGTTGATGATTTCCTGATAAGGCTTATTGGCGAGATCGCGAATTAATATGTTCAAACAATCTTCCGTCAGTCTTTTAATATCATAAGTTTTGCCCGTTACTTGTTTCAATGAAATCGGATTCGGCAGTGAAGGATCAAAATTTTGTTGATTCACATTGATGCCAAAGCCAATAACCACCCACTGACATTGTTTGCCTCTTGTGATGGATTCAATGAGGATGCCGGCTGCCTTTTTGTCGTTAATATAAATATCGTTGGGCCACTTGATTTGTACCGGGTGGCAGAGGGTAGCTTCAATCACTTTGCGAAGTACGCTTGCCGTTAAGGCAACCAGATGAAAGGTTTGCTCTACGGGATAGTGTTCATATTTTAAAATAAGCGAACAATTGATGCTTTCTCCCGGCGCATCCTTCCATGATTTTCCTCTTTGACCTTTTCCTTTTGTCTGATGTTTTGCCAGAATTGCCAGTCCATTACTTGCCTTGTTGTCTCTTATGAGCGACATGGCATAGTTGTTGGTACTTTCTGTAGAGTCCAACTCAATTAATTGAATTTTCTGTTCGGTAACGGTCAAGGTTGAAGAACTTTAATTAATTTTGAGTAACTAAAGTTAAGAAAGTAAATTCGAGGTTACAAAATTTATTCTTTTTATTCACTAAACACAAGGCATTTGAGTAATTTACCGCTGTTGAACCGCCCCCGCCCTTCCGTTAAGACTCCTGCTCGTATCAATCGCAACAGTAAAGTTTTCAAGACGTTGATCAACTCCATTTTAGATAAAAAGGGAGAAAAGGTCGTGAGTCTGGATCTTCGCAAGATACCTGAAGCTGTATCGGATTTTTTTATTCTTTGCGAAGCGAGTAGTCAGGTGCAGGTAAAAGCCATAGCCGATCATATTGAAACGCAGATGAAAAAAGTTTGCGATGAATTACCCTATCGGGTGGAAGGCCGGCAGAGCGCACAATGGGTGCTAGTGGATTACGTAAACATTGTGGTGCACATTTTCCAGCCTGAAACCAGAAAGTTTTATCGTCTGGAAGAAATGTGGAGCGATTCGGTAATGGTGGAGCACGACTAAATAAATATTTTAAGCTATCTCAAACTCTGTTTGCTTTTGGATTGTTATTGTAGGTAGTTTTGTCATTGTAAAAATTATAAGATGAGTTCGAATCAAGGAAGTAATCCGGATTTTGGAGGGAATAAGAAAGACCCTAAGAAAGGTTTCCGTTTCAATATTTATTGGGTATATATATTGATAGCCGCCGTGCTGATCGGTTTGCAAATGTTTAAAGGATTTACCCCGGAAGCCCTGCCCACCACTCAAAGGGTGTTTGAAGATAGCATGCTCATGAAAGGCTATGTGGAGCAATACACCATCATAAAGAACAAAGATCTGGTGCGGGTTACATTGAAGCCGCAGGCTTTTGCCGACTCAGCCATCTCCCGTCCCTTTACGGATTCTCGTTTGCCCATTGATAAATTAAAAGGACCACATTTTCAATTTTCTGTAGCCGATCATAAATCATTTGATGAAAGAATTCAAAAGCTTACTGAGGAGCATCCTGAGCTTACCGGCAAACCGGTAGCGAAATATGAAGTTGAAGAGAGTTGGCTTACTCCAATCATCAGTCTTTTATTACCCGTATTAGTATTGGTAGGCTTATGGGTGTTGCTGATGCGCAAAATGAATCCAGGCGGTGGACCCGGTGGTCCCGGCGGTGGAGGTATATTCAATATAGGAAAATCAAGAGCACAGCTATTTGAAAAAGGTACAAAAGTCAATGTAACCTTTCAGGATGTAGCCGGATTGGATGAAGCGAAAGTAGAGGTGATGGAAATTGTGGACTTCTTGAAAAATCCTAAAAAATATACGGCATTAGGGGGCAAGATTCCTAAAGGAGCGCTGCTCGTTGGTCCTCCCGGTACCGGTAAAACTTTATTGGCGAAAGCGATGGCAGGAGAAGCGCAGGTGCCTTTCTTCAGCATTAGTGGTTCTGATTTTGTGGAATTGTTTGTGGGAGTGGGTGCCAGTCGCGTGCGCGACCTGTTCAAGCAGGCAAGAGAAAAAGCGCCTTGTATTATTTTCATTGATGAAATTGATGCCATTGGAAGAGCGCGCGGAAGAAATGCGATTGTAAGCAATGATGAAAGAGAAAACACCTTGAACCAGTTGCTGGTGGAAATGGATGGATTTGGTGGAGATACCGGCATTATCATTCTTGCCGCAACCAACCGACCTGATGTGTTGGACGCCGCGTTGTTAAGACCCGGTCGCTTTGATCGTCAGATTTCCATTGATCGTCCGGATGTAAAAGGAAGAGAGCAAATCTTTAATGTGCACCTGAAGCCCATTAAAGTTTCCGAAACTTTGGATGTACACAAACTTGCCGAACAAACCCCCGGCTTCGCCGGGGCTGACATTGCCAATATATGCAACGAAGCCGCGCTAATTGCTGCACGGAAAGGAAAACCTGCCGTGGACATGAGCGATTTTCAGGATGCGATTGATCGCGTGATCGGTGGACTCGAAAAGAAAAACAAGCTCATTAGTCCGGAAGAAAAAGAAATCATCGCCTATCACGAAGCCGGTCATGCTATCTGTGGATGGTATCTAGAGCATGCTTATCCGCTTTTGAAAGTAACCATTGTACCAAGAGGTACTGCTGCACTGGGTTATGCACAATACACGCCCAAAGAACAATATCTCTACAATACTGATCAGTTGCTCGATCAGATCTGCATGACATTGGGAGGAAGGGCAAGTGAAGATATTTTCTTCGGAAAAATTTCTACCGGCGCGCAAAACGATTTGCAGCAGATTACCAAAATGGCTTACTCGATGGTGAGCGTGTATGGCATGAATGAGAAAGTGGGTAATGTAAGTTTTTACGATCCCAATCAGGAAAATACTTTCACCAAGCCGTACAGTGATGAAACTGCGAAGTTGATAGATGAAGAAGTAAGAAAACTGATTGATGGCGCTTACAGCAGAACCAAAGAATTGTTGAGTGATAAAAAAGAAGCGGTAGAAAAACTTGCTAAAGCTTTACTGGAAAAAGAAGTGTTGTTCCAGAGTGATGTGGAAGCGTTGATTGGTAAAAGGCCTTATGAGGCTAAGAAGATTCTGGAAGATGTTCATACTCCCGAATCTTAAAACCTTCTGCTCATGAATATTTCTCCTTCCAAAGAGGTGATACTCAAAAAAATAAGGCAGGCGTTGTCGCAGAAACTGCCTTTGCCTTTTTCCGGAAGTGAGGGAAACAACAGTTTATTCCATTCTTCAGAACAAGATCATGCTATTTTATTTGCAGAAAAGTTTTCCGCTTTAGAAGGAAGATTTATTTTCTGTGAAAGCGAAAAAGAGGCGCTTAATCAATTGCTACAGCTGACCGCAGCCCGCAAATGGAATAAACTTTTTTGCAAAGAAGCGGTATGGAGAAATAAAATTACTGAACAGTTTCCCGGATTTTCATTTCATGAAGAACTGGCAAGCTGCGATGTTTCAGTAACCACCTGTGAATTATTAGTAGCAAGAACTGGCACCATTGTCTTATCGGCCGCGCAAACAGAAGGCAGAACAGCTTCAGTGTATGCACCCGTTCATATTTGCATAGCTTATACGAATCAGATGGTATATGATTTAAAAGATGCGTTGCAGCAGCTCAAGGAAAAATACGGCAATCAACTACCCTCCTCCATCAGTTTTGCAACCGGTCCGAGCAGAACCGCCGATATTGAAAAGACGCTGGTGGTCGGCGTGCATGGGCCCGGGGAAGTGTATGTGGTGTTGGTTGATGCATAGTAAGAGCTTCTCACATTTACGAAATCAGTTGAAAGTTTTTAAAGTAGAAAGATTTAGAATTGAATTATTCGCAAACACTTTACAAACTTTATGAACTTTAATAACTTTAAGAACTGTTTTCTTCGCGAGCTTTGCCTCTTTGTGAGCTTTGCGTGAAATAGTGAATCTTCAAAAGGGTTGATTTTTATATAGAAATCTTCACATTTCAGTTTTTTTCCGGATTTTACAGTACAGGATCTAAAGATTCTTTATAAGTGTTAAAACCTCGTCCGGTCTTTCTAACGGACTGATATGTCCACCTCCAACAACAATCGTTTCAATATTTGGCGGTACCGGCACATAATCTTCCTCTCCCTTTAATGCGATTGCTTTTACTTTCAGATTATTTATTAGTTCGGTTGCATTATCTGCGTTAACAATGACGGCTTTGTCAGTTTGTTTTATTTGTTTGTTTGTCAAAAGATCCATGGGTCGCTTTAGTTCATTGATAAGTGAGTGGTTTTCTTTTAGTGATGTTTTGCCAAACAAAGCCTTAGCAGCCTGTTTTGTATAAAACTTTCTAAATGTGAGCATAGCATGTTGCAAGCCAAAAGTGGCTTTTTGTTTTTTTGAAGCTGCCTGAAAGGGCATATTGCATAATCCAATAGATGCAAATCTCTCAGGATGTTTACTTGCTGCTCTCAGAATGGTCATGCTGCCCCAGGAGTGTCCGACAGCCATCACTTTTGTAATGTTTAGACTATCTAAAATTTCAATCAACATATCTCCGCAGTCTTCTAAAGTCCAGTCGGTTTTTATATTATTTCTGCTTTCTCCGTGTAAGGGCATGTCAATGGTTATAATGGTACGGCCTTCTGTTTTACGAATTACTTTATCCCACAAATGATGATCGAAATAGACACCATGAAGAAAGATGATAGGAGTTTCAGCTGATGGAATTTCATAGATATACGTTGAAATCTTACCAATTTTAGTGGCTATGAAATGTTGTTTTGCAAGTGATATATTATTCATTGTACTAAATGACAATATCATAATGATGATAAAATACTTCATTATTAATTACTAATGGATGGTGCTTGTTTTGAATACGTATTGTCTGTAATTTGATTCACCATAAAGGTTGCCACATCTCCCAACGTTATCGAAAGTTTTAAACCCTTACCACCAACACCCAAACACTGAATCACTACTTCCTGATGATGCAAAACAGATGCTACGGCGTTTGGATCCATTACATCCCCTTGAATAGCCGTTAAATTATGATGCTTGTGTCTAATTTTAGATGGATCCCGCACTAATATGGTTACTTCATGGCCTTGTTTGAGGGATTCTGCTAAAATGGCCTTACCGGAAAATCCCGTAGCACCGAAGATGGTTACTTTCATTTGTATCTTTTTAACAGATACAAAATTCATGATGATGGATATTTTTCACCTGACACAAATGTTTCAAAATCACCCCTTTGCTAATTTCTGCCGTATCCTTGTCAGTGTTTGGCGTTCAATTCCCAAAAAGGAAGATAAATGTGATAAAGAAACACGGTTGAACAGATCAGGGTTTTCTTTGATAAAATCGAGATAGCGTTCTTCAGCTGTTTCAAATAGAAAACTTTCAATCCGCTTTTGCTGGAATTGTAAAACGGCTTCTGCTATTAAGCGTCCGTATCGTTCGATATTGGGGTATTTGTCATACCCGGCCTGTATGTGTTTGTATGAAATATTGACGATAATCGTGGGTTCAATACACTGAAAATAATAGTTACTTGGGGTGCGGGTAATGAATGCCGTATAATATGTGGCGTATCGATTTTCCCGAACAAAATTCACCGTGATTTCATTGCCTTTGGCGTCCACGTAAAATGAACGCATTAATCCTTGATATACGAAACCAATTTCCCGTTGAATTGTGTTGGCATGAATGTAAAAATGCTTGGACTTTAATTCAGAAACAGTTAAACCGCTTTCGAGGTAATTCAATTCGTTATCCGTCAATTTGGAGCAAAGTGACCTGACTGAATTTAAATATGTCGTAATAGCGCTTTTCAATTGAAGAATCATTTCAAATTATCTAAAATCTTTCTGATCTCATTTTTTTCATCAGAAGAAATCTCGTGCCAGCTTTTTCCTTGTAATCCCATTTCAATAGAGTAGAATATATTAAGATGAGGAGTAATTCCCACCTTAACCAATTCGTTTTTTATTGTTTTGTAATCTGAAGCCATTAAGTCCTTTCTTGAATGTATTCCAATCAAATTCATTATTTTGACCATATAGGGCCCGAAGTTTTTTATTTCGTCAAGGTCATTCATAAAAAAGGGTTACACTATACAAGTATAACCCTTTTACTTTTATTTCTGCTCCCCTTACTTGTCAAAGTTGGAACCGGATTAGGGAGGATTTGGAGCAGATTATTCAATTAACTAATTGTATTTGAATAAATTATAAGAGGGATTTCTATTAATATTCAACTGATAAATTGCAAAAAACAAAGCCCCGTCTATGGATTTTATTTATAAACGATCCGGCTAAACTGCATGAATTTTACCAAATTTATCATGCTTTTAGATTAAAAGAATTACCTTTGTAGCAAACTATATGCAAGGGTTACGTCAACATATCAAAGCAGGGCAGATGTATCGCCGTTCTGACCTTGAGTATTACTCTTCGGCCATTGACAGGCATTTGAGTATGCTAACGAAAGAGGGAAGTCTTATTAAGTTAAGCCAGGGGCTGTACTATGCCCCAAAATCATCCAAGTTCGGAGTGATTCCTCCTGATGATCATGTTTTGGTAGCAAGCTTTTTGAAAGACAACGACTTTCTCATCGTTAAACCCAATATATATAACTCATTGGGATTGGGACTGACCCAGCTTTATAATACCACCTGGGTGTACAATCACAAACGAAAAGGTGAAATCAAACTCAATGGAAAAACCTTTGAATTCAAAATAAAAACATCCTTCCCAGGTGAGTTAACCAAAGAGTTTCTTTTAGTAGATTTACTGAACAACCTGGATGAATTAGCAGAAGATCAAACTCAGGTATTAAAAAGATTACCAGATCATTTGCAAAGCTTCAATACCGATGAATTGATGAAAGCAACACAGCAATACGGCACAGGCAAAACCAAACAACTGCTTAAAAAGATTTTAAGATTAAAGTATGCCTGATTTTGTTCATAATGATCCAGAGTTTAAAGAACTGCTGAATATCGTTTCTTCTGAAAAAGAAATTGATATCACTTTAGTTGAAAAAGATTACTGGATTATGCATGCGCTGTATTCTTTGCAACAGCAGGGAATTGAATTTGAATTAAAAGGCGGCACCTCTTTATCTAAAGGCTATGGCTTGATACATCGGTTTTCTGAAGATATAGATATTCATATCAGGACCAACTTTGGTTTAATGACCGAAGGGAAAGAAGACAAAGCCGAGGTAAAGGAAGCAAGAAAATTTTTTTATGATATCTTAGCTAAAAATATTTCCATCAATGGTATTGTGCGAATCGAAAGAGATTATGCTTTTGACGACAAGGATAAGTATAGAAGTGGTGGTATCAGATTGTACTATGACAGTAGTTACACTCCCGGATTGGCAGATTTAAAAGAAGGGATTTTGTTAGAAGCCGGATTTGATACCATTACCCCCAATATGCCATTTAATATTTCCTCGTGGATCTGGGAGTATCTAGTCACCAAGAACATGCATTCGAACTATATTAACAATACTGCTTCTTCCGTACTATGTTATCATCCGGGTTATACGCTCGTTGAAAAACTTCAAACCATTATTCGCAAATACAGAAAAAGAAGCATCGCCGATAATTCAAACAATGCAAATTTTATGCGGCAATATTATGATGTGTATTGTCTGTTAGGGAATGAGGATATACTTGCGTTTATAAAAACCGCGGAATATTCAGCACATAAATCTGCAAGAATTAAGGGTGCCGACAAAACCATTCCGGTGGCAGAACATCCTGCTCTCCTTTTAGATGATGCTGAAATCCGAGAATCATTTAAAGCCAGATACAAAGCAACATCCAAACTATATTACAATGGTCAGCCGAAATTTGATGACCTCCTCGCAAGAATCAAAGCACATCTTCATGAGCTTTGATTAACACTGATGTTGTCCTACTGACGAAGACTTTAAAAAAGTAATAAATCCCCCTCCTCTTTTCCCACCCTAGAAACGCTTGTTGGTTCGATATTTCCCGAAAAAATCTATTTTGAAAAAAATGAGTATCGAACCTCAAAAATCAATGCTCTAATTGAGCATATCTTTCAGATTAACAATGAGTTACAACAAAAAAGCCCCGCAGTAAATGCGAGGCAGTCTATTTGGGCTCCCCTTGTTGGCGAAAGATGCAGCTATAATGCGATGATTGAGTATATAACTATCAGAAAATTAAAAGCTTGAACTTCGTGTAAATTTGCAGGAGGACATTTACTGATTTTTTTTAGGTATCGAAATCTCTTCTTATGATGAGTCATTTTTCTTGTATTTTTCTCATATTTCCTTTCGTGAAGTATAAAAATCAGTAATTTAAATTGTAGTATAGTAATATCATATAAAAAAACTAAAATGTGGACAACAGAAGCAAGTCGTAAAACAACAGCATCGAAAGAACAAATCTGGAAACTTTGGTCAGATGTTCCTAATTGGAAACTTTGGGACACACAAGTTGAAAATTCAAAGATTCTTGGAGAATTTCAAACAGGAACTAAAGGAGTTTTGAAATCAGTGGGAGGACCAAAAGCTACATTTGAAATCATTGAGTGCACAAAATTTAAATCATTTACAAACAGAAGTAATTTACCACTTTGCAAAATGGACTTTATCCATACAATAACAGAAACCACAGATGGAGTTGAAATCACACACAAAGTTGTAATGACGGGATTAATGACTTTTTTGTTTTCAAATGTTATTGGTAAAAAAATCAAAGCTGGACTTCCAGATGCAGTTGATAAACTAATTCAACTTGCCTGTTAAAAAGTTCAACAATATAAAGTGAAAGATGAAGTACTCCTAACTAACTGATAGACATAGAAAAGGGCGACATTTCTGTCGCCTTGTCCAGTGTGGCTCCCGCTACTTGTAAGAATTTAAACCAAGTAAGAGAGGAATTAGAACAGATAATAAACTTACTACCAAATAAAAGATCAAAAAATGCCCCTTTTTGAGTCATATTTCTTTTATTTAACCCATAATTGGCTTATTTTTAGTTATATTTTTAAGATATAATTGTAAAATGATTTCTTTTTTGCCTCTCAATATAGATGTTGAATCTCCGGTAGTATTACGAAAAACTGCTTTGGCGCATAGGGCATTGGCCGAATTGAAAGGGGTAATCAGTGGTATACCCAATGAAAATATTTTGATTGAGACCCTGACACTCCGAGAGGCAAGGGAGAGTTCAGCGATAGAAAATATCATCAGCACTTTTGATGAAGTATATCAAAGCAGGTTTGGATCCAATCAATTTGCCAGTCCGGCAGCAAAGGAAGTGCATCAATATGCCAAAGCGCTTATTGAAGGATTCCATTTGGTTAAAAAAGACGGCCTACTAACCAACAATCATATTCTTCATATACAAAGTATTGTTGAGCAAAATAATGCCGGTTTTAGAAAATTACCTGGAACAAAATTACTGAACGACAGAACCGGAGAAGTGGTGTATACACCACCACAGGATTTTGAATCGATTGTTGGATTAATGAATAATCTGGAAACTTTCATCAATGACGAATCATTAATGGATGCAGATCCTTTGGTAAAAATGGCCATCATACACCATCAATTTGAGAGCATTCATCCTTTTTATGATGGCAACGGAAGAACGGGTCGAATAATCAATATTCTTTATTTGGTTCAAAAAGAATTACTTCATTTACCCGTGCTTTATCTGAGTCGTTATATTATTCAAAATAAATCAGACTATTATCGTTTGCTACAGGAGGTAAGAGAATCCGGCAAATGGGAACCATGGTTGTTGTATTTGCTAAATGGAGTGGAAGTAACGGCGAAAGAAAGTATTGTATTGATTAATAAAATAAAGCACTTGATGTATGATTATAAGCATTTGATCCGAAATAAGTTTCCCAAAATGTATAGCCAGGATTTACTCAACAATCTCTTTAAATATCCTTATACAAAAATTGAATTCATTCAACAAGATCTGCAGGTGAGTCGCAATACCGCCATCCGCTATCTGGAAGAATTAGTAAAAGAAAATATCCTCATCAAGCACAAAATTGGAAGAGATAATTTTTATGAAAACAGGGAACTTTTTAGCTTACTATGTCGAATGTAAAGTAAGAATTCCAAATAAGAAAAGGGTTACACTTTCAAAGTATAACACTTTTACTTTTATATCAAGCTCCCTCTGTTGACGAAAGATGCAGCCTTGATTCGGTAATTGAGTCTTTAAGGATCAAAGAAAATACGCATAAATAATATTATTCAGGCTTTGCCCAGAAGACTTTTGGATTTTGTGTAAAGTATGTGGGATAGGCATTCTTTTGTGGGATATCGACAATAGACAAGAGTTGTACATAGGTTATTACTTTCCCCTTTTCAACAGTTTCTGTATTGTATTCACTGACAAGTGGACATTCTATTCTGTACAAATTCTTAGCCATATAGTTTTCCAGATAAAATTCTTTTTTTTGCGATTGCTGTCTGTTCCAATTGGCATCTGGATTAAGTATGAGTGGCTTGCCATTTATCAATCTCTCTCGAACTTCCTCTATTCCCAATAAATCTCCTTTTTCATCCATCACATATGCATCCATTGTTGGATCCATCCAAATCCATTTTTTCAAATCATTGCTGAAAACCATATTGATCACATGACAATCAGGATCAGAGGTGTCTTTGGGCAAACAGGTGACAAATCTTGATTTGATTCCCATTGACAAATAACATTCATTCAATACTGTTGCAAGCCCACGACAATTCAGGCCCCTGCCCCCTTTTTTACATACCGAAATCATGTTCAATGCATTCTTGACTTCAGGATTAGCGTGCTGACCATCATGAGGAATCAGATCATGAACCCAATGCATGAGATTGATGATTTTAGATATTTCATCTCCTGTTCCGGCAATAGAATCCAATTGAAGTTCCTTTCTTATTTTCACAAGACTCGGATGACCCATAGGTTGGTATTCAAATATTGGGCCGTCGGCTTTGTTTGAGTGATTGTAATTTTTTGCCTCCTTTAAAATGGATAAATAAGGCCTCTTGTATTGCACTTGAGTGTAGGCCGAATCTTTACCATTCAATAAAATCATGAAATCGTATTTCCAATTTAATTGCTGTTTCACTTTGATTTTGATGGAATCGATATCCGTATAGAAAATCACTTCCTTGTTTGAGGTGGTAAAAATATCAGGCTTTGATTCTGAAGCAATTGTCCAAGATCCTTTATTAAGTTTGTTTCCGCTTATATCATATGAAACCGGAAAATGACCTGCCGCAGGAATCAAAACAGTTTCTAAAAAATGCGGAAGCGCTTCTGGTGACAGTCTTTGGCGCTGCAGCGCACCAAATTCCAGCATG
>JAGWWM010000029.1 GCA_018970395.1 Bacteroidota bacterium
TAAAATCGAATACTAAACCCCAAAGGGGTTCAATATGAATAGCCGCCGACAAAGTCGGCGGTTTATGTAAAGAAAGAAGATCAGAACCCTGAAGGGGTTCAATTTGAATTTTCCCCGGACAGCAATGGGAGCAAACAGAAAACCCCTCAGAGTACGTTCTTCACCACATTGTAAATTACCTTAGGACTACCTAATGTATAATAATGCAAAACGGGAACCCCGTAAGCTTTAAGCTCTTTTGACTGTTGAATCAGCCACTCGGTGCCAACTTGTTTACACTCTTCATCTGTTTTGGCTTTCATCATTAGGTTACTCAGCTCGGTGGGAATATCGATATGGAAAGTGCGGGGGATAACCGACAATTGCTTTTTACTGGTCAGCGGTTTGAGCCCGGGAATAATAGGAACCTGTATGCCGATGGCACGACAACTTTCTACAAAGGCAAAGAATTTTTGATTATCAAAAAACATCTGAGTCATGATATATTCCGCTCCGGCATCTACTTTTTCCTTCAGTCGCTGCATTTCTATTTCCATATTCGGGCACTCAAAATGTTTTTCGGGATAGCCTGCTACTCCGGCACAAAAATCGGTACGAAAGCCATCACGGATATCTTCCTCCAAATAAATGCCGCTATTCAGATTGATCGTTTGTTTCAACAGATCCAGCGCATATTTATGTCCGTCCGGATGGGGCTCAAAAAAAGTTTCGTTTTTGGCAGCGTCTCCTCTTAATACCAATACATTTTGAACGCCTATAAAATTCAGGTCAATCAATGCGTCTTCGGTTTCCCGCTTTGAAAATCCGCCACAGATCAAATGCGGAACGGCATCAATATTATAGTGATTTTGCAGTGCCGCGCAAATGCCGACCGTTCCAGGACGCTTTCTTACTTCTACCTTTTCAAAATTTCCGTCCTGCTTCTTCTTAAATACATGCTCGGCCCGATGATAAGTAACATTAATGAAGGAAGGCTTGAACTCCATCAGGGGATCCAGATGATCAAAAATAGAATTAATAGTTTTTCCCTTCAAGGGAGGAAGAATCTCAAATGAAACCAGGGTATCTTTTGCCCCTGCAATATGGTCGGTAACCTTCATAAATGCAAACTTATAACTTAAATCAGATAAATTTGCTTTTTAAACCCAACGTTTTGAGTTTAACAATTCACACCAAAAATCTGGTCAAAAGATACCGCAACCGAACGGTAGCCGACCAGGTAAACATTGAAGTAAAGCAGGGAGAGATAGTAGGCTTACTGGGCCCCAACGGAGCCGGGAAAACCACAACTTTCTACATGGTAGTAGGATTTGTAAAACCCGATGAGGGAGAAGTTTTTCTGAATGATGAAAACATCACCAAAATGCCCATGTATAAAAGGGCGCAGAAAGGCATCGGCTATCTTCCGCAGGAGGCCAGCATATTCAGAAAACTTTCTGTAGAAGAAAACATCTCCTCCGTTTTGGAAATGACTTCGCTCAGCAAGGCAGAACAAAAAGCAAGACTGGAAGCATTACTGACAGAATTTAGATTGCATCATGTGAGAAAAAATAACGGAGACTCCTTGAGTGGCGGGGAAAGAAGAAGAACAGAAATAGCCCGCTCCCTGGCAGTGGATCCTAAATTCATGCTGCTCGATGAGCCTTTTGCCGGCGTAGATCCCATTGCGGTGGAAGATATTCAGACGGTAGTAGCCCGCTTGAAACACAAAAACATTGGCATTCTCATCACCGATCATAATGTTACCGAAACCCTTTCTATTTGCGATCGAGCTTATTTGCTGATTGACGGAAAGATCTTCAAACACGGTACCGCTGAAGAACTGGCAGCAGATGAACAGGTGCGTCGGCTGTACCTGGGAAGAAATTTTGAGCTGAAGCGTAAAGATTATCTCCATGAGAACATTCAGGACTTCCAGGATCAATAATCAGTAAATTCATCATGAAGGTATCGGAGAACTTTTTTATCTTGTATTGCCGGTCATGAAATTATTAAGTCCCGCCATATCCCGTTTGGCCCGCATGCGTATGTGGGACATTGACAGCTGGCTACAAGATCCTGTCTCTACACAGCGTGAAGTATTGCAGGATTTGGTAACCGCGGCACAATACACGCAGTTTGGTTTGGAATATGGATTTGAGCATCTTTTCAACACAAAAGAGTTCAAGCAAACCGTTCCCGTTCACGATTATGATGCTTTAAAACCCTATATCGAACGCATGATGAACGGGGAGGAAAATGTATTGTGGCCCACCCCGATCCAATGGTTTGCAAAAAGCAGTGGCACGACAAGTGACAAAAGTAAATTCATTCCCATTAGTGACGAGAGTTTAAAAGAGTGTCACTATAAAGCATCTAAAGATGTACTCACACTCTATTATCATAATTTTCCTGCCTCCAATTTGCTTACTGGCAAGGGGCTGGTGATAGGGGGGAGTCATCAGGTTCACGCTATCAACGACGAAGTGCAATTTGGTGATTTGAGCGCAGTGCTCATGCAGAATGCGCCCTTCTGGAGCAACTGGATTCGTACACCCGATTTAAGTATCGCCTTAATGGACGAGTGGGAAGAAAAGATTGAAAAAATGGCGGAGCAGACGATATCGGAAAATATCACTTCTATATCCGGAGTACCTACCTGGACGATTGTTTTGTTTCGAAGGATTCTGGAAAAAACAGGGAAATCATGCATCAGTGAAGTATGGCCTAATCTGGAATTATACCTGCATGGAGGGGTATCTTTTGTACCGTACAGAGAACAGATGCATCAGTTGATCGGAAAGCCCATCAACTATCTGGAAATGTATAATGCCAGTGAAGGATTTTTTGCCGCTCAGGATCAACCTGGTTCCGATGGCATGCTGTTGTTTGCTGATCATGGTATTTTTTATGAATTCATGCCCGTTGAGGAATATGGTAAATCCTTCCCCGATACGATTGGTCTGCATGAGGTGGAAACCGGAAAAAACTATGCTCCGGTCATTACCACCAATGGAGGATTGTGGAGATACATAGTAGGAGATACCATTCAATTTGTTTCCACCGCACCTTACCGCATAAAAGTTACAGGCCGGCTCAAACATTTCATCAATGCATTCGGAGAGGAGCTGATGGTGGACAACAGCGATGCGGCCATTGCGGCGGCATGTGAAAAAACCGATGCCATTGTGAACGAATACACCGCCGCACCTGTTTATTTTTCTGCCAACGGAAATGGCGCTCATGAGTGGCTGATAGAATTTGAAAAGAGCCCCTCCTCATTAGAGCAATTCACACTTGAGCTGGATCGGGCGCTGCAAAGGGTCAATAGTGATTATGAAGCGAAGCGGTATAAAGATATTGCCCTGCATCTACCCGTTGTTAGAGCCATAGACAAAGGGTCATTTCATCGCTGGCTGCAGCAGAAAGGGAAGTTGGGCGGGCAGCATAAAGTGCCCAGGTTGAGCAATGACAGGAGGGTAGTTGAGGAAATCAGTGGAATAACCGAATAACTTAACAACAAATCTTGTTTGCTTTCTATGTTGAAAAACAAAGCTTCTAACAAAATGACAGATGATTGCAATTGCTCGTTTAAAAAATATCAAATCCCTTCGCAATGTTTAATAACTGCAGGTGAAATCTTTTTTCCAGCAGCAAACATCCATATCCGGTTGTTTGTCTAAAATCAAAGAATAAGCGTACTGCGGACTGCTGAGTTTGCATAAATAACTTACTTTATCCGGATCTGCACCACGTTTTACAGTTAAAGTAAGCGTAAGTCCTTTTTCCTCTGCAGAGATAAAGTTAAATTGCTCATTGCCTTCTTCAGAAATAGTTATATCAGTTAAGGTGCCGGAAAACTTTGCTTCACTGGTAATCATAAAACTTACCTTGTCATTTTTTTCGTATCCGAACACATCATAAAGAAAACTCAAAGTGCTGTTTTTGTTTTCAACTTTATGAAACAAACCGGATTTACCCTTGTCTGATTCCATTGCATTGCCGGGAGTGGTTTTGCTTGCAGGAGTGGGTTCAGCGAAAGCGCTAGCACCGAAAACCAGAAGCATTGTCCAACTGAAGATTAACCGTTTCATAGTAGTAGATTTTAAGTTTGATAGGATTTTAATTCCTGAGAACAATCTAAATTAGACTCAACTTTCAGCAACAAAGCATAAAAAAAGCCCCGTTTGGCTTAACTAAGGAAAAACCCTTAGAATAAGGTAAATGCAATATCTCTCTTTTATTCTAACTTAGCTGCAAGAATCTTTTATATGAAACCTTTTTTATTGGCGCTTGCTTTTTCTTTAAGCTGTTTTGTTATGCAAGGACAGCGCCTCATGAACGGTTCGCGTTCTACAGTAGGATATATTGAAGATGGCCGCGTAATGGATGGATCTCGCTCAACAATCGGCTATATCGAAGACGGAAGAATCATGAACGGATCCCGTTCTACTATCGGATATGTTGAAGATGGAAGAATCATGAATGGATCCCGCTCCACCATTGGTTATTATGAAGATGGAAGAGCCATGAACGGATCGCGTTCCACTATCGGCTATGTAGAGAATGGCAGGGTGATGAATGGTTCGCGTTCAACCATCGGTTATTATGAAGGAGTGAGAGGCGTGCATGCTGCCCTGTTTTTCTTTTGGTTCTTTTATTGAAGCAGCCGGCTTAATTGTGATTATTGTTGATGCCTATGTAATCTCTCAGGCATATAACTCCTCTACCTCTTTATTGTATTTCTCCATAATGATTTTACGGCGCAGCTTTAAGGTAGGCGTCAGTTCACCGCCATCAATCGTCCATTCCGCCGGCAGCAATTGAAACTTTTTAATTTGTTCTACCGGATTAAACAAGGGATTGTACTCGTCAATAATTTTTTGGTACAGTTCCATAACGGCAGGCTGTTGCAATAATTCGGTAACCGTATCGCCTTTTACCTGATGCTCTGCTGCCCACAACCTGAGATTTTCGAAAGAAGGCACTATGAGCGCAGCCGCAAATTTTCGGTCGGCACCCACTACTATCATCTGCTCAATGAATTTGTTTTCTTTCATCTTGTTTTCAATCGGCTGGGGCGCTACATACTTGCCGCCGCTTGTTTTGAAGATTTCCTTTTTCCGATCAGTAATTTTTAAAAAGCCTCCTTCTTCTAGTTTACCGATATCTCCGGTATGAAAATATCCTTCTGCATCCATCACTTCCGCAGTAAGGTCGGGTCTTTTGTAATAACCCATCATTACATTGTCGCCCTTGCAACAGATTTCTCCATCAGCCGCAATTTTTACCTCAACCCCGTCAATCACCCTGCCTACTGTACCGAATTTTCGTTCCGAAGCAGCATATCGGTTCACCGCAATCACAGGAGAAGTTTCTGTTAAGCCATAGCCTTCAAGAATATTCATTTGTCCGGCAGTAAAAACGCGCAACAACCGCACCTGACAAGCAGCGGCACCGGTAATAATGGCTTTCACATTTCCTCCCAATGCTTCCCGCCATTTTTTAAAAATGAGCTTGTTAGCTAGAGCTAACTGAATGCGATAAGACAAGCTATGCTTTGCATGAATATCATACTGATTCCCCAATTCAACCGCCCAATCGAATAATTTTCTTTTAATGCCGCTGAGTTCAAGCCCTTTCGCCATAATCTTGTCATATACTTTTTCAAGCAGACGAGGTACTGTCGTAAAGACAGAAGGTTGTACTTCTTTCAGGTTATCGCCAATGGTTTCCAGACTTTGGGCATAATAAATGGATACACCGTTAAAGAGATAAATGTAAGAAGCAGTCTTCTCAAAAATATGGTTGAGGGGTAAAAAGCTGAGCGCCCGGTCTTTTTCATTGCAGAAATCGCGGAAGATCGGCTCACAGGATAAAACATTGCTCAGAATATTGTGGTGAGAGAGCATGACTCCTTTGGGAGTACCGGTAGTGCCTGAGGTATAAATGATCGTTACAAGATCGTGTGGTTGCACTTTCGCTGCTGCCTCCGCTACCCCCGCCGTACTGCCACCAATCCATTCGCTCCAGTGCTGTGCACCAATCACATCATCAAAAGTAAAGACCGCTTTCAATTGCGGCAATATTCCCCGTACACGATCCACTTTTTCATACAGCGCTTTATCTCCTGTGAAAACTAATTTTACTGCCGCATCCTGCAACACAAACTGCAATTCCGTCTCCGCCAGCGTGGGATACAGCGGCACCAATACAGCACCGGTCATCTGCACGGCCAAATCAAGTATCAGCCACTCCGGACGATTGCTGCTGATAACGGCAATCTTATCGCGCCCCTCTACACTACCATCGCCGGCACCAATGCCCGACTGCAACAATGCACCAGCCATTTGTTCTACCATACTCTTTACTTCCGAAGTAGTGTAGCGCTTCCATTCGCCTTCCGGCGTTTTCGCAGCAAGCATATCTTCCTTAGGAAAATGCGATAACTGATGCGCAATGCAATCAAACAAACGACTAGGCTTCATGGAAATATTTTTTCGACTGTCAAGTTAGGAAAATTAAGGCAGGGGACAAGAAAAAAACACATAGACACAGAAGCGCAGAGACGCAGAGGCTCATAGACACAAAGCGAGATTCAGGCCAACAGGTGCGTGAGCAATCCGTCTCTCAGTTTGGGTTCAAACCAGGTACTCTTGGGCGGCATCACTTCTCCACTGTCTGCTACGGCAAACAACTGCTCCATTGTTACAGGATATAAACTGAAGGCCAGTTGCATTTCGCCGCTGTCCACCCGATTTTGCAATTCACCCAATCCTCTGATACCTCCCACAAAATCTATGCGCTGATCAGTTCGCTGATCGATGATACCGAGATGTTGCTCCAGTATCAATTTGGATAAAATGGAAACATCCAGCGATTCAATGGGATGTACTGCATCGTAACGACCCGCAATTGCCCGCAGGCGATACCACTTGCCATCCAGATACATACCAAACTGATGGGGAGCATCGGGCTTTATTGGCTTTCTGCTTTCTTCTATAATTTCAAAATCAGCAGCTATTTTTTCAATGAGTTGCTGCGGCGTATGTCCGTTCAAATCTTTGATGACGCGATTATAATCGAGGATGCGGAGCTGACCGGCGGGGAACAAAGTGGTGAGAAAAACGCTTGCGCTCAACGGTGCTTCTTTTCCCCAGGCCGCTTTCACCTTGGCAGCGGATGCGGCACGATGATGACCGTCGGCTATGTATGTACAAGGTACCTGCTGTTTGAATACAGTCGTGAGTTGTGCAATCAATGCATCATCATTCACCACCCAAACACTGTGTTGTACGCCATCATCGGTGGTAAAATCATAAATGGGAGATTTTTCTTCCTGCCATTTTCCGATGAGCTGATTCAATTCAGCAACATCACGGTAAGCAAGGAACACGTTGCCGGTTTGCGCCTCACACACTTTCATATGACGGATGCGGTCGTTCTCTTTTTCAGGACGGGTAAACTCGTGTTTCTTAATGATGTTATTGTCGTAATCCTTTACACTGCTGGCAGCTACCAGACCCGTTTGACTATGGCCATCCATGATCAAACGGTAGATATAATAACAGGCTTTGTTTTCTACAAATAATAAGTCGCGCTGCATAAAGGCCTGTAAATTTTCTTTAGCCTTTTCATAGACCGCCTCATCATACAAATGAGTGCCTTCCGGCAAGTCTATCTCGGGTTTGGTAATATGTAAAAAAGAAAACGGATTGCCCTGCGCCTCTTGCTTTGCCTCCTTCGAGTTGAGTACATCATACGGACGGGAAGCTACCTGTTTTGCATATTGTGCCTGTGGGCGCAATGCCCTGAATGGTTGAATAATTGCCATATTGGATACTCACTAACTTGCGCAAAGAAACGAAAAAAAGAGGGAACGGCAGGGGTTATTTCTCCACCCTTCGTCAGCCATTTCGTTGAGCAAAATCACGCATCAGCTGAATCAATACTTCCAGATGCGATAAAGGAAGCGCATTGTAAAGACTCACTCTATACCCGCCTACGCTGCGATGACCTTTAATGCCGACAATACCGGCTTCTTTACATTGTTGAGAAAAAGAAGCTTCGAGGGACGGATCTTTAAACGTAAACACCACGTTCATTTTACTTCTGCTTTCCTTGCTCACAGGGAGATGGAAGAGTGGAATGGATTCAATCGTTTGATATAATAAGTCTGATTTTTCCTGATTGCGTTTTTCCATTGCGGCAATGCCCCCTTGTTTTTTCAGCCATCGCATGGTGAGCAATACCACATAGACCGCAAAAACCGGAGGGGTATTCAGCATGCTGCCTTCTTTAATGTGAAGCCGATAATCGAGAATGGAAGGAATGTTGCGGTCTGTTTTACCCAATATATCAGGATTCACCACAACAAGTGTAGCACCCGCTGCGCCTGCATTTTTTTGTGCGCCTGCATATATCAATCCGAAGCGATTAAAATCAAGGGCTCTGCTGAAAATATCACTGCTCATATCCGCCACCAGCGGCACTCTTGACTGATACGGAATATTTTGCCATTGTGTACCCGCAATAGTTTCATTGGTTGTGATATGTAGATAAGCGGATGTATCAGAGCAAGTAACCGAAGCAGGCATAGAGGTGTAGCCAATCTCTTTAGTCGAAGCCACTACATCGACCGCTCCGAAAACTTTGGCTTCCTTAATCGCTTTCGCGCTCCAGGTGCCTGTATCGGTATAGGCTGCTGTTTGATTCGTTGCCAGCAGATTCATCGGCACTTGCATGAATTGCATCGTGGCGCCGCCTTGCAACAACAAGACTTCCCGATTAGACTCGAGTTGCAGCAATTCTTTTATCAGCGATCTGGTTTCTTCCATCACTGCTACAAACGGCGCCTCGCGATGTCCTACTTCCAGAATGGATAATCCGCTCCCATTAAAATCAAGTACTGCCCTTGCCGCTTCTTCCATTACTTCAGGAGGAAGAATACCGGGTCCTGCGTTAAAATTGTAAACCATGTTTGCAAAATTACCTGATTCCAATTTTCATTCGCAACTTTTCCCTTTGATCTTGCTCGATCGCCAGTGTTGTTCTAATGTTTCCATTTCTTTTTTATCTGCTTCGGTTATTGCTTCTCCCGCCAATGCAGTCAAATCCGGCTGCCCGGCATCCACCCAGGCGCTGTACCAGAAAGAAGCAGTAGCGTAAATACTTTGGCGCATTCTTCTTTCTACCATTCCTTGCGTGCTTACATCATAGGCGCGGGTATAAGCACTAGAATACTGACGAATCAATACGCCATTGCGCTCTTCAAAAGCAAATTTTTGATCGGAAGGAAAAGTGGAAGAGAGCTGTTGTTCAAAACGCAAGACCGTATCGGCAGCAATGGCACTTTCCAACACCCGATCCCAAATGAAGTTGAGCGGTGATGAAAGATAATCCGCTTTACCAATCCAGAAATCAAATTCTTTTTCTGCCAGCAGTTCGGGAATACGGCTTTCCCAAAAACCATGAATGCCATGCTGGTTGGTGTATTGTCCGTTGTGATTTTTGCAGGCATGCAAAGGAACATGTGCGTCACCGATATAATGACCGATTTCTGCCGACAGGCGTAGAATGCGATGCACATCTTTCTCTTTAAAAGCTTTCACTAGTCTTACCTTCATTACCATAATCCACCAGGGTACAATGCCATAGGTCTGCAAAGTATCTGCCGAATAGCAAGCAACCGCACTGTCGTACTGACGGGGCAGCATCGCATAAGGATAGTCTCCGTAATGATTGATGTCAATGAAATGTCGAGGCCCTTCTTCCGCAACGGCGTATCTTCTTTTATCAGGATCCGTTGCGTGTTCACTGATAAATGCAATATGCTTTTTGTAAAATCCAATCATCTGAGGCGGCAGGAGAAACACTGCGAGATAATTGATTTTCTGATGGGCATAAAAGCCCCAGCAAAAGGAATGATGGGTAAACAATAGCGCAATAAGCGCAAGGGTGATGTGCTTCATACAGGTGTGTTTAATAGGTTTTAGAAAATGAAGATAAAACTTTATTAGGAATCAATATTCAATTGAAAAAGCTTCCAACTGTTAACCCCAATTACTAATTACTAATTATTAATTCTTAATTAATCAACTTCCTTCTTCCACTTTTGTTACGCCGCCGCTTATGGCGAATTTCATCGCTTCAGCAGAACTAACCTGCTGCTTATCGATCCGCTTGATGCGGGATGCAGGAATCAGATAGACATTTCCTGCAATGGAATAACTCATAGGGATATACACGGCAACATAATCTTCAAGTCCGAAATCCTGCATGTTTTCCTGGGTTAAAAATCCAACACGCCAAACATCATTGTCGTCAATATTTGCCAGTACGGGCTGATCGAATTTTTTCTTTTCGCCGGCAAATGCTTCAAAGAAATCTTTGGTGGTGGAATAAATGAATTTAATGCCGGGAGCTCGCTCCATCATGCGGTCAAAAAAATTGAAGAGGCGCGACTGAATGAAGAAATTACTGAAATAGCCGATAGCGGTAACAGTGATCAAAATAAATAAAAATCCCAAGCCAAAGTTGCGGACGGTTACTTTACCTTCTTCATTGGTAACTGTAAGAATCGGAATTAAATCATCAATGCTTGTTACCAGCCAGTAGGCGGCATATAAGGTAATGGCAATGGGTGCGAGTACCAGCATCCCCTGTACAAAATAATGAATCAGCAGCCGGAAAGGTTTTTTAGAGGACATGTTTTGTTGTTTGGCTCAAAAATAGTGTTTATTAATAATCCACCACCTGCTCTTCGATATGTTGGGGAAGTGACCTCCATTCATATTGCTGGGTTCGGAGTTGCGGCTCAAAGCCTGATTCCCGAATAGCAGCCTGGATTGTTTTATAGGTGAACCGATGCGGCGCTCCTGCCGCACTCACCACATTTTCTTCCAGCATGATGCTGCCAAAATCGTTCGCGCCGCCGTGCAGCGCAAGCTGCGCAGTTTGTTTGCCCACCGTCAGCCAGCTCGCCTGAATATTTTTAATGTTAGGCAACATGATTCTGCTGATAGCGATCATCCGCAAATACTCATCTGCTGTCGTAAGATTATGCACTCCTCTTATGCGGGTAAGCAATGTGTCCACATCCTGGAAAGTCCAGGGGATGAAGGCTAAAAATCCTTTTGCTTCTTCGGGTTTTTTACTTTGCACCTCACGGATGCGAATCAAATGCTCAAATCGTTCTTCCAGTGTTTCCACATGACCAAACATCATCGTGGCAGAAGTGGTGATATTCAATTGATGCGCGGTTTGCATAATATCCAGCCACTCCTGTGCCCCGCATTTTCCCTTACTGATCAGCCTTCTTACTCTGTCTACCAATATCTCCGCTCCGGCACCGGGCAAGGAATCCATCCCGGCTTCTTTCAATGCAGTCAACACTTCCAGATGGGTACTTTTTTCCAGTTTAGTGATATGCGCCACTTCGGGTGGACCCAATGCATGTAATTTAATATTGGGATATAGTTCTTTAAGTGTTTTGAATAAATTAGTATAGAAAGACAAACCCAGTTCGGGATGATGTCCGCCCTGCAATAACAACTGATCGCCACCCCAGCGGATAGTTTCTTCAATCTTCTTCTTATAGGTTTCTATTTCAGTAATGTAAGATTCGGGATGCCCCGGAATGCGAAAGAAATTGCAAAACTTACAATTGGCCACACATACGTTAGTCGTGTTCACATTACGATCTATCTGCCAGGTTACTTTACCATGCGGCACTTGTATTTTTCGTAATTCATCCGCTACCCACATCAGTTCTGCCAAAGGCGCATTGCGATACAAATACAATCCCTCCTCGGCGGAAAGAAAAGCAAAATCAAAAGCCTTTTTATATAGAGTTGAAAGATTCATGCAATTGTTTTAAAAAAACCAACTGGTTCAGTAGCTGCAAAATTACAGTTCACTCGCTTAAACTAACAGATAATAAAGACAATGGTTGAAAAACAACAATATTCCGTTAAAGCACATTGGAAGATTGGATAAGCTGGATTTATTTGCCGAAATTTGCACTCCTTAATCGGCAATAACAAAAAAAAGTTCATGATTCAATTTCAAAAGTTTATCCTGCCTAACGGATTAACCTTGTTGGTGCACGAAGATCACGCCACCCCCATGGCGGTAATGAATGTGCTATATGATGTAGGGGCGCGTGATGAAGCGGAAGACAAAACAGGATTTGCGCATTTATTCGAGCACCTGATGTTTGGGGGCTCCATTAATATAGAAAGCTACGACGAACCCCTGCAATTAGCAGGCGGTGAAAACAATGCCTATACCACCAACGATCTTACCAATTATTACCTTCAATTACCCGCCGAAAATCTGGAAACCGCTTTCTGGCTCGAGAGCGATAGAATGTTGAGTCTTGCCTTTAGCGAAAAAAGTCTTGATGTTCAACGCAAAGTGGTCTGTGAAGAATTTAAAGAACACTATATCAATAAGCCCTATGGCGATGCCTGGCATCAAATGCGCGAACTGGCGTATAAAGTACATCCTTACCGCTGGATGACCATTGGAAAAGAGTTGAAACATATTGAAGAGGCCACTCTTGAAGATGTGAAAAAATTCTTCTTCAAACACTATACGCCCGCCAATGCGATACTGGTAGTGGCCGGCAATATCAAAACGGACGAGGTGGTGCGTTTGACAGAAAAATGGTTTGGCTCAATCCCTTCGGGAGAAAAATATTTGCGAAATCTCCCACAGGAGCCCGCACAAACTGCCGAAAGAAGAAAAGAAGTGAAAGCAGAGGTGCCTCTGGATGCATTTTACAAAACCTGGCACATGCCCGCTCGGTTGGAGAGAGGATATTATGTAACTGATCTGCTCACGGATATTATGGGAAGTGGTGCTTCTTCCCGATTGTACCAGCGACTGGTAAAAGAAAAACAATTGTTCAGCAATCTGGACTGCTATCATTTTGGGAGTACCGATGCCGGCTTGCTTACCATAGAAGGCAAGCTGATTAAAGGGGTTTCATTTGAAACTGCAGAAAAAGCAGTGTTGGAAGAAGTAGAAAAAATAGCAGCGATAAAAGTAGAAGAGAAGGAACTCAATAAGGTTAAAAACAAAACAGAAAGCACCATCCTTTTTGAAGATATGAGTCTGACGAGTCGCGCCGCCAGTCTGGCTTATTACGAATTACTGGGCAATGCCAATCTGATGAATGAAGAACTTGAAAAATATCAGTCGGTTACCTCAGAAGAGTTGAGAACGCAGGCAGAAGTACTCTTTCAACCCCAACATTCCAATACACTCTGGTATCATGCGGGTAAACAAGAATAAAGCAGTATACTAATAATTTTCATCTTACAATTCAAAAATACATGAACAGAACACAGGCTCCTCTTATAAAAGATGCAACCGAATTTGATTTAAAACTCAAGCCTTACGAAAAATTTACCCTCAATAATGGCGTAGAAGTAATTACAGTAGAAGCAGGCGAACAGGAAGTGATGCTGGTAGAATGGGTATTTGATGCCGGCAATTCCTACGAATCTCAAAACGGGATTGCAGCGGCCACTAATTTTTTACTCAAGAATGGCACGACGCATAAAACCGCTTTCGATATCAACGAACATTTTGAATATTACGGTGCTTTTTTAAACCGTAACTGTTATAACGAAACGGCCACCATTACCTTACATACGCCTTCTAAACAAATCAATCATCTGCTGCCTGTGGTGCGTGAAATCCTGACTGATGCCACTTTGCCGGAAAATGAATTGTCCATCTATTGCACCAATGCTAAACAAAAAATGCAGGTAAACCTGAAAAAGTGTGATTATGTAGCGGGCAGACTCATTGATGCTTATGTATATGGCAGACAACATCCTTATGGCAAATACAGTGAGCCGGAAGACTATGATCAGCTGCAAACCGCAGCACTCGTACAGTTTTACAAACAATATTATGCGCAGGGTAATTGCATCATCTTTGCGGCAGGAAAATTGCCTGCAAATTTTATTGCTCAACTGAATGAACTTTTTGGTGATCTTCCCTTACAACCGAGAAAAAAAACACCTCCTGTTTTTCCTATTGAGCCGGCCACAGAAAAAAAATATCGTATCAGCAATGATCCTTCCGGTGTACAAGGTGCTATTCGACTGGCAAGACCTTTTCCAGGAAGAAAAGACCCCGACTTTTTTAAAGTACAGGTGTTGAATGCATTGTTCGGAGGTTTTTTCGGATCCCGACTGATGAGCAATATCCGGGAAGAAAAAGGATATACTTACGGCATCTACAGTTATCTTCAGAATCATATTCAAACCAGTTGCTGGATGATTTCAACCGAAGCCGGCAAGGAAGTTTGTGAGGCTGCCATCAGCGAGGTCTATCATGAAATGAAAGTCTTGAGAGAGGAAAGGGTAGATGAAGAAGAACTGCAACTGGTAAAAAATTATATGCTGGGCGGATTACTGGGAGATCTCGATGGGCCTTTTCATATCATTGCGAGATGGAAAAATATCATCCTGCACGGACTGGATGAAAATCATTTTTACAACTCGGTTGCCGCCATTAAGGCTACCCGTGCCGATGAGCTGCAACAGCTTGCTAACAAATACCTGCAGCCGGAAACTTTTTATGAGTTAGTAGTAGTTTAGTAGCGTCGTGCGAAATTCATTACTTTTGAGCCTTCCACGATTGCTGAATTTTACAATATGAATTTTGACAGAAAACAATATTCCAACGAGCGGCTTATTCAAATTTATAAATCCATTCTGTTTCCAAGAATGATTGAAGAAAAAATGTTGATTCTACTCCGACAGGGTAAAATCAGCAAGTGGTTCAGTGGTATCGGGCAGGAAGCCATTGCTGTTGGCGCTACTTTAGCTATGCAACCCGATGAATGGATTTTTCCGCTGCACCGCAATCTTGGCGTCTTTACTTCCCGCAAAATGCCTCTCCATAAATTATTCATGCAATGGCAGGGCAATCAGGAAGGCTACAGCAACGGAAGAGAACGCAGTTTTCATTTCGGCAGCAAGGAACATGCTATCTGCGGAATGATTTCTCACCTGGGTCCGCAACTGGCATTGGCCGATGGTGCGGCACTGGCCTATCAGTTAAAAAACGATAATAAAGCCGCCCTCGCATTTACCGGAGAAGGAGGCACCAGCGAAGGTGATTTTCACGAAGCATTGAATGTAGCGGCCGTATGGGATCTGCCCGTTATTTTCATCATTGAAAACAATGGCTATGGTTTGAGTACACCCACGAATGAACAATTTCGTTGTGCCAATCTGGTTGATCGCGCCAAAGGTTACGGAATGGAAGGCGTTCAGATTGACGGCAATAATATTCTTACGGTACTCGACACCCTTGAAGGGGTTCGCAAATACTGCATCGAAAATCAAAAGCCCTATCTCATTGAATGTATGACCTTCCGTATGCGCGGACATGAAGAAGCGAGCGGCACCAAATATGTTCCTCCGCATTTGTTTGAACAATGGAAGGAAAAAGATCCGGTGGTAAATTATGAAAAGTATCTTTTGCAAATGGGGGTGCTCACCGAAACAGAAATTGCAGCGATCAGAGAAACCACAAAAGCACATATTGAAGAAGAGTTGAAACTCGCTTATGAAGCGAAACCGGTTGTAGCAAATACAATAGATGAGATGGCGGCTGTTTATCAAAGCCCTTCTCCGCTTCCCAATACAATCCGAGCAATAGATAATGCCTCTTTGAATTTTCACTATAATGGAACTGCTTCGGAAAAAAGAATGATTGATGCTATTCAGGACGGATTGCATGCGGCGATGAAGACGTACGACAATTTGGTTTTGATGGGACAAGACATTGCTGAATATGGAGGCGCTTTTAAAATAACCGAAGGCTTTGTGAACGAATTCGGAAAGGCACGCGTACGCAACACGCCCATTTGTGAGAGTGCTATTATTGGCGCCGCATTAGGATTAAGTCTGGAAGGCATGAAATCAATGGTTGAAATGCAGTTCGCTGATTTTGTGAGCGTGGGTTTCAATCAGATCGTAAATAACCTTGCGAAAATTCATTATCGCTGGGGACAAAATGCGGATGTGGTTATTCGTATGCCCACCGGCGGCGGCGTAGGTGCCGGACCTTTCCACAGTCAGAGCAATGAAGCCTGGTTTACCAAAGTACCGGGTTTGAAAATCGTTTATCCTTCTACGCCGATGGATGCGAAAGGATTACTGATGGCCGCCTTTCATGATCCTAATCCGGTAATGTTTTTTGAACATAAGGCATTGTACAGAAGCGTGAGCGGACAGGTGCCCGATGAAGTATATGCCATTGAGATAGGAAAAGCGCGACAGGTAAGAGTAGGGGATGAAATAGCAATCATTACCTACGGCAGCGGCGTGCACTGGGCGGAGGATTATGCCGCCGATCATCCGGAGATTTCCATTGATATTTTAGACTTACGCAGTCTGGCGCCCCTCGATTACGATGCCATTCGAAGCAGCGTGCAGCGTATCGGCAGGGTGTTGCTGCTGCACGAAGACACTTTATTGGGAGGCATCGGCGGAGAAATTGCCGCTTGGATCGGAGAGCATTGCTTCGAATATCTGGATGCTCCGATTATGAGATGCGGCTCATTAGATACACCCATTCCGTTTAATCCTATATTAGAAGAAAATTTTTTAGCACGCGCCAGATTGGCGACCACGATTCAGCAGTTGATGGAGTATTAAATAATAAAACCCTTTACCATGAAGTCGAATACTAAAGTAGTCCATGCCGGCATGCATCCAGATCCTGCTACAGGAGCCATTATGACCCCCATCTATCAAACCAGTACTTATGTGCAGGAAGCTCCGGGTGTCAATAAAGGATTTGAATATGCCCGTAGTCAGAACCCTACCCGCAAAGCGCTGGAAGAAGCAATGGCCGTGATTGAAAACGGTAAATATGGATTAGTATTCGGAAGTGGCGTTGCAGCTACAGACGCCGTAATGCGATTGTTCAAACCGGGAGATGAAATCATTTGCTCCAACGATCTATACGGAGGCACTTATCGGCTTTTCAGTAAAATTTATGAAAACTTCGGTCTTCGTTTTGCCTATGTGAATACCTCTGACCCAAAGAATGTAACAGACAGCATTACTGAAAACACAAAGCTCATTTGGATTGAAACACCCACCAATCCGTTGATGAATATCACAGACATCAAAGCAATTACGGATATTGCTAAAAAAGCAGGGGTATTGGTTTGTGTGGACAATACTTTTGCTTCTCCCTATTTACAAAATCCACTCGATCTCGGTGCAGATATTGTTTTGCACAGTGCTACTAAATATCTCGGCGGACACAGTGATGTCATCCAGGGCTCATTGGTGATGAATGATGCGGTGTTGAGAGAAAAACTTTATTTCATTCAGAAAAGTTGTGGAGCCGTACCCGGACCGATGGATTGTTTCCTGGTGTTGAGAGGCATCAGAACACTCGCCCTGCGCATGAAAGCGCATTCGGAAAATGGCGCAAAGATTGCTCATTGGTTAAGAAGTCATCCGAAAGTAGATAAAGTCTATTGGCCTGGCTTTGAAGATCATCCGGGATATAAAGTCGCCAAAGCGCAGATGAAAGATTTCGGTGGCATGATCAGCTTCGAACTCAAAAACGATAGTGTAGATGAAGTGAAACGCGTGATGATGGGAACCAAACTTTTCTCATTGGCGGAAAGCCTGGGTGGGGTTGAAAGTCTCATTAATCATCCCGCTACCATGACGCACGCTTCCATCCCCCGCGAAGAGCGTATTAAAAACGGATTGCGCGATTCATTGATTCGGCTGAGTGTGGGTATTGAAGATGCAGATGATCTTATTGCCGATTTAAATCAGGCCATTGGTTGATGAAAGAAGCAGTATTAAAGCGATGGCTGGATGAAAAAGTAAAATTATTCAATCAGCCTTCCTTCATTGCAAATGATCCCATATCGCTGCCGCATTTATTCAAACAACAACAGGATATTGAAATAGCCGGACTCTTTGCTGCTGTATTTGCTTGGGGCAACCGCACGACTATTATCAATAAGACAAAAGAATTGCTGCAGCTGATGGAGATGCAGCCGTATCAGTTTTGTCTACAACACCATCCGAAAAAACTGAAGAAGCTATTGCGTTTCAAACATCGCACGTTTCAGTCGGATGATCTGTTTTATTTTTTGCATTTTCTACATCATCATTATTCAAAATACGATTCGCTGGAGACCGCCTTCTTCCCCAAGAAAAAAATGAATGTGGAGCAAGGGCTGAATCATTTTCGCACACACTTTTTTTCTTATGAACATTTAAAGAGAACCGAAAAGCATATCTCTTCTCCCAAACAAGGTTCTGCGTGCAAAAGACTTAATATGTACCTGAGATGGATGGTTCGAAATGATAATAAAGGAGTTGATTTTGGGTTGTGGAAAAACATAAAGCCCTCCGAGCTCATTTGTCCGCTTGATGTACACGTGTCTAATGTAGCGCGGGAACTGGGACTGTTGCAAAGGAAGCAGAACGACTGGCAGGCAGCAAAGGAGTTAACTGAAAATCTCAAACGCTTCGATGCCAAAGATCCGGTGAAATATGATTTTGCATTATTTGGAACAGGGGTAGCGGAGTATAGGAAAGATTAACAATGACTACAATTCAGGCAAAGGAAAAAATGCTTCATTAAAGCAGAGCTTTATTGCTATAACTCCTTCACAAACCAGTAGTCTGTTTGGGGTGTTGAACCCACCGGGAAATCGTTTTCAACGCCCGAGTTCACAAAGCCGTGTTTTTCATAAAACCCCCTTGCGCGGAAGTTGTATTCCCAAACTGATAAATACATAGTATCAAAGCCGTATTGACGGGCGAAGTCGAAAGCAAAATTCATGAGTTCATTTGCAACCCCCTTACCATGAAATTCTTGTAATACATATAGACGCACCAGCTCTATGCATTTCCGATTTTGGAATGGCTGCAGTGGACATGTATGTTTTGCGTTAATTCTCATATACCCTTTGGTGATTCCTTCTTCCTCAAAGAAAAAGAAGTTATCGTGATCATCAGCCAGTTCCAAAGCACATTGTGCCAAATTAAAATACAACTCCAAAAATTCTCGCATGTCTTCCTTCGTACAAGTATTGCCAAAAGTATCGTTGAAAGTCTTGCTGCCAAGGTTCTTTAATAGCGCCGCATCATTTATGTCACCACGTCGTATCATTGTATAAAGGTATAGAAGTTAGTTGTTTTTAATGAACACGCTACGTTTCGTCAATCAGTAAATCACATATAACAAAACGATTATCGTATAACCATATTATAAATTGTAGAATCAACGATTACTAAAGAAGTTGTATTTATCAGCCGTTATTGGTTTCCTTGTAGTATTTGTTTCTCAGCCAAAAGGCTATTTTGACTAGCGCTATCAGCGCCGGAACTTCTACCAAAGGTCCGATTACCCCTGCAAAAGCCTGACCACTTTTAATACCGAAGACCCCGATAGCAACTGCTATTGCCAGCTCAAAATTATTGCCCGCTGCAGTGAATGCAATAGAGGCGTTTTTTGAATAATCTGCTTCTAATTTCTTTCCAATAAAAAAGCTGACAAGAAACATCACTGCAAAATAAATTACTAATGGAATTGCAATTCTAAGAACGTCGAGTGGTATCTGTATAATTAATTCCCCTTTGAGCGAGAACATTACTAAAATGGTGAACAGCAGCGCTATCAAGGTGATGGGCGATACGAGGGGTACAAAGGATTTTTCATACCATTCTTGTCCCTTCCATTTGGTCAGCGAATACCTTGTAATGAGTCCGGCAAGAAAGGGAATGCCTAAATAAATTCCCACGCTTTCTGCTATTTGACCTATTGAAATATTAATTTCAGCACCCTGAATGCCAAACAACGGAGGCAGCACTGTTATAAATACATAGGCGTAAACACTGTAAAGAAATACCTGAAAGATACTGTTAAGCGCAACAAGTCCGGCAGCATATTCCCTGCTTCCTTCCGCAAGTTCGTTCCATACAATAACCATGGCGATGCAGCGAGCGAGTCCGATCAGTATAAGTCCTACCATATAAGCGGGATATCCTTTAAGGAAAATAATTGCCAACACAAACATGAGGATGGGTCCAATTATCCAGTTGAGCAAAAGGGATATCCCTAAAATTCTGATATTACTGAACACCTCTCCTAGACTTTCATATTTCACCTTTGCCAGCGGCGGATACATCATTAAAATTAATCCTATGGCCAAGGGGATATTCGTAGTTCCTTTTGAAAGGGAGTTGACATACTGGGAAATGGAGGGAAAGAAGTATCCTAATGCCACTCCGATGCTCATCGCTAAAAAAATCCAGAGGGTTAGATACCTGTCTAAGAAGCTTAATTTTTTCCTTGATTGAGCAGGATTACAATGATTGGCAGCCATTTAAAATTAATTAAAATTTTCTTATAAAAATCTGTGTTCAACAACACTTTTTCCCAATACCGTCGAACATTTCGAAAAGACTGTTTAAAGATTTCTTAGCTTTCCTCCATTCTTTTTCGTCAATACAATAACAAACCCGAACACCGTCAATTTCCCCTTTAATTAATCCGGCATCCTTCAGTTCTTTGAGGTGTTGAGAAACTGTACTTTGGGAAAGCGGCAATTCTTCCACAATATCCCCACACACACAACTATTTTGTTTGGCCAGATATTTCAGTATTGCAATACGTGCAGGATGACCCATTGCTTTGGCATAGCTCGCCAGTTTGTTTTCCTGAACCCCGAACTCATGTGATTTAGTTGTACCCATTATCGCAAAAATACGATAAATGCTTTTACAAAAACTTGTTCGAAAATAAAATGTATCGTAATATTGCGATAATAAAATATTTAAATATCAAAATACCAAAAAGTAGATGCCTGCGACTTTTGGGAATACCATTTAATCAATTACAGCATGAAAAAGAAAATCTTAGTCCTATGTACGGGCAATTCCTGCAGAAGTCAAATTGCCCACGGCTATCTTCAAAATTTAGCAGGTGAAAAAGCCGAAGTTTTTAGTGCCGGGGTGGAGACCCATGGCGTCAATCCCAAAGCCATTGCTACCATGAAAGAGGACGGGATTGACATTTCCCATCATACGTCAAATAATATCCTGGAGTATTCGGGTGTTGATTTTGATTATGTAATTACGGTTTGTGATCATGCGAAAGAGAGATGTCCATTCTTTCCTTCCAAAGCTCAAAAGTTTCATTATAATTTTCCGGATCCGGCAAAAGCCACCGGAACTGTTGAAGAGGTAACGAGATCGTTTGCTGACGTAAGAGAAATGATAAAGAAATACTGTGCTGATTTTGTGAGAGCGCATTTGAAATAAGAGCATGAACTAATTCCTTAGAAAATCACATAACAATGAAGTTGTAACAGCATGATTATTTGAAACATAGCGGTTGCTCGTTAAGAAATAAGGAGATGAATTATTGAAATAACGCCACTCCAATCTCCACAAACTATTTCTGAGGATTTTTCTGTCAATATTTAATGAATAACCTTGCATACTGAAAGATTGGTTATTAACTAAAGGAACAATAATGCCGGTTTTATCATTGTAATATTCCATTCTTGCAGCCATAATCCATTCTTTGGATTCAAATCGGATAATTAGTACAGGCGAGTACCATACATTGAAGTTTTTTGCTACAGGGTAATTTTTTTCAAATCCGTGATCAAAACCAACGGTAATTCCAAAACTTTTAGTTGGCTGATAGAGGGCATAGAAATTATTCAAATATCGCCATTGACTGATGCTGTCGGGCTTAATGTTGCCCAAAAAAGTACTCCAATTAATACTTAGCTTGTTGTTTGGTTTGTACGTTATTTGAGTGCCAAATGCAGGCATTAATTGATCTTTTAAAATTCTAATCCGCTGCCAGCCATTAAGTACTAGTGCAGCTGCATACAACTTTTCATCCCTTGAAGTGTATGAGAATCTGACACCAGTTTCATAATAGGGAGTATTCTCAGCCAGAATGCTTCTCGTAGGTGTCCAGCATTCTTTACTAATAGCACTTTCAAAACCTATATGTGATGGCATTGTACCAATATCAAGCCATATATTTTTCTTTTTAGAAATTTTAATTCCTGCATTACCCTCAAATAAATGTCTTAGTAAAACCGGCTCATTTGAGAGATTATACATTGAGTAGGTGCCGGCCATCAAACCAAAATTTGCTCTTGCTGCTTTGCTTTTGAAAGAAATGCTTGCTAAAACAAGATTTACGTTTAACTCGTTGTGTCTTTTATGATTATATAAAAAAGGAGCTCTTTCTTTGGTTATTGGCCTGCTGAAATCATAGGTAAAATAGGCATCAACATAAAACCTCGTTGCAAGGATGGAATTTTTTAATGCAGAATCTTGGGTATGTCCAATAAATTTGAAATTCACCAAACAGAAAAAAAATAAAACCCACCTCATTCTAAAATTTTACAAATAAAAATAAAGATCTGATTTAGTACTAAACGCTATTATTTTCCAATAAAAAATTATTTTGTTTAAATTTTTTTTTGTTTTGTTAATCAAAATAGTTTACATTCACAAAATAAATCAGATTTCTGTCTGATTTACAACATCGTCTAAGCGGTTAATACATCTGATATTGTGCTTCTTTGCTGATAAGCAAGGAACCTTCCCCGAATCGAAACCGCATGACTTTATTGACTGCTTGCAGACCCGATTAGTGGATTACCCTTTCTTAAAGCTGAATGTAACCTTTTTTAGGATAAATTTTTTATTAACCAAAACCCAAGTAGTATGAATCTACATGTATTAGGGGCTATGCCCATTGCAAACGACAACTACGTTGCCTTTACCTTTTTTATAGGTACGATGGCAATGATGGCTGCGTCCGTTTTTTTCTTTTTTGAACTCAGCAATGTCGAAAAGAAATGGCGGACATCCATTTTAGTATCCGGTCTGATTACCTTCATTGCTGCCGTACACTATTATTACATGAGGGGCTACAATCTTGACACCGGAGAGTCGCCCACCTTCTTCCGTTATGTGGACTGGTTGTTGACCGTTCCGCTGATGTGTGTTGAGTTTTATCTGATTACCAAAAAAGCCGGCGCGAAAGTGGGCTTGTTATGGCAGCTGATTTTTGCTTCTGTAGTGATGCTGGTAACCGGTTATTTCGGAGAAACCATTTACAAAGATCAGAGTGTGCTTTGGGGTGTTATCAGTGGACTCGCCTATTTCTACATTGTGTATCTAGTTTGGTTTGGCGAAGTGGCCAAACTGGCTACAGCTACCTCTCCGGCCGTTGCAAAAGCCAACAAAACACTGGGATGGTTTGTGTTAGTAGGATGGGCCATTTATCCGCTTGGATATATTGTTGGAACTCCCGGCGGATTGTTCGGTATTCCCGCTACCGATTTGGGAATTGGCGGACTCAACATGGATATTATTTATAATATCGGTGATGCGGTGAATAAGATCGGTTTCGGTCTTGTTATATACAGTCTGGCTCAGTCAGAAAAATCAGCCTAAAATTTTACAGAAGGGTCGCTTTTCGCGACCCTTCTTTTTTTTATGTATGATCAAAAATTTGCTCATTGGTTTCGGACTGATTGCTACGTTTCTCTATCATTGGTATATGCCTGATATGAGTTATCAGCATCAGCTATATTTTTTCTTCGCGGGCATACTCTTAATGGGTGTACCGCATGGGGCAGCTGATTTGCTCGTTGCGGCGACAAATGACCGGCAAAGACAAAAAAACTTTTCCACCGTACATTTCCTTTTTATTTATTTGTTGAGGCTATCATTGTTTGGATTATTGATTTGGTTCTTTCCGGTGATTGGCAACCTTTTGTTTGTAGTAATTGCTGCCTATCATTTTGGAGAGACGGATTTATGTCATTTTAAGACAGACAAATTGACCGGAAAACTCTTTGTGATTTTTTACGGTCTGTTGATTTTAGGAATGATTTTGTTGCATCATTTTGCGGAGTTGGTTCCTATGTTTTATTTATTTCCCTCCGGCGTTGCTGCCGGTGATTTCATACAATTGATTTTAGTGTATCGTTATTATATACTTGCTTTCATATTTGTAGCATTTGTGATTTCATCGCTCATTTATTTTACCAAACATGAAATATCATCTTATCATTCTGAAACTTTCATCATCCATCTTGGCTTGCTGATTTGTATTCTATATGTATTACCAATGATATTGTCTTTCACTTTTTATTTTATTTTCTGGCATTCATTTTTATCGATCAATAACATTTTCATCTATCTAAAACAGCAGGGTAATTACACGAAAACCAGAACCATTCGTCAGATGGTATTTTACAGTCTTCCGGCGCTATTGGGTATTTCGCTAGCAGGTACCGGAGGATTCATGTTTATCAACAAGGAACTGATGGTCGTGTATGTTTTTTTAGGACTGGCTGTACTCACCGCGCCGCACTTGCAGGTGATGCATGAAATGTATGGTATGATGCGCAGGGGAAAAAGTCAGGATTGATTTGAAAGTTTTTACCCATTGCTGTCCGTGTAATTATTACATTGAACCCTTTTGGGGTTCTGTATTTTTCTTCATTTAGATGCCGCCGATTTTATCGGCGGTTATTTAAATTCAACCCCTTCAGGGTTGTTAGCATACGGCTATGGTTTTCCCCACCGGCTTACGCCGGTGGTTATTAACATAGAACCCTTTCAGGGTTCGTTAGCATGATTGATAATGTGGCAGTATTTAAAATCGAATGCTAAACCCCAACGGGGTTCAATATGAATAGCCGCCGACAAAGTCGGCGGTTTATGTAAAGAAAGAAGATCAGAACCCTGAAGGGGTTCAATTTGAATTTTCCCCGGACAGCAATGCTTTTGACCTTTGACTTGTCCTTCATCGCCCTAAGCGCGCGACAACCTGCCGCTTTGCGGCATCGACTCCACGACACCAGCCCGTAGGGCTCGACACCACGATACCGCTCACGGCCAGATTGTATAGCTCAAGTATCACGCCCAATGGATATGATATCTTTGTTTATCCTGGATACTTCATCTATCTCGAGAAATAATTTTTCTGGTAAATAACCAAGCCATTCAATATACTTAATGATGATTTGATAATTTTTTATTGTTTCTATGGTAGAAATTTGATTGTCACTATTAAAACACAAAGGTTCATGATGTGCAATACGATTGCGTAGTTTTCGAACCTGATTAAGATCTTCGAAAATTCCGATATTACCAAATAAATTCTGAGAAAGCTGAATGTTTAACTGGTAGAGTTTAATAGCGGCTGCAGGATCCCCATTGACGGCAAACAAAAAACGATTCATCCGGGGCTTGGATAGCGCCCTTTCATATGTATGTTAGTTGATAGTTTTAATTGTCATATTTTATGCCCTTAATATTCATCATGGTTGGTAACATTCAGCAGTTATGGGCATTTCATAGTGGGTGTAATTCATAAAAAAGGTTAAATAATTTGTGAAGTTAAAATTATTTTCTAATTTAGATTTGAAGTCCCGGATTGTCCCTGACAAATGTCAAACATCCGGGTTTTGTCTTTTACAAACAACCTATAACTGTTGATTCGTTGATTTGTTGATTCGTTGAGGGGTTCATGTAAATGCAGTTGTCCGCCCCGATTACTCGGTTCTGTTGTCAAGTTGTCCGCTTCGCTGTTGTCACGATAACCCACGTTTTGCGTCGAGACAACCTGCCCGCAGGGCGCGACAACCCGACAACCTGCCGCTTTGCGGCATCGACACCCTTTTCCCATTTTACCTTTTAATTAATAAAGTTTCAGGTGAATGTATTTCTTAAAACCTGATTAAATACTTTTTAATATCTCTTAGCAATTCATCCATTCTTGAGAAGGCAAAACACTTTTTACCCAGATCCTTTAATGATGCCCCAAAATGATAAAGCACTTTATCGTCAATAATCAAAAAACGATCATGGCTGCCTTTATTTTCAATTAAATTGATAACCGGATACTGCTGATTATATTTAGCGAGATCAGTTTTCAATACTGCATTTATTCTAGTATGAATATCGCAATTCGTTTTAGGTTGACGCTTAGATAATAGCAGTAACGTTTCCTCGTTTACATAATTATCGATAACGATAATTGATTGTTTTGCTTTTTTGATAATCTCAGATACAAATACATGCGCATCGAAGAGCTGTCCTTCAAAAAATACACCCTGTTTTTTTGGCATATCTTTTTCAAGCGCCTTCAGAATATTTTCTAGTGTTTTATCTGTTTGTAATTGTTTCAGTTCCACTCCGTCAATTCTTTGCAGAAGACCTTGTAAGTGGCTGATCGATTTTCTCATTGCTACAAATGCCTGAATGATTTGTACGCTTACCCGAATGGCTATTTCAGTTTGTAGAACAGCCGAAAGCATAGCAATTCCTTGTTCGGTAAAGACTATGGGTGCGTATTTTCTATGTTTTCCCTTTCCCGATGTTTCTAAGGTTCCAATCTGGAACCTTAGATTTTTCCACTCAATTTCAGTAAGCATAAACGCAAAGTCCATTGGGAAACGTTCAGGGTTTCTCTTTACAGCTCTGTTGATGTATTTGGTTTCTGTTTGGTAAAGGATCGCCAGATCGCTGTCCATCATCACCTGTTTACCCTTAACAGTATAGATTTTACTTTCGATGTTTTGTAAGGTTAACTGCATTATCAAAAATAAAATTTTGTCTGAATCAGGATGCTCATGAATACAGGATTAACACGAATTTTAGAAGTTTGATTCGTTTAGGAGTTTATGTAAATGCAGCTGTCCGCCCCGATTACTCGGTTCTGTTGTCAAGTTGTCCGCTTCGCTGTTGTCACGATAACCCACGTTTTGCATGGCGACAACCGCCCGCAGGGCGCGACAACCCGACAACCTGCCGCTTTGCGGCATCGACAACCCGACAACCGTTTATTCGTTGATGCGTTTAGTTGTTTAGACGTTAATTAAACATTTAAAAACGCAAATAAGTGTTTAAAAAGCTCAATGATTTCGACAATTATTTATTTTCACAATCAGCAATCTTGATTTTAATCGAGCAATAACACTTAAAAATTAACCTATGCAACTTGTGGCAACTATTCCAGAACGTATTTATGAAATGAGAGGGGAGCGTGTAATGTTAGATTTTGATTTAGCTGCTTTATATGGTGTGACAACGAAAGTTTTCAATCAATCCGTAAAAAGACATTCATTAAGATTCCCGGCTGATTTTATGTTTCAGTTGAATAAAGAGGAATGGCTGCTTTTGCAGTCAAAAATTAGTTCAAAAAACACATCTGGCTCTTTGAGGTCACAATTTGTGACCTCAAAGAATGGCAGGGGCGGAACCAGATATTTGCCTCATGCTTTTACAGAACAGGGAGTAGCAATGCTCAGCGGCATTTTAAACAGTCCACAAGCAATTCAAATGAATATTCATATAATCAGAGCATTTGTGGAGATTAGAAAAGTTTTATTGAAAGAATCAAGTCTAAAAATTCAAATTTATCATATAAAAGAAAAAATAAAAATTCATGACATTCAATTAGATCAGATAAAAGAAGCTCTTGAAAATTTACTGGATGAAAAAGCCCAATTTAGTTCATGGGATAAACGAGTAAGAATTGGATTTAAAAAACATAAATAACGAACGCTCACCGAAAGCAACGATAACTGTTTATTTGTTGATGCGTTTATTTGTTGATTTGTTTAGGGGTTTATGCAAATGCAGTTGTCCGCTTCGCTGTTGTCACGATAACCCACGCTATGCGTGGCGACAACC
>JAGWWM010000064.1 GCA_018970395.1 Bacteroidota bacterium
CTAAACAATTAGTGCGCGGTAATTTTCACTGGACAAATGATCAGATTCAGCAATCCAATTTTCAGCAGGCTAGGTTATTTGCCAAAAATGATTCCTGGCAAATATCCGACCGAATGGAGGGTAAACATCGTCCTTCTCTTTTCTCTGCTGCTATATTCTGGGAAATTAAGATTCGCCCAACCACTATGTTTCATTATAAAGGGAATGTCGAGCAGCAGCAATCTCTTTCCGAATGGTTGCAACAAATGAATGACAGGCAACAAGTGTCATCCATAGTAATCAGCCAAAATTGCTCGCAACAGCATCAGCTGGAATGGATAACCCGATTCAATGAACACACTGCATTGCGTTCCCGATTTTTTTGCTCCGATTATCAACAAGTGCAAAGTCTGGGAATAATTCCTGTCAATCCAACTTCAATAGACAGTTCCTTCTTGCAGCAGGTTTTGGCGCGAAAGCAAGTGCTGAAATGGCAACATATGATTCAAGGTAAACTGGGCGCCTCTCTCTATCGGGTAGAGGCCGGATGGCAATGGCAAAAAGCAGCAATGGAAACTTTATTGGAAAAAACTTTTGCAGCGGAAAATGTTATTCTGCCGGTTGCGCAGAATCAATTATGGAGTCGGCAACAGCAGTTTTATATCGAGGGCTCTACTTCCGCTCGGGCAGGTCGCTTTCTCTTCAAGCCCCTGCTTCGCTTGTCTGCTTTTCAATGGACATTCCTCATAGCAGAGAAGCATCGGCAACAAAAATTCTTTATGCCCTTTGAACCGGAGTTGACGATTGTTCAAAAAATCAGCTCTTCTCTCAGCTGGATACATCATGTTGAATATTCATTTCGTCCGACAGGAGTGGAACAATTATATCCTCAGTCGGTGCAGATTGCTCCCCGTTATCTGCAGCAATATGAGGGTAATGCTGAGCCACAGCAATGGTGGATTGCGAATACAACGCTGGTGCTCAATGATTTTTTTAGGCAATTGAATGCGGAAGCAGGTCTTCGCTATATCGCACACAAAGGCATTATCATACCGCAGCTCTTACTGAATCCTATGGTTATGCATACCCGTTTTCGTTTTGTTCCATTAACACAATCGGTCTGGCAGTTCAATGCACAAGCAGAAAAATTTATTCCGTTGTTCAAGTCAACAATCAAAGCGAGGATTGCGCTGAATCAGTCGAATTATTATAACTCGGTTGACAGTCAGTTACTGCGACGAAACCAAAGTCGCCATTATGAAGGGGAGTTGTCCGGACAAACACGTATCAATGAACAATGGAGTTTTTCAGCGAGTATGAAACTGATATATTTCACTGTTAAGCAGGGAGGGATGCAGGTGCAAAACAATCGAATGGCATTTCACAATTTTAAATGTTTGTGGAGACCGGTGAAAACCATGCAATGGATGGTTTCTGCCTCGTACTATCAGCCACAATGGGGCAGGGGTGCCGGACTTTGGCTGGCAGATGCGCTCATGCGTTATCAGCCCAAAGAAAAACGCTGGCGATTTTCGTTCTCGGGCAGGAATATACTGGACAGAAGGTTTTACAGGGAAACGGAAGTTTCTGACTATGCTTTCATTCAACAGGTTACTCCGTTGATGCCGGCATCATGGTCGGCAGAACTGGAATGGAGGTTTTAACAAGTTGAAAAATAATCTAAACTGAAACAATATGGAAAGTCTTACCACATCTTTTTTTTTGTTACATTTACCAACGTTACCTTACACAAGAAAAGGAAAAAGAAAACGATTCATGGATCGGGATGCTCAATTAAAATTCGCGATTGCCGACGATCATAAGATTTTTCGGGAGGGCATAAAGATGGCTTTAACCGGAAAACCGCATCTTAAATGTTTGTGGGAAGTGCAGGACGGTAAGGAATTGATGCACAAATTACTCGTGAAGCAGCCGGATGTTTTACTGTTGGATATCAGAATGCCCGAGCTGGATGGCATCAATGCGTTGCCTTTGATTCGAAGACATCATGAGGGGATCAAGATTATTGTGCTGAGTATGTATGACGATCAGGAGATGGTAACCAAAATGATGGAGATGGGGGCTAATGCATATCTCACCAAAACCACGGATCCCGATGAAATCTATCAGGCCATGCTCACCTGCATGAATGAGGATTTTTATTTCAATGAGCTGGTGAATCAGGCCGTATTGCTCCGACTGAATCATAAAAAAACAGGCCGACAATTTTTCCCTAATCCGGTCAAATTCAATGAGAAGGAGCAGCAGATTCTGCAATTGCTTGCCGATGATAAAACTACGGAAGAGATTTCCAAAGAAGTATTTCTGAGTCCGCGCACCGTTGAAACCATCCGTCAAAATATGAAGGCGAAAGTCGGTGCGAAAACCATTGCCGGATTGATCGTCTATGCCATGCGGAATAAATTACTTGAGTAGCGACCGTAAAAACCACATTTTTCAATTCGGGTATTTATACCTTCCCTATTCCCTGAAAATTGCGGATATTGCACGCTGAAATCCGTTCTCCCTGTGGGGAATTTCCTTCGGGAGTATTCAACGTTAAACCCTAAAATTATTTCAAAGTGGAAAATGTTATCAATGTAGCCATTACCGACGATCATGTATTGTTTCGTCAGGGTGTAAAGACTGCCATGGGCATGAAGAAGGATATTAAGATTATCTTCGAGGCCGATAATGGGATGCAGTTATTGAACACGCTCAAACACACGCAGCCCGATGTGATTTTGCTCGATGTGAGTATGCCGGTGATGGGGGGTATTGAAACCCTTCCGGAGGTTAAAAAATTATATCCGCACATTAAGGTCATCATGCTTACCATGCATGATGAGAGTACGATGGTGGCGAAGCTGATGGAGTTGGGGGCCAATTCTTATCTGACCAAAAATTCTGACAGTGAATTGATTTATGAGGCCATCAAGACCTGTCATGAGCAGGAATATTTTTTCCATGCACTTACGAATAAGGCATTGATTGATGAGTTGAAGATGAAGCGCAATGGAGAAGGAGCGTATGCGCAGGATGTGAAGTTGAATGATAAGGAAGTGATGGTGCTGAAGCTGATGTGTGAAGAGAAGAGCACGAAGGAGATAGCGGACATTGTAGATTTGAGCCCGCGCACCGTTGAAGCTATCCGTGATAAATTGAAAACCAAAATCGGTGCGCGGTCAACCGCCGGACTGATTCTGTATGCGGTGAAAAATAACATTATAGATGGTTAGCGGTTGTAGGTTAGCGGTTGTAGGTTGTAAGTTGTAGGTTTCTCTAAACCCTAAACATCTCAACAAATCAACTCTTCTCCATTACAAATTATTAATTACTAATTATTAATTATTAATTCCTAATTATCTACCTTCTCAATAACACTTTCATCCCCTCCAACCACCCTGTCATCCTGCCCGATAACAGGGCTTTTCGTTATGGGGAGGGACTGTTTGAAACCATGCGCAGCTATAAAGGACGTGTGGCACTTTTTGAGGCGCATTGGGCAAGACTTACTACCGACCTTCCCCTGTTGTATTTTGAAAAGCCGGTTCATTTTACCGCAGATTTTCTGCAAGCCCAAATTCAAAAAATTTGTGAGAAAAACAAACACCTTGATGCTGCCCGCATCCGGCTGACTATTTTCAAAGGAGAAGGAGGCATTTGGGAAGACCCGACAACTGCTTTTAACTGGCTGCTGCAAAGTTGGCCGCTACAGGAAATCAAACCTGCCTTTAATCACAACGGTCTTGATATCGGCATTTTTAAAGAGGCGCACAAAAGCTGTGATCGGCTCTCGAATATAAAAAGTAATAACTATTTGCTCTACAGCGTGGCTGCTCAATATGCCAGGACCCAAAAATGGAATGATGCGCTAGTACTGAATCAGTTTGGAAGAATCTGCGACACCACCATCGCAAATATTTTTTTCATTAAAAACAATCGTCTGTTCACGCCGGCATTATCTGAGGGTTGTGTAAATGGCGTGATGCGCAGTACCCTGCTTCGTTATTTTGCCGATCAACAAATTGATGTTGAAGAAGGAGCTTACGAAGTGGAGCAGCTGATGCAGGCTGATGAGATTTTTCTCACCAACACTATTCGCGGTATCAGATGGGTGAAATCATTGGAAGATAAAAAGTTTGCTCAGCTCCAAAGCATGCATTTGTATAATCGTTTTTTCTCCTCCTAATCACAGTTCTCTTTTCTGCCAACCATCATCAGTATTCCAATGAGGACAGTCTTCTATTTTGTCGTCCAAATTGTTGTGTATGGCAAAAAGAATTCATTCTCCAAAATACCTCTATGCATTTGGAGATGGGAAAGCGGAAGGCAATGAATCCATGAAAAACTTACTGGGTGGCAAGGGCGCTAATCTCGCTGAAATGGCCGGTCATCCCAAACTAAAATTACCGGTGCCTCCCGGCTTTACCATTACTACCGAAGTATGTAATTATTTCAGTCAGCATCAGCAGCACTATCCTTCCGGATTTTCTGCGCAACTCAATCTTGCCATCAAAAAACTGGAACAGCTGACTGAGAAAAAATATGGGGATCATTCAAATCCGCTGTTGCTCTCCATTCGTTCGGGTGCGAGAAGAAGTATGCCGGGCATGATGGAAACAATTTTGAATGTAGGGATGAATGATGCTGTTGTAAAAGGTTTGGCAGCACAAAGTGGAGATTCGCATTTTGCCTATGAATCCTATCGTCGTTTTATCATTATGTATGCCGATGTGGTGATGGAAAAAGGGAAGGCGATAGATCGTTTACCCAACGGTTATGAAAAAGGGATTCGTAAATTTCTGGAAGAGAAACTGGA
>JAGWWM010000004.1 GCA_018970395.1 Bacteroidota bacterium
CAAAGATCAAGGAACTGGGTATGTACACTTTTGTGCGGTGGGGATATATTTTCATTGCGCCGCCGCTGATTGTTACGAAAGAACAAATTGATGAAGGATTAGCGATCATCAGTGAGGCTTTAAAAATTGCTGATGAACATTACAGTGAATAAATCATCATTAAGGTAAAAGCATGTATGCAAATGATTCCATAGTGGATGAATTAAAAGGATCTCCGCTAGCAGGCGAAGACCTTTCTCCTGTTCCGTCTTCCAAAAGAAGCTGGAGCACTTGGAACTATGCAGCTTTGTGGATCAGTATGAGCTTGTGCATTCCGACCTATATGCTTGCCAGTTCTTTGATAGAGGGCGGCATGAACTGGTGGCAGGCGATGATTACCATTCTGCTAGGCAACACCATCGTATTGATTCCGATGATTTTGAACGGACATGCGGGCACAAAATACGGCATCCCCTTTCCTGTTTTTGCCAGAGCAAGTTTCGGCATTAAAGGGGCGAACATTCCTGCACTACTACGTGCTATTGTCGCCTGCGGCTGGTTCGGCATTCAAACCTGGATTGGAGGTTTCGCCATTTATCAGATGGCTCGTTTATGGATTCCTTCTCTTGAAACCATACCGGATATTTTTCCTGCGTCTTTTGATTTACATACCGGACCTGCCATTTGCTTTATTCTATTCTGGTTGCTGAATATGTATGTTGTTTACCTTGGCGTTGACAGCATCAAAAAATTATTGGTCTTCAAAGCCTTTTTTCTTCCTGTTGCCGCCATTGCATTATTAATATGGGCCATTCAGGCTGGAAATGGGTTAGGACCAATTTTGGAAACGCCATCCAAATTTGCCAACAGCACTGCATTCTGGATTTATTTTTTTCCCGCACTCACCGGTATGGTTGGTTTCTGGGCAACCCTTTCGCTCAACATTCCCGACTTTACCCGCTATGCTACATCACAACAAGCACAGATAAAAGGACAGGCACTTGGTCTACCGACCTCAATGACTTTGTTTGCATTTATTGGCGTGGTAGTTACTTCTGCATCCACCATCATTTTTGGAACCACCATTTGGGATCCTGTAGTATTAGCAGGAAAGTTTGAAAATAAGTTATTAGTGAGTATCGCGATGATTGCTGTAGCCATTTCAACACTGGCAACAAACATTGCAGCAAATATTGTCAGTCCTGCCAATGATTTTGCCCACCTCTCTCCCAATAAAATCAGTTTTCGTACCGGCGGTTATATCACCGGCATTCTCGGCATTTTAATTTTTCCCTGGAAACTGATCGCCGATCCCACCGGATACATCTTTACATGGCTGATTGCGTATTCAAGTCTGCTCGGTCCGGTAGGCGGCATTATGATCGCAGACTATTATTTCATCCGTAAAAAAGAACTTCAACTCAAAGCATTGTATCAGCACAACGGCATCTATAGTTACACCAATGGATTTAACCGCAAAGCTGTGATTGCATTAGTACTTGGCATTCTTCCCAATATACCCGGTTTCTTATTGACCGTAAAACTGATTCAAAAGGATTTGTTTCCGGCATGGATCACGACACTGTACAACTACGCCTGGTTTGTAGGATTCGGAATTAGCGGCATAGTGTATTGGATGCTAATGAAAAAACCACAAACAAAACACGCCTGAAAAAATATGAGTATTTTAATCAAACAAGGAACAATTGTAACAGCTTCTGATTTATATCAGGGAGATATTTATATTGAAGGAGAAACCATCAAAGCCATCGGCAATCATCTCAACATGTCGGCCGACCGTATCATTGATGCTAAAGGGATGCTGGTGATGCCAGGTGGCATTGATCCGCATGTACATCTAGATATGCCGTTCATGGGCACTTTCTCCAGCGACAATTATGAAACCGGAACAAGAGCTGCACTTTTTGGCGGCACTACGATGGTGATTGATTTCATTTTACAAAAACAAGGAAACAGTCTTCAAGCAGCTCTACAAGAATGGAAAGGCAGAAGTGACGGTCAAGCAGTTGGCGATTACAGTTTTCATATGGCGGTGACGGATTTTAATGAGGAAACCAAAAAAGAAATCCGGCATTTTATTGAAGAAGAAGGCATCATTTCCTTTAAAACATTTATGGCTTATAAAGGAGCTTTAATGATTGACGATCGACAAATGGTTGGACTGATGCAGGAAGTAAAAAAACATGGCGGTCTCATTAATGTACATGCTACGAATGGAGATTTTATTGATTACCTGGTTGCCAAACATAAATCAGAAGGGAAATTAAGTCCTCTCTATCATTATCTCTCCCAACCCGAAGTAACCGAAGCAGAAGCAAGCGGACGTTTTGCGGATATGATCAACTATACCGGCTGTCAGGGTTATATCGTGCATCTTACCTGCGAAGGAGCGCTGAATGCAGTTCGCAGAGCTACATTACGCAATCAAAAAGTATTTGTAGAAACCTGTATTCAATATCTTCTCTTAGACGCAAGTTTATATGAAAAAGATTTTGAAGGTGCCAAATGGGTCATGAGTCCACCCCTGCGTGAAAAGAAAGATCAGGCGGCGCTGTGGTCAGGTATCGAACAGGGATTGGTGCAGGTAGTAGCAACAGATCATTGTCCGTTTATGTGGGAACAAAAAATGATGGGTAAAGATGATTTTTCAAAAATACCCAACGGTCATCCCGCCGTTGAAAACAGAATGGAACTGCTATTCAGTGAAGGAGTAAAAAAAGGAAGAATCTCACTGAACAAATATGTGGAAGTGGCTTCTACCAACGCGGCAAAGATATTTGGCATGTTCCCTAAAAAAGGAACGATCGCCGTGGGCAGCGATGCAGATATCATACTCATTGACCCAAATGAAAAACATACCCTCTCCGTGAAAACGCATCACATGAATGTGGATTACAGCGCTTATGAAGGCTGGGAATTAACGGGCAAAATCAAAACAGTTTTGCTGCGCGGAAAAGTAGCGATTGAAAACAACGAATGTAAAGTTGAAAAAGGATATGGTCAGTTTGTTAAACGTAGCAAAGTGGATGGGAAAATATAAAATGGTTATATAATCTAATTTATAAAAAATAAAAATAAATACACATCATGCCAAGAATAATCAGATCCGGTTTAATTCAAATGAGTCTTCCAATGACAGAAGGCGAAGGAAGCATCGAGCAAATCAAAGAAGCAATGGTGCAAAAGCACATTCCATTGATTGAAGAAGCCGGCAAAAAAGGTGTTCAGATTCTTTGTTTTCAGGAAATTTTTAATACCCCTTACTTCTGCCCGGGTCAGGATAAAGCCTGGTATGAAAGCGCAGAGACAGTTCCCGGTCCAACCATTGAGCGCATGCAGGAATATGCCAAAAAATATCAGATGGTAATGATAGTACCGGTTTATGAAAAAGAACAAGCCGGAGTATTGTATAATACCGCCGCAGTGATAGATGCAGACGGAACCTATCTTGGCAAGTATAGAAAAAATCACATTCCGCATACCAGTGGTTTTTGGGAAAAGTTTTATTTCAAACCCGGGAATCTGGGCTATCCGGTTTTTCAGACCAAGTATGCCAAAGTGGGCGTCTATATCTGTTACGATCGCCATTTCCCTGATGGAGCAAGGATATTAGGATTGAATGGTGCCGAAATTGTGTACAATCCATCTGCGACCGTAGCCGGACTCAGTCAGTATTTATGGAAACTGGAGCAACCCGCTCATGCTGCTGCTAACGGATATTTTATGGGATGCATCAATCGTGTGGGAGAAGAAAAGCCCTGGAATCTTGGAAAATTTTATGGCAGCTCCTACTTCGTAGATCCGCGTGGACAAATATTTGCACAGGCCAGTGAAGACAATGATGAGTTACTGGTTGCAGATTTTGATCTGGACATGATTGAACAAGTGCGAAGCGTATGGCAGTTTTTCAGAGACAGAAGACCTGAAACTTATGGCAAACTGACTGAACTATAACTGTAAAGCAAACAATCCAACTAACTTAATTTATATTCAAATGGCTATTCTCAACAATCGTTTATCCGCTGAACAGTACAAGGAGCATTTCTCCGATATCCATCCGCCCTTCGAGACCAAAGAAGCTGCAATGGTAGAAGCAAATCGTTGCTTGTTTTGCTACGATGCTCCTTGCATGAAAAGTTGTCCGACCAGTATTGATGTACCAAAATTCATCAAACAGATAACAACTGAAAACATCAAAGGATCTGCTCGCACTATTTTCTCCAGCAATATCATGGGCGCAGGATGCAGTAAAGTTTGTCCGGTAGAAAAATTATGTGAAGGAGCCTGTGTCTATAATTTCATGGATGAAGCGCCCATCCCTATCGCCAAATTGCAACGTTACAGTACGGAGACAGCTATGAAAAACAATTGGCATTTATTTGAACGGAAAAAATCCACCGGTAAAAAGGTTGCGATTGTAGGAGCCGGTCCTGCCGGATTAAGTTGCGCACATGTATTGTCAAGAGAAGGAATAGACGTAACGATTTATGAAAAAGAAAGCAAAGGTGGCGGATTGATGACCTATGGTATTGCCGCATATAAAGTGACCCCGGAATTTTGTGAGGATGAAGTCAACTACATTACAGCCATTGGCGGTATTGATATCAAATACAATCATGCATTAGGAAAAGAAGTTACACTTGAACAACTGCAGCAATCTTATGATGCGGTGTATCTCGCCTTTGGGGTTGGACTGGCTCGACAGCTTGACATTCCCGGTGAGCAACTCGAAGGTGTAGTTGATGCCATCCGTTTTATTTATCATTTACGCACGCAAGGATACTCCGCTATTTCTGTCGGCGATTCAGTAGCAGTTATCGGTATGGGCATGACAGCCATTGATGCAGCTACTCAGGCCAAACGATTAGGCGCTAAACATGTTACCCTGATTTACAGAAGAACGGAAGCAGAAATGCCATGTACCCAACACGAGCTGGATATTGCCAAACTCGATGGATGTGAAATCATCTGGCTGGCAGCACCCAAAGAAATTATTGGCCAAAATGGGAAAGTAACACAATTGATTTGTGATGTCATGAAATTAGGCGAGGTAGATTCAGGCGGCAGACGCAGTCCCATTCCAACAGGGGAAACTTTTTCACTGAATGTTGATATGGTGATTAAAGCAGCAGGACAAATCCCGTTTGAATCATTGGTGAGTCAAGAACAAATCGAACACAAACAAGGTAAAATAACAGTGAAGGAAAAAACGGCGACCAATCTGAAAGGAGTTTTTGCCGGAGGCGATTGCGTGAATGGCGGAAAAGAAGTCGTAGATGCTGTTCAAGCCGGCAAAGATGGTGCTGCAGCCATCATGAGATACATCACACTTTAATTCATTACCACAACTTTAATCTTTTTTATGGCAGATATTTCAGTCAATTTTCTCGGCATCAAATCACCCAATCCATTTTGGTTGGCGAGCGCCCCTCCCACCGATAAAAAAATCAATGTTGTAAGAGCTTTTGAGGCCGGCTGGGGTGGCGTTGTTTGGAAAACGCTGGGCAGTCAGGTAAAGAATGTTTCTTCTCGTTATTCGTCCGTTGATTTCGGCGGACATCGGGTGATGGGATTTAATAATATTGAGCTCATCAGTGATCGTCCATTAGACATTAACCTCAAAGAAATTACTGAGGTGGTAAAAATGTATCCTGACCGGGCGATGATTGTTTCGCTGATGGCGGATAACAATCGAGCTTCCTGGCATGAATTGATTAAGAAATGTGAAGATGCGGGAGCCATGGGATTTGAACTCAATTTCGGCTGTCCGCATGGAATGACCGAACGTGGCATGGGTGCAGCAGTTGGACAAGATCCAGAGATTGCTAAGATGGTAGTTGAATGGGTGATGGAAAAAGCAACCATTCCTGTCATTACAAAGCTCACGCCCAATGTACATTCTGTTGTTCCTACCGGAAAGGCTTGTGTTGAAGCGGGCACGAATGCGCTCAGCTTAATCAATACCATTCAATCAGTAACGGGTATTGATCTCGATACATTGGTGCCCAATCCTTATGTAGCAGGAAAAAGTGTATTTGGCGGTTATTGCGGTCCGGCCGTGAAACCGATTGCTTTGAAAATGTTGACTACCATTAGCCAAAATGAAATTACCAAAAAAGTACCTATTTCCGGCATTGGAGGAATCAGTACTTGGAAAGATGCCGTTGAATTTATGTTGCTGGGTGCAACGACGGTACAGGTTTGTACAGCTGCCATGAAACATGGCTTCCGCATTGTGGAAGATATGTGCGAAGGACTCAGCAACTGGATGGATGAAAAAGGATATAAAACGGTGAAGGATTTTGTAGGTAAATCAGTAGAAAAAATCACACATTGGGAAGACCTGGATATCAATTATCATCATGTAGCCAGTATCAATCAGGATAAATGTATTCATTGCGGACTGTGTTATATCGCCTGCGAAGACACATCGCATCAATCCATTAATTTAACGAAAGGGCAACCCTACAATACCTACACCATCAAAGAAGAAGAATGTGTCGGCTGTAATCTTTGCAAACTGGTTTGTCCCGTTGACAACTGTATTACTATGGTTGAAAAAAGAGTTGCACCTGAGTACATCAACTGGAAAGACTGGCAGCGCATGGGATTGCCGTTGAATGATCATTAAAAAGCATCGTTATTCGATTTTCGTTGATCGTTTATCGCGAAAATGCGTTGTATATTTACAGACAGGTTTTCGCTCAATATTCATGCTTAAAGATTCATTTAATCGCGTTCACAATTACTTGAGGATCTCATTGACGGATCATTGTAATCTGAGGTGCTTTTATTGTATCCCTGAAGAAGGATATTTATTCAGCAAGCAAGATCAGTTGATGACAGCGGAAGAAATTATCACCTTAAGCTCCGTGTTTGTTCGTTTAGGCGTTGACAAAATCAGGCTCACCGGAGGTGAGCCGCTGGTCAGAAAAGATTTTCCAATCATTTATGAAAAGCTGTCAGCATTACCCGTCAATCTTCATCTCACCACGAATGGTATTCTTATCCATGAACATCTGAATCTATTAAAAAAGTTTGGCTGTCGCTCCATTAATTTAAGTTTAGACACTTTGAACGCCGACACTTTTCTTTTATTAACCAGAAGAAATCAGTTTCAGCAGGTGTATGACAACATGCTTTCTTTAGTCAATAGCGGATTTAATGTGAAAGTGAATGTAGTGGTTATGAAAGGAATCAATGAGCATGAAATCAATCGATTTATAGGGTTGACTAAATTCATGCCTGTTGATATCCGTTTCATTGAATTCATGCCTTTTGAGGGAAACTACTGGGTAGCTGCGAAAGTATTTACCCTTTCCGAAATACTGGCAACCATTCAAACTGAATTTAACTTTGAAGCGCTTCCGCATGAAAAAAATGAAACCGCCAAACGTTTTAAAATCAATGGACACCGGGGTACGTTTTCAATCATCAGTACCATGAGTGCTCCCTTTTGCGGCGATTGCAATCGGATAAGATTAACAGCAGATGGCAAACTTAAAAATTGTTTATTTTCAAAATCGGAAACAGACCTACGGACTCCGCTACGAGAAGGGAAGCCCGTTGACGAGCTGATACGGGATTGTATCCTACAAAAATCAAAAATGCTGGGAGGGCAAATTAATGTGCATTATGAATCTCTATCCGCAGAAGAAATTAAAAACAGAAGTATGATCTCCATAGGAGGTTAGTATAATTGGTTATGATCAGTGTAGCAGCAGCAAGACAACAAATAGCGTATTTCCACCGACCGTTGGGCATTCGAAAAGTTGGTCTGAGTGAAAGTTTTGGCAAAGTACTGGCAGCTGATTTTTATGCACCCTTTCCACTCCCCCACTTTCCCCAATCATCCGTTGATGGTTATGCGGTTGCTTTTGGAGAAAAGGGAATCAATGAATATGAATTATTAGCAGGAGAATCTTCAGCCGGCAGTCCATCCCATATTCACTTACAACCCGGACAAGCATTACGCATTTTCACCGGCGCTGCAGTTCCTGCAGGCGCCGATGCCGTGATCATGCAGGAAAAAATCATCAAAGAAAATAAGAAGATTTTTGTCAAGCACACCGATCCTGAAATTGGAATGAATATCAGAGCAACCGGCTCCGATCTACAACTTCACGAACTTGCCATACCCAAAGGCTCCCGCATCCATCCGGCTACCATTGGATTGCTCGCATCAATGGGGATACAGGAAGTAAATGTATTCAAAGCTCCTGTGGTATCGATCATCATTACCGGCAATGAATTCATGGAACCCGGTGAAACATTGAAAAATGGATATATTTATGAATCAAATTCATGGATGCTCGAAGCAGCTCTACGCCAATCGGGGATTGAACAAATAAAGATTAAAAAAATCAAAGATGATCCCAACTTAATCTATGAAGCTTTGCATGAATCCCTACCTCAAAGCGATATCGTAATAATTACTGGCGGCGTAAGTGTAGGTGATTATGATTATACAGTAGCAGCTGCAACGAAAGCAGGCGTACAACAAATCTTTCATAAAATAGCGCAAAAACCCGGGAAGCCCATGTATTTCGGAATGAAAGAAGAGGTATTTGTATTTGGATTGCCCGGGAATATGTCCTCTGTCTTAACTTGTTTTTACATCTATCTCTCTCCGCTTCTCGCAGCGTTGCAACAATTACCCAACCCTGTCATTACAACTACTGCTAAACTTGCCGAATCCACAAAAAGTCCTCAAGGATTGACAAGTTTTTGGAAGGGATTTTATAAACAGGGATTAGTGCACCCATTAGTCGGACAGGAATCTTATAAATTGAAAAGTTTTGCAGCTGCTAACTGTCTGATTGAAATTCCTGAAAATATTACCAGTGTCGAAAAAGACACGATCGTCAACATTCATTTATTGCCCAACTGCTAAGTCATGCCTATTGAAGAGTTTGTTTTTTTTATCCTTCTATTTTTAGTGGCGGCTGTTTATTCCTCCGTTGGACATGGAGGCGCCAGCGGTTATCTCGCCATCATGGCGATTTATAATTTCACTCCTGACTTTATTCGTCCAACCGCCCTGCTGCTGAACTTATTTGTGTCAATGGTTGCGTTTGTTCAGTTTTATCGAAAAGGTTTTTTTAATCTGAAAATTTTCTTGCCACTTGCGCTGACATCAATACCCTTTGCCTTCATCGGCGGAATGATACCTATTGAAACCGGATTATATAAAATATTATTAGGTATATTTCTCTTGATCGCTGCTATCCGGCTGGCATTCTTCTCCGATCTTATCACTGATTCTGTTAAAAAGTTTCATCTGCCTACAGCATTGCTGATTGGAGGAATCATCGGTTTTATCTCAGGCATACTTGGCATCGGTGGAGGCGTCATTTTATCTCCCGTCATTTTATTGTTAAGCTGGGCAAATCAAAAACAAGCAGCTGCCATCAGTGCCCTGTTTATTTTTGTAAATTCATTATCCGGATTAGCTGCACAGCTGAGTGTTGGAAATATATGGCAGTCGAGCATGTTTTGGTCTGTTGGGGTAGCTTTCTCTGGCGGGTTAATCGGATCCTATTATGGAGCGCACGTCTTTGCCCCAAAAACAGTCAAGCTTGTTTTAGCGGTTGTACTTGTAATGGCTTCAGTAAAATTAATATGCTTCTAATCTATTCAATAATGAAAATCAAGATCCAACTCTTCGGCCCGCTTACTGAAATCTGCAACGGTCATCAAATCGAAACTGAATTGGTAGCAGACACCCATACGTTATTGGAAGTTTTAAAAAAACGATATCCGGCTCTCAAAAAGAGCGTTTTCGCAATTGCAGTCAACAATCAATTACGAAAAGAGAATACTTTGCTTCAAGAGGATGACACAGTATCTTTACTTCCACCCTTTTCAGGAGGATAAATCATGCAGTACGAAGAAAACGATAAAGAACGATATGCCTGTCAGCTGCAAATGAAAGACTTTGGCAGTGAAGCGCAGGATAAATTAAAAAATGGAAGCGTTCTCGTCATTGGAGCCGGCGGATTAGGATGTCCTGTTCTCCAATACCTTGCCGGAGCCGGTGTAGGGCGCATAGGGATTGTTGATGACGATCACATTGAATTAGGCAATCTCCACCGTCAAGTTCTATATACAACGGAAGATATTGGAAAAAGTAAGACTGAATCGGCCGCGGCGCAATTACGAAAAATGAATCCGGCTATTTTGATTGAACCGCATCCTTTCAGAATTACCAACAAAGAAGCAATCAATCTTTTAACCCAATATGATTTGATCATCGACGGATCGGATAATTTCGCCACCCGCTTCATGATCAATGATGCCTGCGCGTTATTGAAAAAGCCACTGATTTTCGGAGCCATTGGATCCATTGAAGGACAAATTGGTTTCTTTAATCATACAACCGATCAACCATCCGCCAATCTACGCGATCTCTATCCTACGCTTTTACCGGAAGAGGCTGCATTGTCCTGTCGTGACAGCGGAACAATTGGTGTAGTACCCGGCGTCATCGGCACCATGATGGCAGCGGAAGCAATTAAATTTTTTACTCAAAAAGGAACACTTCTTTCTAATCAATTACTCACCTACAACTTTTATACCCATCAAACCTGTCGCTTTGATATTAGTCCATCCAAGCATGAACTTTCAAACAGACCAATTACAGCAGAGGCTTTTCTACAAAAAGACTATCTGCAATACATTTCTATCAATCAGGATTGGAAAGAAATTTCTGCTGAAACAATGGAAATATTAATTGAAAAAGAAAATTCACTTTTGATTGATATCAGAAGCGAAGCTGAATATCCACCCATTCAAATTGAACCACATCTGCGAATTTCGGTTGAAGATATTTTAAACGAAACAGATAAATTAAAAGAAGCTGAACATTTGATTGTAATTTGCTCTTCAGGCAACAGAAGTAAATTGGGTGCTGATATTTTACAAAAGCATTTCGGAACTGCAAAAAAAATCTACTCATTGAAAGGAGGGATTCAAGCATGGAAAAACAAATCAAGAATATTTTCATAGAGGGTGCGATCACCCCTGATTTTATTGCAAAAAGCATTTGCGCTCATCAATCCAAAACCGGCATAGGAGCTCATCAGATTTTTTTAGGTCAAGTAAGAGCTGATTTGATCCAAGATAAAGCCGTCAAAGCAATTGAATATACGGCTCATACAGAAATGGCACTTTCAGCTATGCATGAAATACGGGAAGCCATTTTCTCGCAACACAAACTTACTTGTATGCATGTGTATCATAGTCTGGGTAAAGTAGCAGCAGGAGAAATTTGCCTCTTTGTTTTTGTTTCCGCTCCTCATCGCAATGCAGCAACAAAAGCTTGTGCCGAACTGGTAGAACGAATTAAATTTGAATTACCCATTTGGGGAAAAGAAATTTTTGAAGACAATACCCATCAGTGGAAAATAAATAATTGACATGGTCAACATTACCCATAAAAATAAATCATTACGTACCGCAGTTGCTATTGCGCAGGTTCATGTTTCGAAGAATGAAACAATTATTGCAATTAAAAATAAAACAGTCCCTAAAGGTGATGTGTTTGAATTCAGTCGTGCAGCCGGACTATTGGCCGTAAAAAAGACAAGCGATGTGATTCCAGACTGTCACCCACTGCCGGTTGAATTCACCTCTATAACCTATTCCATTGAAGAACGTTGCGTAACGATTTCAGTTGAAGTACATACGATTTATAAAACCGGAGTGGAAGTGGAAGCCATGCATGGAGCGGCTATTACCGCCCTCACAATCTACGACATGCTCAAGCCAATTGATCCGAATGTTACAATTGGCACTATCTGTTTAAAAAACAAAACCGGCGGGAAATCAGATTTTAATCCTTCGAATGCTTCCCCGATTAAAGCTGCCATGATCGTTTGCTCCGATTCTATTTCCAAAAAAGAAAAGGAAGACAAAGCAGGGAAAGCAGTCATTGAAAAATTAAAAAAATATCATTTAGATTTTGATATATATGAAATCATTCCCGATGATTATAATATGATACAGGAGCAAGCATTGACTGCTGAAAAAACCGGTATTCAATTACTGCTCTTTTGCGGTGGAACCGGCTTGTCGAAACGCGATGTAACCCCGGATGCTATTCAACCCTTGATCACCCGACTGGTGCCCGGTGTAATGGAGCATGCCCGAGCTTACGGACAAGATCGCATGAACTATGCAATGTTATCAAGGGGCATAGCAGGCATGATCAATGATACATTAGTGATTACATTGCCGGGATCTCAGAGAGGTGCCATTGAAACGATTGACGCATTATTTCCTTCCGTACTGCATCTTTTCAATATGCTGAAAGATGGGAAGCATTGATATTATTTCACTTTCGCCCCTTGTTCTATCCAGCAACGAATGATGTTTCTTTCTTCCGGGGTGATATTGGTCTTATTGTTTTGCGGCATCGTTTTGGTAACAACCACCCGCTGCATAATCAGATCTTTTTTACGAACAATATCTTCCGGCGTATCATACACGACTCCATTGGGTGGTGAAGTATAAACATCATCCGTAGGTTTGGAGGAATGACAACTCATACAGCGGGCTTGAAAAATTTGTTGTACTTCTGTAAATTGAATTTCCTCTTTACAGGCATCCGGATTTTTAGCTGGCGCTGTTACAAAACTCACCGCCAGTAAGATGAGAACAGATACAGGCAATACCCAAACCGTATAACGCCCCTGCTCTTTTAAATTAAGGTAATGCTTAACCCCTGCTGTTCCCAACGTAATCGCAGCGAGTACTGCCCAGGGATATTGATAACCAAAAGTGCTTGGAAAGTGATTGCTCACCATTACAAACAACACAGGAAGCGTGAAATAATTATTATGTAGCGAACGCGCCAAAGCTTTTTTACCAAGTGTCCCATCCGGCGGCACACCTCTTTTGGCCGCATTCACCATGGCTTTCTGAGAGGGGATTATGACAAAAAAAACATTCCCGGCCATCAGCGTTCCAATCATTGCACCAAAGTGAATATAAGCCGCGCGGGCACTGAACACATGCGTATAGAAATAAGCAAATCCAACCGCTAGCAGAAAACCGACAATCGTAAAACTGATTTTATATTTTATAAGCGGAGATTTACAGAGCAAATCATATAGCATCCATGCAACAATAAAAGAACCGATACCAATACTAATAGCAGCAACACTTCCGATATTCAATACATTGGTATCAATCAACTGTGCTTTGGCATTAAAATAATAAACTACTGCGAGCAAGGAGAAGCCGGAAAGCCAGGTAAAATACGCTTCATATTTAAACCAGTGTAAATGTTTGGGGATGGTTTTCGGAGCCACTTTATACTTCTCAAGATAATAAAAACCACCTCCGTGCACGGCCCATAAATTCCCTGCTAATTCATCCCGAATATTTTCTGTGCGGTTCAATGCGTTTTCCAAAAAAACAAAATAAAAAGAGGCGCCAATCCATGCAATGCCAAACGTAATATGCATTACCCGAACCACAATATTCATCCACTCCATCAGATGACCTTCCCAAGGTGTATTCTTCACAAAAAACCAGGTGACAAATAAAATCAGCACAATCATCAGCAACACCCCTGCATAAGCAAAACCATAAAAACTGGAAGAAAGAGATTTCTTTTCATCAGTTACTTCATCTTGTTCTGCCTTTTTTTCCAGTTTTTTGAATTGAAAGGTGAAGTAGATGAAAAATCCTAACAAGAAGAATAAAACACTATAGACAATAAGATAAAACATACTGTAACTGTTTACCTGAATTTTTAGTTATGATTCACTAAAATTAACCATAAAAGAACTAAATTTAACGATTAATTCACTAACGTATTCTTCATTAGATTGAAAATTCTACACTCATACCGAACTATCTTAAACAAGGAGATCAAAGAATCCTATGTTTGGATAGAAAACGGCAAGATCACTGATATTACCTATTCATCTCCTACCACCAACATCAACTGCATTGAAGAACTCGGAAATCTGGTTTTAATGCCGGGCGTGATTGATCCGCATGTGCATATCAATGAGCCGGGGAGAACAGAGTGGGAAGGGTTTGATACAGCAACCAAAGCTGCTATTGCTGGAGGCATTACTTCTATGGTTGACATGCCCCTCAATTCATCTCCCGTTACCACAACAGCAGAAGCATTTCAACAGAAAATTGCAGCGACAAAAAATCAACTGCATACAAATATTGGACTTTACGGTGGCATTATACCCGGGAATTTGAATGAAATTGAAGGTTTGATTCAAGCCGGAGTATTGGGCTTCAAAGCCTTTCTTACCCATTCCGGCATTGATGATTTCCCCAATGCTAGTGAAGATGATTTAGGTAATGCCATGCCCATTCTGGCAAAACACCGACTTCCTTTATTGGTACATTGTGAATGGTCGGATGATATCATCCGTGCAAAGGGTGATCCCCGCTCCTACCAAAACTATCTTAGCTCTCGTCCGCGTCAATGGGAAGATGATGCAATTGCCATGATGATACGACTGTGTGAGCGACATCAATGTGCCGTTCATGTAGTCCATCTATCCTCTTCCAATGCCATCCCCATGTTGAAATCGGCAAAAGCAAAAGGATTACCCATAACAGTAGAAACAGGACAGCATTATTTATACTTTAATGCAGAAACCATTCCGGATGGAAGGACAGAATATAAATGTGCGCCGCCCATTCGTGAAAAAGAAAATAATGAACAGCTATGGAAGGCTTTGAAAGATGGATTAATTGATTTTGTGGCTACCGACCACTCTCCCGCTACTCCTACACTTAAAGAATTGGAATCAGGCAATCTGATGAAAGCCTGGGGTGGTATTGCTTCCATTCAACTGGCGTTGCCTGTATTATGGACCGCCGCTGAAAGAAGAGGTTTTGAGCTCTCTGATTTAGTGCGTTGGCTGTGCACCAACCCCGCTCATCTCATTGGTAAAAATGAGTCGAAAGGAGCAATTGCTGTTGGCATGGATGCCGATTTTGCAGTGCTTGATCCGGAAGCTACATTTCAGGTAGATGGCAATCAGCTTCATCATCGCCATAAAATCACGCCCTATCATGGGGAAATTCTAAAAGGGGTAGTCAAACAAACCTGGTTGTCTGGAGAGAAAGTGTATGCCGACAATCAGTTTCTCCAATTAAATAAAGGGCAAATTCTTTTCCGAAATAAATGAGCAATCAGCATACATATAGAGCTGAAAAGGTAGTGCAACGCATTGAACAGCTGGCAACTATCACAGAAGAACGGGGTTGTGTTACCCGTCGCTTCGGTACGCCCGCTTTTATCGAAGGTGCAGCATTAGTAAAAGAATGGATGGATCAAGCAGGACTTCAAACCAAGATTGATTCTATTGGCAACGTGAGAGGTCGTTGGCAAAGCAATCATTCCGGAGCAAAAACACTGGTAATCGCTTCCCATATTGATACGGTGGTTAACGCAGGAAAATATGACGGCCCACTTGGGGTCATTATGGCCATTGATCTGATTGAGCAAATCAAATCCAAAAACATCTCATTACCCTTCTCCATTGAAATTATTGCTTTCAGTGACGAGGAAGGCGTTCGCTTTCATACTACTTTTCTTGGAAGTCAGGTCATCACAGGTTCTTTTAACCATGAATGGCTGCAAAAAAAAGATGCTGATGGTATTTCCATGCAAGAAGTAATTGAGGGATTTGGCAAGAACGGAACTACGCTCGCCCAGGATGCCATTCCTCCAAATGAATGGCTTGGATATTTTGAAATGCATATCGAGCAAGGTCCGATTTTATATGATAAAAATATTCCGGTAGCAATCGTTCTTTCTATTGCCGGACAAAAGAGAATTGCCGTCACCCTAAACGGCATGGCCGGGCATGCAGGAACGGTACCCATGGATAAGAGAAGTGATGCCCTGACAGCCGCCGCTGAATGTATATTGAAGATTGAGAATTATGCAATCCAGCAAAAAGAAAGTCTGGTCGCAACGGTAGGCACCCTACAGATACCCCACAGTGCAGGCAATGTGATACCAGGGGAAGTTCATTTCACAATTGATATTCGAAGCGGAGATAAAAATTTTCTCAACGAAGCGACTTCTTCCATCCATTCTATTTGTAATGAAGTTGTAACCAAACGCAACATTACAATACAATGGCAATTAGTACAAGAGACAGATCCTGTTGCAACTGACAAAAACCTGAAACATTTATTAAGAAAAGCCATCACTGAATCTGATATCCCTGTGGTTGAACTCGTAAGCGGAGCCGGTCACGATGCGGTTCCTGTAGCCCGGATCGCACCGATAGCCATGATGTTTATAAGATGTTTCAAAGGGATCAGTCACAATCCGCTAGAATTGGCCGCTCCGGAAGATATCGCACAGGCATTGAAAGTAGCGGATGCATTTATGGAAAATTTAATAGACCATTATTCTTCATTCTCATAAAACAATCAAATGGAAATTTCAGCTCTTACCAGAAGTGTAGTTAAAAGCAATTATGCCGTTATTGCACCCGATGGCTATATCAATAGCAGAGTACCCGGATGGGAAAACTGTACAGTGAATGTAATCATCAACGAACAAATGGGCGCGCGCCTTTGTCAAACAATTATTACAGCTGCCGACAATTGTTTTCTGGAAGGGAATACCAAAGCTTCTCAAATTTTCTTCTATATCGTAGAGGGTTCAGGGGATGCAAAGGTTGGCGAGGAAAAAAAGTCATTGACAAAAGGACATTTTGTGTATGTTCCCGTTGGTCAACAATATCGTTTTGATAAAATATCCGCAGGCACCAGCATCCTAACGTTTCACAAAGTATATGAACCACTGGAAGGACAAGATTATCCTCCTGTAATTTTCGGAGATGCCAAAAATATACCCGGACCTGAATATATGGGTGACCCCGCGCTTCGCTTGCAGGTCTTACTGCCAGATGACCTCCGTTTTGATATGGCAGTGAATATCTTCACCTATGATAGTGGCGGACATTTACCAATGGTAGAGACGCATATTATGGAGCATGGTCTTCTTTACTTACAAGGTCAAGGAGTGTATATGCTTGATCATGAATGGTATCCAATCAAAAAGGGAGATTCTATCTGGATGGCACCATACTGCCAGCAATGGTTTACGTCAATGGGCAAAGAGCCGGCTGTGTATATCTATTACAAAAACGTAAATCGTTTCCCCACGACCATCTAAAAATCTTATGACGCTGGAAACATTTAATCATCTTTCTAATGAAGCTTTGGAAGAGCAACTTACCCACTGCTGCGGATCCTCAACTTGGGTGAAGGGGATGATGAAGCATGTGCCTTTTCAAACACAGGAAGAACTCTTCAATCGTGCTGATCAAATATGGCTCTCTACCTATGAAAACGACTGGAGAGAGGCATTTCTGCATCATCCTAAAATTGGAGATATTGAATCCTTACAAAAAAAATTTGCATCTACTGCCAAATGGGCTGAAGGAGAACAAGGCGCCGTGAAGCAGGCTTCCCAACAAATTATTGAAGAACTGGCTGAGGGCAATCGCTTGTATGAACAGAAATTTGGATTTATATTTATAGTATGTGCCACCGGCAAATCTGCGGAAGAAATGCTGGCCTTACTAAAGGCAAGACTTCCCAACAGCATGGAAGAAGAATTAAAGACCGCCATGCTTGAGCAACAGAAAATCACTCACATTAGATTACAAAAACTACTGGTATGAGTCAACTGACAACCCATATTCTTGATACTACAAGAGGAAGACCGGCAACCAATGTATCCGTTACCCTTTTTTATCACAAAAATGAACATTGGGAAAAAGTTGTAACCGGTATTACCAATCAGGATGGTCGTATTCCCGGGTTGATTCCGGCGGAGCAAGTATTGGATCACGGCACGTATAAACTTCTTTTTGAAACAAGTGCCTATTTTTCTAATCAAGGTATCAGTAGCTTCTACCCTTTTGTAGAAATTGTTTTTACAATCGATTCATCTGAACATTATCATGTCCCGCTTTTATTAAATCCTTTCGGCTATTCAACCTACAGAGGTTCATAAAAAATATAATCGGTTTAAAGAACTATTCAATCATGCTGTCAAAAACAATATCGAATGAAATTTTCAATTCCTGAATCAGACAAAACACAATTATTAGAGACTTTAAAAGATGCCAATACCCGATTTCAAAAGATATATCCGGGCGACAAACCTGATCGTCAACCAGTCCATACGGTATATGGTGGCGCCAATCTTTTCAAATCGGATACGACGGAAAAAATGGGTGCTATTGCATTAAAGAATCTGAAAACTTATGCACCCAACTTTGTAGTGCTTGCGAAAGCATTGCAATTTCCTGGGCATGAATACCTTCCTACACTTGAAAAGGATATTCACTTACTGGAAAATAAATTGAAACAGCTTTCCAAAGAAGAACAACAGATTGAACCAGCCTGGCTGCCCTACACCATTTATAATAAAATCATTCATAAACTGGAGACAGAAGCCGTTGAAGATTTTCGGATTGATTTTGAAGACGGTTTCGGCAATCGTCCTAACGATGAAGAAGATACCACTGCTGTCAATGCTGCAAAAGAACTGGCTGTTGGGATGCGCGAAAAAACCATCTCTCCTTTCATCGGCATTCGGATCAAACCATTTACAGAAGATTTAAAGGGAAGAGGGGTTCGCACCCTTGATATTTTTCTGACGACACTGCTGGAAGAAACAGGCGGAAAGCTGCCCGACAATTTTGTCGTGATGCTACCGAAAGTTACCATTCCCGAACAGGTCATCACCTTGATTCGTATGTTCGAGATTATTGAAAAGAAACATCAGCTTGCACCCGGCACACTGAAAATGGAAACCATGGTAGAAGCGACGCAAATCATCATGGATGAGGAAGGAAGAAATCCACTTATGCGCATCATCCGTGCTAGTGAAGGACGTTGTATCGCTGCTCATTTCGGCACATATGACTATACAGCTTCTTGCAGTATAACAGCCAGATATCAAACGATGGCACACTCGGTTTGCGATTTCGCCCATCACATGACAAAAGTGGCTCTCGCACATACCGGCATTTTTCTGAGTGACGGTGCCACCAATGTAATGCCCATTGGTCCACATAGAGGCGACCATCTCAGCTTTGAACAACTTAATGAAAATCGTGAAGCCGTACATAATGCCTGGAGAATCGGTTATGGCCATACGATGCATTCGCTCATTAATGGTTTATATCAGGGATGGGATCTCAATCCGGCTCAATTGCCGATGCGCTATGCCGCAACTTATCATTTCTTTTTAAGCAGTTATGAGGATGCCGTTCACCGACTGAAAACATTCGTGGAACGTGCAGCCATCTCTACGCTTACGGGAGATATTTTTGATGATGCGGCAACCGGACAAGGACTGCTCAATTTCTTTTTAAAAGCAATGAACTGTGGCGCCATTACTGAGCAGGAAGCACTGGCAACAGGTTTAACCATCGAAGAGATAAGAAGTCGCTCGTTCTATAAAATTTTAGAAGGAAGAAGAAGCAAAAGTCATTGACACATGGTAAAATTTATTTTAAACAATAAAGAGGTCTCTACGGATCTTCCTAAAGGAACCTTATTGCTCGACTTTATCCGCTATCATCAGCATTTATCGGGCACCAAGATTGGTTGTCGTGAGGGCGATTGCGGCGCCTGTACTGTTCTGATAGGTGAAAAGAAGAATGAAAAGATGAAATACCATAGTGTTACATCCTGCCTGATGGCAATTGGGAATGTACACGGGAAACATATTGTTACCGTTGAGGGTGTCAACACAGCAGGATTGAATTTTGTACAGCAGGCATTTACAGATGAGGGTGCCTCGCAGTGCGGCTTTTGCACCCCCGGATTTATGGTATCCCTCGCCGGATTTTCATTGCAAGTGGAAACGCCAACCTACGAAAAAGGAATCGAAGCAGTGAATGGAAATATTTGCCGCTGCACCGGATATAAATCGATTGAGCGCTCTATCCAAAAAATTGCTGACAAGCTAAGTGAGCGAGCAAATGAAAATGCAGTTGATTTCGCGGTGAACAACCATTTCTTGCCGGACTATTTCAAATCTATTCCCGAGCGCATGGAAGCACTTCAGGAATCAATCTCAAAAGAAACCGAACAAGAATTAAAACTGGCAAAATTTATGGGTGGTGGGACTGATTTGTATGTGCAACAGCATGATGCCATGACAGAAGCTGAGATTCATTTTTTGGCTACCCGAAATCAATTACAACAGATTACACTCAATGGCAATACTTGTGAAATGGGAGGTGCCGTGACAGTAACCGAAATGGCGAACGCCGCATTCATTCAGGAAGCCATTCCTTCCCTGCCTGCCATCATCAAACTCATTTCATCAACACCCATCCGCAACATGGCTACAATAGCAGGCAATTTGGTGAATGCCTCTCCAATCGGCGATTTTAATATTCTTTTTTTAGCACTGAATGCACAATTGTTATTAACTGATGAGCATCAGGAAAGAAAAGTAGCGCTGCGCAATTTTTACAAAGGCTACAAAATCATGGATAAAGGAACTAATGAGTATGTGAAACAAATTTCTTTTCAGCTTCCCGACTCCGACACGCATGTCAATTTTGAAAAAGTGTGCAAACGTACCCATCTTGATATTGCCAGTGTCAACTCAGCTATTTCCATAAAAATAAATGAAGATCAAATTACAGAAGCCGGTTTGGCAGTGGGTGGTGTCGCCCCCATTCCACTTTTTCTCACAAAGACCAGCGAATGGCTGAAAGGGAAGCCCCTGAATCATGAATCAGTAATTGAAGCATGCGCCCTTGCTCAGACAGAAGTAACACCTATTACTGATGTACGCGGATCAATTGCCTATAAACGATTACTGATGGAGCAATTAATCAAAGCGCATTTTATCCGCCTGTTTCCTGAATTCATTCAACCCGACAAATTCTTATCTGCATGAAGAATATAGATTCCTATACTCATACACGCGGCGAGTCTGTGTATTTAGATGATATTCCATTGCTGGCAGGCACTTTATTTGCGTGTTGTTTTGATTCACCTGTTGCCAACGGTATCATTGAAAATCTGGACTTGAGTGAAGCGGAGCAAAGCGAAGGCGTCGTAAAAATCCTGACTCATCAAGACATTACAGGAGAAAATCAGATCGGGGGTATCATTCCGGATGAGCCATTATTTGCAGAGCATCATGTTCACTTCTGCGGCATGCCGATTGCACTTGTCATTGCAGAGAGCGACCATCTGGCCAAAAAAGCCGTTAAAAAAATTAAAGCCACTATCAAAGCATTACCGGCAATCACCGATCCGCGCGAAGCTTTTGCAAGAGGGGAACTCACTTTACCTCCCCGCAGTTTTGTACTTGGCAATACAGCATCTGCCTGGAAAGATTGTACGCATATATTTGAAGGAAGAGCAGACACCAACGGGCAGGAACATTTGTATATAGAAACACAAGGCGCTTATGCCATCCCTGCTGAAAATGGTGCTTTGCGGATTTATTCATCTACACAGGGTCCCACTGCTGTACAACGAACAGTAAGCAGGGTTACCGGATTACCGATGCATAAAGTAGAGATTGATGTAACGCGTTTAGGCGGGGGATTTGGCGGCAAAGAAGATCAGGCGAATACCTGGGCTGCACTTTGCGCATTGGCAACGCATCATCTCAAACGTCCTGTTAAATATTCCTTACATCGTATGGAGGACATGCGAATGACAGGAAAGAGAAATCCTTATTCCTCTGATTTTAAGATTGGACTGGATAAAGATTTAAAAATAATTGCTTACGAAGCCACTTTCTACCAAAACTCCGGTGCTGCTGCCGATCTTTCACCGGCGATACTGGAAAGAACACTTTTTCATTGCAACAACACCTACTTCATTCCGAATGTAAAAGCAACCGCCATCAGTTGTAAAACGAATCTTCCTCCCAATACTGCCTTTCGAGGATTTGGTGGCCCACAGGGAATGTTTGTAATCGAAGCGTCTATCGTACATGCCGCTGAACAATTAGGAATTGCTCCTGCTGTCATTCAGCAAAAAAACCTGATGCAAACAGGTGATGAATTTCCTTATGGACAAAAAGTAGTAAGTGAAGCCAATGAATGCTGGGAAAAAGCAATGCATTTATACCAAAATGAATCCTTGCTCAACGACATAGACGTTTTTAATAAAAGCAATACGTGGTCTAAGAAAGGTTTGGCGATGATGCCCATTTGTTTTGGCATTTCCTTCACCAATACTTTAATGAATCAGGCTCGAGCGCTGGTTCATATTTACACAGATGGTTCGGTAGCAATCAGCACCGGTGCTATTGAAATGGGGCAAGGTGTGAATACAAAAATTGCTCAGGTAGCAGCACAGATTTTTTCCATTCCAATTGGGCAGGTCAAGCTGAACACTACCAACACCTACCGTATTGCCAATACCTCTCCTTCCGCTGCAAGTGCAACCGCAGATTTAAATGGGAAAGCCACGCAGATTGCGTGCAATACTTTGTTGGACAGATTGAAAAATGTAGCCGCTGAATTGCTTCATACAGTCGCAGATGAAATAGAACTGAAAGAAGAATCCATTTATATAAAGTGGCAAAAAACTGATTTAACCTGGAAGCAGTTAGTGCTTAGCGCTTATAACAAAAGAATCAGTTTATCGGAGCATGCCCATTATGCAACGCCCGAAATACATTTTGATAAAACAAAAGAAAAGGGACATCCATTTGCCTATCATGTATTTGGAACAGCGATTACAACGGTTACCCTCGATTGCTTACGCGGGACTTATGAAGTGGATGCTGTTCGTATTGTGCATGATGCTGGCAGCAGTATGAATGAGCTGATAGATCGTGGTCAAATTGAAGGCGGACTGGTACAGGGAATTGGCTGGATGACATTGGAAGAAATTGTTTATGATAAAGACGGCAAGCTTCGATCCAATGCGCTTTCCACTTATAAGGTGCCCGATATTTATGCTGTACCTAAAGAAATAAGCATTGATTTTCTGCATACAGAAAAAAACAATCTCGCCATCTTTCGTTCCAAAGCGGTGGGTGAACCTCCTTTAATGTACGGTATCGGTACTTATTTTGCCATTCGTGATGCTATCAGGCAATTTAATCCAAAGAGCAATCCGGCATTTGATGCGCCCTTCACACCGGAGAAAGTTTTACTCGCATTATATCCGGATCGTGCCGCTGAATTGAAAAATTAATTTTGTGCAAAAGCAATTCGCATTATGGAGTTTTGTACAGGAAAAATTACTATCGGAAATTCCTGTTGCTTTGCTCTACGTTCTGGAAAGTAAAGGAAGCAGTCCGGGACGACAAGGCTTTGGCATGGCAATAACGGCAACCGGTGAGATGATTGGTTCTATTGGCGGGGGAATGATGGAACACAAAATGGTAGAGCTGGCTAAGACATTGTTGCATGCCAAGCAACCCGAAAGCATTTATCAAAAACAGATACATAATAAATCTGCCGCTAAAAATCAGAGCGGCATGATTTGTAGTGGAGAGCAGTCTGTTTTCTTGCAAGTTATTCCATCCTCATCCCTATTAGACATCAACAGATTAGTAGCCGCTCTTACCAATCAGCAGAATGGAACGTTAGAGATAACGAATTCAGGAATTTCTTTTCATGAATCATTGCCGGAGAGTGATTTTTATTTTCAATTTAAAGACGAAAGAGATTTTTTATATCGAGAGAAAACAGGTTACCGACAACAGCTTTACGTAGTGGGGGGTGGACATTGCGCTCTTGCATTTTCCAAACTCATGCGCGATCTTGATTTCAAAATCTATTTGATTGAAGAGCGTCCGAATTTAAACACCTTACTAAAAAATGAATATGCGCATGAAATTATTTTAGTAAATAATTATAGTGAAATCGGAGATCACATTCCTGACGGGAAAAACCATTACGTAGTCATCATGACTTTTGGTTATCGTACAGATGCTATTGCCATTCGCAGCTTACAGTATAAGAAACTGGCTTATCTGGGCATGCTGGGAAGCAGAAATAAAATCGATACTTTATTTAATGAGATGGAAGCAGATAATCTATTATCTAATTTCACCACTCCGGTACACGCTCCCATTGGCCTATCCATCAACAGCCGAACACCGGAAGAGATAGCAGTAAGTATTGCGGGGCAGATTATTCAAGTGAAGAATAACAGATAGGAAAGCAAGTTCTAGGTTCTAGGTTGTAGGTTGTAGGTTCTAGGTTCTAGGTTATTGGTTATTGGTTGTAATTACTAATTATTAATTATTAATTATTAATTATTAATCATTGATCCCCCTTCTCATCTGTACCATTTTCTTATACAGATGAAAGGGCTTATACACTCTCCAGTCAGCTAATTCAAATAAAGGCAGATAACGGTCAAGTTTTAATTTTTTATAATCATGCTGCGTGGCTTCAGGCATATTCAGGATCACCGCCCAGCCTTCCTGTTCATGCAATTCTTCCGCCCACTCTTCATAATAATCACGTTCACTGCCATGAAAATTAAGTACATTTTCCGCAATGAAAATAAACTGAGTGATGCCGGCATTCATAAGAGGTGCAATAAACTCCATCTTCAAAGTCATGATATCATTTTCAATCGCATCATTCCATTCACCAATCATTTCAACAATAGCATATTGCTCTGTGTAATCGGCCATCAGTACTTTTACATACAGGGTCTTGCTGCCAAACTCATCCCACTGCGGATGGATATAGTAGTTGTAGATGGTCTGGGAAAATTCAAATTCAGAATAAACCCTTCCGTAAAAGGGAGATTGCGCGTCTTCCTCACTGATATAAATATGTCGCCAGTTGTAATAGGGTTCAATATCGTGCATGAGAACTCGTTAACGTCTCAACAAATAATCACGCAAAGTTAGATAATCCGCTTCCCTTTTTTCAGCGGTTCCAGGCTGATCCATAATTTTTTGAATCGCCGGCGGTACGGGAACTTTTTCTCCGATCACCGGTTCAATCACATCATAAAATTTTACTGGATGGGCTGTCTCCAGAAAAATTCCTTTTTTACCGGGATGATTGGTCAAGTAATTTTCCAATGCAAGATACCCAACTGCACCGTGCGGATCGGCAAGATAATGATGGGTTTGGTAGAGCCGCAGCAAAGTGGATTGGGTGGCTTCATCACTGATACTCACGGAAGAAAACTTCGATGCCAGTGCGGGCAGACTTTGATGGAAGAGTTCAAGAATACGAATAAAATTACTGGGATCAGCCACATCCATCGCATTGGATATCGTGGGTATTGCTTTGGAGGGTTCATAGTTTCCGCTTTGCATAAACCTTGGAATCACATCGTTGGCATTGCAGGCAGCAATGAAATGATCCACCGGCATTCCGCTTATATGCGCCAGTATGCCGGCACAAATATTGCCGAAATTCCCACTAGGTACTGAAATTACCGGCGGTTGATTTTTATCCTTCCATTGACGATACGCCAACAAATAATAAAGTTGTTGGGGCAACCATCGGGCCACATTGATGGAATTAGCGGAAGTCAGCAGACGTTGTTGGGTTAGCGTAGCATCTGCAAATGCCTGTTTCACCATTTGCTGACAATCATCAAAATTTCCATTGACAGCAATGGCTTGAATATTATGGCCAAAGGTGGTGAGCTGCTGTTCCTGTACCTTACTCACTTTACCGGCAGGATAAAGGATCACCACTTCTACCCCATCCACCTGATAAAATCCACTCGCCACCGCGCCACCGGTATCGCCGCTAGTGGCTACCAACACGGTGATATTCGAATGACGATTGTTGAAATTATTTTGAATGTAGGTACCCTGTTTTACAAAATAGCCCAAGCACCGACTCATGAATCGCGCTCCTACATCTTTAAATGCGAGGGTTGGACCATGAAACAATTCCAGAGTACTGATGCGATCTGTAACTGGCACAAGGGGTATAGGAAAATCAATCGTTTCTTCTACGATGCGACGAAAACTTTTTTGATCAATCTCTTCACCCACATAAGGCTCCATTACTTTTACTGCGAGATCCACGGGATCCCAATTATCAAGTTGGGTTATAAATTCCGAATCAAACTGAGGAATACATTCCGGAAAATAAAGTCCTTTATCGGGCGCCTGTCCTAATATGGTAGCGGTTTCAAAATTTACGGGTGGACTTTGCTTCTTTAAGCTATAGTATTGCATATACTAAGATTCTGTACAGGTAACGCCTTGCTGACTCAACTTGCTGACATAAGATTTATATTCAATCCCCAGCTGAATAAAAACTTCTTTCATCGCTCCTTCAACTTCGATGGCTGTATTTTTTTCTTTGCAAAGCATGAATAAGGATGGACCACTTCCAGAGATGCCGCCTCCCAATGCGCCGGCTTCTTTGCTTTTTTGTTTGACGGCTTCAAATCCGGGTATGAGCATGCTTCTTACCGGCTCTACAATCACGTCTTCCAGACTTCTGCTGATGAGATCATAATTGCCTTGCTCCAGTCCGGCAACCAGTCCTGCAATATTTCCCCATTGACGAATAGCATCTTTGAGTTGCACTTCCTTGCGAAGAATCTGACGTGCATCGCTGGTCTTCACTTCAATCTGCGGATGTACTACTGCCACATACATTTCCGGTGCATTTAGTCGAACGATATCTAACGGATGAATAGAGCGCACCAATGTTACGCCACCCATGATGCAGGGCGTAATATTATCTGCGTGCTTCACGCCGCATGCGAGCTTCTCTCCAAACATGGCAAACTGAATCAATTCATCTTTACTGAATTTATGATTCAGCAAATGATTCGCCGCTACCGCTGCTCCTGCCGCACTGGCAGCGCTTGATCCTAATCCACTGCCTGGCTTAATACTTTTTTGAATCATTACTTCAAAACCAAATGCATTCCCCTCATGTTGCATAATTTCTTTAAATACTACTCCGGCAACATTTTTCTCCGGTTCTGTCGGCAAGCCATAATCATCCAGATTCTGAATGATGATGGTTGGCTCATCTATCAAGCGCACATGCATGATATCATTGGGAGATTCTAACGCAAATCCCAGGATATCAAAACCACAAACCATATTGGCAACCGTGGCCGGACAATGAACTTTTATAAATGCGTTGTTCATACTTAAATAGTTCTTAGTATATCGGCAAAGACACCGCTGGCGGTAACATCGGCACCGGCACCGGCACCTTTAATCACCATCGGCTGATCACGATAACGATCGGTGTAAAATAATACCAGATTATCCTTGCCATACAAATGATAGAAATCGCTTTCAGCTGGAATATGTTTCAATCCTACTGATGCTTTCACGTTTCCGTTGTCTGATTTTTCAAAAGAGGCGACAAATTTTAATTTCGCCTGTTGCGCTTTAGCCGCTTGCAGCAAGGAAAGAAAATGCGCTTCCTCCTGCTCCATGGCGCGATAAAAATCTTCCACAGAACCTTCCTGACAGGATTCAGGCAGAAATCCATTGCAAACAATATCATTCATCTCCAACACTTCACCAGCTTCTCTGGCAAGAATCATGATTTTACGCATCACATCGGTACCACTCAGATCCAGGCGCGGATCCGGTTCGGTATAACCTTCTTCCTGCGCCTGTCTGACTACCGATGCGAAAGAACGACTGCCATCATAATGATTAAAAACAAAATTCAAAGTACCGCTTAGTACAGCTTCCATTTTATTCACCCGATCTCCGCTCTTGCATAAATCATTTAAAGTACCAATCAACGGCAAGGCAGCCCCCACATTGGTTTCAAATAAAAATGGCGCATTGAATTCTCTAGACAAATGTTTTAATTCACGATAGCGCTGATAGGAGGACGATGCAGCAATTTTATTGCATGCCACCACCGCCACACTTTTTTCAAGCAGGCGATGATACTGAGCAGCGACTTCCCCATTGGCAGTGATATCAGCAAAAACAGAATTAGGTAAATTCTTCTCCAGTATTTTCTGAATGAATTGATCTAAATCCGCCTCTGTGCCATTTTGCAAATCCTCTTCCCAATTTTGAAGATTGAGTGCCTGTTCCGCCATGAGCATTTTTCTGCTATTGGTAATTCCGGTGATGTTGAGTTGTAAATTCATCTCTCGCTCCAGAAAAGCCTGCTGGTTTCGGATTTGCCCAATCAACTTCTTCCCTACATTCCCCGCTCCTACCACAAAAAGATGCACTTGTTTTTTGACCGCTTCAAAAAATTCTTCATGCAATACATTGATGGCTTTTTTGACATCTTTTGAAAAAACAACCGCTGTAATATTTCTTTCGGTTGAGCCCTGGGCGATGGCACGGATATTGACACCATGTCTGCCCAATGTACTGAACATGCGACCGCTGACACCCGTATGCAATTTCATATTATCTCCTACTACTGCCACCACCGACAATCCGGTTTCCACTTGCAGGGGTTGTATTTTTCCCGTAGAGATTTCCAGTTCAAATGCTTTATTCACTGCTTCGCTCGCCTTTTCCGTTTCGCTTTCATTGATCCCCACGCAAATGGAATGTTCGGAAGATCCTTGCGTAATGATAATGACATTGATTTTAGCAGCAGCAAGCGCTTCAAACAGGCGTGCTGAAAATCCGGGAATACCGATCATGCCGCTACCTTCTAGACTAATTATCGCAAGAGCATTGATACTGGAAATACCGCGAATGATATGTTTGTTGTCGGAATGTTGACTGATGCGGGTGCCATCATCTTCCGGAGCAAAAGTATTTTTTATAAGAATTGGAATATTCAGATCGAGCGCCGGCTGAATAGTAGGCGGATAAATCACTTTAGCACCAAAATGAGAAAGCTCCATCGCTTCTTGATAGGATATGGATGGGATGATGCGGGCGTTTGCTACCCAACGCGGATCGGCAGTCATCATGCCACTTACATCAGTCCATATTTCGAGAACACTGGCGTGAACGGCTGCTGCCAGAATAGCGGCTGTGTAATCTGACCCTCCTCTTCCCAGTGTGGTGGTAATCCCTTTATCATCAGAAGCAATAAAACCGGGTATGATAGTAGTGGTAGCGGTTTCGGATTTAAAATATGCTTTTACTTGTGCACCGGTTGCTGAAAAATTCACCTGTGCATTGCCGTATTGCTGATTGGTTCGAATGAGTTGACGCGCATCTGCCCATGCGGCTTTAATACCACTATATTGCAGTGCGGCCGTAAATATGACGGAAGAAAGCCATTCACCATAGCTCATCAGCTTGTCTTTCGTTTTAAGCGAAAACTCATTAATGAGTAAAATACCGTTGCATATATCCTCGATCTCATTGCAACTTTTTTTAACCTGACTCAACAATCCGCTTTGATGTTGGATAGGTATAAGGGCTTTTACCGTTTCGAGATGACGGTTTTCAATATCGCGTAAAATTCCTTTAAATCCATCATCGCCTCCTGCTGCCAACTCGCCACTTTTGATCAACTGGTCGGTGGTGCCGCTCATGGCGCTGACGACTACAATCAACGGCTCAGTGCAGGAGGAAAGAATCGCCATTGCCTGCTTCATGGCCTGCGCAGATCCCATCGAAGTACCCCCAAATTTAAGTACCCGCATGTGTTATTTTTTTGCTTCCTATGCAAGGTAAAAGTCTTACGGAACACAACAATTGTTAGTCGGTAAAAAACATTTAGTGAGTCGCAAAAAAAATCCCCCTCTTGGAGGGGGACTAAGGGGGAGGGAAATCTTAATTCCCTTGCAATATCAGCTTATCCGTATAAATTGATTTGGAAGCAGGATCTGTTAATTTCAACAAATACGTTCCTCTGGCGATTTTAGCGGGAATATTTAGCTGGAATGTCTGGGCTCCGTTATTCAGATTTACATTTTGCTGATGCACCAGCTTGCCCGACAAATCCATTAATTGCACCTGATGATTGCCACTAACCGCTTTTGTCATACTGATCTGTACCCGGTTTCCAACTACAGGGTTCGGATAAAGCTGAATTAGTGCATTGGAAGCTGCAATGTTATTAGTTGGGTTAGACTTCGCTTTTCTGGCCAGTAAATGTCCGCTTGCAAGATCGGAAAGATTTAACTTGGGAACATGATTAACAAAATAAGGTCGGGCTTCCCAGTTTTTGGGATCAACCACATAACTGTTTTGATCGCCATTGCTGCAACTTAAAATCAACTCTCCGCTTGCAAGAGCAGCAGCGCCATTAGAGGTGAAGGAGGCAGGCAATCCCTTAATTGCACCCAAATAATGAGTGATTTTATTAGCGGGATTGAATTGATAAATATGATTTCTCATGGTAATCAGGTAAAGATTATCATCATCTCCCATTACCATATCCCCACCGAAAGAAGCACAGGAACTATGAACAGAATTTTGTCCATTGCTGCGTGCATCTACCAGTTGACCGAGGTCTTTTATGCTTGGTGTATTCCCGGTAGTAAATTCAATCAAATGCATTGCATCGTTGGTAAGTGCGTATCCAACCCCTTTATTGCCAATGGCCATACGGGTGATCTGATGTTCAACTTTATTAAAATCCAGTTGATCCAGGACGGGTGAAGTAATGGAAAAGAATTTAGAAACGCCGTTTTCTTCCAAATTTGTCCAACGTAATTCTTTTTGAAACATTGGAATAAAAAAGAGTTTTTGTGAAGCAGCCGCATATCCTGCAGCAGCAACCATTTCTCCTGAATAGTTTCTTCCGCTGTTGCGTTGTGTAAAGCCATTCATCAGCGGGACCGACTGTTGATGATCATAAACCAATTTTACAGAAGCATCATCCGGTGCAGAAAAAGACTGGATACTTTTCCATTGTTGAGGGGCATCTGTGGCTCCGAATCCATAAATAGCAGCCCTTTGTGCAAAAGCGGCAGTCGTTGTTACCATTAGAAAAGGCAGGATAAAACGTTTCATAATTAAGGTGGTTTTAATTCAGAATAAAATTAAATACTTTCTCGTAAAAATAAAAACAGATTTTCATCAGATATTAAAAGAATTTCGATAGAACCGGATCAATCCATCCATCGGTTCTTTGAGGATGTGTCCGCAGGTAAATCCGTATTGTTTACATAAAGCCTGAATTGTATCCTTAAATGCATCTGCGATACTGCCTGTAAAATGAATGGGTAGTTTTCTGCTTTGAGGATATTGGGTGAGATGGGTGAAAAAGAAATCATTGAGTCCATCTTCAATCATATTTTCAATCATGTAATGCCCTCGGTTTTCTGCCAGAAACTTTGCAAAACCAGCCAGATACCTGTTTGCCAGGGGTTGTCGGTAAACCCGATTTAAAATTTCATCTTTATCTGTTTCGAATTGTCTGTCAAAACGCTGCATTAATTCCTGGTCGAAAGTTTGATAAAGGTAATGCTGTAGGACTATTTTCCCCAGATAGGCTCCGCTGCCCTCATCTCCCAGCACATAGCCCAGGCCCGGACTATTTCGCTTAATCTTTTTACCGTCATAATAACAGGAATTGGAACCCGTGCCTAGGATGCATGCAATCCCGGGCTCTTGTCCGCATAAGGCATGTGCCGCGCCCATCAGATCGTGATAGATGGAAATATCGGGACAATGAGATTGAAAAACAAGTTGCAGTGCTTTTTTTACTTTATTGGAATTGACTTTATTGGAACAACCCGTGCCATAAAAGACAATACGGTCAATTTTATTTTTTTTGAGGGCAGGAACCAGAGCAGATTGCAGTAGCGAGACGATCTCCTGTTCTTCCATGAAATAAGGACTAATCCCCTCAGTATAAATGATTTTTTTTTGGCTGCCGGATAACAGGCACCAAGTTGTTTTGGTGGAACCGCTGTCTGCGAGCAGCAGTTGTTGGGATTTGTTTTTAGTTGCTCTCATTGTTGAGGTGTAATTTAATAAGTTTTTTTAATGCGTTTTTCTTTCAAAATGATTGTTTTTCTTGATGTAGGTTAATTATACCGATCTAAATATATACCATTTTGCATAATAACAATCATTCTTACGCTCCAATTCCCCATTAATTCATGAACTTTGCCGGCATTAATACGAAATATGAACGCAAATAAAAAACAAACCTGGCTTCCTGTCATCTTTACACTAATCTTAATTTTAGGAATGGTTTTTGGCTATAAACTCCGGGATGATATGGGTGACTTCACTCCGGGTTTTCTGAAATCTTCCTCCAAAGATCTTTATGAAGATGCGATCGGATTGATTGAAAAAAAATATGTGGACACCATTCAAAAAGATTCGCTGGAAACAGTTGCAATAAAAAGTTTTTTACAATCACTCGATCCTTATTCCGACTATACTCCTTTGATCGCTAATCAAACTGCACCGGCTAAGATTGCTACCGATGGCATTGATAGTGCGGTTCTCCTCAAACCCACCATTGGTTATATTCGTATCAGTGAGTTCACAGAAAAAACCTACGAGTCCTTCATGAAAAAAATGGAGATGTTGAATCAATCCGGGATGCAACAACTCATTCTTGATTTAAGCAATAATAAAGGAGGAATCATCGAGGAGGCGGTGGAAATAGCAGATGAATTTATTGAAAGCAATAAAATCATCGCTACCGTTAAAGGCAAAGCTCTACCAGATAAAAGCTTTATCACTAAAAGACCCGGACAATTTGAAAAAGGGAAAGTGGCGGTAATCATCAATGAACATACAGCCTCCGCAGCAGAATTGCTAGCTGCTGCTTTGCAGGACTATAAACGAGCGACCATTATTGGTAAAAATTCAGGAGGTAACGCCTTCATTCAGGAATCGTTTACTTTAAAAAACGGAAGCATCATACAACTTTCAGTAGCCCGTTTTTACACTTCGCAAGGACGATGTTTGCAACCATCTGATACCGGCAGACTAAAACCCGAAATTATAGCATCAGATGTGGATGCCATTCAACAAAGTCTGGAATGGTTGAAGCGCTAACTTGCACTTAAATTTAGTTTACCTTTGCGTTTAGAATTAAACTGAATGGATATTAAAAACAACATACTTGAAACCATTGGACACACCCCAATTATCCGTCTCAATAAAGTAACAGCTCACCTACCCTGTGTGGTGACTGCCAAAGTGGATTATTTCAACCCGGGTCATAGTATTAAAGACCGCATGGCATTGAAAATGGTAGAGGTTGCTGAAAAAGAAGGCAAGCTCAAACCAGGTGGAACCATCATTGAATGTACCAGTGGCAATACGGGTATGGGACTGGCTCTTGCCGCTATAGTCAAAGGATACAAATGCATTTTTGCTACAACCGACAAACAAAGCAAGGAAAAAATTGACATCCTCCGTGCGGTGGGTGCCGAAGTAATTGTTTGCCCAACTAATGTAGAACCCGAGGATCCGAGAAGTTATTATTCCGTTGCCAAACAACTGGCCAAAGAAATTTCTAATTCCTATCACTTCAATCAATACGATAACCTGGCGAATCGGTTGGCACATTATGAAACCACCGGTCCGGAAATTTGGAATCAAACAGAGGGAAAAATAACCCATCTCGTTTGTACGGCAGGCACAGGAGGAACTGTTACCGGAACGGCTCAATTTCTGAAAGAAAAAAATCCCAATGTTCAAATCTGGGCCATTGATGTGTATGGCTCATTACTCACGAAATATTTCAGAACGGGAGAAATCGATATGAATGAAGTACACCCTTACGTAAGTGAAGGGTTTGGTGAAGATTTTGTTCCCGGCAACTACGACATGAGTGTAATCGATCATTTCGAACAGGTTACGGATAAAGACGGTGCTATCATGGCAAGAAGACTCGCCAAAGAAGAAGGATTATTCTGCGGCTATAGCGCCGGCAGCTGTGTACAAGGCTTGCTACAATTAGCAGATCGTCTCAAACCGGAAGACCTGGTGGTTTGTATTCTTCACGATCATGGGAGTCGTTATGTGGGGAAAGTGTATAATGATGAGTGGATGAAGGCAAAAGGGTTTTTGGAATAATTTCCTCCCCCTGAATCCCCCTCCAAAGGGGGGATAAATCCTAACTGTATTCATCGACAACTTGACAACCGGACAACACTTTTTTATCCACCTTATTTTCTGTTGAGTTTACTGTGTTTTCTCCCATATAGAAAATACACGAACAGTCCCAACAATAACCATCCCAAAAACCAGGCCCAGTTCGTCTTGGTCATACCTGTTAGCAAATAAAGACAGGTGCTTATGCCCAGCAGAGGTATTAAACTAAATCGCTTTACAAAAGTAACCACACTCAACAGTACCATTACCAACCAAAAGATCAATAGCGATATTGGAGCGGTTGCTAAATCCATCAAACTGAGTTTGCCCGCAACAAAATCAGAGTTTTTAGAAAAATCAAAATCAGTCAGATTACTCCAGTAAGCCGGATTTTGACGTGTTACCAAAACAATACTCAACAACACCAGTACAGGGAAAATGAATTTTGAATTGATATAGGGTAAATGAAAACGACCGGGTTCTTTTTTTCTCGCAGGAATCAACAATACGCCTCCGCATACTAATACAAAAGCAAATAAGGTTCCAATACTGGTAAAATCTAGCACAAAAGTTTTGTCCGTAAACAAAATCGGGAGACCCACCACTAATCCTGTTAGTATGGTTGAAAAAGAAGGCGTTTTGTATTTCGGATGAATTCGATGAAAAACCTTAGGCAACAACCCATCCCTGCTCATGCTCATCCAGATTCTGGGTTGCCCCATTTGAAATACCAGCAACACACTGGTCATGGCAATAACTGCCGCTACTGCCACCACCAATTGCATCCAGCCTATGTTCAAATGTTCTTTCTCAAAAATGAAAGCCAATGGATCGCCTACTCCTTCAAATTGCTGATAAGGTACCGCACCCGAAAGCACGAGGGTTAACAGAATATATACCACCGTACAAATAACCAGCGAGTAAATCATTCCCTTAGGAAGATCTCTTTGCGGATTTTTACTTTCTTCTGCCAGCACACTCACGGCATCAAAACCGATATATGCAAAAAACACGCCACTCACAGCTGCCATCACACCGCTAAATCCATTGGGCATAAAATGAGCTTCTCCATTCGAGTTTAAAGGCATCCAGTTATGGGTTAACCCTTTTGAAAGCACCAGATAACCTCCGGCAATAATTACAAGGGCTATCACTGCCATCTTCAGCCAAACCATCAGATTGCTAAAATTCCGACTCTCCTGGATACCCTTATACACTAGAAAAGTAATGATGAAGTTGATAAGCAAAGCAGGTAAATCAACAATGCATTTAACCCCTCCAACAACAGGAGCATCCGTCCATGCTGCAATCGTTTCGGCATGGGTGGTTTGATTCAAAAATCCATTTTGAGCTTCCTTATAACTGGTAGAAAGCCAGGCCGGAAAATGAATATCCAATTGATGTAGTAAAGAAGTAAAATAATCACTCCAGCTGAAGGAAACATAAATATTCCCCACTGAATATTCCATCACCAATGCCCAGCCAATGATCCAGGCAAACAATTCTCCAAAACTTGCATAGGCATAAGTATAAGCACTTCCGGCAACCGGTATGCGACTGGCAAATTCTGAATAACAAAAAGCGGTAAATCCACAAGCAATGGCAGTGATGATAAACAAAAATACTACTCCCGGCCCTCCATTGAAAATAGCACTGCCCAGACTACTGAAACTTCCCGCACCTAAGATGGCTGCTATCCCAAAAAAAGTAAGGTCTTTGGCATTGAGTATCCGCTTTAATCCACCGCCTCCATGCCCCTCTCCTCCCTCTGTATGTTCAGCTAAAATAGATTCAGTTGATTTCGTACGAAATAATTGCTTCATGCGTTGGTTTCGTATTTTGATTAGTAGGAACGTTGCACTAAGAAAGATGCCAGCTCCCGCAGCGGCTCTTTTCTTTTATTCATGACCGCAATGCGTTCAAGATGATCGTATGCCTTTTCAAGATATTCATTTTTGAGCGACATGGCCCATTCGTCTATTCCTGTTTTCTTAAATAACTTCAAGACTTCCGACACTTTATCTGCTCCCGAATAATTTTGCAACTCCAATAAGCGATTTCTGTCAGCCTCACCTGCAGTCTCCATCGCGTGAATCATTAAAAAAGTTTTTTTATTGGCAATGATATCACCTCCTACCTGTTTGCCGAATTTTGCGGGATCTCCAAATGCATCCAGATAATCATCCTGTACCTGAAAAGCGATTCCCAGATACTTGCCGAATTCATACAAATGATGCGCATTCCCCTCTCCTGCTCCGCCTATCAGCGCTCCCATCTTTAAGGATGCAGCGATCAGCACTGAAGTTTTTAGCGTAATCATTTCAAGATATTCAGACAACAACACACTGTCGCGTTTTTCAAAATCCATATCCAACTGTTGTCCTTCGGATACCTCCAGTGCCGTTTTATTGAACACTGTAAGAATGGAAGGCAATAAGACGGGATCCACTTTGCGCAGGTATTCATAAGCCATAATCATCACTACATCTCCTGCAAGCAAAGCAGTATTCGTTCCATATTTGGTATGAACCGTTTCCATCCCTCTTCGTAGCGGTGCCTGATCCATAATATCATCATGAATCAACGTGAAATTGTGAAAGAGTTCCACCGCCGTAGCAACCTCCCAGGCTGCATCTTTGATGTGATCGAATAATTCATTGCCCATCAGACACATCACGGGACGAACTCTTTTGCCGCCTATACCCAAAATGTATTGAGAAGGGTCATATAAAGTAGCGGGCTGTTCCGGGAAGTGGCGGACTTTAAACCGCATTTCAAAAGATGTAATGAGTTGTTCAAAAGAATGCATCGTCATTATTTTTTTCTATCTGGCACCCATTCATAATCCAGTTGCCTTTTTTCCAGATTGGCAGCAACTACCAGGATGCTTACCGGATCCCCGATTCTGAAAGAACGTCCGCTTCTTTTGCCAGTTAAGCGGTAGTCTTCTTCTACAAATATAAAATCATCTACATGACTGATGGAAAGCAAACTTACCAGTCCTTCGCATTTGTGCTCAACTGTTTCTACCCAAAAACCAAAAGCAGCTACGCCGCTGATGACACCTTCAAATGTTTCTCCCACAAACTGACGCATATATTCAACCTGTTTGTATTTGTTGGCAGCACGTTCACTTTCCATAGCGGCACGTTCCCGCTCACTGCAATGCTTACATTGCTGCTCCATTTTTTTATCCACTTTCAATGTTCCATTCAAACATTGTTCGAGTATGCGGTGTACCAGCACATCCGGATATCTTCGGATGGGAGAAGTGAAATGACAATAGTGCTTAAATCCTAAACCGTAATGCCCTGTATTGTTTGCCGTATAAACAGCTTTTGCCATCGTACGAATGCCAAGGGTTTCCAACACATGCTGCTCGGGTTTGCCTTTCACATCCCGCAGCATTTGGTTGAAAGAAGCAGCAATTTTTTCGGGTGAAGAAGTGTCAAAGGTATGTCCATACTTGCGTGCAAAAGCCGAAAAGATGCCCAACTTGGCTTCATCGGGCGTATCGTGAACGCGATACGGGAAAGGGATAGGCTTGTTATTCACTTGAAGTCCTCCGATATACAATGCCACCTGTTTATTGGCCAATAGCATGAACTCTTCAATTAGCTGATGCGCGGCTTTACTCTCTTTTACCATAATACCAACTGGCACCTGTTTGTCATCCAAAACAAAACGCACCTCCTGCGAAGAAAAATTAATCGCTCCTTTTTGAAATCTTTCCGAGCGCAATTGTTGCGCCATTTGATTTAACAGAAGAATTTCATCTCTATACAAACCCGCCCCGCTTTCAATAATATCCTGCACTTCTTCATAAGTAAAGCGATGATCGGAATGAATGAGTGTTTTGCCCAACCATACTGATTTTACTTCCGCATCCTTTGTCATGGTAAACACAGCGGAAAAAGTATATTTATCCTCATGCGGCCGCAACGAACACAATTCATTTGAAATTTTTTCCGGCAACATCGGCAATACACGATCAGGCAGATAGACAGAAGTAGCGCGGAAATAGGCTTCCTCATCGAGGAGAGAACCGGGTGTAATAAAGTGACTAACATCTGCAATATGTACCCCAACTTCGTAGGTACCATCAGGTAAGAATTGAATGGAGAGGGCATCATCAAAATCTTTTGCATCTACCGGATCAATGGTAAAAGTGAGTGTTTTGCGGAAGTCCTTCCTTTTTGCAATAGCTTCTTCCGTAATGCGATCTGACAGTCTTAATGATTCCTCCAATTGTTCGGGAGAGAACTGCAGGGTAAAGCCGGATTGCATCAGAATCTGCTTCATCGCAAGATCATTTTCCGCATCTGCAGTAATCAATTCTACAATAATCCCTTCCGGCATTTTCATTTTAGGTTCCCACTTTGAAAGCCGGGCAATTACTTTTTGCTGATGAGAAGCCCGATTCAGCGCCTCAAGCGGAATAGAAAAATCAGGCATAGGGCGCTCGGACTGCGCAATAAAAAAAGCCTGCTGTTTGTGAATAGCAACATGTCCGATAAAAGTAAGCTGTTTGCGATGCAATACCCTCCGGATTACTCCTTCTGTTTTACCGCTTGAACTCTGTTTCACAATTTCCACTTCCACCGTATCGCCGTGGAGGGCACAACCAAAATGCTGGGGTTTCACCATCACATCTTTTTGCAGATTGTCAACGGTTACATAGCCCATGCCGCTTCGGGTAATTTCAATGATTCCCCGATGCAAACCATTACCGGGTGCTTTTACTTTTATTTTTTTCTTTTTGTTTTTCAACTTTGAATTGTTTGTTGCTGAGGAAAATCAAAATGCTCCACAAATCTTTCGATGGAACGCATCAACACTTCTTCCTCGTTAAATAAAATTTCATGCTCAATCGGAATGACAAAAATCGGCAAGCTCTTCAGTGCCTCTTTGAATTTAATCAGTCTAACCGCATCTTTTTCTGTCGTTAAAATCATCTTGTCCTTTCCGGTTAATTTTTGATACCGATGATGCAGCTCCTCCACATCATCTATGGTAAAGATATGATGATCGCCATAGCTCAGCTGGTCATACCCGTGCGCCTGTTCTGTCAGCATTTTTTTGAGCGGTTCAAAATTGGCGATACCGGTTACGAGCAGCACATCAGTATATGCCGACAATGTTCGTGAAATCTGTTTATCCAAAAAATGATACGGCTTACCATATACAATTTTAGAAAATAAGACTTTCTGATGCGGCAACGGATTCATTTCATTTTTGATTTTTGCCGCCGCTTCGGCACTCAGGTTCTCCGGACATTTGGTTACCACAATGATATCCGCTCTTTTATAACTGCTTTTCTGATCTCTCAGATTGCCGGTAGGCAAATAAAAATCCCGGGTAAATAAATCGGCTGCTTCAGTAAGTAGGATGGAAAATCCAGGCTGTATACTGCGGTGCTGAAAAGCATCATCCAATAAAATGATTCTGGTATCAGGACGATCATGCAGGATTTGCGGAATGGCAACCACCCTTTCTTCTCCTACTGCAACAGGAACTGTTGGGAATTTTTGAAAGAACTGCATGGGCTCATCCCCAATTTCAATGGCGGTTGTCTGTTCATTTGCCATCAGATATCCTTTGGTTTTTCTTTTATAGCCTCTGCTAAGGACCGCGACAGGATATTTGTGAGCCAATCTTCTGATTAAAAACTCAATCATGGGTGATTTACCCGTACCGCCCACGCTTAAGTTGCCAACGCAAATAATCGGAAAATTAAAATAAGCTGAAGTGAGCCATTGCTTATCAAAAAAATAATTACGCAGATGAATGATTCCTCCGTAAATAAGCGCCACCGGCAGCAATACGATTCGAAAAGATTGTAAAAAGAAATTAGCCAAATTCATATATACGTTCCGGCGTGATGCAAAGATTTAAAGATATATCAAAATCATCAGTATCACTGATTTCTTTTAGGGGTTCAAAATAGGAAAGACCTATTTTCAGCGCCTTTGGATTACAGTGCGCTAAAAACCGATCGTAATACCCTTTCCCGTACCCAACCCGATTTCCATTTTCATCAAAAGCCAGCAGCGGGACTAGAATCACATCAATTAATTCAGGATGAATGATTTCGCCCTCCACAGGTTCCTCTACTCCCCATCTGTTTGGAAGAAGAATGGTGTTTTCATTATAAATCACCGCTTCGAGTTCATTGCCCTTGATGCGGGGAACCGCTTTAATCAGTTCAGGAAACTGAACCTCTAAATGGTGAACCAAATTATAGGGAGGTAATTCATGAAGTAAATCAGAAGAGAGGTAGTGATGAAGATATCGGATGGAAGGAAAGGAAAGTTTGCCAAAATGCCGCATTATATTCAGGAGCGCATTTTCTTTATCCGAAACCATTAATTCAGCTCTCTTTTGTTTAAAATGTTCACGTATCTGTTTTTTCTTCATTAGAATCGGTTTGAGAAAAGATGGAAAAAACAGTCGTCCCGTAGTGCCGCTCTGCAAGAAAGTACGGATGATTTTTATATTGATTTCTTGGAGTGTGTTCCAGTACAAACCAACCTCCTTTTTTCAGAAGTCCGTGTTGAAAAACAAGGATGGGTATCTGATCTATAGTGGTCAATGCGTAAGGCGGACCCGCGAAAATAAAATCATAGGATGCGTTTGCCTGCGACATGAATTTAAACACATCCATTTTTACCAGCTGCAGCGGAACGCCCAGTTGCTTTGCCGTTTGTTGGATGAAAGCAGCCATAGCGGGATCTTTTTCCACAATGGTCAACTCCGCAGCGCCTCTGCTGGCAAGTTCATAACTGATACTTCCTGTTCCCCCAAACAAATCGAGTGTATGAATGCCCTCTAAGTTGAATTGATGATTCAGGATATTAAATAAACCGGTTTTCGCTACATCGGTAGTCGGACGGGTGTAAGGCATTTTGGCGGGAGGACGGATCATTCTGCCGCCCAAAGTTCCACTTATGATACGCATGTCAGAATTCTGTCTATATGAGCAAGGGGTTGGGTAAAAGAAAATTCATCCGTTAGTGGGAACTTAAATTGCTGAACCGGAATCCAACTGATATTTCGGATATACTGTTTGAGTAACCGGGTTATGGCGGATTCCGTATCTATAAAACCGTCCAGTTCAACTACAATGGTTTCGGGATCCAATGAAAAAGAAGCAATGATTTTTAATAAGAGATAGAGCATATCCTCGGGTGTTTCAAAAGGATACGACTGATGTAGTAACCACTTTTGTTCTTTTTGAACAGCGACAAACATAGTGTGCCCGATGACAGTCAACCTGATTAAAGCAGAAAGTCCTGCTGTTTGTAATTGGGTTGCTGCATACGGCATCCATACTACATTAGAAAATCGGGTTGTTACCGCATCAAAAAAATCTTTTTCAATCCCTTGCAGAAATTTCCCCTCCAAAGACGGCATGGGATATGGCTGGATGATTTCATCCGGATCAATACCCAGAGTAAAATTCCAACAGGCATTTTCTTCAGCAGCCGTTTTTAAAACTTCAGGAATAAAAATTGTCCTTGGGGAATAATGAACCACAAGCACCCGATTAAAGGAATGATGCAGCAGGTTTGCCGGCAAAAAGGATTTCAACTGATCCGCAAAAGAGCTATCACTTGATTTTCGGTCAAAGATCTTCCATTCGCAGACTGAAGATGTCGTTGTATTGTAAACAACATAACCCCAGAATGAACGACTGTATTGAATCAGCAAAGCGTCATTGACTGAATAATCGGGGTTGGTATCCGTTACTATTTCGAAAAAAGGATGATGCACGTTCAATATTCTATGCAATAATAACGATAATTTCGCCAAAAATGATTTTGAAACAAGTGAAGTATGAATGAGGGACAATATATCGCTCCAAAAAATGAGTATGCGAATATTCTAAAGGTTTCCCTACCCGTGAGCATGGCACTGGTTATCCCTTTTGTCAATATACTGGCCAATAATTATTTCCTGGGCAAATTGGGTGAGCTTGAACTGGGCACAGCAGGCATTACCGGTGTATTTTATCTTTTGCTGGCAATGCTGGGCAACGGATTACACAATGCCATTCAGTCTATTATTGCCCGCAGAACAGGGGAAGGAAGAAAAAATGAAATCGGAAGAACTTTCGGTCAGGGAATGCAAATCAGTTTAGCATTTGCAGTGTTGGTCATTTTGCTAACCTACCTGTTGCTGCCTCTATTTTTACCGGCCATTTTAAAAAATCAAATCGTTTCAGCAAAAGCTCTTTCGTTTATTTATATCCGGCTTTGGGGAATTCCTTTTCTTTATCTGTTTCAATTAGCGAATTGTTTTTTTATGGGAACAACCCACTCCCGTTTCATTGTATGGGGAACTATTTTTCAGGCAGGATTCAATATTTTGCTGGATTATTTACTGGTATTCGGAAACTGGGGGTTTCCCAACTTAGGATTCAATGGTGCGGCATGGGCTTCGGTGATAGCAGAAGTTATTGGATTTATAGTCGCCTGGGTTGTAATGTATGTAAGAAAATTTCCTCAGCAATTTGAACTATTCAAGCATTTTAAGCGACATGCATATACCATTCGGCTGATTATTAAGACAGCCGCTCCATTAATGGCGCAATATGCAATCAGTATTTTCTGCTGGCTACTCTTTTATATGCTCATTGAACATCAGGGAGAAAGATCGCTCGCTATTTCAAATCTGATGCGGACATTGTTTAGTCTGACCGGAATTTTTATCTGGGCATTCGCTTCAGCCACCAATACTCTGGTGAGCTATAAAATCGGCAAGGGGGAAAAGGATCAGGTAATTAGACTCGTTCATCAGATCACCCATCTTAGTTTGGGTATTTGTTTGTGCATTTTTATTACCTTAAATGTATTTGCTTCACAGGCATTTGAATGGTTTGGGTTGAGTGATTCTTTTACACAGGATGGCATTCCGGTGTTACGAATTGTAAGTTTTGCGATTTTATTTCAGAGCGTTGCGGTCGTTTGGCTCAATGCCGTTACCGGCACCGGTGATACGCGCGTCAATCTGTTGATTGAAATTGCCGCCATCTTCTTTTATGGGATTTATGTATATGCCGTCATTGAGATCTATCACCTGAGTCTGTCCTGGGCATGGGCATCAGAAATTATTTATTGGGTATTTATATGGGGATTTGCAAAGGCTTACATGATTACCGGCAAATGGCGAAAGTTAAGTTATTGAGGATTGGCGTTCCATATTTTCCAACTTTCCTCCGCCTGAATGATTAGCATTTCATGACCATTCAGAATAGTTGCTCCTTTCATTTCAGCTTGTTCTAAAAATAAAGTCTTGGCCGGATTATAGATTAAATCTACACATAGATGATTTACGTTTATGAATTGCATCGGAACCGGTGGACGGCTATGAATATCCGGACTCATTCCAAGTGGTGTAGTATTGATGATTAAAAGATGTTCAGCGATGCCTGTTTCATCAAGCTCCTCATAGGCAATGTGTTGATAACCGGGCTTGCGCGAAACATATTGAAAAGAGATTTGTAATTGTTGCAGGACCCAGGCAACTGCTTTGGCAGCACCTCCGGTACCCAGGATTAGCGCTTTCTTATGAATTGGCTTTAGGTAAGGCAGTAACATTTTTTCAAAACCGATTACATCGGTATTAAAACCGTACCGTTCACCATTGACGATTTTAATACAATTGCAGGCACCTATATCTTTGACCACTTGACTGGAATGATTTAAAAAAGGAAGTACCGATTCTTTATAGGGAATCGTCACATTCAAACCGCAAAGTGTTGGTTGAGCGTGTATCAATTCAGGGAAAGCAGCGATGTCGGCAATTGGAAAAAGTTCATAATGAACATTAGATATTCCTTCCTTCTGAAATTTATCCGTAAAGTATTTTTTTGAAAAGGAATGACTCAGCGGATAACCGATTAATCCGTATAATTTTTGCAGCGACTCTTTCATTTACACTTTACAAACTTTATAAACTCTTATCCAAAAAGAAAAAGAAGGAATCCCCTCTCAAACCAACCCTCATAGCTTCCAGCGCAATGATTTCAGAAGGAGCAATATTGCCCAGATTGACATTGCAGCCCAGGAGATCAATAAAATAAAGTTGTTGTGCTTTTTGAGGGGCTTCCCAAATGATTTTTTCACCCGGTATTTGGGTAAGAATTTCCTGCACCAGACCTTCTCTTACCTCTCCGCTTCCCCTATAAATACCGACATTGCCGGCTTCTCTTGCTTCAGCAATCACAAAGCTCGCTCCCGCATCCAACTCCGCCCGCATCAGCTCGATCCATTTATAGGGAGGAATAATATGGGTTGCATCTTTGCTACCGACTTCACTTAACACGGTTCCGTATTGTGTAAGCTTTTCGATATAGCCACATTTTTCAGCGTGAGGAATGGTAATAGATCCATCACTGACCTCCATATACCGGATTCCATAATCCTTACACAGTTGAATATAATCTTCGAATTGATTTCTGATCAGGAAGGCTTCGAAAAGCGTACCGCCAAAGTAAACCGGAATATCATAGGAAGCATACAATTCAATTTTTTCTCTGAGGTTAGGCGTAACATAGGACGTGCCGAAACCGAGTTTTACAATATCGGTATGAATAGTAGCGATCGAAAGAAAATTTTTGGTTTCTTCCAGACTAAGCCCTTTGTCCATCACCATAGTAAGACCATTGGTTCTGGGCTTTGCTAACCTTTCCGGCATTTGATTCAGATGAAAGTTCATGCCTGCAAAAATAAAGAACGCAGGCAGAAAGACAAGGATTGTTCATATTTCAATTCAATCTATTACTTTTTCTTCTTGAATTGGGCAATAATTTCAATGGCTTTGGGGTGTTGCATAATTCTGGGACAACTGTCTGTCAGTTTTTTCAATTGACGCGAATCTGCACTCATCGCAAGTTCAAGCATAGAAAAAGCGGCTTTTGATTTGCCGGCGGAAAAAAGAATACCTACTTTATAGAATAGAAAAACAGGTTTATTGGCGGTCGCCTCATATGCAAGACTGGCATAATCATCGGCTTTATCCCAATTTTCAGCTGCCATGAAACATTCAATCAAAGCTATCCATCCTTTAGGATTTTTAGGTCTGGCTTTTATGAATTTCGCAAAATAAGGTACAGCTTCCGCATATTGAAATTGAGCCGCTAAAGAAAAGCCCATGCCTAAGTTATAGTCGGCATTGGAAGGACTTAAATGCAGGGCTTGCTCCAGTTGTTTGACAGCCTGAGAGAAGCGACCTTCATTATGATAGGTGCAGGCAACCTTGTAATAAAGTTTGCTGTCGGTAGGATTGAGATGAGAGGCTTTCCGGTAATGAAAACGAGCTTGTGCCCACTGTTTGAGTTTTTCGTAACAATAACCAATGGCATCATGTATTACTTCTTCAGGACGACTCAACTCTAATACTTTCTCCAGCATTTCAATCGCATCCTTATATTTTCTCATCCGAATGTAGGCATCGCCCATATTGCGATAGGCATAGTCCATTTTTTCATCAATGGCAATGCAATACATGTAGGCATCGATGGCCTTCTCATAAAGTTTCAAACCCTGATAAGCGGCAGCCAGATTGAACCAGGCCAGTTCAGAATAAGGATATTCATCAATAATTTGCTTATGAATACGGATGGAGGCTTCATTTCTGCCTGTAAAATCAGTCCAGAAACAAATTTTATACAAAGCCTCCTCATTCAAAGGATCTTCTTTGAGGATAAGCTCCAGACAATCAAATATCTTATCAAACTCTTCATAATCGTCATACACATCCGCCAGTTCAAAGAGCAACTCAATTCTGTCTTCCCCATCGAATTGTGGCATCACTCTTTCCAGAAATTCGATCGCCTGTTCTTGTTGATCGAGCGCAAGAAAGACTTCTGTTTTGAGAACACAGAGATCCGGGCTGATTCCATCCAGCATTTCGGCTCTGTCCAGTATATCCAGGGCTTCTTCATAGCGCCTGAAATCCAGTAATAAATCAGCTTTTTTAACCAGCAAAAGTCCTGAATAATTAAAAATGGAAATGCCTATTTCACAGGCCTGTAAAGCTTTATCCAGCTGCTCCTGTTCTTCAAAATGATGGATGATTTTTTCAAACTGCTCTTCTTCCAGAAAAGCAGAAGATCTGCCGGTTTTAAGGTTTTCATATTGCCGGAGCAATTCCTCGAACGCCGCCTTATTGTCTTCCGGTAAACGCTTACTCATACAGGAGGATTTTTCTAAAGTTGAAAGATTTATTTAAATGTACGACATTCCGGTAAACATTTAGTTATGCACATGGCTGTTAACATTAAAATATCTTCCCAAAAATTTCGTTTTTAACAATGTATTCATTAAATTGCAGTACCATGATTCAAAACATTTCAACATATACACTAAAAACGATTTTAACAATTTTCGTTTTATCTGTTTTCGTTCAGCTTGCTTCTTCTTCCAGTTTAACTTCCGGGAAAACAAAGAAGAAAACAGCTGCCAAGTCCAACGTATCCCATAGTTTATATCATAAAAGCGCTAATTTTTCCTTGCATGATGGATTTAAGTTAAAAGGTGTCTTCAGCACTTACAAAGAAAATACCGCTCATGTTACTTTTCGCATGCAATCTGCTTATTTTGAAAAAGGGAATTCCATCTACGTAATGCCGCTAAAGCAAAAAGTAATTTTAAGTAAGTTTAAAACTCCCGAAAAATCAATTTATTGATTTTTTACTCAATTTTTTGGCAACTCATCATATTTCATTTCTCTGTAACCTGAAGTAGGCACTTCAAATAAATCTGTATTGACAGGATCCATAGAAATTTTTACCGCCTGATAGGTAACTTTAAGCTTATTGATTTCAGCCTCATACTCTAGGGGAAATCCATTGATTTCTTTTGTTGGGATGCCATAATTAGTGTTTTGAAATTTTAAATCCGGGGTATAATAGACTGAAAAAGTAGTTCCATTCTCAAATCGAATAATAGCATGTTTACAAAGATATCCGGCAATTGATTTTGTTGCTGTTGTGTACTCAATAGCCGGATTTTGATTTTTCTTATTTGCCTCTATGGATTGTTCGGCATTCAACCTGATCAGCATTTTTTGATTGCCGTACTCGTTCAATATTACCGACTCCCCTGTTTTTTGATCAGCAATGGTAATTGTATTGCCAAAAGATGTTTTGATCTCCATCCTGGAGTGATTGCCTTTCAGATAATAATTCATCGTGGCGTCTTTAAAGTAAGGAGCTACAGAAGACTGGCCCTCTTCACCGGAAATAATGATTCGGTATTGGATCATTCCGTCATTATATACTTTTTGTGCAGCAAGCGGTTTAAAAGAAAGAATAATAAACAAAAAAAGAATCGCTTTGATTGTAGAAAAAATGCATTGCATCGTGGGTAGATTTTTAATAAAGATATTGGAATTCATTTAAAATAGATATTGGTTATTGGTTATTGAAGTTATAAAAACATGCGTAGTTTCATCGATTGACTTGCCTTGATTCAATGCCTGAATATAAGCCGTACCAATGATGGCGCCATTGGTATAAGTGCAGGCGCGATTGAAGCTGGCTTTATCCTTAATACCGAAACCTACCAGCGCCGGATTATTGAGTTTCATGGATTGTAATCTTTTCAAATATGCTTCTACCCCATCATTGTTTTGTTGGGAGCCGGTGGTAGCAGAAGAAGAAACTGCATAAAGAAATCCGCTGCTTAAAGCATCAAATTTTTGAATCCGCTCCGCTGATGTTTCAGGAGTAATCAGAAAAGTAAAGGACAAATTGTTTTGCTTCAATATCGGCGCATAAAATTTTTCATACTCATACTCAGGAAGATCAGGTAAAATCAATCCGTCTATACCACAAGCAGCTGCATCGGCACAAAACTTTTCAAAACCATACTGCAATACCGGATTCATATAGCCCATTAGGATAACCGGAAGGGATATTTCATTTCTGAAATTTTTCAGCTGCTCAAACAGCACCTGAATCGTCATTCCATTGGCAATCGCTTTGGCACTGCTTTCCTGAATCACAGGGCCGTCTGCCAGCGGATCACTGTAGGGCATGCCCAGTTCAATCAAATCTGCACCGTGTCTTTGTAGCGAACGCATCACTTCAAGGGTACTGTTCAATTCAGGGAATCCTGCTGTGCAGTACATATTGAGGACACGTTTGGATTTATTTTGAAAGAGGTTCTCCAGGCGATTCATAAAATATAATTTTTTGTATTGCTCCTATGTCACCCCTTCGGGGTTATTTTTAATCTTATTTTAGTTTTTCCATATAAGTTGCCAGGTCTTTATCCCCTCTGCCACTCAGACAAATCACTACCCGATCTGAAGGTTTCCATTGCATTTTTTTCAAGACTGCAAAAGCATGGGCAGTTTCAAGTGCGGGGATGATGCCTTCCGTGCGACTTAATTCCGATGCAGCTTCCAAGGCTTCTTCGTCCGTTGCATGCAAATATTTCCCTCTCTTCGAAGTGTGCAGATGCGCATGCAACGGCCCGATGCCGGGATAGTCCAGTCCTGCCGAAATACTGTGCGGCTCCACCACCTGCCCGTCTGCGGTCTGCATTAACAGACTCTTGCTTCCATGCAAAATACCGGGTGTACCCAACGCCGTCGTAGCAGCCGATTTGCCGGAATCCACTCCTTCTCCTGCAGCTTCCACTGCAATCAATTCAACTGATACACTTTCTAAAAAATGATAGAAAGCTCCGGCAGCGTTGCTGCCTCCGCCCACACAGGCAATCACATGTGTAGGCTCTTCATTACCTGTCGCATCCTTCAACTGCCATTTGATTTCTTCGCTGATTACACTCTGAAACCTCGCCACCATATCGGGATAAGGATGCGGCCCTACTACACTGCCTATGATATAATGCGTATCCTCCGGATGATTGATCCAGTCGCGGATGGCTTCATTCGTTGCATCTTTCAATGTCTTACTTCCGCTTGTAGCAGGAACCACTTTGGCACCCATCATGCGCATGCGTGCCACATTCGGCGCTTGTCGCTGCATATCCTTTTCGCCCATATACACAATACACTCCAGTCCTTTCAATGCACAGACTGTTGCGGTAGCCACGCCATGCTGACCGGCACCGGTCTCCGCAATAATTCTTTTCTTACCTAAGCGCTCTGCCATTAGGATTTGTCCAACGGTGTTATTCACTTTATGGGCGCCGGTATGACAAAGATCTTCGCGCTTCAACCAGATCTGCGTGCCATATTTTTCACTCAGTCGCTTCGCATAAAACAACGGCGTGGGTCTCCCTACAAAATCTCGTAGCAAGTCCTGAAAATCTTTTTGAAAGGAAGCGTCATTCATGTGCTGAAGATATTGCGTGCGCAACTCCTCTACATTCCGATACAACATCTCCGGTATAAACGCTCCTCCAAACATACCGTAATAACCGTGGTGGTCGGGGTGGAATTCAGATATTGAATTGGTTGATTTATTCATAAAAAAATATTGATCATTAATATGTTTTAAGTCAAAACTCAAAGGGCAAAACCAAAAAAATACAACCTACAACATACAACCAACAACCTTCAACTTTTAACATTTATGGTTTTGACTTTTGACCTTTGGCTTTATCTCATTCACCCCCTCAAAAAACGCCCTCACCTTCCCCAAATCCTTCACACCCGGACTGATTTCAAAACCGCTGTTTACATCAACTGCAAATAAATCCTTCGCCACAGGTTGCTGAGAAAAATTTATGATGGCATTCGCATCTCCAGGTTCTATTCCTCCGCTCAGAAAAAAAGGCTTTTGAATATTCAAATTATTCAACACTTCCCAGTTGAATTTCTTTCCCGTTCCACCATAGCCTGCCCCCATGGTATCAAACAAATACATATCGCAACAGTCTTTGTAATTTTTAATCATCCAGGGAATATTCTCGTTCTCGCCGAGGCGAAATGCTTTGATCGTTTGAATGTACAATGAAACCTGTTCACAGAAACGCGGCGTTTCATCTCCGTGCAACTGCACCATATCGAGTCCGAAATTGTCCACCTGATTCACAATCTCCTCATAGCTTGCATTTACAAAAACACCTACTTTATACACTTTCAACTTCGCTTTTCTGACCATCTCGCCATTGAGCGTTTTGAGGACGAAGCGAGGAGACTTATGATAGAAAATCATACCGGCAAACTGCACCCCTATCTCACCTAGCGCTTCCATCTGCGACAAGTCGGTCATGCCGCATACTTTTACACGTATGTGGGGATGCGGTGATGATATGTTTACTGTGTCGCTCATTATTTTTAAAGTATTGTGCTATTAGAAATCCTTGCCAGCGCCACAGATTTCGGAAGCGTCATCCTGAACCTATACGAAGGATCTCCTGATGGAGTACGAGTAAAATATGAGATGTTTCGCTGACGCTCAACATGACGCTCTTTGCGACCTTTGTCTCTTTGTGAACTTTGCGTGAAATAATTAAACATTATAAAAAATTAATTGATTCAATAAATTTATACTGCACTATATATTTATTAAAACTCATAGTACGATACGTAATTTATTTTTATATCTCTAGAGCAATTTCACGAAATCTTGAAATGCTGTACCTGGGTTATGCTGTTTCATAAAATACTCACCCATCAAAAAACCTTTAAACCCTTTTGATTTAAAATATTTTACCTCATTCACACTACTGATGCCACTCTCCGCAACCAATACTTTTGATGCATCAATCTGACCAGCCATGCGAATGCTTTGCTCGATATCTACTTCAAAGGTTTTCAGATTTCTGTTGTTGATGCCCACAATGGATATTTCATCGCAGACATGCTCCAACTCCGATTCATCATGCAATTCGAGTAGGACTTCAAGACCTAATTGAATCGCATATTTTGCGAGCAACTGCACTTCCTCCGGGGTCAGACAAGCGGCGATTAATAAAATAACATCCGCACCGATAGATTTAGCTTCTTCAATCTGATAGGGATCAATGATGAAATCTTTTCTGAGAATTGGGATGTTATTTTTTCGAGCGAGCATCAAATCCTGATTGTTTCCACCAAAGAAATTTTGATCAGTGAGTACACTCAAAGCAGATGCACCACCATCAGTATAAGCAGCGGTTATATTTAAAACATCGGGATTGGGATGAATGATTCCTTTGCTCGGAGAACGTCTTTTGAATTCAGCAATGATGCCGGTTTTGGAAGAATCGAGCAAGGAAGACTTTAGTGAGAAGCAAGTGTGACCATACCATTCAGACTGACGCAATACCTTAACCGGAGTCTGCGCTTTGTTTTGTGCAACCTCTTTTCTTTTATGTGCGATGATTTGATCGAGAATATTCATGCTTTTATTCAGTTAAGTGATAAAAGTGTTTTGAGTGCCTGCAATGCTTTTTTGCTTTGCAGACTTTCCATAGCAGCCATAAAGGCATCTTCATACTGTTCGTACACCCCCGCGCATTGCAATCCCATTGCCGCATTGGCAGTCACTACATGATTTTGTGCAGGTGTGCCATTGCCTTCAAGAATTTGCATAAAGATTTTTGCAGCTTCTTCGACAGAATTTCCGGCTTCCAGTTCATGTGGCTTCACCGTTATTTTTCCCAATGCCATCGGTGTTTTGATAGATTCACCGTTTTGCGTAATGACTTTCGTATCGGAGGTGAGGGAGATTTCGTCGTAGCCGTCGAGACTATGAATGACCGTGAAGCGAGGAGCGATTTGTTGTAATAAGTAGGTATAGATACGAGCCATTTCTAGATTGTAAACGCCGAGCAGCTGCGCCGAAGGCGCAGCGGGATTCACGGTGGGGCCGAGCATATTGAAAAAAGTACGTACCGCCAGATTTTTACGAATGGGCGCCACGGTTTTCAACGCCGGATGAAATAAGGGCGCGTGCATAAAACAGATACCTGCTTTTTCAACCTGCCGATTCAATTTGTCATTATCATTGGTAAATTGATAGCCTAATTGCTCCATCACATTACTTGCACCACTAATGGCAGAGGCTCCATAGTTCCCGTGCTTGGCAATTTTCGCACCTGCACCTGCTGCCACAAAACAGGCCAACGTAGAAATATTGAATGTATTCTTCCCATCTCCTCCTGTTCCGACAATATCCAAAAGATTATCCTGTTCAATGCGCACTTTCACCGCCAGCTCAAGTAAAGCAGCTCTGAATCCCAGCAATTCTTCGATAGTGATACTGCGCATGAGATATACCGTCATAAAGGCACTCAGTTCATGCTCATTGAAGGCTCCCCGACTCATCTGCAACATCACTTCTCTCGCCTGCACTTGACTCAACGGTCGGTGTTCAAACAATTGTTTTAATATTTTATGCATTTCCATTTTATGCGTTTAACCAGTTGCGTATGAGTTGTTCGCCGGATGGAGTGAGTACACTCTCCGGATGAAACTGTACGCCTGTTACATCAAAAGTTTTATGCTTCATTGCCATGATATAACCGTTTTCATCCTCTGCCGTTATTTCCAGGCAATCCGGCAATCCATCTTTATCCACCACCCAGGAATGATAACGACCCACTTCAAACGAAGCAGGAAAGCCATTAAAAATATTTCCAGAAACAGAAGCATCATTTAATATTCGTATCGGCGTCGCCACTCCATGAAAAACCTGATCGAGATTAACCAGCTTTGCACCAAAAGCCTCTCCTATTGCCTGGTGCCCCAGACAAACACCGAGTATGGATTTAGAAGGAGCAAATCTTTTGATCAGCGGTAGCAATAGTCCTGCCTCTTCAGGAATTCCCGGACCGGGAGAAAGAATAATTTTATCATAAGCTTCCACTTCATCCAGCGTAATCTGATCGTTGCGATGCACTTCTACCTTCAGATGCAGCATCTTCTCTACCAAATGCACGAGATTGTAGGTAAAGGAATCGTAGTTGTCGAAGACGAGTATTTTCATAAAAAATTCAAAAGTTAAAAGTCAAAACCAAAATTCGTTGTTCGTTGCTGGTTATTCGTTCTTCGAAAAACGAGAAACGAAAGACGATAAACGACAAAAATTGCATAAAAATCAATTAGTAATCCTAAATAACTCCCCCGCCGTCTTTACCGCCTTATGCAAGGCACCGAGTTTGTTATTCACTTCCTGCAATTCACTTTCCGGATTACTGGAGATGACCACGCCGGCACCGGCCTGAGAGATCAGTTGATTGTTCATGCTTAAAAAACTTCGAATCAGGATAGCGTGGTTGAAGCTACCGTCTAATCCGACAAATCCAATTGCTCCTCCGTAAAATCCACGCGATAACGGTTCGTATTGATTGATGAGCTGCATCGCTTTGATTTTGGGAGCACCGCTGAGCGTTCCCGCAGGAAAAGTTTTGGTGAGCAGATGAAAAGGATGTGCGCCTGGTTTGACTTTTCCGCGTACTTCACTAACAAGGTGAATCACGTGACTGAAATACTGAATTTGTCGATAACGTGATACTACCACTTCATTGCAAACCCTGCTCAGATCATTACGGGCGAGATCCACCAGCATGACGTGTTCTGCATTTTCTTTTGCATTTTCCAACAGTCGTTCCGCCTCCCTTCGGTCGGCGGCCTCATCACCACTGCGCTTGAAAGTACCCGCAATGGGATGCACAATCGCTTCTCCGTTTTCAATGAGTAACTGCGATTCAGGAGAGGAACCCATCAGTTTGTAATCACCGTAATCAAAATAAAACAAGTACGGAGACGGGTTGATGCTGCGCAACGCACGATAAACATTAAAATCGTCGCCGCTGAACGCTTGCGTGAAGCGGCGGCTCAATACAATCTGAAACACATCTCCGCGCTGACAACTCGCAATGCCCTTTCGCACCATCTCCCGATAATCTTCATCGCTCATGTTGGATGTCTGCAATCCTTTCAGTGCAAATGGATAGCTCGGCACATCTTTATGTCGAATCAGATGTTCAATCACATCCATTTCCGAGGACTGTCCCTCTATCTGATTCTCACATAAATACAATTGATCCTTGAAGTGATGAATCGCAATCACATACTGATAAAACCGATAGCGCATTAATCCGACCGGCAAGGGCGAATTTTCTTCCAGCTTCAACTCTTCCAGCAAATCAATTGCATCAAAAGCAGTATAACCATAAAAACCCTGCGCATACCTGATCGCTTTTTGCATAGAGGCATCTTCCGGCACTTCAGCACTGGGTTTGAATTGCTGCATGTAATTCCATAATTTGTCTGCTACGTTCTCCTGATTCGCTATGGAAATCTTTTGCGGTTCAGACCCCGGTACTTTAGTTTCAATTTCATGGTGGTTGAGAATCTCAATCCCCGCAATCGCATTCACACAAATAAAACTCCAGCTATTTTCCGCAGCATGATAATCGGTACTTTCCAGCAGCAGCGTATCCCTGAAACGATCACGCAGTCGCAGGTAAATCCCCACCGGCGTATACACATCCGCCAGCAATTTTCTGCATCTTGTAGTAAAGTTAATGTTCTGCATAATTCATATTAAATCAAAATGCCCCGAAGTACGGGGCATTGATGAATATTATTAATGGAATAACATTACAGCCCCAGAGGGTTTGTCATCCACCACCATTGTTGATTATTTAATTTTGTAATCATTTAAGCAAATTTGTTTCATTCCAATGGAATGACAAAATTATTTTTAATCTTTTAAACGAACGGTCATTATTATAAATTCCAAATCCATATGCCAGTAGAGCCGCACTATTGTGCGTATCCAATTAATGATATAACCAACAAAATATGTAATTTCAATTTTTATCACTATTCAGCTGCTTATTGCTTGTTCTGAAAAATCGTTTATGCAAACTAAAAATCAATCTACTAACTATGCTGCGCTGGGCACACTGGTTACTGTATTTTTCTTCTGGGGATTTATTGCTGCCGGCAATAGCGTCTTCATTCCTTTTTGTAAACACTATTTTAAACTCGATCAGTTTCAGAGCCAGCTGATTGATTTTGCATTTTATACCGCCTATTATGTTGGCGCCTTGATCTTATTTGCAACCGGTGCTTTAAGTGGAAAAGATCCGGTAGGCAGTTGGGGCTATAAGAAAAGTATCGTGTACGGATTATTATTCTCAGCAATGGGTGCTGCAGCTATGATCATAGCCGTCAATGCCAATCTTTTTGCAGGCATGCTGACCGGACTTTTCATTGTAGCACTCGGATTTTCTTTGCAACAAACTTCTGCTCAACCCTTTGCCATTTCACTGGGAGATCCTGCTACCGGCACGAGTCGCGTGAATCTCGGAGGAGGTATTAATTCCTTAGGAACAACCATCGGCCCTTTGGTTGTGGCGCTTGCCTTATTTGGCACTTCATCTGCTATTACCGATGAACAGATTCAATCGCTCCCCCTCAGTAAAGTGATTGTGTTATACAGCTGTGTTGGTATTTTATTTTTAGCAGCAGCCGCTCTGTTCTTCTTCTCCAAAAAAGTACCGGCAGGCATTCATGCAGAAGCCATAGAAAAAGAAAACAAAGCATTGTGGTTGCTAGTTTGCATTACCATCTTACTTGGCTTGTTTTTCACGCCTGTATTTCAAAGTTATAAGAGTGAAGAAGCGCAACAGATTGTTCAATTCGCCAATGAAATCAGTGCGCTTGAAAAAACAAACACGAACAATGATCCTACTGTAGTAGCACAAATCGAAAGAATCAAAACTACTATTCAGGAAATCAAACTACCACTCGAGCAATCGCGTATGCGCTGGCTGAGCGCTGCACTGATTACGATTGTAGTTGGGCTTTTGATAGCCAACCAAAGGGCAAAAAGGAATCCCACCGGCTGGGGAGCAATGAAATATCCGCAACTTATTCTGGGGATGCTGGGCATTTTTGTATATGTGGGGGTAGAAGTTTCTATCGGAAGTAATTTGGGAGAACTGTTGAAGCAATCCGATTTCGGAAGCTATCCTTCCTCTCAGATTGCTCCTTTTATTTCGATGTACTGGGGCAGCTTAATGATTGGCAGATGGGCTGGTGCCATCAGTGCTTTTCAGTTTACTGCATCCACAAAAAAAATTTTACTCATTATCGTTCCCTTAATTGCCTATGGTGTCATCATTGGCGCAAACACGCTGGCGGGGTATAACATGAGTGATTTATATCTGTATGTCAGTTTTGTATTTATTCAAATTATGGCCTTCTTTTTCAGCAAAGAAAAACCCGCAAGAACCTTACTCATCTTCAGCATATTGGGAGTATCAGCCATGATATTGGGTTTATTCTCTACCGGTACATTAGCCATCTATTCTTTTTTAAGCGGCGGACTGTTTTGCTCCATCATGTGGCCTTGTATTTTTTCTTTGGCCATTGCAGGACTAGGCAAATACACCACACAAGGTTCCGCCTTTTTAATCATGATGATATTAGGCGGCGGAATCATTCCTCCTATCCAGGGAAAGCTAGCAGATCTGATCGGCATTCATCAGTCTTATTGGGTAGCCGTCCTCTGCTTTGGCTATCTTGCTTTTTTTGCCTGGAGAGTCCGTCAGATTTTATACAAACAAGGCATTAATTACGAAACAGAAAATACAAGTTCAGCGCATTAAACAGATATTTGCGGCATGGAAAAGAAATTAGCAATCGGTATTGATATCGGCGGAACGACCACCAAATTTGGGATTGTAGATAACAGCGGACATATTCTTGAGCAAGACCGCATCCCAACAAATGAACACGAAGTAGCCTCTTTATTTATAGAGGACTTGTATGCAAAGCTATGGCCGATGATTTTGCGCCATGGTCAACCTGAAAATTATATCGGGATCGGCGTTGGCGCACCGAACGGCAATTATTATACCGGCACCATTGAATATGCCCCTAACCTGAAATGGAAGGGTATTATCCCCATGGCAAAAATGCTGGAAGAAAAATTCGGACTGCCTGCCCGTCTAACCAATGATGCCAATGCAGCAGCCATGGGAGAAATGATCTATGGTTGTGCGAAAGGAAAAAAACATTTCATTACCATCACCCTCGGTACAGGCGTAGGAAGCGGAATTGTGATAGACGGAAAAATTGTACTCGGACATGATGGATTTGCAGGGGAACTCGGTCATACTATTATTCGTCCGGGCGGACGCGTACACAAGGGCACCGGCATTAAAGGTAGCCTGGAAGCTTATGCTTCAGCAACCGGCGTTAGAGAAACCGCAATTGAATTTCTGACCAATGAACCCAATTCAGACAGTCTACTCAGAAATTTTTCCATTGATGATCTGACCAGTCAGACCGTTTATGAATGTGCCATTAAGGGAGATAAAATCGCCAATCGGATTTTTGAATTCACCGGACAAATACTCGGAGAGGCATTAGCCAATTTTGTGATGTTCTCTTCTCCGGAAGTAATTGTCTTATTTGGGGGATTAACAAAAGCAGGCGATCTCATTCTGAATCCTACCATCGAAGCAATGGAAGCCAATCTGATTAAAGTCTTCAAGAATAAAGTGAAAGTTGTATTCAGCAATCTCAAGGAAGCTGACGCAGCAATTCTTGGCGCATCCGCATTGGTTTGGGAAACAGCCTGAACGAATTAAAGTTCAGCAAAGTTTCTATTTACCTTTGAGTTCTGCGTCTATCCGTTGCAGTAATTGCTGTGCAACCTGATATTCATATTCCTGCACGTTCCCGATTTGACCTTCACTAAGAGAAGCATAATAAGCCACTTGCTGCTGACAGTCTTTTCGCACGTAGTTCAACACCTTCTTTCCTAACGCAACATCACCGGCTTCCATTGCGGTTATGCCGAAATAAAAACTTTTCTCGTTGTGATCGTTACCGTAACGACTTGCCATTCCATAGGGAAGACCGGAGTTGGGTAGTTTAGCATCACAATGTTGCAGTACTTTTTTTGCTTCTGCTTTTCGGTTTTCAGCATTCAGATTCATCGCAAGAATCGTATGTGCGTTACGGATACTAACTAGATGACGACGATTTTCTTCATCATAGTAAATGCCTTTTGATGTAGCTCCTCCGTAACGAAACTTATTCAATATTTTATCCAGCATCCAGTCGCTATTGGCACGCTGACGTGCATTCGCAACAGGCACCAGGCGGTAGGTTAACCCATCCTGACGCAGGTACTCATCAAAACCTATTTGTAAGGGTTGCGTGAAATAGATGGGACGGTTCCACTGGTTAGCGGCGATGATATTCAAAATAGCAGCATCGTTTTTAAACAGATAGCTTTTGGATATTTCAAAGCGAATCGCATCCATTACTGAATCTTTAGTTTGTACTGTTCCGTTTTTCTGCACTTTGGATTTATCCACCGGCACCATCACTTTGTTATGTGCGAAGTAATTGAGCAACTCGCCGGAAGGAGCTCTATACATGTTACCGGGATCCTCACTGCCTGCCTGATTTTTCATTTCATCATACAAGTTGTACCAGGTACTGTCTTCTCCTTCTCCCGTTGGTATATGATAGACTACATTTCTTTTATCTCCTGCAATCTGGCTTTCAGACCAAATCACATCTATAGGCGCGCTTTCATTTACTTTATATCGAAGCTGATTGATGTACCAGTCGGTACCTAGCAGACTGGTATTGATTACCCTGATATCCGGACGAATGCCTTTCACTTCCTGGGCATACCATAAGGGATATGTATCGTTATCGCCAACCGTAAACAGGATAGCATTGGGTGCACAGCTTTCCAGATAATTGGCAGCTAAATCAGCGGCGATGGTCTTCTTGCTTCTGTCGTGATCGTCCCATTCTTCGGAAGCCATCAATACAGGTGCTGCCAATAAACAAAGTAAAGCGGCGAGATATCCGCCTGTAGTTCCTTTGATCATTTTTTCGAGCCATTCTTTAATCTGGAAATAACCCAATCCAATCCAGATAGCAAAGGCATAAAAACTACCCACATAGGCATAGTCACGCTCCCTTGGCTGAGGCCCGGCCTGATTCAAATAAAGTACAATGGCAAGACCGGTAAAGAAGAAAAGCAAGCCGGCCACAATCCAATCCTTACGATGACGGTAATACTGGTATGCAAATCCAAGCAATCCAAGAATAAGAGGAAGAAAATAGAGTTTATTATTGGCATTATTTTCTTTCAGACTATCGGGCATTAACTCTTGTTTACCAAGGCGGATGTTATCAAGAAAAGAGATCCCGGAAATCCAGTTTCCGTTTCTTCTCTCACCCACCCCTTGCAAATCATTTTGTTTGCCGGCAAAATTCCACATGAAATAACGCCAGTACATGATGTTAATCTGATAACCGAAAAAGAATTTAATATTATCCGACATATCCGGATCGCGCTCATAATAGGTCCGTCCGGTTTGGTTATCCTGTAATTTTTCTATGCCAAGAAACTGAGCATAATAGTCGGCATGCCCCTGTTCATTGCTCGCATCCCACACACGAGGAAATACCATAGTCTGTTCGGGAGGATATACCGCTTTTCTTTTTTTGCCGGTGATTTCGTATTTGTCACCAACTCTTTGGTAGCTGTCGCCTACATCTTCATAATCAGGCTCAGCAGTAAAAGTTTGTCCTTTCAACAAGGGAATATCTCCGTATTGTTCGCGACTGAGGTAGCTAACCAAAGACAGCGGATTATTGACATCATTCATATCAATACCGGGATCTGCATTGGCACGAATCATCGTCGTTAGATAAGTAGAATATCCGATCAGCATAAAAACGAAGCTCCATACGCCCAGGCGAAGGAAGCGAAGATGACGCTGATGCGCAAAGCGCAACACAAAAAATATTGCTACTGCAAGCAGTATAAAAAAGAATATAAAGCCGCTGAAAAAAGGAAGACCGTAAGAATTAACAAAAGTTCGGTCGAACCAACCCGCCAGACTGATACTCCATTGAATCACTGCGACCTGAACAACACCCGTAATGATACAACCAATCAGAAAAGCAAACAGCCCCCCTTTAAGGGAAGGGGTATATCTTCTGAAATAATAGACCATTACAATGGCAGGTATGGTCAGCAGGTTCAGCAAGTGAACCCCGATACTTAATCCCATCATGAAGAAAATCAGAATAATCCATCTTTCCGCATGGGTTCTTTTCGCATCATCGTTACCTGCTTTTACATCTTCATGTTCCCAGCGAAGAATGGCCCAAAAAACAATCGCAGTAAAGAAAGAAGAAAGGGCATATACTTCACCTTCAACCGCACTGTACCAGAAAGAATCACTGAAAGTATAGGCAAGCGCCCCAATAACGCCTGCAGCCATGATATTAAAGACAGACTGATTGCTCAGGTTTTCTTCACTCTGCTGAATAAATCTTCTTCCAAAATGGGTGATCGTCCAGAACAAAAATAAAATCGTGAAGCCGCTCGCTACTGCGGATAATGCATTGACTCCAATAGCCGCATCTTGTGGCGTAAAAAGCGAGAATAATCTGCCCAGTAAAATAAAAAGTGGCGCACCCGGAGGATGCGGGATACCCAGCTTAAATGCACAGGATACGAATTCACCACAATCCCATAAGCTACCGGTGCGTTCCATAGTAGTGAGGTAAACACCGCAGGCGATTAAGCATACAATCCACCCCGTTATATTATTGACTTTTTGAAAATTCATGTAAATAAATTTAAGCTTCGCAAAAATAAGGGATTTCCCTCCTATTCGAATTGTACCCGAACCAATTGATAAGAGAGCCGGGACTGACCATACTGCGCTTTGTTGTTTTCCGAGTAACCCTGCAGTCCAAACAAGCCGGCAGCATTGCCTTTATTAATGGCTATTTCCAGGTAATTGGCAGCGTTGAATAATGCCAGTGTTTCTCCGGGTGGCACATCGGAGTAGCTGTTGCTGATTTTTTCAATCGAATGATGCCTTTTAAAGATAATTTTGAAAGGTCTCGATTTTCTGTTTGCATCAAATTCCTGGCGGGTAATATTGATGATCACATTTTCAAAAGCGTCAATGTATAAAATCTGGCCATCTAAATATTCTTCAGTTACAACAGACTTCAAAGGCTTTTTTCCTTTGTAAGATGCCAGCGGGATGCCTACCTCCTGTAACGTTCTTCCCTTTTCAATCATACCAATTGCATTCGAAAAAACCTCCATGAAATAAAAGAGACCATTTTTTTTGGAAGGATCCAGAGGAAGCGCCACAATTTCCTCCGGTGCAGCATTCAAAATCATTGTAATCAATCCATTGTCGGCTAGCAACAAATATTGATGATGATGTTTTACCATCAGCAAATGATCAGATGTTTCATGGAAAAGATTACTAAGGATGAGGTGATAACTGTTACGCGGATAATGAAACACCGAATTACACACCACATGAGCCGCTTTATGATCATTAAAAGGTTCAAGTCGGTGAGAGATATCAACCAGTTGACAATCGGGAAAAGATTGCAACAACATACCCTTCACGGCTCCCGCGAGATAATCGGCTTCCCCAAAATCAGAGGTAAGGGTTATGATTGGCATAATGAAGGAGTTGTTCAAAAAAATTGATCCAACTATGGTTGCAAAGGTAATGTAGAAAAATCCGGATTTGCAACCAAATTGGCCCATAATCTATAGGCGCCCGGCACCCCTGCAGCAAGCTGCCGGAAGAAAGTAAGTCCTGTATAAATAAAGCGACCTTTACCCAAATCATTCACGAGCAAACTTCCCTGTTGTGATGCTTCGCCGGAATCATTCATAGACAACAAGGGAATGAACCCCTCTCCTTTGGGTTGTGCTTCATAAATACTCCGTTCCTGCACCCAGCCCTCAAAATCCACCTGGGTAATTTTATTGGGAAAACAAAGTAAAGGGTGGGACGGTTGCAATAAAGTAACCGGTGTATTTTCTTCACAAACACGCTGCCTTGAAATCGTGAAAGCAAAAGGCCATTGTTTGTTTTTCAACGGACCGACAGAGGAGGCGGTATTATACTGAAGCAACACCACCCCACCTTGCTTTACATAAGACTCAAAAACCTTGTGTGCATCAGTAAGCCAGGCATGAACATTATAGGCCCTTATACCCATAACAATAGCGTCGAATTGTTTGATGCGGGATAATGTCATATCTGCTTCCGTCAGCTCCTCGACCATCAATCCCAACTGACGCATAGCTTCCGGCACTTCATCTCCCGCACCATTGATATATCCAATCTTTTTAGCGGCCACATTCACACTAACTTTTACGGGATTCAATTTCACGTCACTACGATACACCATGCGGGGGATATGGTCGTATTCAATTTGACGGACTGATTGATGATAGGTATTACCGGATTCGGTCAGCCGAATGAAAGGCGAGTCTCTTAAAAATTGTTGCGACAATTGTAACGATAACTTGACCTGTCGCTGTTGAGCCGTCAAGAAAATACTATCCAATAAACAACTCTCTTTTCTGTTCTGTAACCAAATATTAAGCTTTCTATCAAATTGATTAGCATATCTTTTAATTTCCAGTTGAACCGTAGGAGCGCCTGTATCTTTTAAAATCAGCAGTGAAGGCTGAATGCTGAATGCAATGGGGGGAACAACCGTCAAAGGCCATCGAATTTCTCCTTTAACGGGATCTGTGAATTTATAAACTACCGGTTTGGTTAGAGTGTATTTCATGCCGTCAATTTCCAGCTCAAAAACAATTGAACAAGCAGGATCGATTTCAGGAGAGTGAGCGTTGACATAGCATGAGAAAGTATCTTTCAAGATAACATTTGGGATTAATAACCGATTCAAATTATGTGTATCATCCTGCATTCCCGACAGTCGAATGCTTCGTAAGCGAATGGGCAAACCACTGTGATGAAGCACGGTGCATTGAACCTGTAAGGAATCGTTTTTTACTGCAAACTCTTGTTGGGTAAACGCGTCTGCCTGCAAGCCAAGACAAGCTTCCAACAAGGTCAGTAATTCATTTAATTTTTGGTTTTTCCATTCGGTATTTGATTGACTTTTCAGAAATTGATAAAGCTTAGAAATTTTTGAAACGGATGCCGCAGGATGCGTCAACTGAAAAGATTTTTCGATTTTTTCTACCTGGCGCAAAAAAGGAATCGTGTAGGCTGGCCTATAATGATCCAACTGAAGGATAAAATCTTTTTCGGTACTATCTCCTTTTACATTGACGAAATATTCCTTCATTTCACCTTCCTGAGCCGACACACCAAAGCCCTGACTTTTATGACAAGATCTGCTAAGGGCAGCAATCGTACCATAAGTTTTTCCAAGCAATGGATTATATCCACCTACATTGATATGAAACTGATCGGAACCCGTTGTGTTACCGCTGCCAAACTGATAGGTATTCCAGAGGAGTCGAGTTGTTTTCCAGGGTTTAACTCCGTATTGAAATTGTTCCGGAAATTGAGTACTATCCGCAGCTACATCAAATGCTTCTGCAGCCAGCAAAGCGGAAGCCGCATGATGACCATGACCGGCACGCTGATCGGGCGGGAATCGGGTTATAATGACTTGCGGGCGGAACTGCCGGATAACCCAAACCACTTCTGCCAGTATTTTTTGACGATCCCATTGTTTCAAAGTTTCTTCCTTGGTTTTGGAATATCCGAAATCATGCGCGCTGGTAAAAAATTGTTCCGCTCCGTCAATCCTTCTTGCTGCCAGCAATTCCTGGGTACGAATAAGCCCCAAAGCAAGACCTTGTTCTTTTCCAATGAGATTTTGTCCACCATCCCCTCTGGTTAAACTCAGATAAGCTGTACGATATTTTTTTTCTTTGGAGAGATAAGTCAACAAGCGGGTATTTTCATCATCGGGGTGAGCGGCAATATACAAAACGGAAGCAGCTACTTTCAGTTTTTGAATACCGTGTAAAATTTCACCGGAAGAATAAGTGGCAGGTGATTGCGCAAGTACATGAGTCACCTGATGAAAAGACAAAAGCAAGAAGATCGATCTAAAAAACGAGCCGCAATTCATCCACATAGTATCATCGCTTTATTGAAAGAATACTGCGTTACAAAGCATTAGCTTACCGTTTTCCCAAAAACTTCTGAAAATAATATCATCTGCGAGATAGACCACTGAGCCCTGTCCTACCGGCTGTACGCCGAATATCAAACCATCTTTTAATTTAGGTGCTAACGTGGCTCCAACAAATCCAGCTTTGCGTGCTTCTTTTTTTATAACGCCTACATTCCAGCCACCGGTTGGTAAAAATTCATAGAGCTGGTCGTTTTGTTTAAGGGTATAATAGGTTTTACGATATCCGAAGGCAAGCGGATGGGTCGTATCCAAATCCACTTTGTAGATCGCACCGGGCGTAATGTTTTTTACATAATCACGCTCTCTGTCCTGATACAATTTAAGCGATTCGTAGGTGTCTTTTTTAACTTCCGGTTCTTCTGATTTTTTAGACTTCAGTCCCCATTCCGTTTTGGAAAGCGAAGCCACAGCAGATTCAAGTGCAATGAGTTTACCTCCTTTGGAAATCCATTCTCTTAATGATTCAGTACCGGCTTTATCGTCGAGGAAAGAGAGCGAGCCACCGGGGAGAATGAAGACATCGGTTTGATTCCAGTTGACAGAATGGAGGTTATCAGACTCAACTAGGGTGATGGGATAGTTAAGTTGTTCTTCGAAGAAATGCCATAGTGAGCCCACTGCATTGGCGTTGGTTCCTTCTCCTGCCATCAGCACCACTCTTTTATAGCGAATGGGGAGCACCAAATCGCTTCCGAAATCAGCTCCTTTATCGACCATACCCGTACTCACCGGCCAGGCATATACCCCCGCTTCGTCACAGGCATTTTTTACCATAGTTGCAAGAGACGATTGAAGGTGTTGGTTATTGGTTTTGAGAATAATGATGGACCCTCGATTAAATTTTTCTCCTTTGATAGAGAAAGGCAGTTCACAATAGCGAAGCAATACCCCTTTTTGCAGAAGTAGACCGGCCGCTTTGGCAGACTGCACTCCTTCCCATTTTATGATGAAGGCGTAGGCGGATGGAGGTTGTGGGTTGGATGTTGGAGGTTGTGGGTTGGATGTTGGAGGTTGGAGGATAAGGGGTTGGGTGGAGGCGTAGGCATTGAGTCCGAACACGAAGGGGATGCTCCAGGCGGTGATATCGTAGGTGACGGAATCGGAGAGGTAGGAATTAGGTTCGAAGAGGGCGTGGATAAGGGCGGAGCGAGGTTGACCGGCGCTGATGGCCAGATCGTTTCGGGAGAATGAAACCGTTGCATCAGCGCCGGAGCTGTAATCATACACTTTGACCTTTCCTTCATAATTGCCATACCGTATTCCATTCTTGTCCAGCAGTCGCTTTAATGCCGATATTTTCTGTCCATCTCCATCCTCCTGCTTGATCAGATAGGTTTTATAACTACCGGTCGTGTTATTGACTGCATTGCTGAAATATTTTTTAAACTCTTTGATCAGTAACGACTGCTGTCGTGCCGCTGTCTCAATCGTACTCAAAGCGGTCGTATGATGATGCTCAATGCGATCGCGCAGCGTTAAAGTATCTCCAAGCGATGTCTTTACCGACAAGCCCGCACCTATCCCGCCCTGTTCGTAGGTCATTCCAATTGAACCATTAAAAGTCGGATAAGTATCTCCATAAGAAGGATACAACAAATCAAACCTCAGTCTGGTAAAATACACCCAACCGTTCGCATCAAAATATCGCGCATGATTTCTTCCAATCGAATCCTGAAATATCCTTTGAAAGGGCGTAACCACCCGATGATAGGGCTCAGCGGCCGGCGCAAAATAATAAGGCGCATCTATCCCCTGCTCATGATAATCCACATGGACCTGAGGCATCCACTGCTGATATAAAGCCATCCGCTGTACCGTTTCCTGCTGGGTCTGCCAGGCCCAGTCGCGATTCAAATCAAAATAATAATGATTGGTTCTGCCTCCCGGCCAGGGCTCATGATGCTCCCGCGCATCAAAGGAAGGATTCGGTGATTTTCCTACGATGCTGTTAAACCAGTTCACATAACGATCTCTGCCATCGGGATTCAGACAAGGGTCTATGATGACAACCGTTTTCTTTAACCATTCCTTTGTGGAAACACTTTCATCATTGATCAAATGATAGAGCGTCCGCATGGAGGCTTCACTGGAAGAAGTTTCATTTCCATGCACATTATAGCTCAGCCATACAATTACCGGCGTTTCTTCTGTAGCTGATTTTTCATTGCCGGCTAACTGAGCCAGTCTGAGATTGTTGATCCGAATAGCCTCCAGCTTCTTCAGATTTTCCGGGTCGGTAATAAAGGCCGTCATCAATGGGCGCCCTTCATAAGTACTACCATATTGCCGTAATTGCACCCGCTCCGGAGCGGAGGATGCCACATGCTCAAAATATTGCATCAGTCTTGCATGTGTTGTATAGCGAGAGCCCAAAGGATAGCCTAAAAAGGCGTCCGGACTTTTCAACTGAGCAAAACCTGAAAATACAAGTAGCAGGAATAAACCAAGTAATCTGAACTTCAACATAATTGAATATTTTACACTATCAATACAGAAAGGACACAAACATAGCACAAGATACGGTTTTCGTTAAGCTATTCGAAAAGATGCCCTGAAATTACAGATTCCATTGGAGCATTTGAACTGAATGGTTAATTTTACAAACTACAAGCATGCTGCAAAGAATCACCAAGATATCATTCGGAATTTTACTAGGATTTTTTTTCCTTGTGGCATTATTATGGGTACTGCTTCATTTTTCTCCCGTTCAAACCTGGCTGGTTAAAAAAGTAGCCAGAGAAATCTCGAATACCATTGGCGCAGAAGTGGAAGTTAAAAAAGTTGATTTTTCCATTTTCAAAAAAATTATCGTTGACGGTCTACTCATCAAAGATCGAAAAAAAGACACGCTTTTATATGCCGGCAGATTAAACGCCTCCTTCAACAACTGGTTTATTTTCAAAGATAAAATAGTCATCAATGAAATAGGACTCGAACATGTGAAGGGAAATCTTTTTCGCAGCGACAGCGTATGGAATTATCAGTTTATCATTGACTATTTTTCCTCCCCCGCCGATCGGAAGAAAAAGAAATCGCCTGTGCTCTCCCTAAAGCGAATTTATCTGAATGATTTAGAATTAGTACAAAATGACAGTTGGATTGGAGAAGACATCAGCATCAGACTCCATCATTTACAACTCAACGCAAGACAATTATCGTTAGATAAGAGGATGATTGATTTGAAAGAAATTTTGCTCTGGCAGCCCAATATCCGCATTTACAATTACACCGGCAAAAGGCCGCCTCGACAACGGCTAAATCCTGAGGCTTATTACCGACAGGCAGACACTACTATTAATCCTTTTTTGAAAGACTGGAGCTGCAAGGCGGATTCAGTTGTGATCAATGATGGAATCTTTACCAATCTGCTGAAACTTACAGCTCCTGTAAATTATTTCGATCCGGACCATATTCAATTCAGTTCAATCAACGGGAAATTCAAAAATCTGCGATTGAGGGGCGATAGTTTACTGGCCCAACTGGAGCTTTCAACAAAAGAGCGTAGCGGATTTCAGATTCAAGAACTGAATGCTGCTATCAACTGGCATGCAAGGGGGATGGAGTTTCACCAACTGCGTCTTAAAACCGATTACAGCATGCTGACTGATTTTTTTGCAATGCGCTACCGGGACTTCAATTACGATATGAATCACTTTATCAGCCAGGTAGTTATGGAAGGTAATTTCAAAAATAGTAGGCTGAACACCAAAGACATTGCTTTCTTTGCACCTGCATTAAAAGAAGTTGAGGAAAAAATCAATTTAAGCGGATACATTAAAGGCATCTTACCTGAACTAAAAGGGAAAAATATATTGGCAAGTGCAGGTACCCGTACCTTACTGGAAGGTGATATGCTGCTGAAAGGACTTCCCGAAACAGATCGACTTTATTTTGATATAGAAGCCCGTCGACTAAACAGCAACTATGCTGATTTAATTCATTATGCGCCGGCTGTCAAAACTATCAAAACACCGGATATTGCAAAAGCAGGCAATCTGGCTTTTAGTGGCAATATCAAAGGGAATATGCAAGACCTGTCTATATCAGGCAACCTGAATACCAACCTGGGAAATCTTACGACCCAGTTGCAGCTTAAGTTACCCGCCCGTGGTGAGCCGGTTTATGAAGGACAATTACGAACCGACCGTTTTGAAATCGGACAATTCCTGGCAGTGCCTCAATTAGGCACGGTTGTGATGGACACTAAATTTTCAGGGAAAAGTTTTTCATCCAGCAAAGCATCACTTGTATTGGAAGGAGGAATAGAGTCAGTTAGCTGGGCCGGCTATGACTACAAGAACATGGATTTATCCCTTCAACTCAATCAAAATCTTTATGAAGGGAAGGTTCGTTTACAGGATGAAAATGCGCAATTGGAACTGAATGCTCGAGTAGATGCCAGAGGAGACATTACCGCTTGCGAAGCAAGCGGAACCATTGGCTGGATCAATTTTGGGAAAACAGGACTTTTCAATAAGGATCTCAAATTTTCAGGCAAACTGGCGGCCGACTTTCAATATAAAACAATTGATGAATTTATCGGACACATTTCATTACGGGAAACGACGCTGATGCATGGCAAGAATTCACTTCCCTTTGACAGCTTAGCTATTTTCAGTGTGGCTACCGACAGTCTGCATAAAAAAATTGAACTTCACTCCAATGTAGCGGATCTCGTAATGGAAGGACAATATGCTTTGAGTCAGATAGGAACCATCGGTCAGAAATTATTATCCGTCTATTTCCCGTCTTATTTCAAAACACCCAGTCAATTAACGGAGACGCAGGATTTTCAATTTGAAATCAAAACGGAAGATATTGACCCCTTTCTTTCCCTTGTAGATCTCCCCCTGAAAAGCGCCTACGGAGCCAGAATTGAAGGCAGTGTGAACACATTGAACAACCGGTATTTACTTCAATCCAAAATTCCATTACTGGACATTAATAATGTCTTCTTCAGAAATATCAACATAAAAAGCGATAACGATTTAACCGGAATGAAAATTTCAGGAAGTATTGAATCCGTACAACTGAGTGATAGTTTAACGATTCCGCATACTGATTTCTCCATGAGCGGTGCCTCGGATACAGGCTCCATTTTCATTTCCACCAATGTTTCCAAAAATTTAAAAAATGCCGAACTCAAAACTAAATTCAGCATTTCTCAGGATGGAGTTCAATTCAGGTTTTTAGAATCGGATTTGATATTGGGTGAAAAAATATGGAACATTACAAATGGCAGTAATCTTTTCATCGGATCCCAAAATATTTTTTCAGATGGATTTATCTTGCAAAGCGGCAACGAATTCGTAAAGCTATATACACACCCCTCTGAAATAGGTGCATACAATGATGTCATCATTGAACTTAGAAAGCTGGAAATCGGCGAACTGCTCCCCTATTTTTTTGAAGACCCGGAAATTGCCGGCAGCACCACAGGAAGAATTGACATCATTGATCCATTTGGACAAACCAATATGGAAGTAAAACTAAGTACAGACAAACTACGCATCAATGATGATTCAATAGGACTTGTTCCGATGGATGCAACTTACAGCAAAATCACCGGCGATATTCGGTATCGTATTGAGTCTGACAATCTCGGACACGCTTTCAAAATAAAAGGAACAACCAATATTGCAAAAGCTGATTCTGTTTACACTGACAACCTAATTGAATTAGCGGATGAACCACTAGCTGTTATCGCTCCATACCTTTCGGGTATTTTATCGGATATTAAAGGAAGCGGAACAGGCATCTTACGCGTTAGCGGTCCGGTAAAAGACTTAAACCTGACCGGAAGCGTACGCTTAAATAACGCATCCGCTCTACTGGATTATACAAAATGCCGTTATCAGATCAATACAGGAGCAGAAATAGAGTTCAACCAAGAAAGTATGGTTTTCAAAAATTTTATCCTGCAGGATGAGAATGAAAGAATGGCCTCTTTTGCCGGCAAAATTGACCACCGATTCTTTGATGACATGAAACTGGATCTTCGTTTTGAAGCCATTAATACCAACAAAGGAATTCTTGTATTAAATACGACCGCAAAAGATAATTCTCTGTTTTATGGCAAGGTGATTGCTTATACCAAAGGGAGCCTGAAAGGTGCTGTAAATAATTTATCTTTTAAACTAAGAGGCCAACCAACCGACAGTTCGAAAGTTTTTCTTCCCACCTCCGATTCAAGGGTAACCGGAACGGCTAGCTTCATTGTTTTCAGAGAATATGGTACCGATATGAAACCTACGGGTAAAACCAACGAAGTTTCTTCAATTAGTGTGGATTTAGATTTAATTGCCAACCCGTTTGCAAAAGTTTATCTGATTTTAGATGAAGTGACCAATGACGTGATTGAGGGACAAGGGAATGGCGCCATCAATTTGAAAGTAGGAACGAATGAAAAAACTTCCATCACGGGCAATTACGAAATCACGAAGGGAAAATACAATTTCAATTGGCAATCTCTTTTCAAAAGACCATTTCTCATTAATAAAGGTACTATTAATTGGAGCGGAGACCCTTATGATGCGCGTATCAATATGGACGCCAATTACATTGTAGAACAGGTAAAACTTCCGGACGAATTAGCAAGTGGTTGTACGAATGAAAGGAATAACATCATTGTTGTTGCTAATTTGAGCAATACGCTGAAAAATCCGCTCATTAAATTCAAATTTGAATTGCCTCAAGGTCACCCCTGCCGTAATAATCCGCTTACCAATAATGCGCTTTCGCAGCTTTATTCCAATCAGGATGAACTGAACAGGCAGGTAATTTCTTTATTGCTGATCGGCTCATTCATAGCAAGCAATAATAATCAGAACACCGCAGGTGGTTCTCTCGGAAATACTTTCTTCTCCAGCGCTGCAGGTACCATTTCTGAATTTATCGCTCAGCAGGTAACTACCGGACTCGGGAGCGTGTTAAGCAATGTACCCGGATTAAGAGATCTGCGGCTGGATCCTTATGTAACGTTTACGCCCGGTCTCATTTCAGGCACTCAGGCACAGGGCATAGGTTTTCAGGGAACGGGTTCTTTTGGTGTTACCAGAAGATTATTGAATGGGAAATTACTCGTAAAAGCTGGGGGCTCATTACTGTTGGCAAGCGGTCAGAACACGACAGTACAGAATAACCGTCAGCTTACCCCTGATTTATCAATGGAGTGGCTGATTACCCCTGATGGAAAATTAAGACTGATTGGTTTTTACCGAAGTATCTTTGATATCCAAAGAAGGAATGACCGAACCGGTGTCAGTTTTTCTTATATCAAAGAGTTTGATAAAATATGGTAAGACTATAGTTCGTGACCAAGCTTTTCCTTTTTGGTGTTAAGGTAATTTTCATTGAAGGGATTAGAAGGAATTTTCACCGGTACACTTTCTACAATCTCTAATCCATAACCAAGAATGGCAGCACGTTTCTTAGGATTATTGCTGATCAGTCTGATTTTATTGACTCCAAGTGAACGAAGAATTTGAGCGCCTACTCCATAATCACGTGCATCCATTGGAAATCCGAGTTTAAGATTGGCCTCTACTGTATCCATCCCTTCCTCCTGTAATTTGTAAGCTTTTAATTTATTCAACAGGCCAATCCCACGCCCCTCCTGGTTCATATAAAGCACTACTCCCTTGCCTTCCGCTTCCACCATCTGCATCGCCTTATCAAGCTGTTCCCCACAATCGCAGCGAAGAGACGCTAATATATCTCCGGTGAAACAGGAAGAGTGAACACGTACCAGTATAGGTTCGTTCTCTTGCCATGTTCCTTTAATCAATGCAAGATGTTCAGCACCGGTTTCTTTTTCCTGAAATGCCGCCAGTTGAAAATGTCCGAATTTGGTAGGCATATTCACCCGAACAATTTCCTGTACGAGAGAATCTGTTTGTAACCGATATTCAATAAGTGATTTTATGGAAATAATTTTGAGATCCAGTGCTTTCGACATTTTTTCCAGTTCAGGCAATCTGGCCATTGAACCATCCTCATTCATAATCTCAACAAGCACCCCTGCAGGCTCCAAGCCAGCTAAGCGCGCCAAATCTACGGTTGCCTCAGTATGTCCGGCTCGTCTTAAAACTCCTCCAGTGGCTGCTTTTAATGGAAAAATATGACCCGGTCTTGCCAGGTCTTCAGGTTTTGTTTCTGGAGCGATTAATGCCTTAATAGTTTTGGATCGGTCATGTGCGGAAATGCCCGTTGTAGTTCCTTGACCTATTAAATCAACGGATACGGTAAATGCAGTTTCATGTAAAGAAGTGTTGGCATTCACCATCGGCGTCAGTTGTAACTCCTTGCAACGCTCCTCTGTAATAGCGGCACAAATTAATCCTCGTCCGTATTTTGCCATAAAATTAATGGCTTCGGGCGTGGCATAGTGAGCTGCCATGATGAAGTCGCCCTCGTTTTCACGATCTTCATCATCCACTACAATTACCATTTTACCTTCCTGAATATCTTTGAGCGCCTCCTCAATTGAATGAAGCATAATCGTTGTATTTGTGCAAAATTACACGTTACAAGAGATGCCGAGAAATTAAATAAGAATCAGGATTTTTTCCAGCCCCACTTCAAAAATACAGGCAAAGCTTTAGACCAGGTACGAACATCATGGGTACCTCCTTTTATTTCATAATAATAAACAGCCTCCTTTCCGTACCCTTTCTGACTTAGTCTTCCCATCAGATCAAGCGTATCATCAATGGAATCAATAATGCCGTTGCCATTCCGGTCACTCGACTCATCATTGGTACCGGTTTGAAAAAAGAATTGCAGGGAGAGCGATGAATTGGTATTGCTGATTTGATTGTGCATCAACCGATCGGACTCATCCGTATAGCCATCATCATAAGATTTTCTTCTCCACCAAAGTGAACCAGAAAAAACACCTGCTTTTGTAAAAATATCCGGATGATTCCAAACAATATCCAAGGCCATTAATCCGCCCAGTGAAAAACCGGCGAAAGACTGACTTCTGAAAAAGGGAATCCGATACGTTTGCTTAATGAAAGGAATTAATTCTTCCAGAACAAAGCGCGTATAAATTCCTGCCTTTGCGCCCCTACCCAGATAGTCAGGGAAATTAGCCATTCCGTATTCCTGCTGTCTGTCTTCTCCGCAATGAATTCCTACACACAATAAAGGTTCAATAGAATCCTTGGCAATAAGGTTGGACAATAAAGAATCAAAGGGCATCTTCAATAAATCCTGTCCGTCATTCAACAACAGCAAATTCATATCGCCGGGGTGCTGAATAGCAAGCGGCAGATAGACATCAATGACGACTGCTCTTTTCAATAGAGCAGACTGAATCAATTTTTGTTCAACCACCAAAGCGCCGGCTGCAGGTTCCTTCATCTCCAAAAATAATAAAAGCAACCCAATAGAAAAGAGCTTCCGGGTAAAAGGTTTATTCATATAAATATTTTTTTGAAAATTTTCCTCATAATTTCTTTAATAAGGCACCATACATTGTATCGGCTTTTATACCATATCCTTTCAATACCTGTGAAGATTCGACCGACAAATTAAAATCCTTTGAGATTCTTTCGACCTGCATTTCATTTTCAGCAGCATACACAGAGCAGGTACTGTACAACAAATAACCACCTGATTTCAGAAAAGGAATGACATGTTGCAAAATGCGATATTGAAGATCAGTATACTCCTGCAGTTTTTTAAGGGTAAAAAAATGAAGCCACTCGGGCGTTCTGCTCCAGGTGCCGGATCCACTGCAGGGTACATCTGCCAGAATCAAATCAAATGGTAGAGAAAAGGTTGTATCTGCAATAGGTTGACTTAAGTCTAAGATTAGATGCTTTTCAATTGTCAAACCGGATTCTTTGAATCTTGTTTGAAGATTATGTAAAATGGAGCTTCGTTTATCACTGACTGTTAATCGGGTATTAGGAAAAAAATCTTTCAGCAAAATGGATTTACCTCCACTCGCTGCGCAGGCATCCCAGGTTAGAAAAGAGTTATTTTTTTCAAAAGGAAGTTGTTTAAAAAAATCCGCGATTCGTTGAGAACAAAGATCCTGCACCACCACCTCTTTATTAATTTGAAAGAATTCCTCTACCCGTGTGCCATTCGGCAAACGAAGCGTATGTGGTGTTTCAAATTCATACTGAAAGGAGGCAGCATGCAAAACCTGATTTACTTTTTCTTCACTACCCTCACGAATACGAAGAAATAAATCAGGCTGCATAAAATGGCTTTTTACGAAAGGCAAAACATTGATGGTATCGCTCAACTGATCAATCAGCGGAAATACAAAGGAAGGAGTCAGAGAAATTTTTAAAAAACCACACTTCTCATCCATTGACAAATGAATTTGTTTGTTCCATTCAGGGAAAAGAGTTGCCAATAAATCATCTGATGAGGTATGACAAAGAAAACGTGCGGCAGCAATTTGTCGGGCAGGTTCAATATTCATTAATAATTTACCCACTCTGAACCAGGCATAGCAACTCATGCCAATCTGCTTACGATCGCGACTACCGAGATGCCTGTTAGCCGAAAAATACTGTTTTAGAAAAGCAGCAAATGGAATAGAACCGTCATATCTCGTTACCAAATCTGTTGCCAGCTTAAGATAACGTTCATAACGATTCATAAAGTGAATAATGTATGCTTAGATTTCCAGCAAGGCTTTCACCGGATCTTTACCGAAGAGCAATTGTTCAGGATTTTCAAGCAATTCTTTCACCCTTACCAGAAAACCAACACTTTCTCTACCGTCTATGATTCGATGGTCGTAGCTGAGTGCGAGATACATCATCGGACGAATAACAACTTGTCCATTCAGCGCTACAGGTCTCTCCTGTATTTTATGCATACCTAGAATTGCACTTTGAGGAAGATTCAGAATAGGCGTACTCATCAATGAACCAAAGACACCACCATTGGTGATGGTAAAGGTACCTCCCGACAATTCTTCCATCGTGAGTTTATTATCTCTGGCTTTTGCAGCCAGCTCCCCTACTTTTTTCTCCACATCTGCCATAGACATGCTTTCCACATTGCGCAGTACAGGAACCGTTAAACCTCTTGGAGTGGAAACAGCGATGGAGATATCTGCATAATCATGATAAATGATTTCATCCCCTTGAATATAGGCATTTACAGCAGGCCATTCACTAAGAGCAACAGAGCATGCTTTGGCAAAAAAGCTCATGAAACCTAGACCAACGCCATGTTTTTCTTTAAAGACATCTTTGTATTTGCTGCGTAATTCCATGATGCGGGACATGTCCGCTTCATTGAATGTGGTCAGCATCGCCGTGGTATTTTTGCTTTCCACCAAACGACGACTGATGGTTTTACGCAGATTGCTCATCTTTTCTTTTCTCACTTCTCTGCTGTTGAGCTCTTGCTGATTGAAAGCCAGTTTACCCGGAGCAGAAAGCGCATTCAGAATATCTCCCTTTACAATTTTACCACTCGAAGAAGACGGTTTTACAGAAGCAATATCTACTTTTTTATCTGCCGCAATAGCCGCAGCTACCGGCGTTATTTTCAAAGATTTATCCGTTGATTGAGTTGCTTGAGCAGGTACCGGTGCTGGTGTTATTGATGCTACCGTTGCTGCCTGAGGAACTTCCTTTTTCTCAGGAGGCGTTGCCGTTTCATCAATATGAGCAACTACGTCACCAATCCGAATGGTATCTCCTTCTTTTGCACCCTGTTTCAGTACCCCGGCTTGCTCCGCATTGATTTCAAAAGTCGCCTTTTCACTTTCCAGTTCCGCAATTACTTCATCTCTTTCCACCCATGCACCCTCTGCTTTGGTCCATTTTAAAAGCGTTACCTCGCTGATAGACTCTCCTACTACCGGTACTTTTATATCAATCATAATAGCTTCTTTTATTTGAATTTGTCAGTTATAAAATTTTAAATAGAAAAGGCGGTGTCCAGTATCTCCGTCTGTTCCATATGATGCACTTTGTTATAACCGGTTGCGGTGGATGCAGACGCCTGTCGCGCAATAACACCGAATGAAATCACGTTCAGATTCATTTTTAGATAAGCCGCAGCACCCATATTCAACGGTTCCTCCTGAACCCAGAACCAGGTAGCACGACTGTATCTTAATCTGATGACGTTGAGTTGTTGTTCAGGCAATGGATATAATTGTTCCAGGCGCACGATAGCAATATCTTTACGCTGATCCTTCATCTTCTTTTCCGCAAGATCAAAATAAATTTTTCCGGTGCAGAGCAATACTTTTTTCACTTCAGCCGGACTCGGTTGATCGGGATCGTCGAGCACTTCCTTGAAACCTCCCTTTAAAAATTCTTCTTTTAAAGAATAAGAACCGGGATGACGCAAATTTGCCTTAGGCGAAAAATTGATCAAAGGTTTCCTGAATGACCAGGTCAACTGACGACGCAGGGCATGGAAGAAATTAGCGGCGGTCGTAATATTCGTAACTACCATATTCAGTTCGGCGCAGAGTTGCAAAAACCTTTCCATTCTGGCACTGCTATGTTCAGGCCCCTGACCTTCATACCCATGAGGTAATAATACTGTAATTCCGTTCATCCGATTCCATTTCTGTTCGCCTGCAGCAATGAACTGATCAAAAATCGTTTGAGCACCATTGCAGAAATCACCAAACTGGGCTTCCCATAATACCAGACTGTCCGGATGTGCCATCGCATAACCGTATTCAAAGCCAAGCACCCCGTATTCACTTAACAAAGAATTGTAAATTCTGAATTTACCCGTTGCACCCTCAATTCTGCTCAAACGGGAATAAGATTTTGCTGTCACCTCATCGCGCAATACTGCATGCCGGTGTGAGAATGTACCCCTTTGCACATCTTGTCCGCTCATCCGAACATCCTTTCCTTCAAGCAATAAAGAACCGTAAGCCATCAACTCACCCGTAGCCCAGTCAATTTTATTTTCAGACTGGAAGAGTTTTATTTTTTCCTGGAGAATTTTTTCAACTTTCTTCAGCGGCTTTAAGTCAGTCGGCCACTCCATCAGTGCCGAAAAAACTTTTTCGAAATTCTCTGGCGAAATCGCAGTGTCCGGAGAAACTAAAAAATCATCGGCAGTCGCGCGACGCAAAGATTTCCACGCAACTTCAGGAGGCTGATAGGTGTAGGGCAATGGATTTTGCTTCACCTCATCCAGTCTTTCCTGCAAATCAGCCCAGAATTTTTGCTCCATCGACTTTGCCATTTCTTTGGCATCGGGTTCTCCGCTCTGCAATAAATATTGAGTATATACTTCTCTTGGATTAAGATGTTGATCAATCAATGCGTACAGCTGTGGCTGGGTAAATTTCGGATCATCTCCTTCATTATGACCATGCTTTCTGTAGCAGACCATATCAATAAAAACATCACTGTTGAATTCCTGACGATATCTGGTAGCAATCTCCACGCATTTAACCACTGCTTCTGCATCATCTCCATTCACATGCAGTACAGGAGCTTGTACCATAGCGGCTAGTGAAGTACAATAATCTGCACTTCTCGCATCTTCAAAATCAGTCGTAAATCCAATTTGGTTATTGATAACAAAATGAATGGTACCGCCGGTTTCATAACCATGCAATCTGCTCATTTGCAACACTTCATATACAATCCCCTGACCGGCTACAGAAGCATCACCATGGATCAGGATTGGAAGCACCAGATCAAAATCGCTTTCAGTCAATAAATCAGCTTTTGCTCTGGCAAAACCGATTACTACCGGATCAACCGCTTCAAGATGTGAAGGGTTGGGTAACAATTTAAGATGGATTGTTTTTTGAGAAGGTGTCACCACTTCACTGCCATATCCCATATGGTATTTTACGTCGCCGCTGCCCATGGTTTGTTCGAGAGAAGCAGTGCCTTCAAATTCGCTGAAAATTTGTTCGTAGGTTTTACCCATGATATTAGCAAGCACATTAAGCCGACCGCGGTGCGCCATACCAATGGCAACTTCTTTTACACCATTGTCTGCAGCGGTATTAATGATAGCATCCAGTGCTGCAATGGTCGTTTCCCCTCCTTCCAGCGAAAATCGTTTCTGACCAATGTATTTAGTGTGAAGGAATTTTTCAAAAAGAACCCCTTGGTTGAGCTTTTCGAGAATTCTTTTTCTTTTTTCAACCGGAAAAGGCTGGTGAAAATGCTGCTCCATGGAATGGATCAGAAAATCTACTTTCTTTTTATCTACAATATATTTGAACTCTATACCAACATTGGAAGTATAGGATTTTTGCAGGTGCGCAACTAATTGCCGGAGCGTCCCGTTATGCAATCCCACCAGGGAGGCAGCAAAAAAAGTTTTATCCAGATCTGCTTCAGAAAGACCAAAATGCTCCAGTTCTAATCTGGCGCCCCGATCTTTTCTTTTTCGGATAGGATTTGTGGTTGCCAGAAGATGTCCACGGTTGCGGTAACCCAGGATTAGGCGATAGGCGCCGATTTCTTTTTCCCAACCTACTCCCTCTCCACCGAAAGAGGCGGTTTGACCATTCGGTTGGTAGCCGGATTGCACGGCAAAATCAAATCCCTCGAAAAACTTTTTGATTTCCGTATCCACGGAAAGCGGATCACGGACAAAATCCCGATATAAGTTTTCGATGTACTGCGGGTGAGAAGAGGTAATGTATTGAAAATCCTTCATGGAAGACAATCCTTAAAACGGCGAAAAAAATTTCGGCAAATATCGGTCGTTTTGCTCAAAGGGCAAGTGGAAAATAAGGAAGAAATGAGCTTAAATTTTGAATAAAAAGATGAATTGAAAGAAATTTCCCCTTACCTTTGCCGTCCGAAAATAACATAAGATATGGCAAATCATAAGGCTACAAGAAAAGATGTACGTCAAAGCGAGAAACGCAGAGATCGCAATCGCTACTACGGTAAAACAACCCGAAACGCAATTCGTGATTTAAGAGCGCTTACCGATGCCGGACAAGCTACAGGCAAATTAACTGACGTTGCTTCCATGATTGACAAACTAGCTAAAAGAGGTGTCATTCATAAGAATAAAGCGGCTAATCTAAAAAGTAAACTTTCTAAGAAGGTGAATAGCCTTTCCAAATAATAAAATTAAATTTTTAATGAAACCCGCTTTTATCAGCGGGTTTTTTTATTTTTACCAATGGTCATAAAAAAATCATTCTTTTTACTTCCCGTATTCTCCCTATTAATCGGCATAAGCAGTTCGGCACAAAACCTGCGAACCGCTTCAGTGCAATCGAATCTGCCTTTGGATTATTATGCAGGCACGGGAGGACTATCCTGTGCACCGCTTAAATCCGCTCTTTTTAACATCATTGCCGCCAATAATAAACCGCTGTTATATGCAGATGTACTGACCGCTCATCCAAGAACGGATAAGAGAAGGAATGATGCCAATACTGCGGATATTGTTTGGGATATTTATAGCGATAACCCTAATGGAGAGGAGCCCTATACCTTCACTTTTGATAAAAATCGCTGCGGACAATATGCTAAAGAGGGGGACTGTTTCAATCGTGAACATTTATTTCCGGTCAGCTGGTTCAATGATGAGTTACCCATGAAAGCAGATCTGAATCATATATTTCCTACGGATGGGCTGGTGAACGGAATGAGAGCCAACTTCCCTTTTGGTGAGGTAAAAAACAGCAGTAATATTACCAGAAATGGTGGGAAATTGGGAACCGGAGATAATTTCGGCTATACAGGAACGGTATTTGAACCCATTAATGAATATAAAGGAGATATAGCTAGAGCGCTATTCTATATGGCAGTCCGTTATGAATCGCAAATTGCCGGATGGAAATCTAATGCTAATGCCGATAATATTTTGAACGGAACCTCCTACCCTGCATTTGATGACTGGTCAATTCGTTTGCTATACAAATGGCATGTTCAGGATCCGGTAAGTCAGAAGGAAAAAAACAGAAATGATTCTGTATATGTCATTTTAGGTAATCGAAACCCATTTATCGATCAGCCCGAGTGGGTCTATGAAATATGGAAATGTACCGGATTGATTATTGCTACATCTTTATCTGATGCCTTGTCTTCTGAATCTTCCGGAATCGTGCTTTATCCTAACCCTACAGTGGGTGACAAAATCCACCTACAATTCAAAGTCAATTTTTCACAGCCGATGGTTTACAAGATTATTGATCTTTACGGAAGGGAATGCAGCAAAGGTTTTTTAACCCCTAACTCAACCTCCATGAGGGTTGATATCCGTCACTTATCACCCGGCCATTACCTGCTTCAAATAAAGGGAGCAGGAGTTGCTGAATCAAAAAGATTTGTTGTCGGCGCACGCTAATAACGAAGCTTCATTTTTGCTTACCTTCGTGCCCTATGAATGAAAAGATTTTAATCCTTGATTTCGGCTCCCAATACACCCAACTGATTGCCCGAAAAGTGAGAGCGTGCAATGTTTATTGTGAAATCATCCCCTACCATCAAAGCGTTCCCCAAAACAATGACATTAAGGGCATCATCTTATCCGGCAGCCCCTTCTCCGTCAATGACCCCAACGCTCCCGATATAGATGTCTCAAGTCTTACCCAACATTATCCCGTATTGGGAATATGCTACGGAGCGCAATTAACAGCTAAAAAGTTTGGAGGCATTGTAGAAAAAAGCGACAAGCGCGAATACGGCAGAGCCATACTTCACAAAAAGCAAAATGATCCTCTTTTAAAAAACATCTCTGATGCAGGACAAGTATGGATGAGTCATGGCGACAGCATTCGCACCCTCCCTGATGAATTTGAAATACTCGCCACAACAGACAGTATTCCCGTAGCAGCCTTTAAAGCCAAAAACGGAAGTCTGAATCATCCGCTGTACGGACTTCAATTTCATCCGGAAGTCTATCATTCCACTGAGGGAAAAATCATCCTTGAAAATTTTCTGATTCATATCTGTGGCTGCTCTGGTAACTGGACCGCAAACTCCTTCATTGAGGAAACGATTGCTACCTTAAAAAAACAGATTGGAAATAAAAAGGTGATCATGGCCTTAAGCGGTGGCGTAGATTCTACGGTAGCCGCAACACTCATACACCGCGCCATAGGGGATCGGCTATACGGCATTTTTGTTGACAATGGCGTATTACGCAAAAATGAATTTGAAAAGGTTTTGGATATTTACAGCAGTCTAGGCTTGAATGTAAAAGGCGTCAATGCACGCGAACATTTTTACACCCGACTGGCCGGCAAATCGGATCCGGAAGAGAAACGAAAAATCATCGGGCGTACTTTTATAGAAGTTTTTGATGCAGAAGCCCATCAAATAGAACAAGTGGATTTCCTTGGGCAAGGTACAATTTACCCGGATGTAATTGAAAGTGTTTCAGTACACGGTCCCTCTGCTACCATCAAATCGCACCATAATGTAGGAGGATTACCGGACACGATGAAATTAGCCCTGGTGGAGCCTTTACGCTTTTTATTTAAAGATGAAGTAAGAGAAGTTGGATTAGCACTTGGCATTCCGGCTGCTTTGATTAATCGTCATCCATTCCCGGGACCTGGTCTTGCCATTCGTATTTTGGGGGAAATTACAGAGGAGAAAGTTCGTTTATTGCAGGAGGCAGACGATTTATTCATCAGCGGACTTAAATCTTATCAGTTGTATGATCAAGTATGGCAGGCAGGTGCCATTTTACTGCCGGTGCAAAGTGTAGGCGTGATGGGGGATGAAAGAACTTATGAATATACTTTGGCGTTAAGAGCCGTAACTTCAGTAGATGGAATGACAGCAGACTGGGCACATCTTCCATATGAATTTCTATCGCATATTTCAAACGATATTATCAATAAAGTCAAGGGAATTAATCGTGTAGTGTATGATATCAGCAGTAAACCCCCGGCCACCATTGAGTGGGAATAAATAGGATAGTTCAATATGAAGCTCAGCACAGTTTTCTTTATTTGCCTTTTACTTGCTAATCAACTCCACGCGCAGGAACAATCCTCATCTCGCCCATTGAGAGTAGCAGTTTTCGCTCAACTATATCTTGATTCCAGTTTTTCTTCGTCCGGAGAATATGAGTATGAAAATGAAATGCCGCGACATATTCTGCCCGGACTTGATTTTACGGAAGGGTTGCTGCTTGCACTAGATTCATTAGACACAGAGACTCCCGTTGAACTGCATATACTTGATTTGCGTTCCGCCGACCAGAACATCATTCTGCTGGAACAAAATCATTTTTTTGATACGACTGATTTGATCATCGGAGCAGTCAGCGGCAATGATTATCGTCAACTTGCAGAGATCGCACTAAACTACCAAATTCCCTTTCTCTCTACCACCTTTCCTAATGATGGAGGCATCAAACAAAATCCCTTTACCATTTTACTGAATCCCACCCTGCCCAATCACTTAAGGGCTATGGTTCAGTTTATGCGAAAAAAATGCAGCGACTATAATATCATCTATATCCGAAAAAAAGGAAATCAGGAAGACAAACTCGAAGCTCTAATGAATAACGCCAATCAAAGTAAAAACGGCAAACCGTTTGTAAACTGGAAGACTCAGACTTTTTCCGACAGCATTGATGTATCGACACTTCAGTCATTATTAGACAGTACGAAAAAAAATATGCTCATTAGTGGTTCACTTGAAGACAAGTGGGCATTACAATTACTTTCCTTCTCCCCTTCTTCTGATTCCATCCAAATCGAATACATGGGCATGCCTAATTGGGAGACCTTACGAGAATTAAATCAACAAAAATACCAGGATAAAACAGTCTATTATCCCACTGCTCTATACAAAGATGGAAATGCAATTGCAGAAAGATTTGCACAAAGATTTGGAGACAAAACGAACGGAAAGCCCTCTGACATTGCCTACAAAGGATACGAGACCGCAGCCTGTTTTATTCCTTTGCTGATAAAAGAAAAAAATAATTTTCTGAACCGAATTAGCGAACCGACCTGCAACATTTTTACCTCCTACAATATTGAACCGGTCTATCTGAATCAAACCATACAGCCCGATTATTTTGAAAATAAAAACAGTTATATCATTCAAAAATCGAAGGGCATCACTACCAAAGTGAAAGGATTCTAAACCCTTTTATGTTAGGATTGTTTATTTAAAGTGTCACAGGAATTACTGACTTTAACCACAAATGGTCTTTATTGCGCAGCCGGCGATTTTTACATTGATCCCTGGAGGTCGGTTCACAAAGCTATTATCACCCATGCACATAGTGATCATGCAAAAGCAGGCCATGGAGCTTATCTCTGTCATCATTTAACCAAACCACTGTTAAAGGTCAGGCTCGGTGATTTTGCATATGAAAGCATTGAATGGAATCAGCCCGTCACACTCAACGGCGTAAAAGTTTCCCTTCATCCGGCAGGACATGTAATCGGTTCTTCGCAAGTAAGAGTGGAATATAATGGAGAAATAGCTTGTGTTAGTGGAGATTATAAAACAACAGATGATGGTTTGAGCGGATTATTTGAACCCGTAAGCTGTCATACTTTCATTACAGAATCCACCTTTGCACTGCCGGTTTATCAATGGGAATTGCAGGAAATACAATATAGGAAAGTGCAAGATTGGATTCTAGCAAATCAAGCCCAAGGATTCAACTCTGTTTTGTTTGCTTACAGTCTGGGTAAAGCACAAAGAATGGCAACAGCTGTTGCACCAATAACCAATAACATATTTCTGCACGGTTCCGCAGCTGCCATTCACGAAGCGTTGCAGAAAGCAGGCGTATCTCTTCCGAATATAAAAAAAGCCGGACAACAGACAGAGAAAGGAGAACTTAAGAATACGGTCATCATTGCGCCCGCTTCAACTATGGGCACACACTGGCTGAAAAAATTTGAACCCTATAGGACGGCAGTCTGCAGCGGCTGGATGCAGGTAAGGGGACAAGCCAAAAGGAATCCGGCAGATACCGGTTTTGCCATCAGCGACCACGCCGACTGGAACGGATTACTTGCTGCCATCAAAGCAACCAATGCTCAGAAGGTATTGGCAACCCATGGTTTTACTTCGGTATTAAGTCGCTATTTGAATGAAATTGGGATAGAAGCAGAGGAATTGGAGTATGTGAATTAGAATTAGTAATTAGTAATTAGTAATTAATAATTAGTAATACGAATCAAAGAATCAACAAATAAACGATTCAACAATAATGAACGCTTTCGTTACCTTAATCATAGCGCTTGGAAAAACCAACAGCATCAACGCTAAACAAGCATTGCTGGCAGAATATTTTTCTTCTGCAAACGATCAGGATAAACTATGGACGATTGCATTATTTACAGGAAAAAAACCAAAAAGAACCCTTCCTGCAGCGCTGTTGAAAAAATGGTGTGCAGCATACTGTCAAATCCCGGAGTGGTTATTCAATGAATCTTACCATACGGTTGGAGACCTGGCAGAAACCATCGCGTTATTACTCCCTGCAAAAGGAGAAGAAATGACCGCTTCCTCTGCAAGTTTATCCGACATAATTGAGCAACTTTCTGATTTAAGCAGCCAATCCGATGAAGAGAAAAAAGCATTCATCCTTCAGCAATGGCAGCAATTAGATCGCAACGCCTGTTTCGTTTTCAACAAACTAATCACCGGCGGTTTTCGAATCGGCATTTCTCAAAGTATGATTTATAATGCACTGGCAAAAGCAATCCAAAAATCAGCCGGTGAAATCGCCTATTTATTCAGCGGAAAATGGCATCCGACAGCAGTTAGTTTCAAAGAATTACTCAGCAAAGAAAATGCAGTAAATGAAAATTCAAAGCCCTACCCTTTCTATCTTGCTTATCCGCTCGAGAATTCATTAATAGATAATGATAATCCTGATGATTGGATTGCCGAATGGAAATGGGATGGCATTCGCGGACAATGCATCAAAAGAAATCAACAACATTTCATCTGGAGTCGAGGCGAGGAATTGATAACAGAACAATTTCCTGAACTACATGAGTTGCTGCTGCAATTACCCGATGGCACCGTAGTAGATGGAGAAATACTTTGTGCTAATCCAACGAGCAACACTATTGAGCCCCTACCCTTTGCGCTGTTGCAAAAAAGAATTACCCGAAAGCGGCTAAATACCCAAATTCTCCAGGAAGCACCAGCTATATTCGTGGCGTATGACTTGCTGGAATGGAATCAAGAAGACATCCGCCAAAAACCTATTATTGAACGACAAAGAATATTGTCCGAACTTACCAACACCATTAAATCTCCTCACTTTAAATGCTCCACACCGATTCTATTCGAGAATTGGGAGCAACTGAGAAATATCAGAAATCAATCGAGAGAAAATTCTACGGAAGGACTCATGCTGAAAAGAAAAACATCCACGTATCAGAGCGGCAGAAAAAAAGGAGACTGGTGGAAATGGAAAGTGGACCCCTTCACTATTGATGGCGTACTGATATATGCTCAAAAAGGACATGGTAGAAGAAGTAATCTTTACACTGATTACACTTTTGCGGTAAAAGACGGAGATAAGCTGATCAGTTTTACCAAAGCGTACAGCGGATTAACTGATGCGGAATTCAAGGAAGTGGATGCCTTTGTGAAAAAAAATGCTCTTGAGAAATTTGGTCCTGTTCGTACCGTAAAACCGGAACTGGTTTTTGAAATCGCTTTCGAAGGCATCAGCGAGAGCAAACGACATAAAGCCGGTATTGCCTTGCGTTTCCCGAGAATGAAGAGATTGCGAAAAGACAAATCAGTTGAAGATATCAACACCCTATCGGATTTAAAGCAATTGTTGTTGCAACACGGCAAAACATATCCTCTCTAAATCCCTGAAAAGAAAATGAAGCTGCAAGCAACCAAAGGATACAAAATCATCAAGGAATGGATGCAGTCTCGCCAAATGACCCCTTTTGAATTTCAGGAAGAAACTTGGGAGGCTATCGCAAAAAATAAAAGCGGCATCGTCAATGCGCCCACCGGTTGCGGCAAAACCTTCTCTGTTTTTTTAGGACTACTCATTCATTACATCAATCAATATCCGGACAGTTATCAGCATCGTAAAAACATCGGACTACAATTATTATGGATTAGTCCGTTACGCGCGTTGGCAAAAGACATTGGCAACAGCATGCAGCAGATGCTGAATGAAGCCGGCATCCCCTGGAAAGTAGGCATCAGAAACGGCGATACCTCTACTTCAGAACGACTGAAACAAAAAAAACAAATCCCTGAGATACTGATCACCACACCCGAAAGTCTGCACTTATTACTGGCACAAAAAGGATACCCTCAACTTTTTTCAACCCTACAACTCGTTGCGGTTGACGAGTGGCATGAATTGTTTGGCAGCAAGCGTGGCGTACAGGTTGAATTAGCGCTTTCAAGAATAAAGGGATTGTTGAGAGACATTCAAAAAGATTGCAGTATCTGGGGCATATCCGCTACCATTGGCAATTTGGATGAAGCGGCAGAAGTATTGCTCGTTGCACATGTAGCCGACAAAAACTCTTCTCAATTTATTCGGGCAAAGCTGGATAAAAAAATTAAAGTCAGCTCGATTATCCCGGACGACCTCACGAAATATCCCTGGGCAGGGCATGTTGGACTTTCACTCATTCATCATGTAATCTCAATAATAGAATCCAGCGAATCCACCTTGATATTCATCAACACCAGAGGCATGAGTGAAAGGTGGTATCAGGAAATTTTGAATCATGCGCCTTCACTGGCAGGGCAAATCGCCTTGCATCATGGCAGCATAGATCCGGAACTCAGAAACTGGGTAGAAGATGCCTTGCATCAGCATAAATTAAAAGCAGTAGTCTGTACCGCCTCCTTGGATCTGGGCGTTGATTTTCGTCCGGTTGATACTGTTATACAAGTTGGTTCCCCGAAAGGAATTTCCCGATTTCTGCAGCGAGCCGGGAGAAGCGGGCATCAGCCGAATGCTACGAGTCACATTTATTTTTTACCCACCCACGCATTGGAATTGATGGAATCTGTTGCCCTGCAGGAAGCCATTAAGGAAAACCTGGCTGAACACAAGGATCCACTTGTTTTATGTGCGGATGTGTTGTTGCAATATCTCCAAACCCTCGCCATTTCAGAGGGATTTGAACCGGAACAAATTATTAAAGAAATTCAATCCACCTACTGCTACCAGCACATCACTCCTGAGGAATGGCATCATTTATTGTCATTTTTAGTCCACGGTGGAAAAGCTTTGCAGGAATACGATGATTATCAAAAAGTAATCATTGAAAACGGGATTTATCGGATCAAAAGCCGGAAGCTGGCCATGCGCCACCGAATGAATATTGGCACGATTGTAAGCGAGCAAATGCTGAAAGTGAAATTTCAAAATGGCGGCTATATCGGAATGATAGAAGAATGGTTTATCAGCAAACTGGAGCCGGGCGACAGTTTCATCATTGCCGGTCAAAAAGTAGCTTTGGTTCAGATCAAAGAGATGATGGTGTATGTAAAAAAATCAAACGCTGCTAAATCTATCGTTCCGAGCTGGCTGGGAGGAAGAATGAGTTTAAGTGCCAATTTAGGAGAGAAACTCAGGCAAACTTTTCAGTCGGTGCTGCATGACCCATTAAATTATCCGGAGTTTAAACATCTAGCTGAATTGATGGAATTGCAAAAAAATCGCTCTCATATTCCGGGAGACCAGGAGCTATTGATCGAACAGCATCAGAGCAAAGAGGGATATCATTTACTGGTGTATCCCTTTGAAGGACGACAGTTGCATGAAGCACTAAGTGCCTTGTTGGCTTATCGCATAGGAAAATTCAAAAATATCAGCTTTAGCATCGCCATGAATGATTATGGTTTTGAATTACTGAGCGATCAGCCCATTCCTGTTGATGCGACCAATGTGAAAGCATTATTTAGCGATGAGCATTTATTTGAGGATATACAAAAAAGCGTAAATGCTACTGAGATGGCAAAAAGAAAATTCAGGGATATTGCCGTAATTGGAGGATTGATTTTTCAGGTGTTGCCCGGACAACAAAAAAAAGCAAAACACCTGCAGGCTTCTGCCGGTTTGCTCTTTAATGTTTTTAGTGAATATGACCCCGAGAATCCATTATTAAGACAGGCATTTCAGGAAGTCTTTGAGCAACAGATGGAGGAGCGGAGATTAAGAGCTGCCTTAAAAAGAATCAGGGAAAGCCAAATCATCATTACCCACCCGGAAAGATTTACGCCCATGAGTTTCCCCATCATTGCAGACGGTTTAAACCGAAATAATTTATCTACAGAAAAACTGGCGGAGCGGATCAAGAGAATGCAGGAGCAATTGCTGGGAAGATAATGATCAATATCTATTACTGCAGTGGAAACATTATTAAGTCTATTCTAACAGATATAATTTTCATTATTCTAACAACGATCAATGAATACCAGCTCCGCAAAGATTGTAGAGACGCACAATTGTGCGTCTCTACGGAACACATAAAAAAATTACGCTTTGCTATAAGACAGACAGGATAATGATTATGAAATCTGTGACACATGCAAAGAGGAATCCATGTTTTATAGATTCAAAGAATTTATTTATTTTTATCCATTATGAGAAAAAAATTGTTTTATCCGCTTTTGTTGGGTTTCATCATCATTCAGTTTATGAGACCGGAAAGGAATGAGGGCATTGGTTCAAAAAATGATGATATTCAATTTGCCTTTCAAGTCAACCAATCTGTTCATTCAATCCTGAAGCGTTCATGCTATGACTGCCATAGCGATCATACCAGTTATCCATGGTATGCCAATGTGCAGCCCGCAGGCTGGTGGATTCAGCATCATATTGAAGAAGGGAAATCCCATTTGAATTTTAGCACTTTCAAAACTTATACCCCTGCCGAGATGGATCATAAACTGGAGGAGATCAAGGAAGTGATAGAAGAAAATGAAATGCCCTTAAAGTCGTACCGTCTTTTACATTCAAAAGCCTCTTTAAGCGAAAATGAGAAACAAGCCCTGTTAAGTTGGGTAACAGAAAGTCGCAAACGGTTGAATCTTTCCCACCACTTCAACAGTGAATATAAGGAAGACGAGCAGGAATATTAATTACTTCCTCTTCGGTAATGATAAACACCTGATCCTTTTTATTTCGTTTAATCGGACTCATGCCGGTAAATCTGCTAAAAGCAGGCAGGCAAGCATGGTTTTCAGAAAAGTGAAAACATGGAAATCTTAAGTTTTGCCTGGCCTTTCCACGCACTGTTACTCCCGGATGTTGGTGACCGCAGAAATAAAAATTATCATTTTCTATTTGTTTATCATTAATGTCATGCACAAAAGAAAACGGATGCATATCCAGGGAATGCAAGTGAATTTGAATAGCTAAATCCTCATAGTATTCTTTTCGTAAAATATCGTGATTCCCTAAAACGAGATGAAATTCGAGTTGAGAAAAATTGGCTCTGAATTGTTTGAAATAATCCAGCTCTTTATTGAAGGAGCTGTGAAACAGATCTCCTACAACAATTAGTTTATCGGGATTAAAACAACAAATAACTTCAATTAACCTGTTTAGATCATTTTCTAATATCATTTGCGGGAGCGGAATGCTTTCTTTTCTGAAATGTCCGGTTTTACCGAAATGCGTATCCGACAAAATCAATACTTTTTCATTTTCCCAACAAATACAACGTTCTTTTGAAAGCAAAAGAGATTGTTCCCGAATATACAAATGATAGGTTTGAGACATTTTTTTTCTTGACGTTTCAATTTCTACTTTTCTTTCTACCCATAACCGATAATTCTCAACACTCAACTCTCAACTCTCAACAGTTAACTGTCAACCGCCTTCTCAATTCATCTTCTTCTTTAACGAATTCACCTGCGACTGCAGACTACTCACCATGCCCGCGAGATTTCCAACATCCCATCGCTGTAGCTGATTGACTTTGGTGATGACCAATTCCGCACTCCATATTTCCAGCAAATCCTCTGCGTTTACCTGATAAGGCTGGTAAACCGGATTATCGCTTTGGAGGGTTAGCTTGTTTTTTTGCCTGGTGTTTTTGACAATTCTCTTATAGACAATCCCCTCCGATTTGCTGAGAACGATGTAAGGATTATTATTTTTGACTTCATCCAGGCTTTCTACTTTCTCTCCTATAACCACACTTCCGCTTGGAGTCGGCAGCATACTGTCGCCCCATATTTCAAAAGCACGGTAGGAACCACCTGTCAGCATGGGCAAAGTGAACGTATTCAGTTCATCAATAAATTCAGGATCCGCATAACCATTCAAGTAGCCAGCTGCCGCTTTTACCGGCACAAAATGAATTACATTTTTTTCAACAGCCATTTTGAGCTGCCTTCTCTTAGCGAGGTAGGAGCCTTTGGATTCAGACAAATCTTTTCTCAGCAAGTCATCAATCGTAACTTTAAAAATATCGCTCACTGTCTCCAGCACCTCGTAATTTGGCTCTGCTCGTTCTTCTTCATAAGCTCCAAGAAGCGAACGCTTAATATTGATTTTGCGGGCAAATTCCTCCTGTGTCCAACCTCTTAACTTACGCAGATACTTGATGTTTTGATTGACTGTTGCCATAGTTTACTAATTTTATTGGCGCTAAATTACTAATTTTTTTAGTTTTTCAAAATTTATTTTTTTGGCAGAAAAAAGCAATAGTGCATTATTTCGCGAATAGCCGTAATTTCGCTGATAAACATTTTTATTATGAATCTTTTTGTTGCCGGCTTACCCTATGATGTGGATGATGCTGAGTTAGAAGAAATCTTTGAAAAATTCGGACCTGTAAAATCTGCTAAAATTGCCATTGATCGCGAGACAGGTAAAAGCAGAGGTTTTGGATTTGTTAGTATGGAAAATGAAGAAGACGGCAAACAAGCCATTGAATTACTCAATGATATTCATTTAGGAAAAAGCAAAAAACCGCTGGTAGTGAAGGCTGCAGAAGACCGTGGAAGCGGTGGCGGCGGCGGAGATTATTCCGGAGGGGGTTCTCGTGGTGGATATGGTGGCGGAAACAGAGGCGGCGGAGGTGGTTACCGCGGCGGAAGTGGCGGTGGAGGTTACCGTGGAGGCAACCGTGATGGTGGTGGTTACGAGAAAAAATGGTAAATCAATAAAAGGCAACTCTAATCGGTTGCCTTTTTTATTTTAAGCTTCTATCAGAACTCCTTCCAAATCGTAATCGTAGGCTTTGAGTATTTTCACTTTTACAAAATCGCCCGGATGCAGTTTTTTATCTGATTGAAAAATCACCTCGTGATCTACTTCCACTGAATCAAACTCAGTGCGACCGATATAGCGACCGGCTTCTTTCTTGTCCACCATCACCAAAAATTCTTTTCCAATTTTCTGCTGATTTAATTCAATGGAAATCTCCTGTTGCGCTGCCATGATCTCCTGAGCCCGTCTTTCTTTCTCTTCAGCAGGTACATCATCCGTTAACTGATAACCGGAAGTTCCTTCTTCATGACTGTAAGTAAACACTCCTACCCTGTCGAATCTTTGCGCTTGCAGAAACTCAATTAACTCATCCACATCTGCTTGCGTTTCTCCCGGGAAACCGGTAATCAGTGTAGTACGGATACAGATGCCGGGCAGTTTTTGCCGGATAGCATCGAGCAAATTTTCAGTTTCCTTGCGGGTAATTTGACGATTCATCGCTTTGAGCATGCGATCGGAAGCATGCTGCAAAGGCATATCGAGATAATTGCAAATATTTTCTCTCTCTTTTACTACATCAAGTATTTCGAGGGGAAATTTATGCGGATAAGCATAATGCATCCGAATCCATCTCAATCCTTCAATATCCGCAAGCTGATGCAAGAGTTCAGGCAATTTTCTTTTTTTGTAAATATCGAGTCCGTAATAGGTCAACTCCTGTGCAATCAGCATGATTTCTTTCACTCCTTTTTGCACCAAAGCTTTTGCTTCGGCTATAATTTGCTCTATGGGTTTACTTACATGACCGCCGCGCATTAGCGGGATGGCACAAAAAGAACAAGTACGATTACAGCCTTCCGATATTTTAAGGTAAGCATAATGCTGAGGCGTTGCAAGCAGTCTTTCCCCCAGCAATTCCTTCTTATAATCCGCATCCAGCTTTTTGAGTAAAAAAGGCAATTCCATGGTGCCAAACCAGGCATCCACCTCAGGAATTTCTTTTGCCAGATCATCGCGATAGCGTTCACTCAGGCAACCTGTGACATATACTTTCTCGAGTTTCCCTTTTTGTTTCAACGAAACCTGTTCCAGAATGGTGTTGATGCTTTCTTCTTTTGCCTTATCAATAAAGCCGCAGGTATTCACCACAACAATATTATGATCCAAGCGGGCACTTTCATGCACCACTGCTTTATCATTGGCGAGCAACTGTCCACTCAGCACTTCACTGTCCACCATATTCTTGCTGCAACCCAGCGTGATGATATTGACTTTATCTTTTTGTAGGGATTTACTTTTCATGCGTGGGCAAAGTTAGAGGATAAGGAGGTAACAGTTATCGGTTAACGTATTGTTGATGCCTAAATAGCGTTGACCGTTTTTATTCAACCATCAACCTGGATTTATGTCATTTTTGCAGAGATTACATCCAGATCTTGAGGCTTTGTTTGTTTCAATCG